>NZ_JALNPO010000005.1:0-217182 GCF_024520895.1 Pantoea sp. Fr-CA_6 | reverse complement strand
CATCGCGCGGCTTCGCGCGACCCGGAGGGTGAGCCACAGGATGTGGCGAGTGTATCGAACCTTCGATAACGGGTTCGTTCCACAAAAGCAAAAACCCGCCAGAGGCGGGTTCTTTAAATATGGTGCCCGAACCCGGACAAAAATGCCGGGAGCATTTTTGCATCGCGCGGCTTCGCGCGACCCGGAGGGTGAGCCACAGGATGTGGCGAGTGTATCGAACCTTCGATAACGGGTTCGCTCCACAAAAGCAAAAAACCCGCCAGAGGCGGGTTCTTTAAATTTTGGTGCCCGAACCCGGAATCGAACCAGGGACACGGGGATTTTCAATCCCCTGCTCTACCGACTGAGCTATTCGGGCAACGGGGCGCATTAAACCGTAAAGGCCGCGGGTCGTCAACGGCTTTCACCAAAAAACCCCTGGAAACGTGACTGATTGCCTGATTTTCAGTCAAAGCGGGTAAAACCTCAGGCCAGCGCGCCATTTTTACGGCACAGCGCGATGCTGTAAACATCCTCCGCCAGCCGCTGTGCGGTGGCGACATCCTGCACATTGCGCTTCACCAGCAGCTTGCTGAGGCAGCCTTCAAGAATCAGCTCCATCTGATCGGCCACCATGCTGGGGTTGTCCAGCGCCTGCTCCACCAGAATGTCGTGGGTGAACTGCCATGAGCCGCGTTTCTGCTGTTCGGCCAGTTGATGGATGGGCTGATCGGGCTGCGGGTAGAAGCTGCAGGCGGCGATAAACAGGCAGCCTGGAAAGCGTCCTTTGCTGACCTGCTCACTCAGGACCTCATAGCGTGCCATCAGCTTCTGGTCGGGCGACAGCGATTCATCCAGCAGGATCTGGCGTCGCCAGGTATCAATCTGCTGCCCGTGATAGCGCAGTGCATCGTAGAGCAGGGCGTCACGATCGGGCCAGAACTGCTGAAGCTGATCACGGGTTAATTCGGAACCCGCCAGGGTTTCCAATGAGAGGGTGGCGGCGAGGCCGTTCTGTTCAAGCACATTCAATGCATGCTCGAGTATCTGTTCACGCTGCAAGTGACTCTCCTCTGGTATGCAGGCCCGGTAATGCACCGGGCAATGACCTGACTCCAGTGTTGTTTACGGGGTAAGTTTCTGCAAATGCGCCCGGAAGTCGGCGGCATTGAGAAACCCGGTGATGCGCGATCCGGCGATTTCGCGGCCCTGCGCATCAAAGAACAAAATCGTCGGTAAGCCCAGCACCTGAAGGTGCTGCAACAGCGCGTTATCACTGGCGTTGTTGGCGGTGACGTTGGCCTGTAGCAGCTGTACCTGACTCAGGCTATCGCGCACGGCGCTGTCACTAAAGGTATATTTTTCAAACTCTTTGCAGGCGACGCACCAGTCAGCGTAGAGATCGACCATGGTGATGCGGCCACGGGCCTGCTGCAGCGCGCTATCGAGCTGCTGCGGCGTCTGGATAGTATGGAACGGCAGCGGTGCCACAGCCTGCTGCTGCGCCGCCGGGCCACCAAAGGCCCAGTCCTGCAACGGGCGTGCGCTGATCAGCGCAGCGGCCAGCATGATAATCTGCACGATGCGCCACTTACCGCTGCTGGCGCGCAGGCTGACGCTGAACGCCCAGCCAAAGAACGCGACGCCGAGCAGGCTCCAGAGCCGCAATCCCCACGCATCGCCCAGCACCCGCTCCAGCAGGAAGACCGGCAGCGCCAGGATGACAAAACCAAAGCCCTCTTTAACGGTTTGCATCCACGGGCCGCTTTTTGGCAGCAGCCGGTTGCCAAACAGGGTCACGGCGATCAGCGGTAATCCCATTCCGACCGCATAGAGCCACAGCGTCCCGGCACCGGCCCACAGATTTCCGCTCTGCGCGATGTAAAGCAGAATGGCGCTGAGCGGGGCCGTGGTGCAGGGCGAGCAGATCAAACCCGCCAGTGCCCCCATCAGGAAGACGCCGGGCAGCGAGCCACCCTGCTGACGATTACTCCACAGGGTCAGGCGGGTTTGCAGGCTGGCGGGCAGTTGCAGCGTAAACAGGCCGAACATTGACAGCGCCAGCACGATAAACAGCAGTGAGAGCGTGAACAGCACATAAGGATGCTGCAACGCGGCCTGGAAGCGCAGGCCCGCTGCCGCGACGACCACTCCCAGCAGCGTGTAGGTCAGCGCCATCCCCTGCACATAGACCATCGCCAGCGCGAACAGTCGGCCCAGCGAATAGTGGCGCTGTCCGCCAAGGATAATGCCGGAGATCAGCGGATACATCGGCAGTACGCAGGGCGTAAACGCGACACCGATACCAATCAGTAGCGCCCAGAGCGGCGAGAAAGGCAGCGGGCTGGCGGGCGCGGGCTGAGCGCTGACCGGCGGCGGTGCGCTGCTGGCGGTTACCGCACTTACCGGAACGCTGCGCGTCTCTGGCGGATAACAGAATCCGGCGGCGGCACAGCCCTGATAAGTCACACTGAGCGTGGCGCCGCTGGCCGCCTGTTGCAGCGTCACCGGCAGCGTCAGATCCTGCGGATAGATTTCACTTTTGCCGAAGAATTCATCTTCATGCGGCTGACCAGCCGGCAGCGTTAACGGCGCGATGGTCGCGTTCTGCGGTGTGATGTGGATCTGCTGGCGATAGAGGTAATAACCCGATTTCACTTTCCAGTGCAGGTTGAGCTGCGCGCCCTGCTGGTCGAAGTCAAAAGTAAAGGCCTGATCGACCGGCACAAAGCGACTGGTCGCCGGATTTGAAAAGAGTGAAGCGTGCGCCTGCAGGCCGATAAACAGCGTCAGCAGAAGCGTAATTAAGCGAGAGATGCGTGCAGCCATGACAAGTATTCACTGTCTCCATATTGAACCGGCAGCGCCAGCAGTTCGGGCACATCGTAAGGGTGAGCGTCTTTGAGCAGATCACACAGCGCCTGCTGATGATCGCTGTCGCATTTCAGCAGCATCTGGACTTCGCTGCTCTGCTCCATTTTTCCCTGCCAGAGATACCAGGAGGTGGCGCCCGGCAGCAGTGTGACACAGGCCGCCAGCCTGGCTTCCAGCGCTAGGCCAGCAAGGTGCTCCGCCGTGACCTGATCGGGTGTGGTGCAGAGGATAACGACAGCATTCATCCTGTGACTCCTGTTTTAAAGAGCGCCGATGATAGCACGCTCCATCCGTAACACGAGGAGTGCGCTTATAGCAGCAATCCGCCAAAAACGAAGCCAGAGAGCACCGACAGCGCAATGGCGATCACGCCGGGAATGATAAAGGCATGGTTAAACACATACTTGCCAATCCGGGTCGAGCCGGTGTCATCCATCTCAACGGCGGCCAGCAGGGTCGGGTAGGTCGGCAGCACAAACAGCGCCGAAACCGCCGCGAAGGAAGCGATGGCAGTAAGCGGCGTAACGCCCAGCAGCAGCGCGGCGGGCATCAGCGCTTTGGTAGTCGCAGCCTGCGAGTAGAGCAGCATCGAGGCGAAGAACAGCACCAGCGCCAGCATCCACGGATAGGTTTTCAGCGTGTCGCCCGCCAGCATCTGAATCTCCGCCAGATGTGCCTTCACAAAGGTATCGCCCAGCCAGGCGACGCCCATTACGCAGATACAGGCGCTCATGCCGGACTTAAAGGTGCTGGCGCTGAGGATTTCGCTGGTGTCGAGTTTGCAGGTCAGGCTGATCAGCGTGGCGATGGTCAGCATAAACACCACAATCGCTTCATTGCGTGGCAGCGGCGGATTGACGATCAGCCCGACGCTGGCGCTGGTCGCGGTGGCATAAAGCACCACGGCCACAATGCCCGTCAGAAACAGCAGCACCGATTTTTTCGCGCCCGGTTTTGCCTGGTAGAGGCTGGCGCCGCGCAGCGTGACTTCGCCTTTGGCGAGGCGCGCCTGATAGACCTCATCATCCTTTAGCTCACGGCCTAAGAAGTTAGTCACCAGAGCCGCCAGGAAGAGGCCCACCATGGTTGAGGGGATGGCAATCGCCAGCAGCGTGATATAGCTGACGCCGCGCGGCTCAAGCAGGGTGGCGAAGAAGACCACCGCGGCTGAAATGGGTGACGCGGTAATCGCGATCTGCGAAGCCACTACCGCAATCGACAGCGGCCGGGAAGGGCGAACGCCTTGCTCTTTCGCCACTTCTGCAATCACCGGTAATGTCGAGAACGCGGTATGTCCGGTACCGGCCAGCAGCGTCATCAGGTAGGTCACCAGCGGGGCCAGCAGCGTAACGTGGCGAGGATGGCGGCGCAGCAGGCGTTCCGCCAGACTCACCAGATAATCCATGCCGCCTGCCACCTGCATGGCGGCTATCGCGGCGATCACCGCCATGATGATTTCAATCACATCGAACGGAATAGCACCGGGTGCCATGCCAAATCCCAGCGTCAGGATCAGCACGCCCATTCCGCCTGCGAACCCGATACCAATGCCGCCAAGACGTGCGCCCAACCAGATCGCCATCAAGACGATAAGCAGCTCAACCACAAACATGAATGACTCCTGAAAGATAAACCGGTAATAGCCGGGTGTGCTGTTTAACAAAAAAAAAGGCACACCGTGTTGATCGCGGTGTGCCTTTGGTTAACCAGCGTCGGTTAAACCTTACTGTTCGTTTTCATCAGTATAACGTTTGGCTTTATAAACCGGGTACATCAGGTTCTGCACCGAGAAGATATCGTCCAGCTCACTTTCCGTCAGCAGGCCGCGCTCCAGCACGACTTCACGTACGCTTTTACCGGTTTCCGCACAGATTTTACCGACGATGTCGCCGTTGTGGTGGCCGATGTAAGGGTTGAGGTAAGTCACGATACCAATCGAGTTGAAGACATAGGCTTCGCACACTGCGCGGTTGGCGGTAATGCCGTTGATGCACTTCTCCAGCAGGTTATAGCAGGCGTTAGTCAGAATGCTGATCGACTCAAACAGCGCCTGGCCAATCACCGGCTCCATCACGTTGAGCTGCAGCTGGCCCGCTTCAGAGGCCATCGTCACGGTGATGTCGTTGCCAATCACTTTGAAGCAGACCTGGTTTACCACCTCCGGTACAACCGGATTGACCTTGGCGGGCATGATAGAGGAACCCGCCTGCAGCTCTGGCAGGTTGATTTCATTCAGACCAGCACGCGGGCCTGAGGAGAGCAGGCGCAGATCGTTACAGATTTTAGAGAGCTTCACCGCCAGACGTTTCAGCGATGAATGGACCATCACATAGGCGCCACAGTCGGAGGTTGCTTCAATCAGATCTTCCGCTGGCACCACCGGCAGGTTGCTGACTTCCGCCAGACGCTGTACCGCCAGGTGCTGATACCCTTCCGGCGTGTTGAGGCGGGTGCCGATGGCGGTCGCGCCCAGGTTCACTTCCAGCAGCAGTTCCGCGGTGCGCAGAATGCTTTTGGTCTCTTCGTTCAGCAGTACGCTGAAGGCGTGAAATTCCTGCCCGAGGGTCATCGGCACGGCATCCTGCAACTGGGTACGGCCCATTTTCAGGATGGTCTGGAACTCATCGGCTTTGTGCTGGAAGCCTTCGGCCAGCTGGCTGATGCCATCAAGCAGTTTCAGTAGCGAGCTGTAGACCGCGATGCGGAAACCGGTTGGGTAAGCGTCGTTGGTGGACTGGCATTTGTTCACATGATCGTTGGGGTTGAGGTACTGATATTCCCCTTTCTGGTGGCCCATCAGCTCAAGGCCGATGTTCGCCAGCACTTCATTGGTGTTCATGTTGACCGAGGTTCCGGCACCGCCCTGATAAACATCCACGGGGAACTGGTCCATACAGCGGCCGTTGTTGAGCACTTCGTCGCAGGCCTTAATGATGGTATCGGCAATATTGCGCGGGATGGTCTGCAGCTCTTTGTTGGCCATCGCCGCCGCTTTTTTTACCATCACCATGCCGCGGACAAATTCAGGTATGTCGCTGATTTTGCTGTTGCTGATATAAAAATTCTCAATCGCACGCAGAGTATGAACGCCATAATAGGCATCCGCCGGAACTTCGCGCATACCTAACAGGTCTTCTTCGATACGAATGTTGTTCGCCATGATAACCTTCTTGTTGTTGCCGCTAACCATCACAAAGGATGTGTTTATTTTGTCGTGGTGTACCCGTGCCGACATATTATCCGTCTTCATAGGGGCGTGTGCGATCATATTCTGATGCATATGAAAAGCACGCATGCAGATCACTTAATGCTGCAGCCTGGTTAACGATATGTGAAGTTGGTTACAAAATTAACCCCGCAGGATAAATTTGACAGGATCGGTTGAAAATGGCGGCGCGGGTGCCCATCTCTTTTCTTATCATCCTCAGGATGAACGCTTTCTGCTGACCGGCACGCTGCCGTTCAGCCCCTACTTACAGGAGAGTACGGTGCGCTGGATACCGTTATTAGTCTTTTTCGTTCTGGCCTGGATTGAGATTTCCCTCTTCATTCAGGTTGCACACGTCATGGGCGTGCTGCTTACCATGCTGTTGGTGGTCTTCACCTCGTGCATCGGCGTCTCGCTGGTCAAAAATCAGGGCATGAAAAACTTTATGCTGATGCAGGAGAAGCTGGCACGTAATGAAAGCCCGGCCAATGAGATGATCAAAAGCGTGTCGCTGATCATCGCCGGTTTCCTGCTGCTGCTGCCTGGTTTCTTTACCGACCTGCTGGGCCTGCTGCTGCTGCTGCCACCGGTGCAGAAACATCTGACGCTGAAGCTGATGCCTCATCTGCGCGTCTGGCGGGGGCCGGGAGCCGGTCCAGACAGCGGCTACACCATGGATGGCGAGTTCGAGCGTAAAGACAGCGATCGCCTTGAGCATCATGACGATCACAAGGATCGTTAACCGCAGCTGTCACCTTTGAAAGCGCAACCCTCGGGTTGCGTGAGATTGTTGAAAAACCTGACCCGGCCAGCTGTGAGACCGGAGCCGCACAGGGAACAGGGTCAGATCGGAAAGTCGCAAAATCGTCATCCATGACTGCTCGGCCCGCGCGATTACGCACCTCATCCCTGAGGTGCGCCCGTAGCCCGGGCCAACGCTTTGCGTTGTTCAAAAACGCTCCCGGCGTTTTTGTCCATGCGCGGGACGCTTTCCTCTTCTGACCCTGTTTCCTGCGCCCTGAGCTTAGCCGTTGCTGCCAGGGTCATCCTGTACTGAGTTTGTCAGCACGCTGGCGCAACCTTCGGGTTGCGTTTTTTATTTGCCCCATCATCTGTTCAAAAAGCCATCACTTATCACTCACAGGTAAAAAATTTGTTGTCCGCCCCCTTGAAAGTGGGTGGTAGCGGCCCTATCTCTCTGGTCACGAGGCCGGAAGCCATGCAGCCCGGTGTTCAACCCCAAAACTGAATGATTGGACTTCTCAAAGGAGAGCTATCAAATGAAAATTCGTCCATTGCACGATCGCGTTATCGTCAAGCGTAAAGAAGTTGAAGCTAAATCAGCTGGCGGCATCGTGCTGACCGGTTCCGCAGCCGGTAAATCCACCCGTGGTGAAGTACTGGCTGTCGGCAATGGCCGCATCCTTGAGAGTGGCGACATTAAGCCGCTGGACGTGAAGGTTGGCGACATCGTGATCTTCAGCGAAGGTTACGGCGCGAAAACCGAGAAAATCGACAACGAAGAGGTGCTTATCATCTCTGAGAGCGACATTCTGGCCGTTGTTGAAGCGTAATTTTTACGCGTAATTCACTGAACGAAACGAATTTAAGGGATATTTAAAGATGGCAGCTAAAGACGTAAAATTCGGTAATGACGCACGCGTAAAAATGCTGCGTGGCGTGAACGTACTGGCAGATGCAGTAAAAGTTACCCTGGGTCCTAAAGGCCGTAACGTAGTCCTGGATAAATCTTTTGGTGCACCGACCATCACTAAAGATGGTGTTTCTGTGGCACGTGAAATCGAGCTGGAAGACAAGTTCGAGAACATGGGCGCGCAGATGGTGAAAGAAGTTGCCTCTAAAGCGAACGACGCTGCGGGCGACGGTACCACCACTGCAACCGTACTGGCACAGTCTATCATCACCGAAGGCCTGAAAGCGGTCGCAGCGGGTATGAACCCGATGGACCTGAAGCGCGGTATTGACCAGGCTGTTATCGCTGCAGTTGAGAAACTGAAAGCGCTGTCTGTTCCTTGCTCTGACTCTAAAGCGATTGCGCAGGTAGGTACTATCTCTGCTAACTCCGATGAAACCGTGGGCCAGCTGATTGCTCAGGCGATGGAGAAAGTGGGTAAAGAAGGCGTGATCACCGTTGAAGAAGGCACCGGCCTGCAGGATGAGCTGGATGTGGTTGAAGGTATGCAGTTTGATCGCGGCTACCTGTCACCTTACTTCATCAACAAGCCAGAAACCGGTGCGATTGAACTGGAATCTCCGTTCATCCTGCTGGCTGACAAGAAAATCTCTAACATCCGTGAAATGCTGCCAGTGCTGGAAGCCGTTGCGAAAGCCGGCAAACCACTGCTGATCATCGCGGAAGATGTTGAAGGCGAAGCGCTGGCAACACTGGTGGTTAACACCATGCGCGGCATCGTGAAAGTGGCTGCGGTTAAAGCACCAGGCTTCGGCGACCGTCGTAAAGCTATGCTGCAGGATATCGCTATCCTGACCGGTGGTACCGTAATCTCTGAAGAGATCGGTATGGAACTGGAGAAAGCGGCTCTGGAAGATCTGGGCCAGGCAAAACGCGTTGTGATCAACAAAGACACCACCACCATCATCGACGGTGTGGGTGAAGAAGCGACAATTCAGGGCCGTGTAACCCAGATTCGTCAGCAGATCGAAGAAGCAACGTCTGACTACGACAAAGAAAAACTGCAGGAACGCGTAGCGAAACTGGCAGGCGGCGTAGCCGTTCTGAAAGTAGGCGCAGCAACTGAAGTTGAAATGAAAGAGAAGAAAGCCCGCGTTGAAGATGCGCTGCACGCAACCCGTGCTGCTGTAGAAGAAGGTGTGGTTGCTGGTGGTGGTGTGGCGCTGGTTCGCGTGGCAGCACAGCTGGTTGATCTGCGTGGTCAGAACGAAGATCAGAACGTCGGTATCAAAGTTGCGCTGCGCGCGATGGAATCTCCACTGCGTCAGATCGTTTCTAACGCCGGTGAAGAGCCATCTGTTGTCGCTAACAACGTGAAAGCGGGCGACGGTAACTACGGTTACAACGCGCAGACTGAAGAGTACGGCAACATGATCGACTTCGGTATCCTGGATCCAACCAAAGTGACCCGTTCTGCTCTGCAGTACGCGGCCTCTGTTGCGGGTCTGATGATCACAACCGAATGTATGGTCACTGACCTGCCAAAAGGTGACGCACCTGATTTAGGCGGCGGCGCTGGCGGTATGGGTGGCATGGGCGGTATGGGCGGCATGATGTAATTGCCGTTGACTGCTTAAGTCATCAAAGAACCCCCGATCGGAAACGGTCGGGGGTTTTTCTTTTTCAGCGTCTGAATGCTGGCAGCAGCAGGAAAAACCCATTAACTTTTTTTATGTTCTGCATCATGGTTTAGTCAGGGCGGGATGCTCTAACGTGGATCCCGGCGCAAAATAGCGCGCTCTGAAAGGGATAAACAACAGATTAAGGAAAATTAAAATGCACGATAAATGGGAATTTTATAAGGACGAAGCACACAAGTGGCGCTGGAGAAGAACGGCGCCCAACGGCAATATTACCGGCGCCGCCAGTCAGGGCTACGTTAACAAAGCCGATTGCATCGAAAATGCACGACGTAATGGCTACACCGGTTAAGGGCATCACGCTCTGACATCACCCCCGATCGGAAACGGTCGGGGGTTTTTCTTTTGGGTGGGAAAATAGTATAAGTAAGGCGCAATCGTTCGTCTTTCCTCTTGATATGTCACGCTGTCTGCGGCTGCGCCGACTGATCGACTGGCTTCATTTTATTCACCAGCATCGGCACGCTTGCCAGCCTGCAAGCGGCGTGAAATATTGAGACGATATAACGGGATAAGGGCAATGAATGTGCAGAAAGAAAAATCCTTTTTCTGCTACGCTGCCACCCGACTCTGATGATAATAAATGGGGATTACAATGCGGATTAACCTCTTGCTCGGACTGACGGCTGGCGCGTTATTGCTGGCGGGCTGCAGCAGCTCTACGCAACTCTCTTCAGCAGGACAGCGCGTAACGTTCACCGATCAGCAGCCTGGCAATACCTGTCAGCTTCTGGGCAATATTACCGGCTCTCAGAGCAACTGGCTGAGCGGTGCAGGCGGGGAAACCAGCGCACTGCGTGGCGCAGCAAACGACCTGCGCAATCGCGCAGCGGAGATGGGCGGTAACGTGATTTATGGAGCAACCAGTCCGACGCAGAACCTGTTGTCCGCGTTCGCGCCACTCGACAGCAAAATGACCGGCCAGGTCTACAAGTGCCCATAATGTGAATCAGGCAGTCTGCCAAATTGAACCGGCCAGCCTTTTGCTGGCCGTTTTTATTCCTGACGTAACTGTAAATCTAACGGTGTTTTACTTGGCTCTCCGCCAATTTCACGCGCCAGCTTTGGCACCAGATAGCCGGAGACCTGTGACAGTAATGCACGCACCAGCTGGCGGGCCTCGTCATCTGACACGAAGAAATGCGCCGCACCCTGTACCTTATCCAGCACGTGCAGATAGTAGGGCAGAATGCCGGCATCAAATAGTGCATTGCTCAGGGTGGCCAGCGTCTGCGCATTATCGTTGATGCCACGCAACAGGACGCTCTGATTCAGCAGGGTCACTCCAGCACGCTTCAGGCTGCTCATCGCCTCACGCAGCTCATCATCAATCTCCTGCGCATGGTTGATGTGCGTCACCATCACCACCTGCAGATGCGTCTCGCTGAGCATCTGACAGAGCTGATCGGTAATGCGCGCCGGTATCACCACCGGTAAACGGCTGTGGATGCGCAGACGTTTCAGATGCGGGATCTGTTCCAGCGCGGCGATAAGCCAGGCGAGCTCATGATCTTTCGCCATCAGCGGATCGCCGCCGGAGAAAATGATCTCATCCAGCTCGGGATGATCGGCGATATAGTCCAGTGCAGCCTGCCAGCTACGCTTATTGCCGGGATTATCCTGATAGGGGAAATGACGACGGAAGCAGTAGCGACAGTTGACGGCGCAGCCGCCTTTTACCAACAATAAAGCCCGGTTTCGGTATTTATGCAGCAATCCAGGTACAACGTTGCTTTGTTCATCGAGCGGATCGGTGCTATAACCTGGCGCATCAGTGAATTCCTGGCGGCGGGTCAGTACCTGAAGCAGCAGCGGGTCGTGCGCATCGCCTTTTTTCATCCGGCGGATGAACGCATGCGGTACACGTAAGGCGAAAAGACGCCGCGCATCCGCACCTTCAGCCAGCTCAGTGTGCTGATCAAGGGCTAAAATCCGCAGTAATTCATCAGGTTCGGTGACAACATCCGCAAGTTGCTGCAACCAATCTTCTCTGGAAGGTGTTTTTAGGGTTACAATGTGTGCCATTTTTTTGGCTTAGTACCAGTGTCAATTTTCGTAGAGGGCCTTCATGGCGACTTATTCTAGCAACGATTTCCGTCCCGGTCTTAAAATCATGTTCGAAGGCGAGCCGTATGCCATCGAATCCAGTGAGTTCGTTAAACCGGGTAAAGGTCAGGCATTCGCGCGCGTTAAAATGCGTCGCCTGCTGACGGGTTCTCGCGTTGAGAAAACTTTTAAATCTACCGACTCCGCCGAAGGCGCTGACGTAGTAGATACCAACCTGAACTACCTGTACAACGACGGTGAGTTCTACCACTTCATGCATCCGGAAAGCTTTGAGCAGTTCCAGGTTGAAGAGAAGACGGTAAGCGATGCAGCGAAATGGCTGCAGGATAACGCTGAATGTATCGTTACGCTGTGGAACGGTCGTCCGATCGCCGTTCAGCCGCCGAACTTTATCGAAGCTGAAGTTATCGAAACCGATCCAGGCCTGAAAGGTGATACCGCAGGGACTGGCGGCAAGCCAGCTAAACTCTCTACCGGTGCCGTGGTGAAAGTGCCACTGTTCGTGCAAGAGGGCGAAGTGGTGAAAGTTGACACCCGCTCTGGCGAATACGTGTCACGCGTGAAATAAGATTCGCAGGCGCATCTTCTGGTGCGCCTTTTTCTTGTCTGAGAGAAAAAAATGATCAAGCTGGCAAAATTAATCGCGTTCGCGTTGCTGGTCTCCTCTGCGTTAAGCGCCTGCAACACATTCCACGGTTTTGGCGAAGATGTCTCTCACTTAGGTGGTGCCATTTCGCGTGCAGCAAAATGACCTTAACTGATTGTCCTTTTTAAAGTCTCGCCAGCAGCAACTGCCGGAAATCCGGCTATGCTTAAAGCGCTGTACTTTACATCCATCAAAAAGGACATTGTTATGTTAAAGAAAAGTATTGCTGCAATCTTCTCTGTACTGGTGCTCTCTTCCCTGCTCACAGCTTGTAATACAACGCGTGGCGTAGGTGAAGATGTCGAAGCGGGCGGCCAGGCGATTCAGAACAGCACGAAGTAACCTGTTATTCCAACCGGTACGAAATGCTTTTCGTACCGGCTTGTCAGATTCTGCACTATTTCTGTTTTACCCAGATTAACTCTTCAACCGGGAAACCATCCCGACGCGCCTGATCAACCAGTTTCTCTTTTACGCCCGGTTCCAGTTGTGGTGTGCGTGACAGTATCCAGAGATAGTGGCGATTCGGTCCACATACCAGCGCATAGCGGTAGTCAGGATCGAGAGCAATCACGTTATAGCCGCCATAGAAGGGGCCGAAGAAAGAGACTTTCAGAGAAGCCCGCGTGGGTTCACCGGTAAAGTAGGCTTTGCCAACGCTCTCCTGCCAGCGCTGCTTTTTGACGTTATAGCCACGGTTGATTACCTTCAGGCCGCCATCTTCACGCGGGCTGTAGTTTGCCGTTACCTGTTCAAGGCCGCGCTCAAAAGGGTGGTTAAGGCGGGCAATCTCATACCACTGACCGAGATAGCGCTGGCTGTCAAAGTTATCTACGACCGTGACGTTCTTTGGCGGCGTAGTGCTGCAGGCGACAGAGAGAAAAGCACTCAGGCTGGCAACAACTGTTTTCCATGGAGACATAGTGGGATTCCTTTGTGATTTAACCGCTTAAGTATAGAAGCCGAAACGCTGTTTTTGGCAGTACGGGCACGAGATTGTTTGCCGCAGGCATTGCAGGTAGACTTCCCCCCCTAATTTGTATCAGGAGTCATCACCATGAGCGAAACGGCAAGCTGGCAACCAAGCGCATCCATCGCCAATTTGTTAAAACGCGCCGCTATTTTAGCAGAAGTGCGTCGTTTCTTTGCCGATCGCGGCGTGCTGGAAGTGGATACGCCGGCGATGAGCCAGGCCACCATTACCGATATCCATCTGGTGCCATTCCAGACGCGTTTTGTCGGGCCTGGCGCTGCGCAGGGGCGCGATCTCTGGCTGATGACCAGCCCGGAATATCATATGAAACGCCTGCTGGCGGCGGGCAGTGGCCCGATCTATCAGATGGCGCGCAGCTTCCGCAACGAAGAGGCGGGACGTCACCACAACCCGGAATTCACCATGCTGGAGTGGTACCGGCCGCATTATGATATGTACCGTCTGATGAACGAAGTCGACGATCTGATGCAGCAGGTGCTGGAGTGTGACAGCGCTGAGTCGCTCTCCTATCAGCAGGCGTTTATCCGTCATCTTGAGCTGGATCCGCTGTCAGCGGATAAAGCGCAGTTGCGTGAAGCGGCAGAGAAACTGGGTGAAGGCGAGCTGGCGCGTGCAGAAGAGGATCGCGATACCTTACTGATGCTGCTGTTTATGCTGGGTGTGGAACCGAAGATTGGTCAGGATAAACCCTGCTTCGTTTATCATTTCCCGGCCAGCCAGGCAGCCCTGGCGGAGATCAGCACCGAAGATCACCGCGTGGCCGAACGCTTTGAGGTCTATTACAAAGGCATTGAGCTGGCGAACGGTTTCCGTGAGCTGACCGACAGCCGTGAGCAGCGTCAGCGTTTTGAGCAGGATAACCGTCGCCGTGCGGCGCGCGGCCTGCCTGTGCATCCTATTGATACATATCTGCTGGATGCGCTGGCGCATGGCATGCCAGCCTGTTCCGGGGTCGCACTGGGTATCGATCGCCTGATCATGCTGGCGTTGAAAGCGGAGTCATTGAGCGATGTCATCGCGTTTCCGGTGGATCGCTGCTAATCGGTTAATCACAAAAGATGGTGGATTAGAGGGGAAGGGTTGGCCCGGATGAAGAGCAAAGCGTCCGAGCCAGGATGGCGAGGCCGACCGCCATGGATGGCGGCCTTCTTTGCGATCAGCCGGGCCATCCCTGACCTGGCACAGGTTTCAGCTAACTGCTGCTGTCAGGAAACTCCTGAATGGTGACCGGCAGCGTCAGTTTCTGATCGTTTCGCAATACCTGCACATCAATCACTGAACCCGGACGAATTTCTGCCACCTGATCCATGGTCTCCTGCGCGGAGATGGCCGGCTTGCCATTAACGCTGAGCAGCACATCGTTGGCCTGAATTCCGGCTTTATCCGCTGGCCCATCTGGCGTGACCACGCTGACAATAATGCCCTGAACCCGATCCAGATTGCTGCCCTGTCCATGCAGCGGCGGCAGCTCACGCCCGGTAATGCCGATATAGCCGCGGATCACCCGACCATCACGAATCAGCTTATCCATGATCTTCGAGGCTAAAACGGTTGGAATGGCGAAACCAATCCCTTCCGGGGTTTCACCATCACTACTTTTATCGAAGGTCAGGGTGTTAATGCCCATCAGCTCGCCTAGCGAGTTAATCAGCGCGCCGCCGGAGTTACCCTGATTGATTGACGCATCGGTCTGCAGGAAGTTCTGTCGGCCTGATGAGCTTAAGCCAACCCGGCCCGTGGCGCTGATGATGCCCTGCGTGACCGTCTGACCAAGGTTATAGGGGTTGCCGATAGCCATCACCACATCCCCGATATGCGCCTGGCGATTTGGATTGATGGGGATAACGGGCAGGCCGGAGGCCGTAATTTTAAGTACCGCCAGATCGGTCATGCCATCGGAACCCACCAGCGTCGCTTCAAAGAAGCGGCCATCCTGCAGCGCCACGATAATTTGATCGGCATTATTGATCACATGCTTATTGGTAAGGATGTAGCCTTTTGCATTCATGATCACCCCTGAACCCAGGGTCGTGATGCCACGATTGTTGTTGCCGTGGGCGCTACGATTGTAAACGTTCACAACGGCAGGCACGGCGCGGCGCACCCCTTGATTGAAGCTAAAGGGCGTTTCGTCTGTAATATTTTCGTGGTTATAGAGGGCGTCGCTGCCCATACGCAGTGCAGGCAGTGCTGCGAGCAAAATACCCGCCACAATCAGGCCCAGCACCACGGCACGCAAAAGTTTAAGAAACATGGTGTTAAATTACGCCAGGGGAGATCGCAGGGGAGAATAGCATGAGAGCGGCGGACACACACGCGCTTGTGTCCGCCGTAATGCGAGGTTTATCTCAACAACAGATAGATACTTTCATCGCCGCGCACCACATTCAGTGCCAGTACCGGCGGTTTCCCTTCCAGTATTTTACGCATTTCAGCAATGGTCTGAACCCGGTTACGGTTAACGCCGATAATCACATCATCTTTCTGCAGACCAACCTGTTCAGCCGGTGTGCCTTTTTCGATGGTATCGACCTTCACGCCTTTATCACCGGTCTTAGTCTGTCCATCACTCAGGGTTGCGCCCTGAAGCGCGGGTGACATCAGCTGTGCGCTGGCGGTGCTCTGTGCGCTCTGCTCCAGCGTAACGGTAACCGTTAATGGCTTACCTTCACGCAGCAGGCCAAGCTTAACCTGTTCACCTGGCGGCGTGGTTCCCACTTTGACGCGCAACTCAGCGAAGCTGGTAATCGGCTTGTCGTTGATCGACGTAATGATATCGCCTGACTTCACGCCCGCTTTCTGCGCGGCAGATTGCGGTAAGACTTCAGAGACAAAGGCGCCGCGCTGTGCATCGACATTGAATGCTTTAGCCATATCGGCTGTCATTTCAGTGCCTTTGATGCCGAGCTGACCGCGCTTCACTTCACCAAATTTAATCAGCTGCTGCGCGAGGTTCATCGCCATATCACTCGGGATAGCAAAGCCGATACCGATGTTACCGCCGCTGGAGGCGAGAATCGCGGTGTTGATACCGATCAGTTCACCATTAAGGTTGACCAGCGCACCGCCTGAGTTGCCACGGTTGATCGCGGCATCGGTCTGAATAAAGTTTTCCAGCCCTTCCAGGTTCAGGCCGCTACGGCCCAGTGCGGAGATAATACCGGAGGTGGCCGTCTGTCCCAGCCCGAACGGGTTACCGATCGCCACCGCGAAATCACCCACTTTCAGCTGGTCAGAGTCCGCGACTTTCACCTGCGTGAGGTTTTTTGCGCCCTGAATCTGAATCAGCGCGATATCGGTCTGCTCATCATGACCAATGAGTTTGGCTTCATATTCACTGCCGTCACCAAGCTGTACGTTGATTTTATCCGCACCGTTGACCACGTGATTATTGGTGAGCACGTAGCCTTTCGCGGCATCGATGATCACGCCAGAACCTAAACCTTCAAACGGCTGTGGCTGACTATTTCCGCCAGGCATCTGACCAAAAAAACGCTTCAGCGGTTCAGGAATATCCTGAGCCTGTGCACCCGAATCAGTGCCTTCCACGTGCACACTGACCACGGCAGGTAACACTTTCTCCAGCATCGGCGCCAGACTCGGCAGCGGCTGGCCCGCAATTTGTGCTGGCAGCGTTGCCATCGCGTCTGGCGCGGCGGCAAGGCTCATCCCAATACTCAGGGCTAATGCGCTAAACAGGCGTGCTTGTTTTTTCATTGCTACAACGCTCTCGCTGCAAAAGGTGGGAGGAATTAATAAGTGTGACAGTCGTTTGCGGTCAGGGTTCGCAAAAACAGCGGGCGCAGACAGGCTGCGCCCCAAAAAGATTAGTCGCGGGCAGGGCGCTCGCCACGCAGTAAACCGGATGCGCCTTCAGAATAGTCGCGCGGCATCTGCACCGGCACCTGATCGTTGTCCGCTTCGGCTTCAGTCAGCTGATAGGCAAACGGATTTTTCTGGCCAGGCAGATTCGGCAGCAGGTCATTTGAGCCTTTTGCCATGTGCTGATAGAGCTGACGATAATCACGCGCCATGTTGTCCAGCAGCTCCGCGCTCTGCGCGAAGTGATTGGTCAGCTCTTCGCGATAATCCGCCAGCTCCGCTTTCGATTTTTCCAGCTCGTACTGCATGCTGCGCTGCTCACGCAGCTTTTTGTTGCCAAAACGCATGGCGACTGCGCCGACAATAATACCAACCACTAAACCAATTAGCCCGTATTCCCAGGTCATAATGACTCCCGTGTTATTTCCATTGTTCCGTAGGGCATTGCACCATTTCAATAATAGTCACTATACCCGTTAATCTTATGGATGTGGAACTCTGGAGCAGCATGGCTTAGTGTAGAACGGCCTTTTTTTCAGCAACCGTGGTATGAATCAGACACCATTCAGGGACTTTGAAACAACAATGCAAACCTCAACTCCGCTTGCACGCTATGAACAGGCGCTGTCGCAGGGCGAATTCAGGCCCGATGACGTACAACGTGAAGCGATTACCCGTTTAGACGCGCTGCAGCAGGCGCTGGTTGCCCGGCAACAATCCGCCGCGCCTGCCACATCCGGCCTGCTGGGTCGCCTGTCAAAATTGATCGGTAAAGAGAAAAACGAGACGCCACAACCGGTACGTGGACTCTATATGTGGGGCGGTGTCGGTCGCGGTAAGACCTGGGTCATGGATCTCTTTTTTCAGTCTATTCCTGGCGATCGCAAACTGCGTCTGCACTTCCACCGCTTTATGCTGCGGGTGCATGAAGAGCTGACGCAGCTTCAGGGGCAGAGCGATCCGTTACTGATTATTGCGGACAGATTCAAAGCGGAAACGGACATCCTCTGTTTTGATGAATTTTTTGTCTCCGATATCACCGATGCGATGCTGCTGGGCACGCTGATGGAGGCGCTGTTTGAACGCGGCATTGCGCTGGTGGCCACCTCGAACATTCCGCCTGATGATCTCTATCGTAATGGTCTGCAGCGCGCGCGCTTCCTGCCTGCCATCGAGCAGATCAAACGTCATTGTGATGTGATGAATGTGGATGCCGGTATCGACTACCGGTTACGCACGCTGACCTCCGCGCACCTGTGGAACTCTCCGCTGAACAAAGAGACGCACGCTGAAATGGCGCGGATGTTTAAAGCACTGTCGGGCAGCCAGCCTGAAGATGCGCCGGTTCTGGAAATTAATCACCGCCAGATGCCGACGCTGGGCGTCAGCGAGGGCGTGCTGGCGATTAATTTCACCACCCTGTGTGGCGAAGGGCGCAGCCAGCATGACTATATTGCGCTGTCGCGCCGTTTTCACAGTGTGCTGCTGTATGACGTGCCGGTAATGATCTACAAAACCGAAGATCAGGCACGGCGTTTCCTCGCACTGGTCGATGAGTTCTATGAACGTCATGTGAAGCTGGTGGTCGCGGCAGAAACGTCACTGACCGAGATTTATCAGGGCACGCGGCTGAAGTTTGAATACCAGCGCTGTTTATCCCGACTTCAGGAGATGCAGAGCGAAGAGTATCTGCGTTTACCTCACCTGCCGTGAGAATAATCGGGATAAATACCGAAATAGGGTTCGATTTTTGTAACCGACTTCTCTATAATCTTGCGACCCCACGTTACAGCAAAGGATTTTTTTCCCAAATCCTCTGTGTTCCAGTAACTCTATCCGAAGGGGTGGCTTGCTGGTCAAAATGGTCGTGTGAGCCTCATTCGTTTACTTAAGCGTTTGGGATTTCACCAACGTGTAACTTAATTTGGGTAAGCTTTTCGATGAAAACTTTTACAGCTAAACCAGAAACCGTCCAACGTGACTGGTTTGTAGTTGACGCAACGGGCAAAACTTTGGGTCGCCTGGCGACTGAACTGGCGCGCCGTCTGCGTGGTAAGCATAAAGCGGAATACACTCCGCACGTTGATACGGGTGATTACATCATCGTTCTGAACGCAGAAAAAGTTGCTGTAACCGGCAACAAGCGTACTGACAAGATCTACTATCACCACACTGGCCACATCGGTGGTATCAAACAGGCGACCTTTGAAGAGATGATTGCTCGCCGTCCTGAGCGTGTGATTGAGATCGCGGTTAAAGGCATGCTGCCGAAGGGCCCGCTGGGTCGTGCTATGTACCGTAAACTGAAAGTTTACGCAGGCAACGAGCACACCCATGCGGCACAGCAACCGCAAGTTCTTGACATTTAATCGGGATTAAAGGCAATGGCTGAAACTCAAAACTACGGCACTGGTCGCCGCAAAAGCTCTACCGCTCGCGTATTCATTAAGCCGGGTAGCGGTAACATCGTAATTAACCAACGTTCTCTGGAACAGTACTTCGGTCGCGAAACTGCCCGCATGGTAGTTCGTCAGCCGCTTGAGCTGCTGGACCTGGTTGGTAAATTCGATCTCTATGTCACTGTTAAAGGTGGCGGTATTTCTGGTCAGGCTGGTGCGATCCGTCACGGTATCACCCGCGCTCTGATGGAATACGACGAATCACTGCGTGGCGAGCTGCGTAAAGCTGGCTTCGTAACGCGTGATGCGCGTCAGGTTGAACGTAAGAAAGTCGGCCTGCGTAAAGCACGTCGTCGTCCTCAGTTCTCCAAGCGTTAATTGTTTGCAGCTCCGGCTGCGGCAATTGGCTCAAAAAACCCGCTTCGGCGGGTTTTTTATTTTCTGCCTTCCCATAAACTGTCCGCGAAAACCGTAACGCCGCGCTCAATTTACCTGCAAAGATTCATTCCACGCCCACAAGCAGCCTAAAATCTGGTAAACTCTGTGTCACTTTGCGCCCGCAGGCCGGTGCGTTATGCGCCTCCCCACTGTCGGGGCGTCAGTATCTGTGACGCAGCTAACCAGGTTGCGTGCGAGTTCGATAAGCAAGTGAGTCGCCGTGTGGTTGGCTATTCGCAGTATCTTTTTGTGAACAAACTTGGAGGTTTTCATGGCTGTCGCTGCCAACAAACGTTCGGTAATGACGCTGTTTTCTGGTCCTACTGACATTTTTAGCCATCAGGTACGTATCGTCCTGGCGGAGAAGGGTGTCAGCGTAGAGATCGAGCAGGTCGAAATGGATAACCTGCCGCAGGATCTGATTGACCTCAATCCGTATCGCACGGTACCGACGCTGGTAGATCGTGAGCTGACGCTGTATGAATCACGCATCATCATGGAATATTTAGATGAGCGCTTCCCGCATCCGCCACTGATGCCGGTTTATCCGGTTGCCCGTGGTGATAGCCGCCTGATGATGCACCGCATCGAGCAGGACTGGTATAGCCTGATGAGGAAAGTAGAGAACAGCAGCGGTCAGGAAGCGGAAGCGGCACGCAAGCAACTGCGTGAAGAGCTGCTGGCTATCGCGCCACTGTTTGGCCGTACGCCTTATTTCATGAGCGAAGAGTTCAGCCTGGTTGATTGCTATCTGGCTCCGCTGTTATGGCGTCTGCCGTCAATGGGTATCGATTTGATCGGCTCAGGTTCAAAAGAGCTGAAAGGTTACATGAATCGCGTATTTGAGCGTGACTCCTTCCTCGCTTCATTAACTGAAGCTGAACGTGAAATGCGGCTGCAAGCCCGGGCTTAACGTATGGAAATGTCGCAACTTACTGCACGTCGTCCCTATCTGCTGCGCGCCTTTTATGACTGGTTGCTCGACAACCAGCTGACGCCGCATCTGGTGGTCGACATAAATCTGCCGGGTGTGCAGGTGCCGCTGGAGTATGCGCGCGATGGTCAGATAGTCCTGAACATTGCGCCACGTGCTGTCGGTAACCTCGATCTGGCAAACGATCAGGTGTCGTTCAACGCCCGCTTTGGTGGCGTTCCTCGCCAGGTTAACGTGCCGATGGCGGCGATTCTGGCAATCTATGCGCGTGAAAATGGCGCCGGGACGATGTTTGAACCGGAACCGGCTTACGAGCTGGGCACGCATGAGGCGTCAGAGGGTCAGGAAGAGACTATGATGTCGGTGATTGATGGTGATCGTCCTGACGATGCCAGCGATGACGAGACACCGCCTGATGACGATCCACCGCCACGTGGTGGACGACCTTCACTGCGCGTAGTGAAATAGCAGTGACATAACAGCGAATACCCGTCCATCCGACGGGTATTTTTTTGCCTGTCGGCCATAAAAAAATCCGGCTGCCTGCGCAAGCCGGATTTTTTCAGCAGACCATCGCGATCAATAGACGTCGCGCAGGTAGCGCTTCTCTTTCTTCAGCTGATCGACATAGTCAGCAGCGCGCTCGGTGGAGAGGCCACCAAACTGGCGAACCACTTCATACAGCGCATTATCCACATCCTTCGCCATACGCGATGCATCGCCACAGACATAGAAGTAAGCCCCTTCCTGCAGCCAGGCATACAACTCAGCGCCCTGTTCAAGCATCCGGCTCTGCACGTAGATCTTCTTCTCCTGATCGCGTGAGAAGGCCAGATCCAGACGCGTCAGCAAGCCATTATCGCGCCAGGCAAGTAATTCATCCTGATAGATAAAGTCATGTTCCTGATGCTGATCGCCGAAGAACAGCCAGTTTTTCCCCTGCGCGCCGGTTGCCTGGCGCTCCTGCAGGAAGGCACGGAATGGCGCGATGCCGGTACCCGGTCCCACCATGATCAGCGGTGCGCTGTTGTTGGCAGGCACGCGGAACGATTTATTGGGTGAGATAAAGATGGCGGGCTTTTCACCACGACGCACACGCTCGGCCAGATAGGTTGAGCAGACACCACCGCGATTACGGCCACCACTGTGATAACGCACCGAGGCAACGGTCAGATGCACCTGATCAGGATGGGCTTTAGAACTGGACGAAATAGAGTAAGCGCGATGCTGCAGCGGACGCAGCAGCGCGACAAACTCGGGTACCGCCAGCGTGCGCGTCAGCTCAAGCTGCAGCAGGTCAAGGGTATCTTTGCCCCACAGCCATACGCCCAGCGCATCTTTATCATCATGCTGTAACACATGACGCAGCTCCTGGTTGGTGGTGTTCTGCCCGACCCATTCGATTAACTTGCGTGACGGCTCTGAGATCTCAAACTGATAGGTCAGCAGGTCGCCAAGGCTGCGATCAAAGCCGGGCACCGGCGTCTCGTAGTCCGCGTTAAGCTGGGTCAGCAGCAGGCTGACCAGCGACGGCTCGTTGACCGGAATTACGCCCAGCGCATCGCCCGCTTCATACTTCAGGCCGCTGTCAGACAGGTCGAACTCGAAATGACGAATATCTTTGGCTGACTGCTCGCCTGACAAACGCTTGTTGGTGATCAGCGCGGCGGCGTAAGGATTGGATTTGTTGCTGCCTGGAATGACTGGCGCTTCAGGCGCACTCTCCAGCACGGTGCCGCTGCTGCCCGCGCTGGCGGCAAACTGTGGCATTGAGCTGTTCAGCCACTCGCTGGAAGGCTCCTCAAAATCGATATCACAATCGATACGATCAACCACGCGTTTCGCGCCCAGCTGCTCAAGGCGCATATCAATAAACTTGCCCGCCTGACAGAAGCCATCGTAGCCAGTATCACCAATCGCCAGCACGGCGAAATGCATCTGCTCCAGACGCGGTGCGGTACTGGCAGAGATCGCGTCCCAGAACAGCTGCGCGTTGTCCGGCATTTCACCTTCGCCATAGGTCGAGGTGACGATCAGTACATGGCGCATGGTGGCAAATACGTCGAGATCGACATCGCCCAGCGCCTGAACCACCGGCACCAGTCCTTTAGCGCGGGCAGATTTCGCTGCGGTCTGCGCCAGTGCTTCAGCATTGCCGGTCTGTGAGCCATAAAGAATGTGCAGTTGCGTCGTCGCGGCTGCGCTTGTGCCCGCGGCGGGTTGCTGCTTGTCTTCTAATACCAGCAAACGGGAGTGCAGACCCGCAAGAAAGCCAGCCAGCCAGTACTTCTGATCGCCATTAAAAGGTGCATCTTCTGGAATATAAGGAATTTTCATGGGTACTTTTACTCAATCCCGTTCTCGCCCGTCATCAGTGGCATTGTCCGGTGTGAAAGCGGTTCCGCTTTCCCGCGCCGCAGCGTGTGCGACAGGGGAGAGCGGTGCTGCATCTGTCCGGTACAACGATTAATCCGGGCAATGATCAATTAATAATATTCAGTTCAGCCTGATCAGTATCACTGTCAGGAGAGTTTACCCACCGCAGCGGCGATTTCCGGCAATGCCGCACGTGCAAACAGCTCTTCAAAGTCAGGCAGGTGGCCCAGCACTTCCCGGTTACAGGCATCCTGGTACATGATCCAGCCGTAGGTTGCCAGACTGTCCATGGAGCGGATGTTACGTTGCGTCAGCGCCGCTTTGTAATCTGACATGCGTTTGGTTCCAATCAGACTCGCCAGTTCATCATCGCTGTAGCTCTCGATAGCGGAACGGGCATGACGCTGCAGCTTGCTTATCAGCGAAAAGTCTTCCGTCATCAACAGATTACGGACCGCTTTTTCAACTGCCGCATCTTCAACCGGGGTGCCTTTCGGTAATTTGCCCAGCGCCAGCTGCTGGGCAAAACTCAGCACGGTGTAGTTGTTGAGCAGGACAAACATCTCCAGCGTATCGGTCGCGCCATAAGCTGGTACGGCACCGTTGGCGATGGTTTTACCCTGACGCCATGCGGCTTTAAACTTCGCCACCTGATGGCCTGCCAGCGCCGTCGACAGCTCTTCGAGCAGATCTTTGCGGCTCTTGGCTTTCAGAATCTCGCCGCCATCCTGATAGAGCAGCAGCGAGCGCGGCATCACGTAAACAAAGTGGTGACACTCCGTTTCCCAGTTCTCCAGCAGCCAGGCGGCACGCGGTGATTTGGTCGCCTCCAGATGCCAGTTCAGCATGGTCAGTACCGCCTGCTTATGCACCTGGGCCATTTCATCCTGATCGGCAATCGAGCCGAACTGTACCGAATCACCGGCAGCATGGCTGGCCAGCGATCCATAGGGGTCGTACTGGTAGGCGAAGCCGCCGCTCATGCCGTTGCCAAATCCTTTACCGAAGGTGCCCAGGTTGAGGATGGCGCCATTGGTCATATATTCGCAGCAGAAGTCACCGACGCCTTCAACCACGGCGGTGGCACCGGAGTTACGCACCGCGAAACGGTCACCGGCCTGGCCCTGCACGAACAGACGTCCGCCGGTCGCGCCAAACAGCGCAAAGTTACCAATCAGCACGTTGCCATCGGCATCCTGCGCGCCGCCACCAGGCGACATCACGATCAGTTCGCCGCCACACTGTCCTTTGCCGACACCGTCGTTACAGGTGCCGTAATGGGTCAGCTGCATGCCATCGTTGCAGAAGGCGCCAAACGACTGACCGGCAGAACCGGTGGTGGAAATTTTTACGCTCTCAGGGGCCAGATAGCGACGACCGCGATCGTCAGTCATTACGGCAGGCATCGCCTGCAGCTGCTCAGAACTCAGCTGATGGTTCAGCATCCGCTCAATATCGATGGCCAGCTGGCCGCCGACACTTTTGTTTCGGTTATTCAGCACGATGTTGTTGCCCAGAGTGACGTCAGGATTTCCCTGATCCACCAGCGACAGCTTCAGTTGCTCAATCCAGACATCATCCAGCTCAAAATCTTTTTCCAGATAAACCGGCTTGTCGATTTTCAGCTCAGGCACCACGGTAAGCATGGCGCGTAAGTCGAGCTTGCCCACTTCCAGCGGGTGATCCATCAGGTGCAACAGGTCAGAGCGACCGCGTGCCTCACGCAGGGAACGCAGGCCCATACGCGCCAGTATTTCACGCACTTCATGCGCCACGTTGAGGAAATACTGCGCCAGCTGACGCGGATCGCCATCAAACGCTTCGGCATTCGTGGTTAAGCCAGCTGGGCACTTAACGTTACAGTTCTTCGCCATCACGCATTTCAGCATCATCAGCGCCGTCGTACCGAACTCAAAGCTGTCGCCGCCAAGCAAAGCAGATTTCACCACGTCGCTGCCGGTCTGCTGTGCGCCAGAACAGCGCAGCAGCACTTTCTCACGCAGACCGTTGGCGCACAGCGCCTGGTGGACTTCAGCGATGCCGATTTCAGCCACGCGTCCGGTATATTTCAGGCTGGTCACCGACGCAGCGCCGGTACCGCCGGTGTTACCCGCAACGTTAATCACGTCTGCACCGGCTTTGGCCACGCCAACCGCGATGGTGCCGATCCCTTCAGACGAGACCAGCTTGACGATAACGCGCACCCGCGCGGCTTTGCAGTCGTGGATCAACTGCGCCAGATCTTCGATGGAATAGGTGTCGTGATGCGGCGGCGGTGAGACCAGCTCGACGCCAGGCGTACCGCCACGCGCGGCAGCAATCTCGACGGTAACTTTGGCCGCCGGTAGCTGGCCGCCTTCGCCAGGTTTCGCACCCTGACCAATTTTGATCTCCAGCTCTTCCAGCATCGGATCCGCCAGATAGGCAGCCCAGACGCCGAAACGGCCCGAAGCCAGCTGTTTGATGCGTGAGGCACGAATGGTGCCGTGACGGGAATAATGCTCGCCGCCTTCACCGCAGTTACTCATGCCGCCGACCATATTGGTACCGTGCGCGACCGCTTCATGAGCGGGAGCCACCAGCGCACCGTGGCTCATCGCCCCGGAGGCAAAGGTACGGGTAATTTCACAGGCTGGCTGCACTTCGCTCAGTGGCAGTGAGGGCAGGGTGGTGAAGATACGTGACAGATAATCGGCCGCTTTACCGTAAGCGGTCACTTTCAGACCGCCAGTCACCACTTCGCTGCTTTCGATATCGTCGCCGAAGCGGGATTTCAGGGCGCGAGACAGGTTCTGCAGGCGTTCGCTCTCAGGCTTCAGTCCTTCAATCGCATCGGTCAGACGCAGCATAAAGTGATTCAGGCTGCCATCTACCGCTTCACACTCCATGCCACGAATGGCAAAGCCGTTGTTGGTCAGCGAGTAGCGTCCCAGCTTGCGGCGGAACTCCGCTTCGCTGTCGATGTGGGTCAGGTCAGCCGGGAATGTCAGGATGTCGCGCAGGGCCGCCGGGCGACGTTTACGCTCTTCATACATCAGGCTTGAGAACTGACGGTAATCAGCAGTAATCGCGAAATTATTGATCACCTCATCCGGGATGCGCTCAAAGCTGCTGTCTTTAAAGGTCTCAGGCTTGATGCCAAACGCATTATCCAGTTTAGCCAGCGTCATCAGGCGGATGAAGTTGTCCTCTTCGCGCGCTTTGTCGGCAAAGCGAATCGGTTCTTCGGTCATATCGATAAAGGTCCGCACGGCGATGGTGCCGTAGGAGTGACCTGCGCCTTCTGCACGCTCTTTGAACAGGCCCAGCAACGGAACTTCAGATTCGCCCTGAATCTTCAGTGCGCTCTGGTGCCAGTCAACGGCCATCTGCGCGATCGTCGCGAAGCCTGCGCCGCCCACCGGCGTTTTGATATTCGGGAAATACTTTTTCAGCACCGGATCATCGGTGTTGAGGAAGTTAGGCTCAAAGAACTCACCGCTGCTGTAGCTCTCAACGGTACAGAGGCCCACTTTGCCCATGGTTTTCATCAGTGCTTTTTCAGCCGCTTTGGCATAGCGCTTAAAGGCTTTGTTACCTTCTTCACCTTCACCAAATTTCTCCTCTGCGCGCATCTGTACGCCCAGCGGATAGATAGCTGACGCTCCAAAGCCAAGTGTGGCGGCAATGTGGTGCGACGAGATGCTCTGGCCGCTTTCAACCACCAGAGAAACATCCAGACGCAACCCTTCCTTTATCAGGCGCTGGTTGATGGCGGAAACCACCAGCAGCATCGGGATCGCGGCGTGCTTTGAAGAGATATGGCGATCGGTAAGTACGGCGATGCCACCCTGGGTACGGGCAAAATCAACCACCTGTTGCGCCAGGTCATCAATCGCTTTTTCCAAAGCATTCGCGTTCGCGGTGGTGCTCAGCAGATCTTTGCCGATCACCGGCTCATAAAGCATCTCAAAGCGGGCATAAGGTGCGATAGTCTGCTCGCGTAAACGCAGCATATCGAGGTGGCTGAGAATCGGGGTCGGCACCACAATCTGACGGCCTTTGCTGCGGCCCAGATGGGGTTTTGCCCCCAGCGCGACACGCAACGTCATGCCATCCACTTCGCGGATAGAGTCCAGCGGCGGGTTGGTAACCTGCGCAAAGCGCTGAGAGAAGTAGTGCGCCATGCCGCCTTCATGATCGGATAAGCCGTTGATGGCGTTGCCGTAACCCATCGCAGAGATCTTCTCTGCGCCGGTATTCAGCATCGGGTCCATCATGAACTTGAAGCTTTCCTGATTGTAGTAGTAGGCAACAAAGCGCTGATACGTTTTCAGATCGCCACGATAACGCAGCGGTGAACCCTGCTGTTCTGCCGGGATCTCGGGCAGATCGTCAAGACCGACGCGCGCTTCACGCAGCAACGCCGAATAATCTTTCTCTGCGGCCAGTTTTTCAAGTGCCTGCAGCGTGGTATAGCTGCGTTTTTCACGGTGATCGAAATAGAGCATACCGCCCGCTTCGATACGCCCACGACGCAACACGCTTTCAGGTGGGAAGGCGATCTGGCCGGCTTCCGACATCGCACCGATATAGTCAGCGGTTTCTACTGAACGCAGTGGACGCAGACCCAGACGATCAAGACGGGCGCCAATTACTTCGCCATTACCAAAGATTAAGGCAGCAGGGCCGTCGTTCTTCTCTTCATACAGCGAGAAGTACTCCAGCATGTCACGCACTTCTGGCGACAGCGCGCTGTCGTTTTCCCAGGCGGGCGGCATCATTGACACCACGGCGGTGATCAGATCGAGGTCATCTTCCATCAGACGGCTGTGGATGCTCTGATCCAGGCGCGAACTGTCGGACTGGCCTTTAGGCCGCACGATGGTCTTGCCACGGGCCAGTGCCAGCGCGGACTCAGCGATGCGGTTTTTACGGTCAGTGTTCAGCTCGCCATTGTGCGCCATCAGGCGGAACGGTTGCGCCATCGTGGTATGGGGATCGGTGTTAGTGGAGAAGCGGGTGTGGAAAAACAGCCCGCGCACCTGATGATCGGGATCGGTCAGATCTTTGAAGTAAGGGATCACTTCATTGGAATTCAGACGGGCTTTGAACACCTGCGTGCGTGATGACAGCGACAGCGGATAGAGGCCGCCAAATTCGCTTTCGGTGAAAGCTCGGGCTTCAATGGTTAACAGGGCACGGTAGATGCGTTTTTCGAAGTCGTTCTGATCCACCACATCCTGTGGCGCAGTGAAAATCCACTGCAGAATCGGTAACTGGAACTGCGCGGCTGCCGGGCGCGTCACGCTGCTGTCGAGCGGCATGTCACGCTTCATAAGTACCGGCAGACCAAAGCTGCTGAGGGTTTCATCCACCAGACGTTCGGCATTCGCGCGCAGCTCAGCATCTTTCGGCACAAAGAAGTTACCGACACCAAAGCGTCCCGCTTCCAGCGGCTGGCCGGTAATTTTGCGGAAGAACTGCAGCGAAAGATCAACGTTGACCCCCGCGCCGTCGCCAACGCCTTCCGCTGACATGCCGCCGCGGTGAGGCACCGTACACAGGGCGCTGTGCGCCATCTGCAGAATCTCGTGGGTCTGCTCGCCGTCCTTACGCGTAATGAAACCTACACCACAGCTGTCACTGCCTGCTGTCGGATCATACAAGCCATAGGATTGAGGTTTTTTAGTGGACATTGAGGGTCTCCTTAAACTGCTTTGACATTACCTGCACTGTTTCAGGGTCTGAGCGCAACGGGGGCGCTATCATTTTCATCGCCATGCTCTGTCGAGCGCGCGTCATAGCCCTGAGCATTTCTCTCCAGACATCGGTAAAACGTCCTTAATTGAGCTGCTCTCTGATTTCCGGTCTCTTAAAGGAGATGACTTAAACCACGCGGGAGTCTTCTTGTTGCATAGATATGCCGAGACAATGGCCCGTCTGGAAAGCTTTCAGCGGATTTCCAACTTATCGGGAAAGCGTAATCAGGTCAAATAGGGCGGTCAGACGGGATTATCATGCGTTTTATCTGCTTAAGTCTATGAATTAAATGCTTTTTAAGGTTTAAAATGTATCACTCTGGTGCCTGGCGACAGGCCGATAAATGTGAACTGACTCACTGTAGTGCAGGCGTCAGATCTCTGCACCATGCTGGTGACAGGGTGTTAAGCAGCATTAAATGCTGTTCAGCACCCATGATGCATAGCATGTATCTGTTTTTCTTATGTCCGGTTATTTGAATGAAACCGCGGTTGGTTATAAGAAAAATTAATCAGCATGGGCATGCTTAAAACAGCATTAAAGATGAATGGCTATGCATATAAAAGGGTGTGCCTGTGCAACAGGACGCTGCCAGGATATTGAAAAAAGGCCGTACAGAGAAATCGGTGATTCGCTGGCGGCCTTACAGATTATTCATTTGGCACAGTCAGTCAAGGGTTTTAACCGCTTTGTCCTTAACGTCGCCGATCGGCGAGGCTGCTGCACCATAAAAGCGCATTTGATCCCTTATCTCCACGCGACGTGCTGCGACGGCAGCGGGTTAACTGCGCTATTATGAGGCTGTTTCTCTTCCAGGGAGTTGTTATGAAACAAATTCGTCTGTTGGCGCAGTACTACGTTGATTTAATGGTGAAGCTTGGACTGGTGAGGTTCTCGCTGCTGCTGGCGTCTGCGCTGGTGGTGCTGGCGATGATTGTCCAGATGGCGGTCACGATGGTACTGCGGGGCCATGTCGAGAGCATTGACGTGGTGCGTTCGGTCTTCTTCGGGCTGCTGATCACGCCCTGGGCGGTCTATTTTCTCTCGGTGGTGGTCGATCAGCTGGAGGAGTCACGGCAACGACTGGCACGGCTGGTGGATAAGCTGGAAGAGATGCGTACCCGGGATCTGGAACTCAATCAGCAGATGAAAGAGACCATTACGCAGCTGAATCAGGAGATCAGCGATCGTAAAAAGGCGGAGCTGGCACGCGAACAGGTGATGGATAAGCTGCGTGAAGAGGTAACGCGTCGTGAGCAGGCACAGATTGAGCTGGAACAGCAATCCTCCTTCCTGCGCTCCTTCCTGGATGCCTCGCCTGACCTGGTGTTCTATCGCAACATCGATAAACAGTTCTCCGGCTGCAACCGTGCAATGGAGCTGCTGACCGGCAAAAGCGAAAAGCAGCTGATTGGCCTGACGCCGCGCGATATCTATGATGATGAAGCGGCCACTAAGGTGCTGGAAACGGACGAAAAGGTATTCCGCCACAACGTCTCGCTGACCTATGAACAGTGGTTGCAATATCCCGACGGACGCAAAGCCTGCTTCGAGATCCGTAAAGTGCCTTACTACGACCGTGTGGGTAAGCGCAGCGGATTGATGGGCTTTGGCCGCGATATAACCGAACGTAAGCGCTATCAGGACGCGTTAGAGAACGCCAGCCGGGAGAAGACCACCTTTATCTCTACGATCAGCCACGAGCTTCGTACGCCGCTTAATGGCATTGTCGGCCTGAGCCGCATCCTGCTGGACACCGACCTTAATCAGGAACAGCTGAAATATCTCAAAACCATCCACGTCTCCGCCATCACGCTGGGCAATATCTTCAATGATGTGATTGAGGTGGACAAAATCGAGCGCCGTAAAGTACAGCTGGATAATCAGCCGCTCGACTTCACCGGTTTCCTGGCCGATTTAGAAAACCTCTCTGGCCTGCTGGCACAGCCGAAAGGGCTGAAGTTTGTGCTCGCGCCGCAACTGCCGCTGCCGCATATGATCTCGACCGATGGAACGCGTCTGCGCCAGATTCTGTGGAACCTGATTGGTAACGCCGTGAAGTTCACCCAGCAGGGCGAGATCGTGGTGCGGGTAACCTATGAGCAGGACGAGACGCTGCGCTTTGAGGTGCAGGACTCCGGCATGGGTATCCGTCAGGAGGAGCAGGACAAGATCTTCGCTATGTATTATCAGGTCAAAGATCAGCATGGCGGTAAACCGGCTACCGGTACCGGCATCGGGCTGGCAGTATCACGCCGCCTGGCGCAGGCGATGGGCGGTGATATCCGGGTGCACAGTGCGCCGGGACAGGGTTCCTGCTTCACCGTAGAGATTAAAGCGCCACGCATTGCTGAAGAGGTGGAGGATGAAGGCGTGGACGACAGCCTGCCACTGCCTGCGCTGCACGTGCTGCTGGTTGAAGATATTGAGCTTAATGTGATTGTCGCGCGCTCGGTACTGGAGAAGCTGGGCTGCAATGTGGAGGTCGCCATGACCGGCAGCGAGGCGCTGGCGATGTTTGACCCGCTGGAGTTTGACCTGGTGCTGCTGGACATTCAGCTGCCCGATATGACCGGGCTGGATGTCTCACGTGCGATTCGCCAGCAGTACCAGGGAACGCATCTGCCCCCGCTGGTTGCTCTTACCGCCAATGTTCTCAAAGACAAAAAAGAGTACTTCGACGCGGGAATGGATGACGTGCTCAGCAAACCGCTGGCAGTGCCGGCACTCACTGCGATGATTAAAAAGTACTGGGATTATCAGGCAGAACCGGAAGAGGAGATCGCTGATGTCAGCGATGACAAAACCCGGATGCTGCTGGATGTCGCGATGCTCGAACAGTATATCGAGCTGGTTGGTCCCAGCCTGATTACCCAAAGCCTGACGATGTTTGAAAAGATGATGCCGGACTACCTTGCGGTGCTGGAGTCGAATCTGATGGCGCGCGATCAGAAAGGCATTGCTGAAGAGGGACACAAAATCAAAGGGGCGGCGGGTTCGGTCGGGCTGCAGCGTTTGCAGATGCTGGCGAAACAGATTCAGAGTCCGGAGTTACCGGCGTGGTGGGACAATGTGGGTGAATGGATTGATGAGCTGAAGCATGAATGGCGACACGATGTGCAGGTATTACGCGACTGGGTGGCAGAGCAGGATAAGTGATACCCCGGAAAAAAATGACCCCAGCCGAGGCCGGGGTGCGCGAAATACTGCGCCAACACCAGGGAAATCATTGCGGCCGCTATGATTTGAATAATTAATGCAGCCGCAGGGTATTGGTTAACACTGTCATCACCTTAGCAAATTCATCTTCTCATGCGACAAGATTCATTAAAATTTGTGATATTGAGCAGCGTTTAAATACAGAAAACATTAATTTGGCAACACAGTCAAGTAAGGAATTAATTTCTGTGCTGTGTTGCTGCTATTTTAATCAGTTTTACGCTTTTTCGTGTAGTTTTAATGCTGCCGGGCAGGGAAACTGAGGCTGAGCAGCACCAAAGTGAGCCGCCGTTAACATTTGCCTTTTGAGTGAGGCTAACGCGCTGATATTGCAAGCGCGCTGCCTGAAATGACACGAATTATCCAAAACGATTTGGAATGATAAAAAAGAATCTAAAAGTTTGTCCTTCTGTCGTTCTGCTATCAGGGTTATTCCTGGAAGGAAATAGTGCCATTCTGGCAACCCGTGACGCTATTAAGCGCTGCTTATTTATCCGTTATAACGATAATTCTGATTAACCTTTAGGCGCGGCAGGATTAAGAAAACAATAACAGTTAAGCATGGTAAATGATTCATGCGGGCGCTTATTACTCATGATTAAGTGTTTATCTGGAAAGATGCTAAGCAATGGCAATGAATGGAACCGATTCCTTTTTTGCGGAAGTACTTGAACTATTTCGAACTGTTGCAGCATGTTGATGCAAAATGATTGAATAAAGTCTGGAAACAGCCTGTCAGTTTTCAGCGATAATCGTAAAAAGGCTGCTTTTGTAGCAGTGATTACATGAGTGATTGATTAACGTCTGAAACAAGTGTGGGAAGATTGCATGAACAAGCATAAAGGAAGCGTCGGACAGCGTATCGGACGTATTGTTGGTCGTATCGTACTGGTGTGGCTGGGAATATGGCTGGCGGGCATTTTACTCTTTTCGTTCTTACCCGTGCCGTTCTCAGCGGTGATGGCTGAACGACAGATCGGAGCCTGGTTACGCGGTGATTTTAGTTATGTCGCCCATTCAGACTGGGTCGGCCATGACGAGATTTCGCCCTGGATGGGGCTGGCCGTTATCGCCTCAGAAGATCAAAAGTTTCCCACCCATTGGGGCTTTGATGTGGCGGCGATTGAGTCTGTACTGGATAACAGCGATAGCCGGATGCGTGGGGCGTCCACGCTGTCTCAACAGACGGCGAAGAATCTGTTCCTCTGGGATGGTCGCAGCTGGGTGCGTAAAGGTCTGGAAGCGGGTCTGACGGTAGGAATTGAAACGGTCTGGACGAAGCGGCGTATTTTAACCGTCTATCTCAATATTGCGGAGTTCGGGCCCGGCATCTTTGGCGTTGAGGCGGCTTCTCAGCGCTACTTCCATAAGCCTGCCAGCCGGCTGACCGCAGCAGATGCTGCCTTACTGGCAGCGGTGCTGCCTAATCCGATACGTTATCGTGCTGCAGCACCCTCAGGCTACGTCAGAGAGCGGCAGCAGTGGATACTGCGTCAGATGCGCCAGCTTGGTGGGGAAGGCTTCCTGCAGCGTAATCAGCTCGACTAAGCATTAATCTTCATCGAAACCCGCTTCAAATAACTCAATCACCGCTGCCAGCGCCGGGATCTCCTCCGGGCCGCTGGCTTCAATCTCAATGTGGCCGCCTTTTGCCGAGTCGAGCATCAGCAGCGCAATCACGCTGCTGGCTTCGGCTTCAGTGCCCGCTTCATTACGCAGTAATACTTCGGCATCAAAGCTCTGCACCAGCTCAAATAACTTCATCGCCGGACGTGCATGCATGCCCAGCTTATTTTTGATTTCTACAGTTTGTCTGACGGTCATGATTTGCGCTTTTCCAGCGTACGATGGCGTGACTGCACATTCTTACCCCGTGAACGGAAGTAATCTGCCAGCTGTTCTGCAATATAGACTGAGCGGTGTTTACCGCCGGTGCAGCCAATCGCCACGGTAAGATAGCTACGGTTATTGGTCTCCAGCATCGGCAGCCAGAGTTCAAGGTAGCTGCGCGTCTGGTAGATAAAATTATGCACTTCAGTGTGGCGATCAAGGAAGGCCGCCACAGGACGATCGAGGCCGGTCATCGGGCGCAGTTTGGGATCCCAGTGGGGGTTGGGCAGAAAGCGCACGTCAAATACATAGTCAGCGTCAATCGGAATGCCATGCTTGAAGCCAAACGACTCAAACACCATGGTCAGCTCACGTTCACGCTTGCCCAGCAGGCGGGTACGCAGCATCTCTGCCAGCTCATGCACCGACATCTCTGAGGTGTCGATGATCAGATCGGCACGTGAACGAAGTGGCTCCAGCAGATCGCTCTCTTCATCAATCGCGCTCTCCAGCGAGAGGTTTTTGCTGGAGAGGGGATGCAGACGGCGCGTATCGCTGTAACGACGAATCAGGGTGTTGCGATCGGCGTCGAGAAACAGCAGCTGAGGGGAAAATGTATCAGGCAGATTATTCAGTGCGGTTTCAAAAATTTCCGGGGATTCGGGCATATTACGCACGTCGATGCTGACCGCCGCCGAAATATTGCGCTCAGCCAGCGAGTTAGCTAACTCAGGCAGCAGCACGACCGGCAGGTTATCAACGCAGTAGAACCCCATATCTTCCAGCGCACGGAGCGCCACTGACTTCCCCGAGCCTGAACGACCGCTAACGATCATCAGCACCATGACCTTCTCTCCCGTTTTAAAACCGGCACCGGGCCGGTAAAGACGCGTTACTGCTCCGACTGGACTTCCGTAATAATGGCATAGAGCTCTTCATCACTCTGCGCTGCGCGCAGACGACGGCAAACCGTTTTATCTGCCAGACGCTTTGCCACCAGTGACAGGGTGTGCAGATGTGTTTTGCACTGATCAGCCGGGACCAGTAAGGCAAACAACAGATCGACCGGCTGGTTGTCGACGGCATCAAACGCAATCGGCTGTTCGAGGCTGATAAACACCCCAACCGCGCGCAGCGTATCCTCTTCCAGCTTGCCGTGCGGGATGGCTATCCCGTTACCAATACCGGTACTGCCCATGCGTTCGCGGGTCAGGATCGCTTCGAAAAGCGTCTGGTGCGGCAGGTTGAGCTGCTTAGCGGCCAGTTCGCTGATGATTTCCAGCGCACGTTTTTTGCTCTGGCAGTGGACGCCGCTGCGGGTGCAGTCTGGCGAAAGCACTGTGCTCAATTCCAGTGTGAGATCGTTGTTCATTATCGTTTCACTTGCGTGTTCACCAGGCCATTCACCGCCAGCGCGTATTGACGCGTGTGACAAACGGCGCCTGCTCAGATGACAAAACGGGGCGGATTATCCGCCCCATCCTGTCGGCTCTGCGCGCCAGGCGCGCGTCGCTAGCGTGAAGGTTAGTGTTTTTTCAGTTTATCTTTGTGTTTGGTCAGCTGACGGGTGAGCTTATCGATCAGTCCGTCAATGGCCGCATACATATCTTCCGCTTCGGATGTGGCGTGCAGCTCGCCACCATTCACGTGTAGTGTTGCGTCAGCCACCTGCGTGACTTTCTCAACCTTCAGGACAATATAGACCTGATTGATATGTTCAAAATAGTGTTCCAGTTTGGCAAATTTACCGTTGACGAATTCACGCAGAGGTGGAGTGATTTCAACGTGTTGCCCGGTCAGGTTCAGCTGCATAGGTCTTCCTTCTCATTTCTTTCAAACCAGTTGTTTACGCTGGTTCGATGGCGGGATGGATAAAGACTCACGATATTTGGCGACGGTACGCCGTGCCACCATGATCCCCTGATCAGATAACATGGAGGTCAGTTTACTGTCGCTCAAGGGTTTGGCTGGATTTTCCGCCGAAATTAATTTTTTCACCAGGGCACGAATCGCGGTAGAGGAGGCTTCACCGCCACCTTCGGTATTCACGTGACTGGAGAAAAAGTACTTCAGTTCAAAAATGCCACGCGGGCTGTGCAGATACTTCTGCGTGGTAACGCGGGAGATGGTCGATTCGTGCATCTCAACGGCCTGGGCGATATCCGCCAGCACCATCGGGCGCATAAATTCTTCACCCTGCTCGAAAAAGGCCTGCTGCTGCTCAACAATACAGCGCGTCACTTTCAGCAGGGTATCATTGCGGCTTTCCAGGCTCTTAATCAGCCAGCGGGCTTCCTGCAGATTACTGCGAATGAACTGGCTGTCGCTGTCGTTCCGCGTCGCGCCGCTCATTGCCGCATAGTGCTGATTGATCTTCAGGCGTGGCACGCTATCGGCATTGAGTTCAACCGTCCAGCGGCTGCCGATCTTACGCACCAGCACATCGGGAATGACATATTCTGGTTCGCCGGTATTGATCGACTGACCCGGACGCGGGTCCAGCGACTGAATCAGCAGCATCGCCTCTTTCAGCACCTCTTCTTTGAGGCGTGTGACCCGCATCAGGCTGCGGAAGTCGTGGTTTGCCAGCAGATCGAGATGTTCGCTGACGATCAGGCGCGCTTCTGCCAGCATCGGCGTTTCGGGCGCATATTGTGAAAGCTGCACCAGCAGGCAGTCACGCAGATCGCGCGCGCCAACACCAATCGGGTCAAAGCGCTGGATGCGTTTCAGCACCGCTTCAACTTCATCCGCTTCGAGCTCATCATCGCCAATGCTGTCAAGGATCTCCTCAAGCGAAACGGTGAGATACCCGGTGTCATCAATAGCATCGACAATAGAGGTGGCAATGGCGCGATCGGTATCGCTGAACGGCGTCAGTCCGACCTGCCACATCAGATAATCCTGCAGCGACTGGGTTGTTTCGCCCTGATAAACCGGTAATTCATCATCCTGGTAATCGGTGCCGGTGCCGGAAGGCGTACCCGCGGTGTAGATCTCATCCCAGGTCGCATCCAGCGGCAGTTCATCAGGCATCTCTTTCTGCTCAAGCGCTTCGCGTGTATCCAGCGCCTCGGCCTCTGAAGACTCCCGTGAATCGATCTCTTCATGCAGGTCAGTCTGCTCAAGCAGCGGATTACTTTCCAGCGCAAGCTGAAGCTCCTGCTGGAGTTCAAGCGTAGAGAGTTGCAGCAGGCGAATCGCCTGTTGCAATTGCGGAGTCATTGCCAGCTGTTGGCTGAACCTGAGTTGTAAACCTTGCTTCATAGACAGGATGATCGTTCCCAGGTAAACATCGGTATTAACGACACCTTATCAGAGTCTGAACTCTTCACCCAAATAAACCCGCTTAACCTGCTCATCCGCAAGAATTTCATTCGGTGTGCCGTGTGCGATCAGGTGCCCCTGGCTGACGATATAAGCCCGCTCACAGACCGCTAACGTTTCGCGTACGTTATGGTCGGTAATCAGCACACCGAGGCCGCTGTCACGCAGATGCTCAATGATCTTCTTAATATCGATAACGGAGATGGGGTCAACACCGGCAAAAGGTTCATCCAGCAGGATAAATTTAGGATTAGCCGCCAGCGCCCGCGCAATCTCAACACGACGTCGCTCACCACCCGAAAGTGCCTGGCCCATGCTGTCGCGCAGGTGCTCAATGTGAAACTCTTCCATCAGCTCACGAGCACGATCCTGGCGTTGCTCTTCGGTCAGATCGTCACGGATCTGCAAGACCGCCATCAGGTTATCGTAGACGCTGAGGCGACGGAAGATCGATGCCTCCTGCGGCAGATAGCCGATGCCACGACGCGCACGGGCATGCAGCGGCAGGATGCTGATATCTTCATCATCAATAATAATGCGGCCAGCGTCACGCGGCACAATGCCCACTACCATGTAAAAGGTGGTGGTTTTACCGGCACCGTTCGGGCCCAGCAGGCCGACAATCTCGCCGGATTTGACCTGCAGGCTGACATCTTCTACCACGCGACGGCCTTTATATGCCTTCGCCAGGTTTTCTGCGATTAATGTGGCCATAGCTATCAGTTACTCTTCTTTCCGCTGTTGGACGAACCTTTGTCCTGAAGTTGCGACGGCACCAGTACAGTCGTGACGCGCTTGTTCTGGCCCTGACTGAAAGCCTGCATTTTCTGCTCTTTCACCAGGTAGGTAATACGATCGCCTTTGATGTTGCTGTCCTGCTGCTCAATGAACGCATTGCCGGTCAGTTCAACGAAATCGTTAGCCAGTTCATAGTGCAGTTTTGCGGCATGGCCCTGCACCGGCTTACCGCTGTCCTGCATCTGATAGAAGGTGGCGGGATTACCGTAGGCGTCAACGATGGTTTTCTTGCTGTCGCCGCCCGGACGGGTCACCACGACTTTATCTGCCGTGATTTTAATTGAGCCCTGCGTCACGATGACATTGCCGGTAAAGGTCGCGACATTGCCTTGCAAATCCAGCGCCTGATTTTGCGAGTCAATATTGACGGGCTTGTCCGAGTCACCGGTCAGAGCCAGCGCCGGAACGCTGGTTGCCAGCAGCATGCTGGCCAGTAAAAGCTTCAGGCTATTTTTGTTCATTTTGAATTTCATAAGAGGTTTTGACCTTCTCGATTAACTCGGCGTTTTTTGTCCGTAAATTGCCGCGCATTTTCATGCCGGTGGAGTTAAAACTGCGGCCATACAATGTCACCTGGTCATCAGAGGTAACGTCCTGAGTGACAAGATTAATCTGGGCGTTATCGGTTTTGATCCGCTCAAGCTGAGAATCCTGCGTCAGCGTATTCAGCTCAACATGGCCATACAGGTAAAGCATACGATCTTTGGTGAGCTTTGCTTTATCCGCGCGTAACGTCCAGGTAGGGATTTTGTTCTCATCAAAGGTGGTCATGACCGGATTGTCGAACCAGCTCAGTTCATCATCCGAGAAATAGGTCACTTTGTCAGAGACCAGTTTATATGACAGCGCGCCCTGCGGGTTATAAACCACAGTGTGTGAATCAGCACTGGTGTAGGTCGGTGACTGACTGTCCGTGCCGACTGGCGTGCCATCGTCATCCTGGTTAGTAAGATTCCAGCCGATCAAAACCAGTGCAATCAAGGTCAGAATCAGCGTTATCCAACGCCTGCTTTTACTCATACTGATTGCCCTTTGGCATCCTCAAATTTGTTCTGCGCCATTAAGATCAGGTCACATACTTCGCGAACTGCACCGCGTCCACCGGCAATCCGCGTGACATAATGCGCGCGCGGCAACAGGATCGGATGTGCATCCGCCACCGCCACGCTTAAACCCACTTTCGCCATAACCGGCCAGTCGATCAGATCGTCACCAATGTAGGCGACCTGGTCGTCGGAAAGAGACAGTTTATCCAGAAGTTCACGATAGGCCAAAAGCTTATCCGATTGTCCCTGATAAAGATGACGGATGCCGAGCGTTTTGCAGCGATCTTCCATCAGGCGGGCATTGCGGCCGGTAATAATAGCCACTTCCACATCGGAGGTCAGCAAACAGCGAACGCCGTAACCGTCCCGCACGTTGAATGCCTTCAGCTCTTCGCCATTATTCCCCATGTAGATCACTCCGTCGGACATCACGCCATCGACATCGCAGATCAGCAGACGAATCCTGCTGGCGCGCGCCATAACGTCAGCGCTGACCGGGCCGTAGCAGGTTTCAATCGGGTGGGTTGCCTGTTGCATTTTCTCTTCCTGTTCAGACTACGCCAGCGCGCAGCATGTCATGCATATGTACCACACCGAGCAGATGGTCGTCATCGGCCACCAGAATCGAGGTAATGTTTTTGGTCTGCATCAGGTTCAGGGCTTCCACTGCCAGCATATTAGGCCGGACGCGGATGCCACCTGGCGTCATCACTTCCCCGATGGTGGCGCGCTGGAAATCGATGCCCATATCAAAGATGCGGCGCAGGTCACCATCGGTAAAGATACCTTCAATTTTCATCAGATCGTCGACGATCACCGTCAGCCCCAGATTTTTGCGGGTAATCTCCAGCAGCGCATCGCGCAGCGAGGCGTCCCGTGTGACGTGCGGCAGCTCATCGCCACTGTGCATGATATCAGCCACATGCAGCAGCAGTTTACGGCCCAGCGCACCACCAGGATGGGACAAAGCAAAGTCTTCGGCGGTGAAGCCGCGCGCTTCCAGCAGCGAAACCGCCAGCGCGTCACCCATCACCAGCGTGGCCGTGGTGCTGGTGGTCGGTGCCAGACCCAGCGGGCAGGCTTCCTGCGGAACATGGACACACAGATGCACATCGGCAACCCGGCCCATCGCACTGTCAGGCCGTCCGGTCATGCAGATCAGCGTAATGTGCTGACGCTTTAAAACCGGAATCAGCGCGAGGATTTCGTTCGACTCACCGCTGTTGGAGATGGCGATGACCACATCATTTTTGCTCACCATGCCCAGATCGCCATGGCTGGCTTCGGCCGGATGAACAAAAAAAGCGGGCGTGCCGGTACTGGCAAAGGTCGCCGCCATTTTTTTGCCGATATGGCCAGACTTGCCCATGCCCATCACCACCACTTTACCCTGACAGGCGTAGATCAGGGCGCAGGCGCGGGCGAAATCGTCGTTAATATATTGATCGAGTTGTTCCAGACCTTCGCGCTCAATGCGCAGTACGGTTTTCCCCGCCTGCTGGAAATCAAATGCTGTTGGTTGCTGATATGACATAGTGAGTCTGTCCTTGTTAGCCGTCCATGAATGCCGGCTGCATCCACAGCAGCGTCACCCAGACGAAGAAACCACAGAGTAAAAATAAGCCTGCCGTACGGCCAACGCGGCGGCGACGTAGCAGGCAGAGCAGGGCAAACAGCACGCTGACTCCCAGCATCACCCAGTAATCACGGGCGAAGGCGTGATAATCGACACTGCCAGGGTGAATCAGCGCCGGCAGACCCAGCACAATGGCAATATTATAAATGTTGGCGCCGATCAGATTGCCGATCGCGATATCATCTTCGCCTTTCAGCGCACCGGCAATAACCGTTGCCAGCTCGGGCAGGCTGGTGCCCACGGCGATCAGCGTCAGGCCCATCACCAGCTCGCTGACGCCAAAATAGTCGGCAAACGCCGTGGCATTGTCGATCACCATTCGTGTCGACATCGGCAGGATAATCAGCGCGACGGCCAGCCAGAGAAAGGCCACCGTATTTCCGCTCTCTTCGCGTGGCAGCTCGGCCAGCTGCTCGCGGGTCAGGGTGTCGTTGTTATCCCGTTCTGCTTTACGCGCAATGCGAATTACCACCATCAGATAAATCGCGGCAATGGCGATCAGGCCTATTCCATCCAGTCGACTAAGCTGATTGTCAAACAGCATGAAACCGCTGAGCAGGGTAACCAGCAACATTAACGGCAGTTCACGGCGTATCAGATTAGAATGGACGCTAAGCGGGTGCATGAGCGCAGCGGCACCCAGGATGAGTAAAATATTGGTAATATTCGAGCCGAGCGCGGTGCCAACAGCAAGATCCATCTGGCCATGCTGCGCGGCGGAAAAGGAGAGGATCATCTCTGGCAGCGAGGTGCCGATGCTGACAACGGTCATGCCAATAATCAGTGGCGGGATGCCAAATGATCGACACAGTATAGAGGCGCTAAACACCAGACGATCGGCACCATATGCCAGTAAAAGCAAACCGATAATCAGCAGTGCAGAAGCTACGAACATGAAAAATCCTTGCGTAAAAACCCAGGCCGGCAATGCCTTTCCCGACCGGTTTAAGGTTCTGTTTGGCGAGACAGGCGCTGATTTTGACCGTCCGGACGGCAAAAGTAAATTTAATGACCATTTTCGCCAAATCTTAGCGGTAAGTTTCTGTAAAGCTATCGTGAATCAGGACCGAACAGGCTACCATCGTACCCCATGTTTACGCCCGATCCTTACAAGAGGTTATAATGATCCAGCAGCAATCGAATCTGGTTGAGGTTCGTGGCGTGAGTTTTTCGCGCGGAGATCGCACCATCTTCGATGACATTTCGCTGACCGTGCCAAAAGGCAAAGTGACGGCGATAATGGGGCCGTCGGGGATAGGAAAAACCACGCTGCTACGCTTGATTGGGGGGCAACTTCAGCCGACCCGCGGTGAAATCTTTTTCCGTGGTGAAAACATTCCGTCACTGTCTCGCACTAAATTGTACGAAGCGCGCAAAAAAATGAGCATGCTGTTCCAGTCTGGCGCGCTGTTTACTGACCTGACGGTCTATGAAAATGTTGCCTGGCCGCTGCGTGAACATACTCGTCTGCCTCCTCCGTTACTGCACAGCACCGTGCTGATGAAGCTGGAAGCGGTGGGTCTGCGTGGCGCGGCCCAGCTGAAGCCCGCGGAGCTGTCGGGCGGAATGGCGCGTCGTGTGGCACTGGCGCGCGCTATCGCGCTGGAGCCGGAACTGATCATGTTTGATGAGCCTTTCGTCGGTCAGGATCCGATCACGATGGGTGTGCTGGTAAAACTCATTGATGAACTGAACCATGCTCTGGGCCTGACCTGTATTGTGGTCTCGCACGACGTACCGGAAGTACTGAGTATTGCGGACTATGCCTATATCGTGGCCGGACAAAAAATTATCGCACACGGCACCACGCCGGAGTTGCGAGCGAACAATGACCCGCGCGTTCGCCAGTTTATTGATGGCGATGCGGATGGTCCGGTTCCCTTCCGTTTTCCTGCCGGCGACTATCTCGCTGATTTAACCGGCTCAGGGAGTAACTAAACTGATGGTGTTGAAGGCGCTGGCGACATTTGGACGTCAGGGAATTGAAACGTGCGCCAGTTTTGGACGCGCAGGACTCATGCTCTTTCATGCGCTGGTGGGCAAGCCAGCGTTCCGCAGACACACGCCGCTACTGATTAAACAACTTTATAGCGTCGGCGTGCTGTCGCTGCTGATCATCGTGGTTTCCGGTCTGTTTATCGGCATGGTGCTTGGCCTTCAGGGTTATCTGGTCTTAAACACCTATGGCGCGGAAACCAGCCTCGGTATGCTGGTGGCGCTGTCATTGCTGCGCGAACTGGGGCCGGTTGTGACCGCGCTGCTGTTCGCCGGACGGGCAGGGTCTGCGCTGACCGCCGAAATCGGCCTGATGAAGGCCACCGAACAGCTCTCCAGTATGGAGATGATGGCGGTTGACCCGTTGCGCCGGGTGGTCTCGCCGCGCTTCTGGGCCGGTTTTATCAGTATGCCGTTACTGACGCTGATTTTTACCGCGGTAGGGATTGCCGGTGGGGCGCTGGTCGGGGTGAGCTGGAAAGGGATTGATCCTGGTTTCTTCTGGTCGGCGATGCAGAATGCCGTCGATTTTCGTGCCGATGTGGTTAACTGCCTGATTAAAAGTGCGGTATTTGCCATTACCGTGACGTGGATTGCGCTGTTTAACGGCTATGATGCGATTCCAACTTCTGAAGGGATCAGTCGCGCGACGACGCGCACTGTGGTGCACGCGTCACTGGCGGTGCTCGGATTGGATTTTGTGCTGACAGCACTGATGTTTGGGAATTGATGCAATGCAAAGCAAAAAAAGCGAAATCTGGGTTGGCATATTTATGATTATGGCGTTGCTGGCGGCGCTGTTTCTCGCGCTGCGCGTCGCCGATTTAAAGTCAATGGGCACCGAGCCGACGTGGAAGCTCTACGCCACCTTTGACAATATTGGTGGTCTCAAAGCCAGTTCGCCGGTCAAGATTGGTGGGGTGGTGATTGGCCGGGTGACCGACATTGAGTTAGAGCCGAAAACGCTGCTGCCGCGTGTCACCATGGACATCAGCGATCAGTATGCGAATAAAATTTCAGACACCAGCTCGCTGGCGGTTCGCACTCAGGGACTACTGGGTGAGCAATTCCTGGCACTCAATTTAGGATTTGACGATCCTGAACTGGGTTCGGCGATGCTGAAAGATGGCGATACGCTGCGCGATACGAAATCCGCCATGGTGCTCGAAGACCTGATCGGTCAGTTCCTTTATAAGAGCGGCGATAATAAACAAAACAGTGAAAACAAGGATGCGCAGGAAGGCGACAGTGCTGCGCCTGCGGCACCGGCTCAACCTTAAAGAAGAGGGTATACCATGTTTAAACGTTTACTGATGATTGCCATGCTGGTGGTTGCGGTACCGCTGACGGCAACCGCAGCCGATCAGAGCAACCCCTACAAACTGATGAATGAAGCGGCGCAAAAGACGTTCACCCGTCTGAAAAACGAGCAGCCGAAAATCAAGCAGGACCCTAACTACCTGCGTCAGATTGTGCGTCAGGAGCTGCTGCCCTATGTGCAGATCAAATATGCGGGCGCGTTAGTGCTGGGCCGCTACTATCGTGATTCGACGCCCGCTCAGCGTGAAGCCTACTTCAGCGCCTTTGGTGACTATCTGGCGCAGGCTTATGGTCAGGCACTGGCACTGTACAATGGGCAGAGCTACCAGATTCAACCTGAGCAGCCGTTAGGCGATGCCCAGATTGTCGCTATTCGCGTTTCCATTATCGATCCCAATGGTCGTCCACCGGTTCGCCTCGACTTCCAGTGGCGTAAAAACAGCCAGAGCGGTAACTGGCAGGCGTATGACATGATCGCTGAAGGCGTCAGCATGATCACCACCAAACAAAATGAGTGGAGCGATCTGTTACGTACCAAAGGTATCGATGGTCTGACGGCGCAGCTGAAATCTTCTGCGGCACAGCCAATCACGCTGGATAAACAACAATAATGCACGAATCGTTACGCTGGGAGCGGGAAGCCAGCACGCTATTACTGAAAGGCGAACTGGATCGCGACACGCTGATGAGCCTGTGGCAGCAACGTGAAACGCTGATTAAAGATGTCGATACCATCGACGTCGCGGCGCTGGAGCGTGTGGACTCTTCCGGGCTTGCCCTGCTGGTGCACCTGCGGGAAATCGCGCGGGCACAGGGTATTACCCCTCGCTTTACGGGCATCAGCGACAAACTGCATTCGCTGATAACGCTTTACAATCTGCAACAGATTATTGTTTCTGCGGATAAAAGCGCCTGATATCCGGTTGTTATGCTAAGCCCCTGTTTTCAACAGGGGCTTTTGCGTATTTAAGAGTCAGCCGCTTTCCTCTACTATGTCAGCCTTATTATTATTAAGTGAAGTTAAGCCCAATGGAAAACAGTGAAATTCAGGCCGTGCTGATGGCAGCATTGCCTTTAGACGAAGTGCATGTGATGAGCAATGATGGCAGCCATTTTCAGGTGATCGCCGTAGGCGAACTGTTTGGCGAACTGAGCCGCGTAAAAAAGCAGCAGGCTGTCTACGCGCCGCTGATGGAATTTATTGCGGATAACCGCATTCATGCTGTCTCTATCAAAACCTATACTCCCGCTGAATGGGCGCGTGACCGTAAACTCAACGGTTTCTGATCCCCAGCGGGGTGAACTCGTCGCTGGCGAGTCCAATCTTTAGCTAGTTAATTGAGAGCCGTGTTAATGGACAAATTTCGTGTGCAAGGCCCCACCCGCTTAAGTGGTGAAGTAACCATTTCCGGGGCAAAGAACGCCGCGCTTCCTATTCTGTTTGCTGCGCTGCTGGCTGAAGAGCCGGTCGAGATCCAGAATGTGCCAAAGCTGCGCGACATTGATACCACCATGAAGCTGCTGAGCCAGCTGGGTGCGAAGGTGGAACGCAACGGTTCTGTGCATGTCGATGCCAGCGCGGTAGATGTATTTTGTGCGCCTTACGATCTGGTCAAAACTATGCGTGCCTCAATCTGGGCGCTGGGCCCGCTGGTGGCGCGTTTTGGTCAGGGTCAGGTTTCCCTGCCGGGTGGCTGCGCTATCGGCGCGCGTCCGGTTGATCTGCACATCACCGGTCTTGAACAGCTGGGTGCCGAGATCAAGCTGGAAGAGGGCTACGTGAAAGCGTCAGTCAATGGCCGCCTGAAGGGCGCACTGATTGTCATGGACAAAATCAGCGTCGGCGCGACCGTGACCATCATGAGTGCTGCGACGCTGGCGACCGGTACCACCGTGATTGAGAATGCGGCGCGTGAGCCGGAAATTGTCGATACCGCCAACTTCCTTAACACCCTGGGCGCCAGAATCAGTGGTGCAGGCAGCGATAAAATCACCATCGAAGGCGTAGAGCGTCTGGGTGGCGGTGTTTATCGTGTCCTGCCGGATCGTATCGAAACCGGTACCTTCCTGGTGGCTGCGGCCATTTCGGGTGGCAAAGTGATGTGTCACAAAACCCAGCCGGATACGCTGGATGCTGTGCTGGCCAAGCTGCGTGATGCGGGTGCCGATATCGAAACCGGTGAAGACTGGATCAGTCTGGATATGCACGGCAAGCGGCCAAAAGCGGTCAACGTGCGCACTGCACCGCATCCAGGTTTCCCGACCGATATGCAGGCGCAGTTCACACTGCTAAACATGGTTGCGGAAGGCACGGGCGTGATTACCGAAACCATCTTCGAAAACCGTTTCATGCATATCCCGGAACTGATTCGTATGGGCGGACATGCTGAGATTGAGAGCAACACGGCGATCTGTCATGGGGTTGAAACCCTGTCAGGTGCGCAGGTGATGGCGACCGATTTGCGTGCGTCTGCCAGCCTGGTTCTGGCCGGTTGTATTGCGGAAGGAACGACGTTTGTTGATCGCATTTATCACATCGATCGTGGCTATGAGCACATCGAAGATAAGCTGAAAGCCATGGGCGCAAACATCGAGCGCGTCAGCGAAGAGTAATCCCGCAGATGCTCTGAAAGAGCCAGCCCCCTTTGGGGGCTGGTTTTTTTTCGCCTGAGGATCGCCTGAGTTTTCAGGCGGTATCGGAATGATCGACAGGCGCCCGGATACGTTTTCTGCGATCCAGCAGGCAGTGGGTCTCGGGATCGTAATAGCGGCTGGGCCAGATCTCACAAGGATGAACCTTGATCGCGTCAGCGATCAACCATTCGCCCTTGGGCCATGGACGCGTGAGCGCATTAGCCAGCGTAGATGAACTAAGACCTGCTGCGCGTGACAGCGCCGCGAGTGTCATTCCACGCTTATGCAGCGCCGCGATAATGTCAGCCGGGTGCCAGTCTTCCATCCTTTTTTGCATATCCTGTTCTCCTTTTCCCTGTCATTGCGTCGTCCAGCAGGACGTGAGCTTTCCTTTTTACCCTTATCTGGAAAGATTGGTGTTTTTATAGCAAATAGTTCCCATTAGTTTCCAGTAATATTTGGATCCAGCATCTGATCTGTGGGGTGGCATGCAAAAGGAGTGCAACAGCTAAGAGATAACAAAAAGAAGTGAGAGCAGGGACGTAAAAACGGAGCCTGTCAGGCTCCGTGAGGGATCAGAAATCGCGCTGAACTGACATGTGCGCCAGCGACTCCAGCGCACTGCGCCACGGCGATTCGGGCAGAATACGCAAGGCTTCAATGGCTTTATCCGCTTCCTGTTCGGCGCGGCTGCGCGTCCATTCGAGTGAACCACACTGATTCATCGCTTCCAGTACCGGTTCAAGCAGATGGCGGCCATTTCCCTGCTCAATGGCTTCACGGATCATCTTCGCCTGCTCAGGTGAGCCGTGCTGCATAGCATGCAGCAGTGGCAGCGTGGGTTTGCCTTCACTCAGATCATCGCCGGTATTTTTGCCCAGCGTCTCGCCGTCAGCACTGTAATCCAGTAAGTCGTCAATTAACTGGAAAGCGGTGCCCAGATAGCGCCCATAATCCTGTAGCGCTTTTTCCTCTTCAGGTGTGGCTTCAGCCAGTATCGCCGAGGCCTGCGAGGCCGCTTCAAACAGACGCGCGGTCTTGCTGTAAATCACGCGCATGTAACTCTCTTCGGTGATGTCGGGATCGTTGACGTTCATCAGCTGCAGGACTTCGCCCTCAGCAATCACGTTTACCGCTTCTGACATCAGCGCCAGGATACGCAGCGAACCCATGCTGGTCATCATCTGGAAGGCGCGGGTGTAAATAAAATCACCGACCAGCACGCTTGCCGCATTGCCAAACGCCGCGTTCGCGGTCGCTTTGCCACGACGCATATCGGATTCATCCACGACATCGTCATGCAGCAGCGTGGCGGTGTGGATAAATTCGATCAGCGCCGCATTGGTCACGTGAAGATCGCCCTTGTAGCCCATGGCACGTGCGGATAGCACGGCAATCATGGGACGGATACGCTTGCCCCCACCACTGATGATGTAGTAGCCCAACTGGTTGATGAGCGAGACATCTGAATTCAGCTGGTCGAGGATGGTCTGGTTAACGGCAGCCATATCCTGTGCGGTTAATTCATTAATCTGTTCTAAGTTCATTCGTCTTTTCAGCTATGACTCGTTATCTCTGCCATGGTAAGTGCTTTTACCCAGCCAGCGTTCAGGTAATCTGTTACTGATTGTACTTGAATTTTCTGCCTGAGAAACGGTTGCATTCAGCCTGTGTTTTTTTTCTGCAAGAGTGTGCAAAGTGCTCTTGTCTTCTTCTGGAGTTTTGCGTAGAATTCGCGCCCTATTGTGAATATTTAGCGCGCCGCCTGATGAACTAAAAGGCAAGCGCAGAAGCGGAGTTTTATATGTACGCGGTTTTCCAAAGTGGTGGTAAACAACACCGAGTAAGCGAAGGTCAGACCGTTCGCCTGGAAAAGCTGGACATCGCAACCGGTGAAACGATTGAGTTTGACCAGGTTCTGATGATTGCTAATGGCGAAGACGTGAAAATCGGCGCGCCACTGGTTTCAGGCGGAATGATCAAGGCAGAAGTTGTTGCTCACGGTCGTGGCGAGAAAATTAAGATCGTTAAGTTTCGTCGTCGTAAGCACTACCGTAAGCAAGCAGGCCATCGCCAGTGGTTCACTGATGTGAAAATCACTGGTATCACGGCATAAGAGGAGATCTGACAAATGGCACATAAAAAGGCTGGTGGTTCGACTCGAAATGGTCGTGACTCCAATGCAAAACGTCTGGGTGTAAAACGTTTCGGTGGCGAATCTGTTCTGGCAGGTAGCATCATCGTTCGTCAGCGTGGCACCAAATTCCACGCCGGTACCAATGTAGGTTGTGGTCGTGACCACACCCTGTTTGCTACCGCAGACGGTAAAGTACAGTTCGAAGTTAAAGGTCCGAACAACCGTAAATACATCAGCATCGTTGCTGAGTAAGGTTGTCGTGACGCAGACGTTTAACGTCTGAACGCACGAATTGAAGGCCCCGCAGCTCCTGCGGGGCTTTTTACATTCTGCGGTCTGTTGCGGTAAAAGCGACGCATCACAAAAGTTTGCTGTACACTTTATGTACGCACTGGCGAAAGCCAATCCTGATTTATCCGCCGCTGGTCAGCGCAGAAGACCCTGGCGGACCCGTCTGCAGAGTGCTGCAGGCGATTGTGTGACGGAGATAGAAAATGAAGTTTGTAGATGAAGCGACAATTTTGGTCGTCGCCGGTGATGGCGGTAATGGTTGCGTAAGCTTCCGCCGCGAAAAATATATCCCGAGAGGCGGCCCTGATGGGGGTGATGGCGGTGACGGCGGTGACGTTTATCTGATCGCTGATGAAAACCTCAACACCCTTATCGATTATCGTTTCGAAAAATCTTTCCGCGCCGAGCGTGGGCAGAACGGCCAGAGCCGCGACTGTACTGGCAAACGCGGTAAAGATATCGAAGTTAAAGTGCCGGTCGGCACCCGGGTTATCGATCAGGGTACCGGCGAGACACTGGGCGACATGACGCGTCACGGCCAGAAACTGATGGTCGGCAAAGGCGGCTGGCATGGCCTGGGTAACACCCGCTTTAAATCATCTGTAAACCGCAGTCCGCGCCAGAAAACCATGGGTACCCCAGGTGAAAAGCGCGATCTGCAGCTGGAGCTGATGCTGCTGGCAGATGTCGGGATGCTGGGCTTACCGAATGCCGGTAAATCGACCTTTATCCGTGCCGTATCGGCAGCGAAGCCAAAAGTGGCGGACTATCCGTTTACCACGCTGGTGCCGAGCCTGGGCGTGGTTCGTATGGACAGCGAGCAGAGCTTCGTCGTGGCCGATATCCCTGGCCTGATTGAAGGCGCAGCCGATGGCGCAGGCCTCGGCATTCGCTTCCTGAAGCACCTTGAGCGCTGCCGCGTGTTGCTGCACCTGATCGACATCGACCCCATCGATGAAAGCGATCCGGTTGAAAATGCCCGCATCATTCTCGGCGAGCTGGAAAAGTACAGCGAGAAGCTGTTCAACAAGCCACGCTGGCTGGTCTTCAACAAAATTGATCTGATCAGTGAAGAAGAAGCGCAGTCACGGGCTAAAGCGGTGGCTGAAGCACTGGGCTGGGAAGATAAGTATTACCTGATTTCTGCCGCAAGCCGTACCGGTGTCAACGAACTCTGCTGGGACGTGATGAGCTTCATCAACGCTAATCCGAAAGAAGCGGAGCTTGAAGAGAAGCAGCCGGAGAAAGTGGAGTTCATGTGGGACGATTACCACAAAGAAACCATTGAAAACACGGTTGAAGTGGAAGATGAAGAGTGGGATGACGACTGGGATGATGAAGACGACGAAGGCGTTGAAATTATCTATCAGCGTTAACCGATCGCCTGCTACAGCGTGATATGCAATGCCCCCTTTCAGGCCTGAAAGGGGGCATTGTTCTTTCTGCAGCTAGCTCATCACCGCTACACTCAGTCGCGCACTGCAGCACAGCTGATCCCGACCGTTCCGAATCTCAATCTGCCAGCTCTGACTGCGTTTACCCAGATGCAGTGGACGGCAAATTCCCCGCACCAGACCGGCAGAAACCGCACGATGATGGCTGGCATTCACTTCTACGCCAACCACGCTGCTGCCTTCCTCAACCGCCAGATATCCGGCAATTGAGCCCATCGACTCCGCCAGCACCACGGACGCACCGCCATGCAGCAGCCCGAACGGCTGTTGCGTACGGGCATCGACCGGCATCGTCGCTTCCAGATAATCATCACCTATCAGGGTAAAAACGATACCCAGATGGGCCACCAGAGAGTTCTCACCCAGCGCATTCAGGGCGGGAAGATCAATGGATCGCTTCCAGATCGCTGTCATCATCAGGCTCCCAGGGTTGCGCCACCATCAACCACAATATCCTGCAGCGTCACATGGCTGGCAAGATCCGACGCGAGAAACAGTACGGTGGCTGCAATTTCCTGCGGCTGCGCGATCTTGCCCAGCGGGATACCCAGCTTGAACTGATCCGGGAAGCCGGCAATCATCTCCTGCTCACCCGTCGGTGTGTGCCACAGGCTGCGCTGCATATCGGTGTCGGTGGAACCGGGTGAAACGATGTTGCAGCGGACGCCATAGGGCGCCATCTCCAGACCCACGGTCTGACAGAGACTGCGCAGCGCCGCTTTTGAAGCACCATAAGCGGACATGCCGATACGCGGGGCGTGAGCCGAATTAGACGCGACGGTGACGATGGCACCGGCGCGCTGTTCACGAAAGCGTGGCAATGTCTGCTGGAACAGATTAAACGCGCCGCCCGCATTGACGTTAAGACACGCCTGCCAGTCGGCAAACGACAGCTCATCGGTGGCACCAATCCGTAAGATACCGGCTGCGTTGACCAGCACATCAATGCGCGGCTGCGCAGCCAATACGCGCTGGCAGATCGTTTTGACCTGAGCCGGATCGGCTACATCCATCGTGTGGCAGGGAAACGGGTAATCATGGCCCTTAAAACGTTGATCAAAGGCCTCGACCTGTGCGCCAGCCTGATGAAAGGCTAACGCAGTATGATAGCCTATGCCCTGGCCGGCACCGGTTACCCAGACGATTTTACCGCTGAAGTCGAATGTATGGCTCATTTCGCCGGCTCCCGCGCCAGCAGCGCCCACCAGCCATCAATGCTCGGGTTTTTCGCCAGGCTGACGAAATCGATATCACGATGTACCTGACGCCAGCGTGCCGCCAGCGCCATCACGCGTACTGAGTCCAGACCGTAATCAATCAGGTTTTCATCATCTTCCGGCACCTCATCATCTTCCAGCAGCGGCAGGATCAACGCGCGCAAATCATCTTTGCTGAGTGGCACAGGCATCAGATCGGCGGTCATCACCACTTTTCCGCTACGGCCCGCGGTGTAGGTCAGCGCCATCATATGTTCCTCACGGCTGAAGTCAGCCAGCGCATCGGCCACCATGAACGGCTGAATATTGCGCATAAACGCATCGGTGGCGGTGGTCAGGCAGCCAATATGGGCATAGACGCCGGTGATAATCAGCTGATCGCGGCCCATCTCCTGCAGGATCGACTCCAGCGGCGAGCGGTGAAATGCACTGTAGCGCCATTTGGTCAGGACCTGATCGTCCTCATCCGGTGCCAGCGCATCCACGATCTTCTGCTGATCGGGATGTTTATTCAGGCCCGGTCCCCACATGTCGTTGAGCAGCGCACGATCTTCATCGCTCTGCGCGTTTGGCTGAGCGGTGTAAAACACCGGAATACCCTGCGCTTTGCAGTAGCGACGCAGGCGGGCAATATTGTCGACTACCTGCTCAACCAGCGGGCTATTTTCGCCCCAGAAGTTGAGAAAATAGCGCTGCATATCGTGGATCAGCAGGGCGGCACGGTCCGGCTCCAGCATCCATTTCACTTTGTTGTTGGGCAACTCGGTGGCGGCTGGCAGCGGATAAGAGGTCAGTTGTGGAATAGCCATTGAAAATCTCCGGACAGATCAGGCTTGCGCTTGTTGATCGGCAAGTTGTTGGCGCAGACGTTTTTTGTCCACCTTTCCGACCGCGGTCAGCGGCAGGGCATCTACGCAGGTAATACGGTCGGGCAGCTTAAATTCTGCCACGCCAAGTTCACGCAGGTGACGACGCAGCGCCACCGGTTTAACCGGCTGACGGGTGACGATAAAGGCACAACTCTTTTCACCCATCAGCTCGTCGCTCATGGAGACCAGCGCAGCGTGGATCACATCCGCATGGCGCTGCAGCAGGTTTTCGATCTCTTCGGCTGCGATCTTTTCGCCGCCCCGGTTGATCTGATCTTTCTCCCGGCCCTGCACGATGATGTTGCCAGAGGGCGTGATCTCAATCAGATCGCCAGAGCAGTAAAAGCCCTGGTCATCGAAGCTGGCGGCGTTATGTTCCGGGCTGTTGTAGTAGCCGCGGAAGGTATAAGGACCACGCGTCATCAGGCGACCGATGGAGCCTGCTGGCAATGGATTACCCTGATCGTCGGCGACCCACACCTCGTCATCCGGGGAGATCGGGCGTCCCTGCGTGGTGAGAATGGTCTGCTCATCGTCATCCAGTCGGGTGTAGTTCACCAGACCTTCCGCCATACCAAATACCTGCTGCAGGGTGCAGCCGATCTCGTTCTGGATGCGCGCGGCCAGCGTTTCGCCCAGCTTTGCGCCACCGACCTGAATGCGTTGCAGCGAGGCCAGCGCAGCATTGCTGCCCCATTCCTGAATCGCCTGCAGCCAGAGACTGGCGGCGGGCGGAACCAGGCCGGTATCGGTGACCTGATGCTTTTCAATCAGCGGGAAGCAGAGCGTTGCGCTGGGATCGGCGGCTAAGATCACCTGTCCGCCCGCGTAAAAAACGCCCAGCGCGCCCGGCGAACTCATCGGGAAGTTATGCGCGGCGGGCAGGGCGATCAGGTAGCGGGTGTCGGCGGTAACATCGCAGATAACGTCACTCTCACGGATGCTGTAGTAGTAATCATTATGGGTACGTGGGATCAGTTTCGGTGTACCGGTACTGCCACCCGACAGCTGGAAAAAGGCGACTTCATCGCCTGCGGTCGGGGTTGCGATGAAGTTGCCCGCGGGTTCAGCCAGCAGGGCGTCGAGGCTGTTTTCCGTCTGAGCATCATTACGCAGGATCACCTGTTGGAGTGAACGCTGATCGCGGCGAAGTTGCGCAATAAACGCATCATCGGCGAACAGTGCGTGGCTGCGATCGGCAATTAACAGGCTCGGCGAGATCTGACTGGCATAGGCGGCCAGTTCGGTGCGCTGATGGCTGAACAGGGCGTTAACCGGGGCAACGCCGATTTTGAACAGGGCAAACAGCGTCAGGTAAAATTCCGCCACGTTGCCAAGCTGCACCAGCGCCGTATCGCCTGACTTCAGGCCGCGACGCTGCAATGCCGCGGCCAGGTTGTCACTCAGCGCCGCCAGCTGGCGATAGGTAAATTGTCGTTCGCCATCAATCACCGCCACGCTCTCGCTGTCGCGATGACGTTCCAGGATGTCGGTCATCGGCAGATCGAGCCAGTAGCCTTTTTCACGGTAACGTGCGGCCAGATCGTCCGGCCAGCGGCTGTAGGAAATCGTCATACAGGTTCCTTTATTGCAGTCCAAAAGCGCGAAGCATGGTGTCGAGTTTGACGCCGGTTTCACGCCATTCTGATTCAGGTTGTGAGTCCGCTACGATGCCTGCGCCCGCAAACAGCCGCACCCGCGGGCCATTCACCGTACCGCAGCGAATGGTGACGACCCATTCGCCATTGCCCTGATCGTCACACCAGCCGACGATGCCGCCAAACAGCTGACGTTCAAATGGCTCCAGTCGCTGAATCAGCGTCTGAGCACGCTGATGCGGGAAGCCGCTGAGGGCCGGTGTCGGATGCAGCAGACAGGCCAGTGACAGCGCATTTTCGCGATCGTCCAGCACGTCACCCTGAATCTGCGTAGCGAGATGCCACAATGTTGCAGTGGTCAGCAGTGAGGGTGTCTCGGGGACCGACAGCAGGCGGCTGCGCGGTTGCAGCGTCGCGCGCATCGCATCCGTGACCAGCTTATGCTCATGACGATCTTTTGCTGAGTGCATCAGGCTGTCGCCAGAGGCCTGGTCACGCTGCGGATCGCGATGACGCGGCGCTGAACCGGCCAGCGGACAGGAGCTGAACTGGCGGCCCTGCTTACGAATCATCAGTTCCGGGCTGGCGCCAACCAGCGCGCCACCATCGGGCAGCGGCAGATGAAAGTGATAGCTGTTAGGGTTCTGCGCCACGATGCGCTGCATCAGGGCGGCCGTATCAACCGGCTGTTCCGCCACGATATCCATCAGCCGCGACAACACCACTTTATCCAGATCGCCGCGCTGCGTAGCCGCCACCGCCTGCGCAACCATGTCGATGAAAATGTCATGGTCCGGCACCGCCGTGCGGCGACGTACCTGCGGCAGTTCAGCCTCAGTTAGAGAGGCACTGGCGTTGAGATCGTCACGGTTAAAGGTCTGATACGACTCAGGGATAAACAGCGCAGCGGGCTGATCCACGTCGAAGGGGATTGCACCCACCAGAATGGGATGGGCAATGCCCTGTTTTCTGGCTGAAGCAAAATGGTGCTGTAGTTGCTGCTGAAACTCCCCTGTCAGCTGCTCACCCTGCCTTACCGGCGCGGTAAGGGTAGTAAAACAGCCCTGTGTGGTCAGGCTTTGCCAGGGAGAGGTAAACAGAAAGCCACGGCAGAGTGCCGGGAAATCCTGCAACAAGGGATGTTCAAACGCCAGCGATTCCACCATAATTTCCACCTATAAATGATAAGATAACTAATAATGATTATCATTTGTATTGTGGGCCAGTAACCTACGTTGATTAGCTGAAAGTGTCAATAATTACGCGGCGATTCAGCTGGTATGGCCGGTTAAATCAGCACAAATGGTCTCTCTCTTTTTCCGGGTAAAAGTGGACGAAAATCTATGAGTAAACATGGTGTCACATCGGCGATAGCGCTGTTTTTCCTGAGCATCAGCCTGTTCAGTGTTACCGCTGCTGCCCAGACCGGCTGGCCGCGAACTGTCGCCGGGGCAACAGGCAATATCACGCTGACCCAGGCACCGATGCGCATTGTTTCGACCAGCGTTACCCTGACCGGCTCGCTGCTGGCCATTGATGCGCCGGTCGTCGCTAGTGGCGCAACCGCACCCGGCAGTCGGCTGGCTGATAAGCAGGGATTCTTCCGTCAGTGGGGCGAAGTGGCCAAACAGCGCGGCGTAAAACGTCTCTACATTGGTGAGCCCAGTGCAGAAGCGATTGCTGCTGAAGCGCCAGACCTGATTGTGGTCAGCGCCACCGGGAATGATTCGGCGATCAAACTGGTCGATCAGCTTGCGGCGATTGCGCCGGTGCTGGTGGTGAATTACGACGATAAAAGCTGGCAGCAACTGGTGACGTTGCTGGGTGAGGCGACCGGGCATGAAGCGGAAGCTGCCGCCCGGAAAGCAGAGTTTGATGCGCGAGAAAAGGGTCTGAAAGCGAAGCTGACTCTGCCGCCGCAGCCGGTATCAGCGATGGTGTGGAACGGTGATGGCCGGGCAGTCAATCTGTGGACGGATGCGTCGGCGCAGGGGAAGTTACTGCAGCAACTGGGCTTCACCCTGGCGACGCCGCCGGCCACTCTTCAGGCTGGTCACAGCATGGGACAGCGTAAAGATATCCTGCAACTGTCAGGAGAAAATCTGGCGGCAGGCCTTAATGGTCAATCATATCTGCTGTTTGCCGCCGAAGAGCCCACCGCCGCACAGGTGATGAGCAACCCTTTCCTGGCGCAGACCCCAGCTGTGCGCGCAAAAGCGGTCTATGCGCTGGGGCTGGATAGCTTCCGGCTCGACTACTACAGCGCCAGTAATTTGCTGACGCGGCTGGAGACGCTGTTCGTTAAATCATGATCCCGTTTCCGCCGGTGCAGGCGGTTGATAGCGACGCAGACGCGCCATCAGCAGCCACATGATGATGCCCAGCACGGTGGCTGCCAGACCAGCCAGGCTGGCCGCCTGCTGCGGCAACAGCAGTGAACCCATCGCGCCAATCATCGCTGCACCTATCGCATCGCCGGTGACATTCTGCGCTGTCCAGAGGCTGTTGATCCTGCCGAGCAGCGCATCAGGCGTCAGCGTCTGGATCAGCGCGTACTGCACCAGGCTGTTGATGGCACTGAAATAGCCAAAGACCGCGAGGCAGACCAGACTCGCGCTGAACCACGGCATCAGGCTGAACAGAGCCAGCGCGACGAAAGCAGCAATAGCACTCGCCAGAATCAGGCGGCCCGGCTGCGGTGACTGTGCCAGCCGTCCGCTGGTGAGGGCACCTGTGGCAGCACCCAGCGGAACGGCGGCATACATCAGCCCTAACTCCGTCACGCCGACCTGCCAGTGTGGCGCCAGCGCCGGATAGAGCACGCGCACCGCGCTGGCTAACGTCACCAGCGCGCCGACCAGCGCCGCCATGCCAACAATCGGGCTGGCAAACAGGAATTGCACGCCGCTGGCCAGTGCTTTCAGCGGATGTTCACGCGGCTGCGGCGGTGGCGCCAGCCGCGGCAACCGCAGCAGGGTTAGCACCGTCAGCAACGTGCCGAACGCCGCCAGTCCATAGTTCCACGCCACACCGCCCTGCGCGATGACCAGTCCGGCAATGGCGGGTGAGAGAATCGCGCCAAAGCGCACTGTCAGCATGGTAATCGCACCTGCTTTCATCAGGTTTTCACGCCCGACCAGCGCCGGCGTCGCCGCCAGCAGCGCGGTGACGCCTATCGCGCCGAAAAAACCATCCCACAGTCCCAGCACAAAGACGGCGATCACCGACGGCGAAGGGAGCAGGGCATTGATGCATAAGGCGACAAAGCCCAGGCCACAGGTGGATCGGGCAAACAGGATCAGACGTCGGCGCTCATAGCGATCCGCCAGCACGCCGCCGGTCAGCAGGCCGATAAACATGCCGGCACCGGCCAGCGTCACCGCCAGACCCACCAGCAGCGGCGACTGCGTTAGCTGCTGAATCTGAACCGGTACCGCCACCGCCAGCATGCCGAGGGCAACGATGGAGATAAAGCGGGCGATAAAAATGGCGCGAAAGGCGGGGTGGGTTCTCAGCAGGCTGAGATCGATAAAGTGGGAGGGTTTGTTCATAACGTCGCTTTTTTGCACCCATTTTCCTCATCATTGAGTCCGGGAGTCATGGTAACATACAAAAAATCACTAATAACGATAACAAGTATCATTATCATAATGACTCGTGCTGCGATCTCAATGAATCGGTGAAGGTTTAAACGTTATGCGTCAACTTCGTGCAATAGCAGGTTCAGGGATGCTGCTGTTGTTGCTTCTCGCGCTCAGCCTGATGCTGGGTGCCAAATCTATCCCCTTTCATGATGTCACGCAGGCCTTATTCAGCGACTGTAACCGCGTCGATTGTGTCATCGTGCGCGATGCCCGACTGCCGCGCACCCTGGCGGGTCTGCTGGCCGGGATCAGTTTAGGTCTGGCGGGCGCGCTGATGCAGAGCCTGACGCGCAATCCGCTGGCCGATCCCGGCATTCTCGGTATCAACGCCGGTGCAGGCTTTGCGGTAGTGCTGGGCATCGCCCTGTCTGGCGCTGACTCCCCCGCGGACTGGCTTGGCTTTGCCTTTACGGGCGCACTGCTGGCCTCCCTGCTGGTGGCGCTGACCGGTGCGCTGGGCGGTGGCCGCGTTAATCCGGTGCGTCTGACGCTGGCAGGCGTGGCGCTGGGCGCGGTGCTGGAGGGGTTAACCTCTGGTTTATCGCTACTCAATCCTGACATCTACGATCATCTGCGTTTCTGGCACAGTGGCTCGCTGGATATCCGCAATTTTGCCATTCTGCGCACCACCTTTCCGGCGGTAGTCGCCGGTAGCCTGCTGGCGCTGCTGCTGGCGCGTTCGCTCAACAGCCTGAGTATGGGCGGTGATATGGCGACCGCGCTGGGTACCCGGGTGATGCGTACCCAGCTGGTGGGATTACTGGCTATTGCGCTGCTGAGTGGGGCGGCGACAGCCGCTGTCGGCCCCATCGCTTTTGTCGGCTTAATGACGCCACATCTGGCCCGCTGGCTGCTGGGTAACGATCATCGCTGGATGCTGCCCGGAACCCTTCTTATCACCCCCTGTTTGCTGCTGGCCGCCGATATTCTGGGACGGCTGCTGGTACCGGGCGAACTGCGCGTGTCGATTGTCACGGCCATACTGGGCGCGCCGATGCTGGTTGTGCTGGTGCGCCGCAAGTCGGGAAGAGGGCAGCTATGAAACGGGTGATGATTAATGCGCTGATGCTGCTGGTGGCCTGCGGGGTGCTGACCTTTCTGAGCATTACGCGCGGCACCTTACCGATCTCCGCCAGCCAGTTGTGGGCCCTTATCAACGGCGAGGCGGCGCGTAACATACAGCTGATTGTACTGGAGTGGCGACTGCCGCGTGTCATGATGGCGCTGCTGATTGGTGCGGCACTGGGCGTCAGCGGGGCAATTTTTCAGTCGCTGCTGCGCAACCCGCTGGGCAGCCCCGATATTCTGGGTTTCAATACCGGCGCTTACAGCGGCGTGCTGGTGGCACTGGTGCTGTTCCAGCAAAACATGGAGGGCATGACGCTGGCGGCACTGCTTGGCGGACTGCTCACGGCGGGCGTGGTCTGGCTGTTGAGCTGGCGCAACGGCGTGGAGACCTTTCGTCTGATCATTGTGGGCATCAGCGTGCGGGCGCTGCTGATGGCGCTGAACAGCTGGCTGATTATCAGCGCCTCACTGGAGGCGGCACTGAGCGCCGGGCTCTGGAGCGCCGGTTCACTCAACGGCATTACCTGGGCGAAAACGACGCCGGTGATTATCGTGCTGCTGCTGGCGCTGCTGGCGACAAGCATGCTGGCCCGGCGCATGCGTCTGCTGGAGATGGGTGACGACACCGCCTGCGCGCTGGGCGTACCGGTTGAACGCAGCCGCGTTTTGCTGATGCTGACGGGCGTGATCCTCACCGCCGCCTCTACCGCGCTGGTCGGTCCTGTCTCCTTTATTGCGCTGCTGGCACCGCAGATTGCTCGTCGGCTATGTGGCGGTATCAAAGGCGCGCTGCCGCTGGCTGCCTTGTGCGGCGCGCTGCTGTTAACCGCCGCGGATTACGCCGCGCAGCACTTTTTCCTGCCTTATCAGCTGCCGGTTGGCGTCATCACGGTTAGCCTGGGCGGACTCTATCTGATTGCTTTACTGGTACGGGAGGCGCGACGCCAATGACAGTGAAAACACGTTTGCAGGGCGACGCGCTGACGCTGGGGTATGACAAAAAAATCGTGGCGGAGAATCTCACCGTCGCGATCCCCGACGGTGAACTGACCGTTATTATTGGCCCAAATGCCTGTGGAAAGTCGACGCTGCTGCGTACCTTATGCCGCCTGGTCTCGCCCCTGAAAGGCCAGGTGCTGCTGGATGGCAATGCGATTGCTCACTACGCTACCAAAGAGGTGGCGCGTCGGCTGGGGCTGCTACCGCAAAGCTCGAATGCACCAGCGGGCATCAGCGTCAGCGAACTGGTCGCGCGCGGGCGTTATCCGCACCAGTCGCTGTTTGGTCGCTGGCGACAGAAAGATGAGACGGCTGTTCAGCAGGCAATGCAGGCTACCGGCGTGGCAGACTTAGCGCAGCAGCAGGTTGATACGCTCTCTGGCGGCCAGCGGCAGCGGGTGTGGATTGCGATGGTGCTGGCTCAGCAGACGCCACTGTTGCTGCTGGATGAACCGACCACCTGGCTCGACATCGCCCATCAGATTGAGTTGCTGGAATTAATGCAGGATCTCAATCAGCAGCATGGCCGTACGCTGGTGGTGGTGCTGCATGATCTCAATCAGGCGTGCCGCTATGCCAGCCACCTGATTGCGATGCGAGACGGGAAAATCATTGCCGAAGGGAAACCGGCGGAGATCGTCACGCCGGAACTGATAGAAGCGATCTACGGCCTGCGCTGCATCATCATTAACGATCCGGTGGCCGGTACGCCGATGATTGTGCCGCTGGGAAGAGGCTGACCTGCGCTTTCTCCACCCGAAGAAAGCGCAAAGTCAGAACGGTTCAGGGATCCAGCGACGCCAGGCACTGCTGCAGTCGTGGCCCAATCTGTTCGAACATGCGCGGTGAGATGATCTCGACGTGCGCACAGTCCAGCGGCCAGATAGTCAGCTCGCCGACATAGGGCGCCCAGGCGCGGCGCGCATCCTGACCGGGCTGCTGCGTCTGTTCCGCCAGGAACAGGGTTGCGTGTCCGGTGAAGCGGGCACTGCGCGCTGTTGCCAGCAGGCGCACTGAACTGGCGTAGTTGGCTTCAATGGTGGTAAACAGTGCCTCCATTCCTTCACCGGCCTGCTGCCGTTGCGCAGCGATAAACTGCTCGCGCTCACGATTAACTTCTTCCAGCACCGCCGGATCCAGCACGTTTTCACCGCGCCGTTCATCCCAGTTCTGCGTCTCCGGCGGCCAGGTATCCAGCAGTCCGAGGAAGGCAACGGTTTCACCTGCGGCCTCCAGCCGCGCGGCGATACCCTGCGCCAGCGTGCCGCCCAGCGAGTAGCCCAGGAAATAGTAAGGCCCCTGTGGCTGCTGCTGACGCACCGTCGCCAGATGCGCCTCACACACCGCGTCAAGGTGCTGCGCCTGGTTCAGCGGGCTGGTGATGTCGGGTGACTGAATGCCGAGTAGCGACCAGCGTGCATCCAGATAGCGCTGCAACACGCTGAACTGCCAGGCAAAACCGGAGGCGGGATGGAAGCAGAACAGCGTCGGGCCAGTGCTGCGTCGCAAGGGTAATACCGCTTCAAATCCGGCGCGAGCCACATCCGCGGGCTCGCTGCTGAGCAGTGCCGCCAGCTTTTCTACCGTGGATGCCACCATAATCTGGCCCACCGACACAGGCTGATTCAGCGTCCGGCGCAGCTGTGCTGCCAGCCGCATCGCCAGCAGCGAGTGGCCGCCCAGCGAGAAGAAATCATCCTGGGCGCTCACCGGTTCGCACTCCAGCAGCCTGGCAAACGCCTGTGCCAGTGTCGTTTCGAGTCCGGGATGCGGCGCGCGACCAGCCAGCGCTGCCTGCGTTTGCGGCAGCGGCAGCGCTTTGCGATCCAGTTTACCGTTGCTGCTGAGCGGTAACGCCGCCAGCTGAACAATCGCCACCGGCACCATATGCGCCGGTAACTGTGTGGCCAGAGTCTGACGCATTGCGTCGGTATCGATCGGGCCATCAGCCACAACATAGCCGACCAGCTGGCGGGCATCGCCCTGCTGATCGCTGCTGCTCCCCAGCACCACCGCATGTGTGACGGCCTGCTCAATGCCAGGTAGCGCAGCCATGGCGTGGTCGATCTCGTTCAGCTCAATACGCTGTCCGCGAATTTTAAGCTGATCGTCGCTGCGGCCCAGATACTCCACCGCACCATCCGGCAGCCAGCGCGCCACATCACCGGTGCGGTACATCCGGGAGCCGTGTCCCCACGGATCGGCGACAAACCGGCTGGCAGTAAGGTCGGGACGATCAAGATAGCCATGTGCCAGCTGCACGCCGGTCAGATAGAGATCGCCAGCCACGCCCGGTGGCACCGGCTGCAGACGCGCATCCAGAATCCGTAAGCCGGTGTTCCAGACCGGGAAGCCAATCGGCACGCTGGCCCCTTCGACGGCCGCCAGCTCCGGGCCAAAGGCCGGATAGTAGCTGACATCAACCGCCGCTTCGGTCGGGCCATAAAGATTATGCAAGGGCACACGGGTCAGCGCCTGCCACTGGCGCGATAACTCTGCGGGCAGCGCTTCGCCGCTACAGAAAACCCGGCGCAGGGTGGCGCAGCGCGCTATCGCGTCACCTTCCTGCAGCGAGGCAATAAAAGCAGCCAGCATCGACGGAACAAAATGGGTGGTGGTCACGCGGTAGCGGGCAAACAGCTGCTGCAGCGCGTCCGGGTCGCGATGAGCGTCGGGCGGAGCCATCACCAGCTGTGCGCCGACAATGAGCGGCCAGAAGAACTCCCATACCGAAACATCAAAGCTGCTCGGGGTTTTCTGCAACACCACATCATCGCTGCCGAGCGGATAGCGATCCTGCATCCATAACAGACGGTTGACGATCGCCTCATGACTGACCAGCACCCCTTTTGGCCGGCCGGTCGAGCCGGAGGTATAGATGATGTATGCGCCATCCTGTGGACGCGGGGCCTGCATCAGCACGCTATCCACGGGTGTTAACAGCGCGTCGTAAAACAGCGGCGCGACGGGTGAGAGTGCCGCCAGCCGCTCGGCCAGTTCACGACAGGTGATCAGCGTTTTCGGCGCGGCATCTTCCAGCATCATCTGTAACCGATCGTCCGGGTAGCCGGTATCAAGCGGCAGCCAGGTTGCCCCCACGCTGACGATCGCCTGCAGCGCCAGCGATAAAAAGACCGAACGCGGCAGCGCTACGGCGACGATATCACCCGGCGTCACTCCCTGCGCAATCAACTGCTGCCCCAGCGCGGCGACCTGCTGCTGCATCTGTTGATAGTTAAGCTGATGCCCCTCATCTGCCAGTGCCGGAGCGCGCGGCGAACGCTGTGCCTGCCGAAGCAGCAGGCTGCTCAGGGTTTCTGCAGGCAGCATTACGGCAGTCTGGTTGATCGCCGCGAGCTGCTGATGCTCTTCCGGCATCAGCATGTCCAGCTCGCCACAGGCACTGGCTGGCCGGACGGCAAGCTGCTGAAGCAGCAGGCCAAAGCGGCTGGCGTGTTGCTTTAGCGTTGTGTCGTTATAGCGCTGTGCATTAGCCAGTAACTCCAGCGTCAGGTCGCCCTGTTCGCTGAGGTAGATAGCAATCTCCAGATCGCGTACCGGTCCTGACGCCAGCTGATGGGTTACGCCTTTGATGCCAGCGAAATCGAGCTGGTAATCAAACATCTTCAGGTTGATTACCGGCCCATAGAGCGGATCGCTGTCGCCGGAGCGACCCAGATCGCGCTGCACCTGTTCAGCGTCGTAGCGCTGATGGCGACGCATTTTTTTGACTTCGCCCGCCAGGCGCCCGGCCAGTGCCGTCAGCGGCTGTGCCGGATCGTAATGCACCGCCATTGGCAGCACGTTAATCACCGGACCGGTGGCGCAGAGCGCGGCCGAGCCGATGCGGCGCATAAAGATGAAACCGGCGGCGAACGCATGCTGACCGGTGAGGCGCGCCAGCCATAACGCCACCAGCGCAAAGGCGGTATCCGCAGCACTGAGGTTGTGCTGCCCGGTGTGCGTCAGCAAAGCCTGAAAAGTGTCGCGATCCACGGCAAACGTGTGGCGCAGCAGGTCGGTACTGGCGCTCTGACCGGCCAGCGGCAGAGCGGACAACGAGGCGGGCGCAGGTAGCTGCGCGCCTTTCTCCAGCCAGTACTGGCGATCGCGCTGCCAGCCCGAAGATTGCTGATAGCGCTGATATTCATCAACGACGTCGCTGAACGGCACAAACGGGCTTGGCTCCGGCGTGTCGCCGCGCTGCCAGGCGCTGTAAAGATTGGCGATACGGCGGGTCAGGGCGGTGAAACTAAAACCATCGACCACCAGATGATGGTATCGCTGATACCAGTACCAGTGATCCTCATCCAGCCGAAGCAGGCTGTGATGGTAGAGCGGCGCGCCGCTCAGCACCCGCAGATCGCCGGTCATATCCTGCTGCATCAGCGCACGTGCTTCGGCCTCCGGATCGGCGGCATCGCGCAGATCGATCACCTCAGGCTCGCGGAAAGCCTGGGGTTCAGGCCACTGTAGCGGTTCACCCTCCTGCTCGCCAAAGGCCATATTCAGTGTGTCCGCTTCCTGCATGCCAGCAATTATGGCCCGTGACAGCAACGCGCTGTTCAGCGCACCGCGCAGTTCGACAAAATGCGCCACGGCGTAAGCATTGGAATAGGGCGATAGCTGGTCAGCGATCCAGATTCCGGGCTGAGCGGCCACCAGCGGCAGCGTTTTTTGTTCTGTCTGCGGGTTGAGGGTGATCTCAGACATTTTCGCCTCTGTCCTGCGTCATAACCGGACGGATATCGTGCCAGTTTTCATTCAGCCAGCTCAGACAGTCAGCCTGTGGCCCGGGGCCAAACACCGGCTGCCATCCTGCCGGAACCGCACAAAAGGCGGGCCATAAACTGTACTGCTGCTGATCGTTCTTCAGCACCTGACAATCCTGTTGCGGATCGTCGAAAGGGTTAAGTTGTTGCATGTCGGTCTCCTGTCCGCAGTCACCGGGCGCGCTAACGCCGCTGTCCTGCATATCCAATATCTTTCAGTGGCGCGCAGAAGGCGGAATATAAGCGGGTTAGGGCTATTGCCACATGGCTTTAAGGCCTGCCAGCAGTCCGCCGCGCCAGCACAGCGCATCGTGACCGCCTTCGACCGGGTGATAGCTGACCTGATGTCCGGCAGCGGTCAGATCGTGCTGAAACTGCTGGTTTGCTGCCAGAATCAACCGTTCGCGTCGTCCCGCTTCCAGGTAGAAGCGGCGAGGGGGGGCCTGCAGTAAGCCCTGTTGTAACTGCTGTGGCAGCCAGCCATTGGGATCGCCGCGCGCGGGCCACCAGAACGACCCGGAGAGGCTGATCGCCCCAGCAAAGGTTTCCGGCCAGGTCAGGGTGGCGTAAGCGGCAGAAAGGCCGCCAAAACTCTGTCCCGCTACCAGCGTGCTGTCGGCACGAAACGGCGCCCAGCGCTGAACCTGCGGCAACAGCTCGTGCTGAATCGCCAGCCAGAAGTCAGGGTTACAGGTCAGCTCACGTGTGCGGTGTTCGCGGTCGATGATGTCGATCATGACATAGACCGCAGGGGGCAGTTCGCCTGCCTCTGTCAGTTGCTGAAGCGGGCCGGCAACCGGCATGTTCTGTGCCCAGAACTGACCATCCAGCAGCAGCACCAGCGGACGATCGCCTGCACTGGCGTCTCCGGTAACAGAGATCCAGATCTGACGCTGGTTTCCCAGCCGTTCGCTGCGCCACAAATAGTGTTGCAGCGAAATATCGGCGGCACGGCCCTCATCAACCGCACGCCACACCTGCTGATCCGGCGCGTGTGGCAGGTGCAGTGGCGAGACCCTCATTCCGCGTCCACCCGCCCAGCTTCGCAGAGGATTCAGCGGATCGCTTTGCGCCTGCGGGAATTTCTGACTCCACCACTGGCGCACTGCCTGCATATCGGCCTGCCCGGTAAAAGTCTCTTCCTGACTATCAGGAATCAGGCAGTAACTGCCGCGCCAGTCAGCGGGCAGGGCGGTCTGCCACCACCAGACATCGGTATCGGGAACAGGCGTTAATGAGGAGGGGACCGCTGAATGATGATGATCGGTTACGCCGGTAATATTGATCCAGACGCGCCGGGTATCGGAGTGCTGCGTGTCACCCTGGGGATCGCGCCAGAAAAAGGTGACCTGACAGGTTCCCTTTTCGCCAGCTTCAACCAGAGGAATGCCCCGTTGCTGCTGCTGTTGCCACCAGCGTTCACTGCCGGTTTCTTCATTTAACCACGTCATACGCGCCATCTTTCGATCACCCTTGATTAGGGTCATGCATGTTATGAATAATAGTATTGATAATTATTTGCATTTGCAATAGGGTGTTTCCGCCCGACAGGGAGCGCGCGCATCCTCTCTGCCGCACCGGCTTTCAGACTGATGCAAAGCAGTTCTGACGCTGGCCCGGCGACAAGGGGAAAACGTTGCAGGCAAGGTTATTACTTTTTTACCGGCACGCCGGCAGTGGCATCCTCGCCGGCACTCCAGGAACAGAAAAATGAAAAAGTTATCCCGGCTTTCGTTAGCCATTATGATTGAACTGGGTTTCACCGCCTCTCTCATTTCTGCCGGTGCCGTGGCTGCTGAAGCCACCCGCGAACCGGCTATCGACAGCAGCACCTCCGATACCCTCCACGACGACACCATGATGGTGACCGCCGCCGAGCAGACGTTGCAGGCACCTGGCGTGTCGACCATCACCGCCGACGAAATTAAAAAACATCCACCCGCACGCGATGTCGCCGAAATTATTCGCACCATGCCTGGCGTCAATCTGACCGGTAACTCCACCAGCGGCCAGCGCGGAAACAATCGCCAGATCGATATCCGCGGCATGGGGCCGGAAAATACCCTGATTCTGATCGATGGATTGCCGGTGACCAGCCGCAACGCGGTTCGGCTTGGCTGGCGTGGCGAGCGTGATACGCGCGGCGACACTAACTGGGTGCCGCCAGAGATCATTGATCGCATTGAGGTAATCCGCGGTCCGGCAGCGGCCCGTTACGGTAACGGTGCAGCGGGCGGCGTAGTGAACATCATCACCAAAAAAGAGATGGATAATCAGTGGCACGGCTCATGGAGCGCCTATTACAACGTGCCGGAACACAAGGAGGAGGGCGCGACCCGTCGCACCAACTTCAGCCTTGAAGGGCCGCTGGGCGATGATGTCAGTTTCCGGCTCTATGGCGGTCTGGCAAAAACGCAGGCTGATGCTTACGACATTAATGAAGGGCACGCCGCAGACCGCACCGGCAGTTACGCCGGATCGTACCCGGCGGGCCGGGAAGGCTCGATCAACAAAGATATTCATGGCCTGCTGCGCTGGGCATTTGCGCCGATGCAGACGCTGGAAGTGGGGGCCGGTTACAGTCGTCAGGGCAACCTCTATGCCGGGGACACGCAGAACACCAACACCAACGCCCTGGTGAAAAGCAAATATGGTGACGAGACCAACCGGCTCTATCGGCAGAACTTTTCTGTTAAGTGGACCGGTGCCTGGGATAATGGCATCAGCACCAATACCTACGCGCAATATGAGAACACCCGCAACGCGCGTCTGAATGAGGGGCTGGCGGGCGGCACCGAAGGCATCTTCGCCAACAGCAACTTCAATACCATCCAGCTGGATGATGTGTTGTTGCACAGTGAGATCAGCGTGCCGTTTGAATGGCTGGTGAACCAGACCGCGACTTTCGGGACGGAATGGAATCAGCAGCGGATGAAGGATCCTTCATCGACGACTCAGGCCGCCAGCTACGGGTCGATTCCCGGTATCGCTACGACCGGCCGCACACCCTATTCGGAGGCGGAGATCTTCTCGCTGTTTGCCGAAGACAATATTGAGCTGACCGACAGCACCATGCTGACGCCGGGCCTGCGCTTCGATCACCATTCGATTGTGGGCGATAACTGGAGCCCGTCGCTCAACCTGTCACAGGGATTAGGCGATGAGTTCACCCTGAAAATGGGCATTGCGCGCGCCTATAAAGCCCCGAGCCTCTATCAGACCAACCCGAACTATCTGCTCTACAGCAATGGTCAGGGCTGCGCCGCCAGTGCCGGTGCCTGTTATCTGATGGGTAATGACGATCTGAAAGCGGAAAACAGCATCAATAAAGAGATTGGGGTTGAATGGAAGCGCGATGGCTACCAGGCGGGCCTGACCTGGTTCCGCAACGACTACCGTAACAAGATCGAGGCTGGCACGGCGCCAACCGGCACCGCATCTAACGGCAAAACCGACATCTACAAATGGGAAAATGTGCCCAAAGCAGTCGTCGAGGGGCTGGAAGGCACGCTCAATGTCCCGTTCTCTGACAGCGTGACGTGGAACAATAACTTCACTTACATGCTGCAGAGTAAGAATAAAGAGACCGGCGATCGTCTGTCGATTATTCCGGAATATACGCTCAATTCGACGCTGAGCTGGCAGGCGATGCAGGACCTCTCCCTGCAAACGACCCTGACCTGGTACGGTAAACAGGTACCGAAGAAATATGACTATAAAGGTAACGCCGTTACCGGTAGCGCCACCGATCAGGTGAGCCCCTATTCGGTTGTGGGCATGAGCGGCACCTATGACGTTAATAAATATGCCAGCGTCACCGTGGGTATCGACAACCTGTTCGACAAGCGCCATTTCCGTCAGGGCAACGCGCAGACCACCGGCAATGCCACCACCGGAGCGTGGCTCTATGGCGCAGGGGCCAATACCTTTAACGAGTCGGGCCGCACCTGGTATATGAGCGTGAATACCCGCTTCTGATGGACGGGCAATAAAAAGCGCAGCGGTTGATCTGACCGCTGCGCTTTTTTTATGACTGAATAATCAGTTGTTCTGATTGATATCGCGGTAGAGACGGCTCTCAAATCGCACCAGCGGAATACGGCGGGTACGCTGATCTTCCGGCGGGACCGCATAACCGGAAAGGAACTGAACGAATGCCACCCGCGCACCACTGGAGGTGGTGATAAAGCCCGCCAGGTTATAGACGCCCTGCAGTGAACCGGTTTTCGCCGAGACTTTGCCATCCAGCCCCGCCTCATGCAGCCCGCCGCGATACTGCAGCGTGCCGTCGTAACCTGCCAGCGGCAGCATCGAAATATAATCCAGCGTGTTGTCATTCTTCGCAATGAACTGCAATACCTGCATCATGGTTTGCGGCGAAATCAGGTCATGGCGGGAGAGACCTGAACCATCCACCTGAATGCTATTACCCATGTCGACATTGGCTTTGGCTTTCAGGATGCGGCGAACGGCATCCTGTCCGGCGCGGAACGTGCCGGGCACATTGAAGTAGTGATGACCAATGGTGCGAAACACCGTGTCGGCAATCATGTTGTCTGACTTCTTCAGCATGGTGTGCAGCAGCGTATGCAGCGGCGCGGACTGGGTCGATGCCAGCACGGTACCCGGTTCGGTGACCTGCGTCTGTCGCACCAGATGCCCGCTGTAATCAATCTCAGACGACCGCAGTTCCGCCTTGAGGATTTCGCCAGCCCAGGCCGCGCCATCCTGCACCGCAAATGCCAGCGGCAGCGGTTCCGCGCGCTGGCGCATACAGCCCGTGAGGGTGTAGCGGTTCAGCTCGCCCGGCACCACATCCAGCTCGCAATATTGCCCTTCTCCGCTGTTGCGGCCAATGGTGCGCACCTGGCTGTACATATGCGCCGGATAATAGGAGGCGATACGTACAAAGGCATTCTCACCCGGCGTATTAGCACTGTAGAGCGACACCGAGAAGCAGTTTTTATCAACGATTGCCGCACCCGGCGGAGCACTGAAGCACTGGGTCATATCGTTCCACGGCCAGCCCGGCGCCATATCGTGACTGGCAAAAACGGAGGTGTCGATAACCAGATTGCCTTTGATATGGTTAATGCCCTGCTTCTTTATCGCCGCCACCATGTTGCGCAGATCCTGACGGCTTAAGGTGGGATCACCGCCGAAACGTGCGACTAAATCGCCGTTCAGGGTGCCATCGATAATGGCGCCGCGAGTCTCAAAAGTGGTCTGAAAACGGAAGTCGCCACCCAGCTCCAGCAATGCTGCCAGCGCCGTCACCACTTTCATGGTACTGGCGGGCAGGGCCATCTGTTTTCCGTGATAATCAATAATCGGTGTTGATGCGCCTACTTTTTGTACCATCAGCGCCAGATTGGCGCCGTCTGGCAGGTACTGCATGTATTCATCAACTGGCGCTGCGTGTGCCTGCAGCATAAATGCGCAGCTTAATCCGGTAACAAGTCGTGAAAATCGCATAATCTCGCGGTAACTGGCAGGTGAGGGCGTCAATACTACGTCGCTGGACGGTGCAAAGTAAACGATGACCCGCAGGGAACTCTGGGGTAAAATACGTATCAAATTGCAAAACTCTTTTCTGGCCTGGAAGCATCTCCGGGTCAGGATTCTTTTATTTGCAAAAACGGGCTAATGCGCCGCAGAACGCTTTTTTCTGCAGTCACCGGTCAGGATGACATCGTTAAACAGGAAAGATGGCGAGGAGCTTAAATGAATCAGATTCCGATGACGTTAAGAGGCGCTGAAAGATTGCGCGAAGAGCTGAACGAGCTGAAAACCGTGAAGCGCCCGCGCATTATCGCCTCTATCGCTGACGCACGCGAACATGGCGATTTAAAAGAGAACGCGGAATATCACGCTGCGCGTGAAGAGCAGGGTTTTTGCGAAGGCCGTATTCAGGAGATTGAAGCCAAACTCTCCAATGCGCAGGTTATCGACGTCACTCAGATGCCGAAAACCGGACGCGTGATTTTCGGTGCAACCGTTACCGTGCTGAACGTCGAAACCGACGAAGAAGCCACGTATCGCATTGTGGGCGATGACGAAGCGGACTTTAAGCAAAATCTGATTTCGGTCAATTCGCCGATGGCGCGTGGCCTGGTGGGTAAAGAGGCCGATGACGTGGCTATCGTGAAAACCCCGGGCGGCGACGTTGAGTATGAAATCCTGAAGGTGGAATACCTTTAAGATGTTGCTACGCTTTGAAAAGCGTTAAAGCACAATGTAAAGAAAGGAAAAAGGCCGCATTGCGGCCTTTTATCTGAGGTAAGAGCATGTCACTTTCTTTGCCCACTTAGCGTGGCAGAGAAATTTTGCTCTCTTTAGAGGGGCGATACAGCACCAGCGTTTTGCCGATCACCTGTACGTTGCTGGCACCGGTCTCACGCACGATAGCCTCAACGATCAGCTGTTTCGTTTCACGATCTTCCGAGGCGATTTTTACCTTGATCAGTTCGTGATGCGACAGAGCCTGCTCGATTTCGGCCAGCACGCCTTCAGTCAGGCCATTGCCACCCAGCATAACCACTGGCTTGAGCGGATGGGCGAGGCCCTTGAGGTGCTGTTTTTGTTTGGTACTTAGATTCATCGTAGTTTTTTACTTACTCAGGGATTGAAAACGGTTCATTCTACCGCCATCTCGGGTATATCACCAAATCGACGCAACCCATTGCGTGCAGGTTTATCGCTACGATGACGATTTAGTTGGAAATATTATGACGGGTAAAAAGCGTTCGGCCAGCTCCGGCCGCTGGCTTCAGGAACACTTTAGCGATAAATATGTGCTCCAGGCGCATAAAAAAGGGTTGCGTTCGCGCGCCTGGTTTAAACTTGATGAAATACAACAGGGTGACAAGCTTTTCAAACCCGGCATGACCGTGGTAGATCTGGGTGCTGCACCCGGTGGCTGGTCGCAATATGTGGTACAGCAAATTGGGAACAAAGGGCGAGTCATTGCCTGTGATATCCTGCCAATGGATCCGATAGTCGGTGTCGATTTCCTTCAGGGCGATTTTCGTGAAGAATCGGTGGTCAATGCGCTGCTTGAACGCGTTGGCGATCAAAAAGTTCAGGTTGTCATGTCCGATATGGCGCCGAATATGAGTGGTACACCTGCCGTAGATATTCCCCGGTCGATGTATTTAGTCGAGCTGGCGCTGGAGATGTGTCGGGATATCCTGGCACCTGGCGGCAGTTTTGTAGTGAAAGTGTTTCAGGGAGATGGCTTCGATGAATACCTGCGGGAAATTCGCTCCCTGTTTACGAAAGTGAAAATTCGTAAGCCGGACGCTTCACGTTCACGTTCACGTGAAGTGTATATTGTGGCGACTGGGCGCAAACTATAACCAAATTGCTGGAGAAGTCCGCAGTTTTGCTGCGATTCCATGTATGCGGGATCTATAGTACCCTACGCTATCTGTTAACACCGTTGTAATATGAGGTTAATCCCTTGAGTGACATGGCGAAAAACCTGATTCTCTGGTTAGTCATCGCGGTCGTGCTGATGTCAGTATTCCAGAGCTTTGGGCCCAGCGAGTCGAATGGCCGTCGGGTTGATTATTCAACCTTCCTGTCGGAAGTGAACCAGGATCAGGTCCGCGAGGCACGTATTAACGGGCGTGAAATTAACGTCGTTAAAAAAGACAGCAATAAATACACGACCTACATTCCTGTCAACGATCCCAAGTTGCTCGATAACCTCTTGACCAAAAACGTCAAAGTGGTTGGCGAACCGCCGGAAGAACCAAGCCTGCTGGCTTCAATCTTCATTTCGTGGTTCCCGATGTTGCTGCTGATCGGTGTGTGGATCTTCTTTATGCGTCAGATGCAGGGCGGCGGCGGTAAGGGCGCGATGTCCTTCGGCAAGAGCAAAGCCCGCATGTTGACGGAAGACCAGATTAAAACCACTTTCGCCGACGTAGCAGGTTGTGACGAAGCGAAAGATGAAGTTGCTGAGCTGGTGGAATATCTGCGTGAGCCGAGCCGTTTCCAGAAGCTGGGCGGTAAGATTCCAAAAGGCGTTCTGATGGTGGGGCCACCGGGTACCGGTAAAACCTTGCTGGCAAAAGCGATTGCCGGTGAAGCGAAGGTGCCTTTCTTTACCATCTCCGGTTCTGACTTTGTGGAAATGTTTGTCGGTGTCGGTGCATCCCGTGTGCGTGACATGTTCGAACAGGCCAAAAAAGCGGCTCCGTGCATCATCTTTATCGATGAGATCGACGCAGTCGGTCGTCAGCGTGGCGCCGGTTTAGGCGGTGGACATGACGAACGTGAGCAGACGCTGAACCAGATGCTGGTTGAGATGGATGGTTTCGAAGGTAACGAAGGTATTATCGTTATCGCCGCAACTAACCGTCCTGACGTACTGGACCCTGCGCTGCTGCGTCCAGGACGCTTTGACCGTCAGGTTGTTGTTGGCCTGCCAGATGTTCGCGGTCGTGAGCAGATCCTTAAAGTGCATATGCGTCGTGTGCCGCTGGCAACTGATGTTGATGCAGCGATCATTGCACGTGGTACGCCAGGCTTCTCGGGTGCCGATCTGGCCAACCTTGTTAACGAAGCAGCGCTGTTCGCGGCCCGTTCAAACAAGCGTGTGGTTTCGATGGTAGAGTTCGAGAAAGCGAAAGACAAAATCATGATGGGTGCGGAACGTCGCTCCATGGTGATGACGGAATCGCAGAAAGAGTCAACTGCCTACCACGAAGCAGGCCACGCCATTATTGGTCGCCTGGTGCCAGAGCATGACCCGGTTCATAAAGTAACGATTATCCCGCGCGGTCGCGCACTGGGTGTGACCTTCTTCCTGCCTGAAGGCGACGCGATCAGCGCCAGCCGTCAGAAACTGGAAAGCCAGATCTCAACGCTTTACGGCGGTCGTCTGGCAGAAGAGATCATCTATGGTGCAGAACGTGTTTCTACCGGTGCGTCCAACGATATTAAAGTTGCGACCAATCTGGCACGTAACATGGTGACGCAGTGGGGCTTCTCTGAAAAACTGGGCCCGTTGCTCTATGCAGAAGAAGAGGGTGAAGTGTTCCTTGGACGTTCTGTCGCGAAAGCGAAACATATGTCTGATGAAACGGCCCGCATCATCGACCAGGAAGTTAAGCACCTGATCGACAGCAACTACCAGCGTGCTCGTCAGATTCTGGGTGAGAACATGGACATCCTTCACGCGATGAAAGACGCGCTCATGAAGTATGAAACCATTGATGCACCGCAGATCGACGACCTGATGGCACGCCGCGAAGTGCGTCCGCCAGCGGGCTGGGAAGATCCAGGCAGCAACTCAGACAGCAACGGTACGCCAAAGGCGCCACGTCCGGTTGATGAACCGCGTACGCCAAACCCAGGCAATACCATGTCAGAGCAGTACAACAAATAAGACGCAACATCGTCAGACAAAACCCCGGCTGGTCCGGGGTTTTTTACATCCAGATATTGATCAGCAAGGAGTTTCCGCTATGAAGTTGTTCGCCCGTGATTCCCATCTCGATTTATCTTTTCCACATGTGATGGGCATTCTTAACGTCACGCCGGACTCCTTTTCAGATGGTGGAAAGCATAACGCGCTGGTTGATGCGCTGACGCATACCAATGAGATGGTCAATGCAGGCGCAACCATCATCGATGTGGGCGGGGAATCAACCCGTCCTGGCGCGGATGAAGTGAGTGTGGAGGAGGAGCTGGAGCGGGTGATTCCGGTCATCGATGCCATTGCCCAGCGTTTCGAAGTCTGGATTTCAGTGGACACCTCTAAAGCTGACGTCATCCGGGAAGCCGCGCGAGTAGGTGCTCACATCATAAACGACGTGCGTTCGCTTTCTGAACCCGGAGCACTGGAAGCCGCCGCCGCGACCGCACTGCCCGTCTGTTTAATGCATATGCAGGGCGAACCGCGCACCATGCAGCAGGCACCGGTTTACGAAAATATTTTAAGCGAAGTGGATACTTACTTCGCTCAGCAGATAGCGCGCTGCGAAGCAGCGGGCATTAAAAAAGAGCGTCTGATACTCGACCCGGGCTTCGGTTTCGGTAAAAATCTCAGCCACAATTATGAACTGCTGGCTCATCTTGGCGATTTTCACCACTTCGGCCTGCCGCTGTTAGTGGGGATGTCGCGTAAATCGATGATTGGCCAGCTGTTAAACGTCGGCCCGTCACAGCGTTTAACCGGCAGCCTGAGTTGCGCGGTGATTGCTGCTATGCAGGGCGCGCAGATTATTCGCGCCCATGATGTAAAAGAGACGGCTGAAGCGATGCGCGTGGTCGAAGCGACCCGAAGAGCAAAAGGAGTATCATGAGTAATCGTAAATATTTCGGTACAGACGGCATTCGTGGCAAAGTCGGTGAAGCACCCATCACCCCCGATTTCGTCCTGAAGCTGGGCTGGGCCGCAGGTAAAGTGCTGGCGCGCCACGGTTCAAAGAAGATCATTATCGGTAAAGATACCCGTATCTCTGGCTATATGCTGGAGTCCGCGCTGGAAGCCGGTCTCGCAGCAGCAGGCCTGACGGCCGCCTTTACCGGCCCGATGCCGACACCAGCCATCGCCTATCTGACCCGTACCTTCCGCGCAGAGGCAGGCATTGTGATTTCAGCGTCACATAACCCGTTTGACGACAACGGGATTAAATTCTTCTCGTCCGAGGGCACCAAACTGCCCGACGACGTTGAAGAGGCGATTGAGCTGGAGATGGAAAAGCCGATTACCTGTGTTGAATCAGCGCAGTTAGGTCGTGCCAGCCGTATTGTGGATGCAGCAGGGCGTTACATTGAGTTCTGCAAAGGGACTTTCCCCAGCGAACTGAATCTGAATGGCCTGAAAATTGTGGTCGACTGCGCCAATGGCGCCACCTACCACATTGCGCCGAATGTATTACGTGAACTGGGCGCGACGGTGATTGCTATCGGTGTCCAGCCAGACGGCATGAACATCAACAAAGAGTGCGGTGCCACCGACCTCAAGCTGCTGCAGCAGCGCGTGCTGGCAGAGAAGGCGGATATCGGCCTGGCCTACGACGGTGACGGCGATCGCATCATGATGATTGACCATCTGGGTGACAAAGTTGATGGCGACCAGATCCTCTACATCATTGCGCGTGAAGCCCTGCGTCAGGGACAGTTACGCGGCGGCGTCGTGGGTACGCTGATGAGTAACATGGGGCTGGAGTTAGCGCTGAAACAGCTCGGCATTCCGTTTACCCGTGCCAAAGTCGGTGACCGTTATGTACTGGAAAAGATGCAGGAGAAGGGCTGGCGTCTCGGTGCAGAGAACTCCGGTCATGTGATCCTGCTGGATAAAACCACAACCGGTGACGGTATCGTTGCAAGTTTGCAAGTGCTCACTGCGATGGTGCGTAACCACATGAGCCTGCACGATCTCTGTAGTGGCATGAAGATGCTGCCGCAGGTCCTGGTTAACGTACGCTTTGCGGGCGAACATGATCCGCTTCAGAGTGACGTGGTGAAAGCTGTCACGGCCGAAGTGGAAAAAGCGCTGGCGGGTCGCGGACGCGTTCTGCTGCGTAAATCAGGGACTGAGCCACTAATTCGTGTCATGGTCGAAGGCGAAAATGAGGCGCAGGTCACCGAACTGGCGAATCGCATCGCCGACCAGGTCAAGGCCGTTTAAAACCGTAACAGGCGGTCTGCAGGGTGCTGAACTGCCTGTAAAATCACCGGGATGGCGTTTTTTTCTGCAAACAGTATGGGTGGTAAAAATTGCACTTGCAGAGATATGCGCCTTTGGTTAGTATTCACACCCGCTTCTGATGGGTGATGACGAGACTCCCCATCAATACTGGTTGAAGCTTTAACTGTACGATTACCGTGCAAGGAACAGGATGATATGTACCAAGCTCTTTTAGTAGTTTTCCTTATTGTAGCTATCGCCCTCGTGGGTATGATCATGCTGCAGCAAGGCAAAGGCGCTGATATGGGAGCCTCATTCGGTGCAGGCGCATCCGGTACGGTGTTTGGTTCTTCGGGTTCAGGTAATTTCATGACTCGTACAACCGGCATCTTAGCAGCGCTGTTTTTCATCATCAGCCTGGTTCTGGGTAATCTGAACAGCAATAAAGCGTCTAAAGGAAGCGAGTGGGAAAATCTTTCTGCGCCGGCGCAGTCTTCTCAACAGACTGAAAAGCCAGCTCAACCGGTAACGCCGGGCAGCGATATTCCTAAGTAAGGTCGTCAGCACAACGAATCGTTGTGGTCAGTGCAGTGCCGTGGTGGTGGAATTGGTAGACACGCTACCTTGAGGTGGTAGTGCCCGATTGGGCTTACGGGTTCAAGTCCCGTCCTCGGTACCAAATAGCAGTATCCCTTGCATTTTATGCAGGTCTGGCGTATTATTCGCCACGTTTTCGGACGCGGGGTGGAGCAGCCTGGTAGCTCGTCGGGCTCATAACCCGAAGGTCGTCGGTTCAAATCCGGCCCCCGCAACCAATTTTCCCTTTGAGTTCTTTTTCAAATATACTGTATGCATCGACGGACGCATTCACGGTTATTTTTTGAAAGAAAATTCTTTGGATGGAGTCCGGGCCGCATTGCGGCATACAGGGTCCAGTGATTAAAAGCCCCGAATATTCGGGGTTTTTTGTTATTAGCGAATCGTAATACTGGGCTATAGGCCCTTTTTTTATGTCTTGGGGGTGGGCTTGTCCACATTAGAGCAAAAATTGACAGAGTTGGTATCGGCTCCCGTAGAAGCGCTGGGTTACGAACTGGTTGGAATTGAATTCGTTCGTAGTCGCACATCTATCCTGCGCATCTATATTGATAGTGAAGATGGCATCAATGTCGATGATTGCGCCGATGTCAGCCACCAGGTAAGTGCGGTAATGGATGTTGAAGATCCCATTACGGTCCCTTACAACCTAGAAGTCTCTTCACCGGGACTCGATCGTCCTCTGTTCACTGCAGAACACTACACCCGCTTTATGGGTGAAGAAGTGAGTCTGGTGTTGCGTATGGCCGTTCAGAACCGCCGTAAATGGCAGGGAACCATTAAGTCAGTTGATGGCGAGATGATCACGGTGCACGTTGAGGGTAGCGATGAAGTGTTCGCACTGAGTAATATTCAGAAAGCGAACCTGGTCCCCCACTTTTAAAAGTCCGGATTGAGGCTAACCAGGATGAACAAAGAGATCTTAGCTGTTGTAGAAGCCGTTTCTAACGAAAAAGCCCTGCCGCGTGAGAAAATCTTCGAAGCGCTGGAGAGCGCGCTGGCGACTGCGACCAAGAAAAAGTACGAGCAGGAAATTGAGGTACGCGTCAGCATTGATCGCCGCAGTGGCGATTTCGATACTTTCCGCCGCTGGGAAATCGTAGAAGAGGTGACACAGCCGACGCGCGAGATCACGCTGGATGCGGCCCGCTTCGAAGATGAAGCATTCAATCTGGGCGAATATGTCGAAGATCAGATTGAATCGGTCACCTTTGACCGTATCACCACCCAGACTGCTAAGCAGGTTATCGTGCAAAAAGTGCGCGAAGCTGAGCGCGCAATGGTGGTTGATCAGTTCCGTGAGCAGGAAGGCGAAATTATCACGGGCGTGGTGAAGAAAGTTAACCGCGACAACATCTCCCTCGACTTGGGCAGCAATGCCGAAGCGGTGATTCTGCGCGAAGATATGCTGCCGCGTGAAAACTTCCGTCCAGGCGACCGTATTCGTGGCGTACTCTACTCTGTACGTCCGGAAGCGCGTGGCGCGCAACTGTTCGTGACGCGTTCTAAACCAGAAATGCTGATTGAACTGTTCCGCATCGAGGTGCCAGAAATTGGCGAAGAACTGATTGAAATTAAAGCCGCTGCCCGTGATCCGGGTTCGCGCGCTAAAATTGCAGTCAAAACCAACGACAAACGTATTGATCCGGTGGGTGCCTGTGTGGGCATGCGCGGCGCGCGTGTTCAGGCAGTTTCCAGTGAACTGGGCGGCGAGCGTATCGATATCGTGCTGTGGGACGATAACCCGGCGCAGTTTGTTATTAACGCCATGGCTCCGGCCGATGTGGCGTCAATCGTGGTTGATGAAGATAACCACACCATGGATATCGCCGTAGAAGCTGGCAATCTGGCTCAGGCGATCGGCCGTAACGGCCAAAACGTGCGTCTCGCTTCACAGCTGAGTGGCTGGGAGCTGAACGTGATGACCGTCGATGATCTGCAGGCTAAGCATCAGGCTGAAGCACATGCAGCGATCGATATGTTCACTAAACATCTCGACATCGACGAAGAGTTCGCCACCGTACTGGTGGAAGAGGGCTTCTCCTCGCTGGAAGAGCTGGCATACGTGCCAATCAACGAGCTGCTGGAAGTCGACGGCCTCGACGAAGAGACCATTGAAGCCCTGCGTGAACGAGCAAAAAATGCGTTAACCACCCTGGCACTGGCGAAAGAAGAGAGTCTTGGAAATCAGGAGCCCGCTGATGATCTTCTGAATCTTGAAGGCCTCGATCGTGCGCTGGCGTTCCGCCTGGCGTCGAAAGGCGTTTGCACGCTGGAAGATCTCGCTGAGCAAGGTGTTGACGATCTGACGGATATTGAAGGCATGTCTGATGAACAAGCCGGCGCGCTGATTATGGCCGCACGTAATATCTGCTGGTTCGGCGATGACGCGTAATAACAGGAAGGAACAGCATGACAGATGTAACCGTAAAATCGCTGGCCGCAGAAATTCAGACTCCGGTCGATCGCCTGGTACAGCAATTTGCTGATGCGGGGATCCCTAAGTCTGAAAATGACGCGGTGACCCAGCAAGAGAAAGAAACCTTACTATCTCATCTGAACCGTGAACACGGTCAGGTCGGTTCAGCTAAGCTGACGCTGCAGCGTAAAACGCGCAGCACCTTGAATATTCCAGGCACCGGGGGTAAAAGTAAGTCGGTGCAAATTGAAGTCCGCAAAAAGCGTACCTATGTGAAGGGTGATGCAGAGGCTGAGCAAGCTCAGGCAGAAGCTGAAGCCGAGGCGCAGCGTGAAGCGGAAGAGCAGGCGCAACGCGAGGCTGAAGAAAAAGCCCGTCGCGAAGCTGAACAGAAAGCGCAACGTGAAGCCGAAGATAAAGCCAGGCGCGAAGCCGCTGACAAGGCCAAACGTGCAGCAGCGGAAAATGAAAAAGTGACAAATCAACCTACCGACGAAGTGACCAGGGCTGCGCAATCAGACAAAGCCCGTCGCGAAGCTGAAGCTGCCGAACTGAAGCGTAAAGCTGAAGAAGAAGCCCGCCGTAAGCTTGAAGAGGCTGCCCGCCTCGTAGCAGAAGAAGCCCGCCGTCTGGCTGAAGAGAAATCAGCTGAATGGGAAAAACCGGAAGAAGAGGATAAAGGCGACTATCACGTCACCACTTCGACCCATGCCCGTCAGGCGGAAGACGAAAACGACCGTCAGGTTGAAGCAGGTCGTGCGCGTGCGCGTACTACGGCTAAAGCTGCGCGTCCGGCGAAAAAAGGCAACAAACACTCTGAAGCCAAAACTGACCGTGAAGAAGCGCGTGCGCAGGTTCGTGGTGGTAAAGGCGGCAAGCATCGCAAACCTAGCGCACTGCAGCAGGGCTTCAACAAGCCAGCGCAGGCCGTTAACCGCGATGTTGTGATTGGCGAAACTATCACCGTAGCCGAACTGGCTAACAAAATGGCGGTGAAAGGTTCTCTGGTCATTAAAGCGATGATGAGAATGGGCGCCATGGCGACCATCAACCAGGTCATCGACCAGGAAACTGCACAGCTCGTTGCCGAAGAGATGGGCCACAAAGTGACCCTGCGTCGTGAGAACGAGCTGGAAGAAGCGGTAATGGACGATCGTGATACTGATGCTGCGCAGGAGTCTCGTGCTCCGGTTGTCACCATCATGGGCCACGTCGACCACGGTAAAACATCCCTGCTGGACTATATCCGTTCCACTAAAATCGCCTCTGGCGAAGCGGGCGGTATTACTCAGCACATCGGTGCTTACCACGTTGAAACCGACAACGGTATGGTCACCTTCCTGGATACCCCAGGCCACGCCGCGTTTACCGCGATGCGTGCACGTGGTGCGCAGGCGACCGATATCGTTATCCTGGTGGTTGCAGCAGACGATGGCGTGATGCCACAGACTGTCGAAGCTATTCAGCACGCCAAAGCCGCTAAAGTGCCGGTTGTGGTTGCAGTGAACAAGTGCGATAAGCCAGAAGCGGATCCGGATCGTGTTAAAAACGAACTGACTCAGTACGGTATCATCCCGGAAGAGTGGGGCGGCGAAAACATGTTCGTTAATGTCTCTGCGAAAGCGGGTACCGGCATTGATGACCTGTTAAACGCTATCCTGCTGCAGGCGGAAGTGCTGGAACTGACCGCTATCCGTGAAGGTATGGCGAGCGGCGTGGTGATCGAATCGTTCCTCGACAAAGGTCGTGGTCCGGTTGCCACCGTGCTGGTACGTGAAGGTACGCTGAACAAAGGCGACATCGTTCTTTGTGGTTTCGAATATGGCCGCGTTCGTGCAATGCGTGACGAACTGGGTCGCGAAGTCATGGAAGCGGGTCCATCTATCCCGGTTGAGATTCTGGGCCTGTCCGGCGTGCCGGCTGCGGGTGATGAAGCGACCGTGGTACGTGACGAGAAGAAAGCACGTGAAGTTGCGCTCTATCGTCAGGGCAAATTCCGCGAAGTTAAACTGGCTCGCCAGCAGAAATCTAAGCTCGAGAACATGTTTGCTAACATGACCGAAGGCGAAGTGTCTGAACTGAACATCGTTCTGAAAGCTGACGTTCAGGGTTCTGTGGAAGCAATCTCCGACTCCCTGCAGAAACTCTCCACCGACGAAGTGAAGGTGAAGATTGTGGGTTCAGGCGTGGGCGGGATTACCGAAACCGATGCGACCCTGGCTGCTGCCTCTAACGCCATCCTCCTTGGCTTCAACGTTCGTGCCGATGCCTCTGCGCGTCGCGTCATTGACGCAGAAAGCCTGGATCTGCGCTACTACTCTGTCATCTATAACCTGATTGACGAAGTTAAAGCGGCGATGAGCGGCATGCTGGCACCAGAGTACAAACAGCAGATCATCGGTCTGGCTGCGGTGCGCGATGTGTTCAAATCACCGAAGTTTGGCGCGATTGCCGGTTGTATGGTGACGGAAGGTAACATCAAGCGTCACAATCCAATCCGTGTCCTGCGCGACAACGTGGTAATTTACGAAGGCGAGCTGGAATCTCTGCGTCGCTTTAAAGATGACGTCAACGAAGTGCGTAACGGCATGGAGTGCGGTATCGGCGTGAAGAACTACAACGACGTTCGCGTTGGCGATATGATCGAAGTGTTTGAAATCATCGAAATTAAACGCACCATCGAGTAATAGACTGCTGATGTGTTGCAATTTGGGAGGCCTCTGGCCTCCCGAATTATTTGGGAGAAATAATGATGGCGAAAGAATTTGGTCGCCCGCAGCGCGTTTCACAAGAGCTGCAAAAAGAGATTGCGATGATCCTGCAGCGTGAGATCAAAGATCCACGTCTTGGCATGATGGTCACCGTATCAGGCGTTGAAGTCTCACGCGATCTCGCTTACGCAAAAGTGTTCGTGACTTTCCTCAACGACAAAGATGAAGAAGCGATTAAACATGGCCTGAAAGCGCTGAAAGAAGCGTCAGGTTATATCCGCATTCTGCTGGGCAAAGCGATGCGTCTGCGTATCGTGCCTGAGCTGACTTTCTTCTACGACAACTCGTTAGTCGAAGGGATGCGCATGTCCAATCTCGTCACCAGCGTCGTGAAGAACGATACTGAGCGCCGTGGTCCGGACGCCACTGGCGATGACGAGGAGGCGTAATGAGTCGTCCGCGTCGTCGCGGTCGCGACGTCCATGGCGTGTTGTTGCTGGATAAGCCACAAGGCGTCTCGTCGAATGATGTCCTGCAGAAAGTGAAGCGTATCTTTAACGCGAATCGCGCAGGACATACCGGCGCGCTGGATCCTCTGGCTACCGGCATGTTGCCGATCTGCCTGGGTGAAGCGACTAAGTTTTCGCAGTATCTGCTCGATTCCGACAAACGCTATCGCGTGATTGCCCGACTGGGCGAGCGGACCGACACGTCAGACGCCGATGGCAACATCGTGCAGACGCGTCCGGTCAGCTTCAGTCAGGCCGATCTGGACAGTGCTCTGGAGAGCTTCCGTGGCGAAACGCTGCAGGTGCCTTCGATGTTTTCGGCACTGAAGCATCAGGGACGCCCGCTGTATGAATATGCGCGTCAGGGCATTGAGATTGCGCGTGAACCGCGTCCGATCACTGTCTATGAACTGCAATTCATTCGCTGGCAGGATAACGAGCTGGAGCTGGAAATTCATTGCTCCAAAGGCACCTATATCCGCACCATCATCGATGACCTGGGCGAAAAGCTGGGATGCGGTGCGCACGTGATTATGCTGCGTCGCGTGCAGGTTGCCCGTTATCCGTATGAAAGGATGGTGACGCTGGAACAGCTCAACACCCTGCTGGCGGAAGCCACAGAAGCCGGCATTCCACTGGAAACGCAGCTCGATCCGCTGTTGTTGCCAATGGACAGCCCCGCCTCTGATTTCCCTGAAGTGAATATCCCGCCTGCCGTGGCAGATTTCTTCCGCCAGGGACAGCCGGTACAGGCCAGCAATGCGCCTGCCCAGGGGCTGGTAAGGGTATCGGAAGGCGAAGCGCGTAAGTTTATCGGTATGGCAGAAATTGCCGACGATGGCCGGCTTGCGCCACGTCGTTTAGTGGTTGAGTATCAGGATTGAGCCAGGCGTTCACTTTTCGCTGATAGGGCATTTGCGTTGCTATCGGGCGCAGAGTAGAATAGTGCGGCTTTAAAGCGGGATGCTGAATTAGAGATCGGCACCCATACATTCATTTATTACTGGAGTTTATTATGTCTCTAAGCGTAGAAGCTAAAGCAGAGATCGTTGCTAAATATGGCCGTGGTGCTAACGACAGCGGTTCAACTGAAGTTCAGGTTGCCCTGTTGACCGCGCAGATTACCCATCTGCAGGGTCACTTCTCTGAGCACAAAAAAGACCACCACAGTCGCCGCGGTCTGCTGCGCATGGTATCTCAGCGTCGTAAGCTGCTGGACTACCTGAAGCGTAAAGACGTTGCACGCTACAGCAGCCTGATCGAAAGTCTCGGTCTGCGTCGCTAAGTCTGAAGAATCTGATCGTCGGGGCATTATGCGGGCTTTTGCACTCTGTGCAGCTTACGATCAGATTTGTGCGAGTTTCGTGAAGAGGGGGCCTTTATGGCCCCTTTTTTCGAGCAATCGGCAGCAATCCGGACCAAACTGATGTATTGTTGCTTAGTGTGATCTTTAGTTTGCAGAATTTCGCGCGGCTAATGAGAGGCTTTACCGCAGGGGCGGTCGAGGGTTGTCATTAGTCGCGAGGATGCAACTGAAGATTGGTAATCAATGGCGGGCTACAGATAGCCATGCCCCGAAGTTAAGGACTTTGATTTTGCTGAATCCGATCGTACGCAAATTCCAATATGGTCAACATACCGTCACGCTGGAAACCGGCATGATGGCTCGCCAGGCGACAGCCGCTGTTATGGTGAGCATGGACGATACTGCAGTATTCGTCACTGTAGTAGGTCAGAAAAAATCTAAACCAGGTCAGGATTTCTTCCCACTGACCGTGAACTATCAGGAGCGTACTTACGCTGCTGGTCGTATCCCAGGCAGCTTCTTCCGTCGTGAAGGCCGTCCAAGCGAAGGCGAAACCCTGATTTCGCGTTTGATTGACCGCCCGATTCGTCCGCTGTTCCCGGAAGGTTTTGTTAACGAAGTTCAGGTTATCGCCACTGTTGTCTCTGTGAACCCACAGGTTCATCCGGACATCGTTGCCATGATCGGTGCTTCTGCTGCACTGGCGCTTTCTGGTCTGCCGTTCAATGGCCCAATTGGTTCTGCGCGTGTTGGTTACATCAACGATCAATATGTCCTGAACCCAACCGCAGATGAGCTGAAACAGTCTCGTCTGGATCTGGTGGTTGCCGGTACGCAGAATGCCGTTCTGATGGTTGAATCTGAAGCTGAGATCCTGTCAGAAGAGCAGATGCTGGGCGCCGTGGTCTTTGGTCACGACCAGCAGCAGATTGTTATCGAAAACATCAATGCCCTGGTTGCTGAAGCGGGCAAACCACGCTGGGACTGGCAGCCAGAAGCGGCCAATACCGCACTGATTTCTCGCGTTGCTGCCCTGGCAGAAGCGCGCATCAGCGATGCTTACCGCATCACTGACAAGCAGGAGCGTTACACCCAGGTTGGCGTCATTAAAGACGAAACCATCGCTGCGCTGCTGGCTGAAGATGAAACGCTGGATGGTTCAGAAATCGGCGACATCGTGCATAGCCTTGAAAAAACCGTCGTTCGTACTCGCATCCTGAATGGCGAGCCACGCATCGATGGTCGTGAAAAAGATATGATCCGTGGTCTGGACGTGCGTACTGGCGTATTGCCACGTACACACGGTTCATCACTGTTCACCCGTGGTGAGACGCAGGCACTGGTTACTGCAACGCTGGGTACGACCCGCGATGCGCAGAACCTTGATGAGCTGATGGGCGAACGTACCGACAGCTTCCTGTTCCATTACAACTTCCCTCCATACTCTGTCGGCGAAACCGGCATGGTAGGTTCGCCGAAGCGTCGTGAGATTGGTCACGGTCGTCTGGCGAAGCGCGGCGTGTTAGCGGTAATGCCTAAAGCGGAAGATTTCCCTTACACCATTCGTGTTGTTTCTGAAATCACCGAATCTAACGGCTCTTCTTCAATGGCCTCTGTCTGCGGTGCCTCACTGGCGCTGATGGATGCAGGCGTGCCAATCAAAGCCGCCGTTGCCGGTATCGCAATGGGTCTGGTGAAAGAAGATGAGAAGTTTGTTGTTCTGTCTGACATCCTGGGCGATGAAGATCACCTGGGCGACATGGACTTCAAAGTAGCCGGTAGCCGTGAAGGTATCACCGCGCTGCAGATGGACATCAAAATCGAAGGCATCACGCGTGAAATCATGCAGGAAGCGCTGAACCAGGCCCGGGGTGCACGTCTGCACATTCTGGGCGTTATGGAACAGGCTATCAGCACACCGCGTACTGAGATTTCTGAATTCGCACCACGCATTTACACCATCAAAATCAGCTCTGACAAGATCAAAGATGTGATCGGTAAAGGCGGCTCAGTGATTCGTGCACTGACCGAAGAGACCGGCACAACGATTGAAATTGAAGATGACGGCACCGTGAAAATCGCTGCGACCGATGGTCTGAAAGCGAAAGAAGCGATTCGTCGTATCGAAGAGATTACCGCAGAGATCGAAGTGGGCCGCGTTTACAGTGGTAAAGTGACCCGTATCGTTGACTTCGGCGCCTTCGTTGCAATCGGTGGTGGTAAAGAAGGTCTGGTTCACATTTCACAAATCGCTGATAAGCGCGTTGAGAAAGTGACTGACTATCTGCAGATGGGTCAGGAAGTACCGGTTAAGGTGATGGAAGTTGATCGCCAGGGCCGTGTACGTCTGAGCATCAAAGAAGCGACAGAATCTAAGCCGCAGGCTGAAGAAGCTGTCGCGGTGACCACGCCTGACGCTGCTGAATAAGTCGTTGCTGATTTGCCCCTCTCTGCCTGGCAGAGAGGGGCGTTTGTATCATCGCGAGGGCGGGAATCCTTGTGCACAGCAGGCGGATGACAGGATGGTTATCCCAATGTTTGTATTCGGGAGTGGGAAATGAAGCCTTTTCTGCGCTGGTGTTTTGTTGCGACAGCTTTGACGCTGGCAGGATGCAGCAACTCCAATTGGCGTAAGAACGAAGTTCTTGCAGTGCCTTTACAGCCCACACTGCAGCAGGAAGTGATACTGGCGCGCATGGAACAAATTCTTGCCAGTCGCGCTCTCACCGATGATGAACGCGCACAGCTGTTATATGAGCGCGGAGTGTTGTATGATAGTTTAGGTCTGCGGGCATTAGCGCGGAACGATTTTTCGCAAGCGCTGTCTATAAGACCAGATATGCCCGAAGTGTTTAACTACTTAGGCATATATTTAACGCAGGCGGGCAACTTTGATGCCGCCTATGAAGCGTTTGATTCTGTACTTGAGCTTGATCCAACTTACAACTATGCGCATTTAAACCGTGGTATCGCCCTCTATTACGGCGGTCGATACAAGTTAGCGCAAGATGATCTGCTGGCGTTTTATCAAGACGATCCTAACGATCCTTTCCGCAGTTTGTGGCTCTATCTCGTTGAACGTGAGATGGATGTCGACAAGGCAAAAGTCGCGCTTCAACAGCGTCACGACAAAGCGGTCAGAGATCAATGGGGATGGAATATTGTCGAGTTCTACCTTGGAGATATCAACGAGAAAACGTTGATGGAAAGTCTCAAGGCGGACGCAACGGATAACACCTCGCTCGCTGAACATCTCAGTGAAACCAACTTCTATTTAGGTAAGTACTACCTAAGTCTGGGGGAGAAGGACGACGCGAAAGCGTTGTTCAAACTGGCGGTGGCCAACAACGTCAATAACTTTGTTGAACACCGATACGCATTGTTGGAACTGGCGCAACTCGGCCAGGCACAAGACGATTTATCAGAATCTGACCAGCAATAGCTGACGAACTTAATTTGCCTGTAAAACCTGTTAAGTCATCATCTTAAAGGATGAAGGCTTTTCTGTTCGTCAAAACTTTTAATTTGAGCCGGTTCACACTTTTTGATGAAAATGACTGAAAGTTTTCACGACGAGTTATGTAGACTGGCCGCCGCAATCTAAGAGGCACGTGTACTACATGACTGATATTCAAACCACTTTTGCTGACCTTGGCCTGAACGCCGACATCCTTGAATCACTGAATGGCATGGGCTACGTAAAGCCATCCCCAATCCAGGCTGAGTGTATTCCTCACCTGCTGGCGGGCCGTGACGTGTTAGGCATGGCGCAGACCGGGAGTGGTAAAACCGCGGCGTTCTCTCTGCCGCTGTTACATAACATTGATCCTACTGTTAAAGCGCCACAAATCCTGGTGCTGGCACCTACCCGCGAACTGGCGGTACAGGTTGCTGAAGCAGTTACCGAATTCTCTAAACACATGCGTGGCCTGAACGTGGTTGCCCTTTACGGCGGCCAGCGTTATGACGTGCAGCTGCGCGCACTGCGTCAGGGACCACAGGTTGTTGTGGGTACGCCTGGCCGTCTGCTTGACCACCTGAAACGCGGCACGTTAGACCTTTCTAACCTGCGTGGCCTGGTGCTGGATGAAGCAGACGAAATGCTGCGCATGGGCTTCATCGAAGACGTTGAAACCATCATGGCGCAAATTCCAGCCGATCATCAGACCGCGCTGTTCTCTGCAACCATGCCGGAAGCGATTCGTCGTATCACCAAACGCTTCATGAAAGATCCACAGGAAGTGCGTATTCAGTCAAGCCTGACCACGCGTCCTGATATCAGCCAGAGCTACTGGACCGCTTACGGTCGTAAAACAGACGCACTGGTTCGCTTCCTGGAAGCAGAAGACTTTGATGCTGCCATCATCTTCGTGCGTACCAAAAACGCAACCATGGAAGTAGCAGAAGCGCTGGAACGTAGTGGCTATAACAGCGCCGCGCTGAACGGTGACATGAACCAGGCTCTGCGTGAGCAGACGCTTGAGCGCCTGAAAGATGGTCGTCTCGACATTCTGATTGCAACCGACGTTGCGGCCCGTGGCCTGGACGTTGAGCGCATCAGCCTGGTTGTTAACTACGACATCCCGATGGACTCAGAATCTTACGTTCACCGTATCGGCCGTACCGGTCGTGCTGGTCGTGCTGGCCGTGCGCTGCTGTTCGTTGAGAACCGCGAACGCCGTCTGCTGCGTAACATCGAACGTACCATGAAGCTGACTATACCTGAGGTAGAACTGCCTAACGCAGAACTGCTGGGTGAGCGTCGTCTGGCTAAGTTTGCTGCTAAAGTTCAGCAGCAGCTGGAAAGCAGCGATCTGGATCAGTACCGTGCTCTGCTGGCTAAAATGCAGCCAGAAGAAGAAATGGATCTGGAAACACTGGCAGCCGCACTGCTGAAGATGGCACAGGGCGAACGTCCTCTGATTCTGCCACCAGAAGCACCGCGTCCGGCACGTCGCGAATACCGCGATCGTGACGAGCGTGATGGCCGTCGTGACAGCCGTGAAGCGCGTGGCGATTCTCGTGCTCCGCGTGAAAACCGCGAAAGCCGTGATGGCGATCGTCCACGTCGCGAACGTCGTGACGTTGGCGAAATGCAGCTGTACCGCATCGAAGTAGGCCGCGATGATGGTGTTGAAGTTCGTCACATCGTTGGCGCTATCGCTAACGAAGGCGACATCAGCAGCCGTTACATCGGTAACATCAAGCTGTTCGGTACCCACTCGACTATCGAGCTGCCGAAAGGCATGCCAGGCGATGTGCTGCAGCACTTTACCCGTACCCGTATTCTGAACAAGCCGATGAATATGCAGTTACTGGGTGATGCACAGCCGAACGAAGGCCGTGGTGACCGTCGTCCAGCTGGTGCTGGCGGTGAGCGTCGCAGCGGTCCAGGTGCAGGCGGTCCGGGCGCAGCTAATCGTGAAGGTGGTCGTCGCTTCTCTTCTGAACGCCGTGAGGGTGGTCGTGAAGGCGGCGGACGTACTTTCAACCGTGAAGGTAGCCGTGGTCCACGTCGTGAAGAGGGCGCAGCCGCCGCTCCACGTCGTCGTGATGCATAACGACTTAGCGTCGTAACAAAAAGGGAAGCCAATGGCTTCCCTTTTTTTATGCCTGTCAGGCACCGCCGCTGATCATCACGCGTTCGCCGCTGACCCAGGCGGACTCTTCAGAGGCCAGAAACAGCGCAACCTGCGCCACATCTTCCGGCAGACCAAAGCGTCCCAGCGGCGTGGCTGCCAGCAGTTGCGCTTTGAGCTGTGGGCTCATCCTCTTCGCGGCCAGTAATCCCTCCGTCAGAATCATGCCTGGTGCCAGGGCGTTAACCCGGATGTTCTTTGCGCCCAGTTCGCGCGCCAGTCCCTGGGTCAGGGTATCCACTGCGCCTTTGGTTGCTGCCCAGAGCACGGAACCTGGCGTGCTGTTTTTACTGTTCAGGGCGCTGAGATTAATAATGCTACCGCCGTGCGACGGGAAGTGACGAATCGCCTGCTGACAGACCATCAGCGTACCCAGCAGGTTAACGTTAATCTGCTGCTGCATCTCCTCCAGCGTCAGCGCCGCAAACTCGCCGTGATGAAAGCTGCCCGCATTGTTCACCACAATGTCGGGCGCGCCGAAGCACTCTGCGGTGGTGGCGAAGAGCCGTTCCACATCCCGCAGGAGAGAGATATCTGCCTGTACCGCCACGGCTTCACTGCCCAGGTTGACGATATCGCTGACCACGTCAGCCGCTCCCACTTCATCCTGACGATAATTGACCACGACGCGGGCGCCAGCCGCGGCAAAAGCGATGGCAATCGCCGCACCAATGCCTTTTGAGGCGCCTGTTACCAGCGCGATTTTATTCTGCAGTGCCTTCATTATGTTGTTCTCCGCCGTAATGATTGCGTCGAAAGACTATGCGCGCTGGTGCCGAAAAGCGGGTAGTGCAATCCTGCAAGCTTCTTGCACGATCCTGCAAAAGTAACGCAACGGGCCAGGTATTCCGCTCAGCGTCAGGTAATATCAGCACAGATAGCGGGAGGGGAGAACACAGTGACAGAGAGTGAGAAGTGGCAGGGGCTGGCGCAGTTAATTGCCCGTCATGCTCCGGAGGATGGGCGGCATTCAAGCGCCATAGATTGCCTTTTTTTTGGCCGGGTTTCAGCACCGACTGAGCCAATGCACTTTGCTCAATGGGCCAGTTTTGCCCTGGTGGCACAGGGCGGTAAGGCGCTGCATATCGGTGATGAGGTGCTGCACTATGGTCCGGGCGATCTGCTGCTAGTGACGCTGGATATGCCGGTGCGCGCCTGCGTCACCGTCGCCACGCCGGAAAAACCCAATCTGGGGATTGGTATTGCCATCAATGAATCCCGGCTGATGCGCTACCTCGAACAGTTTCCCCCGACGCTGCCGCTGGTGACACCAGACAGTGAACGCGGCGTCACCGTGCATAAGGTCTCACCTTTGCTGGTGGATGCGGTTATCCGGCTGGTACGCCTGCTTGACCACCCTGAGGACATTGAGGCGCTGGCCCCGCTCATTGAGCAGGAGATTTTCTATCGGCTGCTGACCGGGCCGGAAGGTTCGCGCATCCTGAATATGGCGCTGGCTGAGCGGCCGGGCAACCGGGTCGCGCAGGCTGCCCGCTGGCTGCGGGAAAATTTTCATCAGCCGCTGAAGATCGATCGGCTCGCCAGCAGTGTCGGCATGAGCATCTCTTCGCTGCATCATCACTTCAAAGCCGTGACGGCCATGACGCCGATGCAATACCAGAAACAACTGCGGCTGAATGAGGCGCGACGTTTGATGATGGTGGAAAAGCTGGATGCCGGTACGGCAGGCTATCGGGTGGGGTATCAGAGCGCGTCACAGTTCAGCCGGGAGTATCGCCGCCTGTATGGGCAATCTCCGGCCAGGGATAGTCGTCAGCTGGCGGTGAGCCCGGAGAGATTGCGCCCACCGCAGAACTGATTACAGGCTGTTAGCCGCTTCCATCGCAATGGCGAAGGAGCGCAGGCGCGCTTCGGAATCAAAAATCTGGCCATTGACCATAATTTCATCCGCCTGGGTTTCACGCATCAGTGAGGCCAGCCCATGACGCACTTTGTCCGTATCGCCGACCAGCGACATGCTGAGCGCCTGCTGTACGCCATACTGTTCTGATGGCGACCAGAGGTTATCCATGTTTTCAACCGGTGCCGGTAACGGGCCCGGTTTGCCGCGGCGCAGGTTGATAAACTGCTGCTGCTGCGAGGTAAACAGGAAGCGCGCATCACGCTCACTGTCTGCGGCGATCACGTTAATGCAGACCATGGCATAAGGCTTGTCGAGACGCGCCGATGGCTGGAAGTTTTCGCGGTAGACGTGCAGCGCCTGAAAGAGCTGGTCAGGGGCAAAATGGGAGGCAAACGCAAACGGCAGGCCCATTTTCGCTGAAAGCTGTGCGCTGTAGAGACTGGAGCCGAGCAGCCAGACCGGAATCTGCAGGCCCAGACCAGGTACCGGCTGCACTGGCGGCTGCGCATCCGCTTCGGCATCGAACCAGCTAATCAGTTCAGCCACATCCTCGGGGAACGTGTCGATGTGCATGTTGGCCTGATGACGGCGTAGTGCCATCATGGTGCGCTGGTCAGAACCTGGCGCGCGCCCTAAGCCGAGATCGATACGGCCAGGATAGAGAGAGGCCAGCGTACCAAACTGCTCGGCGATTACCAGCGGCGCATGGTTAGGCAACATAATGCCGCCGGAGCCCAGCTTCAGAGTCTCGGTATTCGCCGCCAGATAGCCAATCAGCACGGAGGTGGCTGCGCTGGCAATCCCCGTCATGTTGTGATGTTCAGCCAGCCAGTAGCGTTGATAGCCCAGTTTTTCAGCCTGACGCGCCAGCGCCAGCGAATTATGGAACGCATCCCGAGCGGTCGCGCCCTGTGGAATCGGCGCGAGATCCAGCACGGACAGGCGAAGAGGTTTTTTATCAGACATGACTACTCCCGTTGTATGGCGCAGGCGTTAAGTTAAGGCCTGCACCATTTAGTATTACGCATCATTCCTTATATTAAAACTGCTAACCTCAGCAGGAATATAGCCGGTATGTGCTTTTATTCAGGATGCCAGCGTCATGCCCGCCAGTTTGCGCCAGTAACCGTTACAATCACTGCCTTTTGCGACCATTAGCGGAGCCTGACCGTTTTCATTGGCGCGGAAACGGTCGATCTCTGCCAGCGTCGTCACATCCTGCGGCGAGAGCCGTATGCAATCGACCTGGCCGTGCATACCAGCCAGATCGTTACCCAGGTTATAGCAGTAGCCGCTCATGGTCTGAATGCCATTGAGGACGAACACCTGCTGCCCCTCCTGGGAGTTGACGCGCCGGCCTGTCGGATAGTTGATACAGCAGGTTTCGCAGTCATCTTTCGCGCGGTTTTCCGAGCGGGCGGTGAAGCAGCGCGCTGAGAGCGCCAGCGGCAGATGACCGTAGCCCAGCACCTCCACCTCAAACTGCTGCCGGATACCCCGCGTCTCGCACTGCTCCAGCAGCTGTAGCAGCCAGTCACGTGACATCTCCACCGGCATACACCAGCGCGTCATGCCCTCTTTGACCAGCAGCTGCAGCGTGTCGGCGTTATAAACATTGAGCGTCGGACCCGCGACAAAGGGCAGATGACGCTCAGCGGCCATGTTAACCGTGCCGATATCATTGGCTTCAATCAGGAACTCACCGTTCTCTACGTAACGCTGCAGCTCTTTCAGCTCAGAGGGCGATTGCAGCAGCGCCAGCGTGCTCAGCACCACCTGTTTGCCGCTGGCCGCGAGTTCACGAGCCAGCGCCATCCAGCGGGCATAGGGCGTGGCGCGACGTTTACTGCACACCGCTTCGCCAAGGTAGATAATATCCGCGCTACTGCGGGCAGCCTGCTGGTAAAAATCTTCCAGCGTATCGGTCGGCCAGTACCAGAGCACCGGCCCAAGGGCATATTGCATCATGACTCCTTATTGCCATTCACGGTGATAAGCACCCAGCGTGGTTTGCGAACCTTCTGAGAGATCGCCCAGCGTCTGCATCCACTGTGGTGCAACTTCAAACTGTTCCGGCTGCGCCTTGCAGCGATCAATTGCCTGACGCCAGACGCGCGCCACGTCAGCGACATAGGCAGGGCTGCGCTGACGGCCTTCGATTTTCACCGAGGCGATGCCTGCCCGCAGCAGTTCCGGCAGCAGTTCCAGCGTGTTCAGACTGGTGGGCTCCTCCAGCACGTGATAACGCTTGTCGTTAACCACATACCGTCCTTTGCAAAGTGTCGGATAACCCGCGCTTTCGTCCGGGGCGTAGCGATCGATCAACACTTCATTAAGCCGTGACTCCATGCCCTGCGGCGTCTGCTGCCAGCGCACAAACTTTGCCGGAGAGCAGGCACCGGCGCTGTTAGGTGATTCACCGGTCAGCCAGGAAGAGAGGTAGCAGCGGCCTTCCGCCATGATGCACAGGCTGCCAAAGGCGAATACCTCCAGCGGCACCGGTGTGCTGCGCGCCAGCTGTTTAACCTGGTGAATCGACAGGACGCGCGGCAGCACCACACGCTGCAGATTGAAGTGGCGATGGTAAAAGCGAATCGCCTCCAGATTGGTCGCCGAAGCCTGTACAGAAAGATGACGTTCGACCTGGGGATAGTGCGTCGCGGCATACTCCAGCGTGGCGATATCCGCCAGGATCAGCGCGTCAGCTCCGTTTTGCGCCGCCACATCAATCGCCCGCTGCCAGCGACCCATGCCATCCGGATGGGCAAAGGTGTTGATCGCAACATGCAGTTTGCGACGATGCTGATGAAGATAGCGCGCGGCTTCAGCCAGTTTCTTATCGGTGAAATTCAGACCCGCAAAATGACGGGCATTGGTGTCATCTTTCAGCCCCACATACACCGCATCAGCGCCATTCTCTACAGCGGTGCGCACTGCGGGTAAGTTTCCTGCCGGGCAGAGCAGTTCCATAGATATTCCTCTCAACATGCAGATGGGCGTCGAGTCTAGGCATCTGGTCCGGGCTGCGTGTTGATTTGGGGCAGTGAAATTCAAATTCATCCGCCCTGCGGCGCTTTTTTTCCTTTCATGGCAGCGGTTTTTATTGATCTCAGAGGAGGCGCGCAGAAAAGGATATGGCAATATACGTAAAATTTTCTGAAGGGAGTGACGAAAGTGTTAGAGCGGATACATGCCCATTGTGTGAAAAACGGTCCTAAAATCTTAGGGTTACCCGCTGCGTTCACCCCATTCCCGGTCAAAAAGTTGCTTCTGCAACAACTCTTAAACTGGCAATTTCGTCATGCTTTGGCTGAAGGTGAGTTAGACTTTCTGGATGGTCGCCTGCTGGGTATTGAAATTGCCGATCTCAATCTGCAATGGATAACCACGCTGCAGGACGGCCGACTGGCGGTATTGCAACAGTCCGAAGCGGATGTCTGGTTTCGGGGCAATGCCAATGATCTGTTGCTGGTGGCAGCACGTAAAGCAGATCCCGACATGCTGTTCTTTCAACGCCGGCTGGTGATTGAAGGTGACACTGAACTGGGACTTGAGGTGAAGAACGTAATGGATGCTATTGAACCCGAGGCTATGCCCACCGCGTTACGCACGGCAATTGAGCAGATGGCGGCATTTGTCGACGCCGGCATGAAACAGGACGCGAAGGCCGCTCAGGCGCGCGCAGGTGCTGCATGTTGATTCGTAGTGAAATTGGCGTGGATGCCGCAGGCATCGACGCGCTGCTCAGACGCTGCTTCAGTACCTCTGCAGAGGCGGAACTGACTCAGGCGCTGCGTGAAGATGGCTTGCTAACGTTAGGCGTGGTCGCGACGGATGACGAGGGACAGGTGCTGGGTTATGCCGCATTCAGTCCGGTCAGCGTGCAGGGTGAAGATCGCGGCTGGGTTGGGCTGGCACCGCTGGCCGTCGATGAGACGCTGCGCGGTCAGGGTATTGCCAGCAAGCTGATCTATGAGGGGCTGGATACGCTCAATGAATTTGGCTACAGCGCGGTAGTGGTGCTGGGCGATCCGGCGCTGTTCAACCGTTTTGGTTTTGAACCGGCGGCACGCCACGGCCTGCGCAGCCGCTGGCCGGGTACAGAGGCAACGTTCCAGGTCTACCGTCTGGCCGATAATGCGTATGACGGGGCGGAAGGGCAGATCGACTACGCCGAACCCTTTAATCGCCAGCCGTAATACCCAGCCAGCTCTCCAGACAGCCGGGCTGGCCCGCCACCAGCAGTAATTTCTGCTGGCGGGTCAGTTGCTTGACCTGATACTCCAGCCTGGAGGCGCTGGCGCGATCGCCCGCGTCACAGTGAAACACCAGGTCCAGCGGCCCTTTGCCGCGCAGCGCGCGGGCGCCGCGTCCGCTCTGGTGCTGAGCGACCCGGCGCACCACATCCGTGGTGATACCGGTATACAGGCTCCCTTTCGCCGTACGGACGATGTAGAGTTGCCACTGCTGACTCATCGCAATCATTTCCCAAAAAAAGGTGCCGGGCAGTGTAGCGCGCTTCACTCTCCGGTGCACCGCCAGGAGTCTATCTTGTCCGATCACGCCCATCTGGTTCGCTATCTGAGAAAGCAGCATGTGCTTTCACTCTGCTGTACCGCCGACGATCAACTGTGGTGCGCTAACTGCTACTACGTCTTTGACGAGACGCGCATGGCCTTCTGGATCATGACGGAACCCGATACCCGCCACGGTGAGTTAATGGTGCAGAATCCGCAGGTTGCGGGCACCGTCAATGGCCAGCCCAGAAGTGTGCTGCTGATTAAAGGGGTGCAGTATCGTGGCCATGTCAAACGGCTGGAGGAGACAACAGAGCAGATCGCCAGAGCCGCTTACCAGAAACGTTTTCCGGTCTCACGCAAAGTGTCGGCACCGCTGTGGGAGATTGTGCTGGATGAAGTGAAGATGACGGATAATGCGCTGGGATTCGGCAAGAAAATTGCCTGGCAGCGGGAGAAATAGGAACGCCCTTTTCAGCAGAAAAGGGCGTCGCGGCTTACAGCGCTTCGAGGATCCGCAGGGATTCACGATTAAAAGCCGGTAAATCGGCCGGGGTGCGGCTGGTGACCAGCTTATCGTCGTCTACTACCACTTCCTTATCATGGAAGTCGGCACCGGCATTGATCAGGTCAATGGCAACGGCTTTAACGGTAGTCATCTTGCGACCGCGCACGCCGTTAGCGCTAATCAGCAGCTGTGGCCCGTGGCAGATGGCAAAGATTGGCTTGCCGCTGGCGACAAACTCTTTGGTAAAAGCAACAAAACGATCGTCGCCGCGCAGGGCATCGGGCGAGTGACCGCCAGGCAGGAGCAGAGCGTCAAATTCAGCCGGGCTGACGTCATCAATGCTGCGATCGATGGTCACTTCAGCTTCGCCTTTCTTGCCTTTAACGACATTACCGGCTTGTTTCTCAATGGTAACCACCTCAAAACCAGCACGTTTGTAAACTTCCGCAGGTGAGGTAAATTCTGAGTCTTCAAATTCATCGGTAATTAAAACCGCCACTTTCTTGCTCATTTTTTCCTCCTTCAGCATGTGGAGCGCGAGACGCGCTTTCCGGATAACGCTATAAGCCTGGTCGCTGAGAGTGAGAACGCAAGCCAGCCCGTTAAGATCAGCTATCTTTTAACCAGTCAGCAGTGAAATAAGGATGAATCTGAGATGAATCGCGTATTACTGACCGGTGCCACCGGCTTAGTCGGGTCGCATCTGCTGCGCTTACTGATTGAAGATCCACGCGTCGATGAGATCATCGCGCCAACCCGTCGGCCACTACCCGCCATGGACAAGGTGGTGAATCCGGTTGAGGCCGATCTCACCGATGTCCTCGGGCCGCTGCAAAGTTCGCTGGACACGGTGTTCTGCTGCCTGGGCACCACGCGTAAGCAGGCGGGCAGTAAACAGGCTTTTATCCACGTTGATTACACCCTGGTGGTGGACAGCGGGTTAAGCGGATTACGTCTGGGGGCGAAGCAGATGCTGGTGGTCAGCGCGCACGGGGCCAGTCGTCACTCACCGTTTTTATATAATCGCGTCAAAGGCGAAATGGAGAATGCGCTGCGCCATCAGGGCTGGCCGCGCCTGACGCTGGTGCGGCCTTCATTGCTGCTAGGGGATCGCGCGCAGAAGCGCCGGGGTGAAAGCCTGGCGGGACCGCTGTTCTCACTCCTGCCGGGCAACTGGCGGGCGGTCAGCGCGCACGACGTGGCACGCTGTCTGCACCAGCAGGCTTTTACGCCGGGGAGTGAGAGCGTCAAAATCATTGAGTCTGGCGAAATCCCGCGCCGCTCAGCGTAACTGCCAGATAATCTGATTACGGCTGCCGCGCCATTGCAGCGTGGCATCCTTCTCCTCTTCGACAAAACGGCCATCGATCAGCACGTCGAGATAGACCAGCACAGCGCGCTGCGCCGCATTCAGCTCCTGCATCCGGTAACCGGTCCAGAGCCAGATATCTTTACCGGGACACGTCTGTCGCACCCGTTTCACCAGACGGCGAATGTGCGGCACGTTATGCGGATGCAGCGGATCGCCACCACTCAGCGACAATCCCTGGCGTGGAATGCGGGTGTCCTGCAAATCCGCCAGCAGTTGCTCCTCCATCTCAAGCGTAAAGGGCACGCCGGAGTCGAGCCGCCAGGTGCTCTGGTTATAGCAGCCGCGGCACTGATGTTCGCAACCGGCGACAAACAGCGTGCAGCGGGTGCCAGGGCCATTAACGATATCCACATCATAGTAGCGATGGATATGCATCATCCCAGCGGTCCTTCAGACAGATGCTTCACCCGACGCTGCACTTCCTGCTGTTTACCAGCATTAAAGGGCCGCGCATCCGGGCTGCCCAGATAGCCGCAGACCCGCCGGGTAACGGAGACGCGCGCCGGATCGTGGTTGCCGCAATTGGGACAGGTGAAGCCGCGGCTGGTACAGGTGAACTCGCCGTTGAAGCCGCACTCGTAGCACTCATCAATCGGGGTATTAGTGCCGTAATAGGGCACGCGGTCGTAGCTGTAATCCCAGACATCCTCCAGCGCCTTGAGGTTGTGCTGCACATTCGGGTATTCGCCGTAACAGATGAATCCGCCATTCGCCAGCGGCGGATAGGGCTCTTCAAAGTCGATTTTGTCGTAAGGATTGACCTTCTTCTCAACGTCGAGATGGAAGCTGTTGGTGTAGTAGCCCTTGTCGGTAACGCCTGGCACCAGACCAAACTGCGCCGCATCAAGACGGCAGAAGCGGTCGCACAGATTCTCGCTTGGCGTGCTGTAAAGGCTGAACCCATAGCCTGTTTCTGCTTTCCAGCGCTCGGTGGCATCGCGCATGTAAGCAATGATCTCTACCCCTTTGGCGCGCAGGGCCGCGTCATCGTAAGGATGCTGATGACCGCCGCTGAGCGCATTCAGGGTTTCATGCAGGCCGATATAACCCAGCGACAGCGACGCGCGGCCATTACGGAAAATAGGACCGACTTCATCATCCGCATTCAGCCGAACGCCACAGGCGCCTTCCATATAGAGGATGGGCGCGACGCGCGCTTTGGTCTTCTCCAGCCGCGCCACCCGCGTCATCAGCGCCCGCTTAGCCAGCTGCAGTCGTGCATCGAGCAGCGTCCAGAAGCGCGCTTCATCCCCGCCCGCTTCCAGTGCGATGCGCGGCAGGTTCAGGCTGATTACCCCGATATTGTTGCGGCCCTCATGAATCTGCTCGCCGTTCTCTTCATAAACGCCAAGGAAACTACGGCAGCCCATTGGGGTTTTAAACGAGCCGGTGACTTTAACCACCTGATCGTAATTGAGGATGTCGGGATACATCCGCTTGCTGGCGCACTCCAGCGCCAGTTGTTTGATATCGTAATTAACGTCGCCCGCCCGGCGGTTGACGCCTTCGCGAATGCTGAACACCAGTTTAGGGAACACCGCCGTCTTGCGATTTTTACCCAGTCCGGCCAGCCGGTTAAGCAGAATCGACTGCTGAATCAGCCGGGCGGCCCAGTCCGTCCCCAGACCAAAACCAAAGGTGACAAACGGCGTCTGGCCGTTGGCGGTGTGCAGGGTATTCACCTCATACTCCAGCGACTGAAAGGCGTCGTAGCACTCTTTCTCCGTACGCTGGCGCGCATACTGCTCGGCCTGCGGGATCTGCCACTGCTCAGCAATCGCCAGATGCCGGGCATAGCTCTGCTCAACAAACGGGGCCAGCACTTCATCAATACGGTTAATGGTGGTGCCGCCGTAAATATGGCTGGCGACCTGCGCGATGATCTGCGCGGTCACGGCGGTGGCGGTAGCGATCGATTTAGGCGGCTCGATTTCAGCATTGCCCATTTTGAAACCGTTGGTCAGCATGCCTTTCAGATCGATCAGCATGCAGTTGAACATCGGGAAGAAAGGGGAGTAGTCGAGATCGTGATAGTGGATCTCGCCGCGCTCGTGCGCCAGAACCACATCGCGCGGCAGGATCTGCTGCTGTGCGTAGTGTTTTGCCACGATCCCGGCCAGCAGATCGCGCTGCGTCGGGATCACTTTGCTGTCTTTGTTGGCATTCTCGTTCAGCAGCGCCGCATTGGTCTGATCGACCAGTCCGCGAATGGCGTGATGTAACTGGCTCTGACGATCGCGGGCGACGTCGCGATCGTGGCGGTATTCAATGTAGGCGCGGGCCAGTTGAGGGTAAGGACCCGCCATCAGCGTCTCTTCTACCGCACACTGAATTTCACGGATATCCACTTCCGGACGATCGGCCAGCCGCAATGCCACCCGCTCAGCGACCTGCGCGCACCAGGCCGCGTCTTCTACTTCGGCTGCCCGTGCTGCTGCCGCCACGGCCTGCTCAATACGCTGCGCATCAAAGCCTGTCCGGCATCCATCACGCTTGATTACCACCGTCGCCATTTTTCTCTCCATAAACTACATATAGGGGTCGGGAGGATTCTATTCGCTACATGTAGTGATTGCTGAGAATTATTGCGATCAGATTTGACCTGAAACAAGGAAGCCTCAACCCGCTGGAAAACTCTGGCTGATGTAAAAAATCGGGTGCTGATTCAGGTTTCCTGCAGGATTCACTGGCGGATTGGCGTGCAGCAACTTTAATCAACGTTCTGCCCTGTCAAAACGTTGACGTTACAAGGATGCCCGCCAATGTGGTTACCCCGTTCTTTGCTCCTGCTCTCGGCCCTCAGCCCAATCGCCCTGGCCAGTCCGCTGCCGCTGATGCCCTGGCCGCAACAGGTGGAACAGCCCGCCAGCGGCGGCACGCTTATCCTGACGCCGCAGCTGACGCTGCAAATCGCCGGCGATCATCTGGCGGGTGCCGAAGCGCGCTGGCTGGAGCGCATCAGCAATCAGACCGGCTGGCCGCTGTTGCCTGCCACCCAGCCGGTGGCAGCACCGACTATCCGCATCGTCATTGCGAAGGCGGTGGATCCGCTGCCGCTGCCTGATAGCGATGAGAGCTATCAGTTGCAGGTCGATGGCGACGGCGTCCTGTTAACCGCGCCCAGCCGTTTCGGCGCGATGCGCGGCATGGAAACCCTGCTGCAGCTGATACAAAACGGCGCACAGGGGACAACCATTCCTTACGTCACCATCCACGATCATCCGCGCTTTCCGTGGCGCGGCGTGCTGATCGACACGGCGCGTCACTTTATGCCGGTGGAGACGCTTAAACGTCAGATCGACGGCATCGCCGCCGCGCGCATGAACGTCTTTCACTGGCATCTTACCGACGATCAGGGCTGGCGCTTCGCCTCCAGCTACTATCCCCAGCTGCAGCAGAAAGCCAGCGATGGCAACTATTACAGCCAGCAGCAGATGCGGGAGATCGTGAAATATGCCACCGATCGCGGGGTGCGTGTGGTGCCCGAGCTGGATATGCCGGGACATGCGTCCGCGCTGGCGGTGGCGATGCCAGAGCTGATTAGCGCACCCGGCCCCTGGCAGATGGAGCGCGGCTGGGGCGTCTTTAAACCGCTGCTCGATCCCAGCAACGAACAGGTTTATCAGGTGATCGACACGCTGGTGGGTGAGATGGCGGCGATCTTCCCCGATCCCTGGCTGCACATTGGCGGCGATGAGGTGGATCCGACACAGTGGAACGACTCGCCTGCTATCCAGCAGTTTATGCGCGATCACGATCTGAAAGATGCCCATGCGCTTCAGGCATATTTCAATCAGCGGGTAGAGAAGATCCTGGAAGTCCATCACCGTCAGATGGTGGGCTGGGATGAGATTGCCCATCCCGATCTGCCGCGCAGCATTCTGATCCAGTCGTGGCAGGGCCAGGATGCGCTGAGCGCGCTGGCAAAAGAGAACTACCGCGGCATCCTCTCCACCGGTTTCTACCTTGATCAGCCTCAGCCTGCCAGCTATCACTACCGCAATGAGGTCACGCCACAGGGCCTCAACGGCCAGGATCGTCTGCGGCCAGGCGATCAGGCGCAGAGCTGGTCATTCACCATGCCGCGGCTGAAAGGCAGCCCGGTGAAGGGCAGCTTTACGCTGATACAGGGAGAACCAGGCTGGCGCGGTTTTATCGACTTCGATGGCAAAGCCCGCCGGATGGTCGGTCAGATCAACTGGCTCTCGACTCAGCAGGTGCGGTTTAGCGTGGATAGCTGGATGGGGCCGTTCCAGCCGGTGTTCACGCTGCAACAGAACGCCCTCAAAGGTTATGCAGAGGTAGGCAACGTGCGTTATCCTACCACCGGCCAACGGCTGGCGCAGACGCCTGCGGGCATCGCGCCCGCGCTGCCCACACCTGCGCAGGTGCAGCAAAATCTGCTGGGTGGCGAGGCGGCGCTGTGGGCGGAAAACATCAACAGCCAGATTATTGATACCAAACTGTGGCCGCGCGCCTTTGTGGTGGCCGAGCGGTTATGGTCGGCACAGGATGTCACCAATACCGACTCGATGTATTCGCGGCTGGCGGCGATGGATCGCTGGAGCAGCGTGTCGGTCGGAACGCTGCAACACGCGCAGACGGAGCAGCAGATGATGCGGCTGGCCAGTGGGCATGACATCGCCCCACTGCGGGTACTGGCCGAGGTGCTGGAACCGGCGCAATACTACACGCGCCAGCATCTCAAGTTTCAGGCGGGCCATTACGACTACCATGAACCCCTGAACCGGCTGGCAGATGTACTGCCCGCTGAGAGTGAGGCGGTACGTCAGCTGGAGCAGCAGGTCGCCGTGTTAATCGCCAATCGTAATAATCCGGCTGCCGCCTCTGCGGTTCGCGCGCCGCTGCAGCGCTGGCAGGCTAACACCAGCGCGGTGCTGCCGATCATTAACGCCAGTGCAACGCTGAAGCCGCTGGCACAGAGCGTGCAGCAGATCGAGGCGCTGAGCGCCATGGGCCTCGCGCTGGTTAATGCTTACGTTCGCAATCAGGCGTTTGGTGCCAGTGAAGTGGCGGAGATGCGTGCGACACTGGATGCCGCCGCAGAGGTACAGGATGAAACAGTGATTGCGCTGGTCAGGCCGCTGGAGACGCTGCTGCGCGCCTTTCAGTAAACGCTGCGGCCGGATAAACCGGCCATAGCGTCTCAGGCCGGGCCGCTGACCGAGTGGCGGCGCACCAGGGTCGGACTGAACATGTGGGTCACTTCCGGCAGCGGCTGATTGTTGGCCAGCGCCAGCGCCAGCTGGGCCGCCTGCTGCGCCATGGTGACAATCGGATAGCGGATGGTGGTGAGGCGCGGTCGCACATAGCGCGAAACCAGCACATCATCGAAGCCGATCAGCGACATCTCTTCCGGCACCCGAACGCCGTTATCGCTCAGCACCGCCAGCGCGCCGGCGGCCATTGAGTCGTTGTAGCAGGCGACGGCGGTGAAATTCTTGCCGCGACCCAGCAGTTCCGTCATCGCCTGCTCACCGCCCACTTCATCCGGTTCACCCCAGGTGACCAGCCGATCGCTGCACGGCAGGCCATGTTCTTTCAGCGCATCGTAGTAACCCTGCAGGCGATCTTCTGCATCGGAGATAGTGTGGGTCGAGCAGATAAAGGCGATATTCTGGTGGCCAAGCTGGATCAGATGACGGGTTGCCAGCCAGGCGCCGTAGCGGTCGTCGAGCGCGATACAGCGCTTTTCAAAGCCTTTTATCAGCCGGTTCAGCAGCACCATGCCAGGCACCTGCTTCATCAGCACTTCCAGTTCTGCATCGGGGATTTTCTTGGCGTGAACCACCAGCGCCGCGCAGCGGTGACGCATCAGTTGTTCAATCGCCTGCCGCTCTTTTTGCTCATTATGGTAACCGTTACCAATCAGCAAAAAGTTACCGGTGTCACCTGCAACCTCATCCACGGCTTTAACCATTGCGCCAAAAAAGGGATCGGAGACGTCACCGACAATCAGGCCGAGCGTTTCGGTCGATTGCTGCGCCAGCGCACGTGCGTTGGCATTCGGGTGATACTGAAGCTGCTCCATCGCCTGACCTACGGCCTGTCGGGAGCTGTCGCTGGCTTTGGGAGAATTATTGATTACACGGGAGACTGTGGCGACAGAAACGCCAGCCAGTCGCGCAACATCCTTTATGGTAGCCATGCGTTGACCTGCTTTGGGGAAAACGTTTACACATCGCATCAGTGTTACGGAAAAGGGCGGACACATCAACCCGACAGAATGCCAGCGTCGTCGCAAAAAGGGGTAAAAACGGTCACTGCTGCACGTCTTCTGCTGAGGCGTCGCACCATGCTATGCTCAATCTCCCACCTGGCTACCGTGAAAAACAACGATGAAAACCAAAGTGCCACATCTGGCGCACTGGGGCGCCTTTACCGCCGTTACTGAAAACGATCGCCTGATTGGCTGCGAACCTTTCTTCGCCGATGCCGATCCGTCACCGATGATCCACACCATTCCTGAACTGGTCTATTCCGACAAACGCATTCGTCAGCCGATGGTGCGGCGCTCGTGGCTGAAGTCACGCGAAAAGAGCGACCGTACGCTGCGTGGCCGGGAGGATTTTGTTGCCGTCGACTGGGAAACCGCGCTGGATCTGGTGGCGGAGGAGAATCGCCGCATTCGCGAGCGCTATGGCGCATCGGGCATTTTCAACGGCTCCTACGGCTGGTCATCGGCCGGACGTGTTAACCACGCCCGCACCCTGGTTCGTCGCTTCTACTTTCAGGGCGGCGGCGGCGTTGATCAGCAGGGTAACTACAGCTGGGGCGCCGCGCAGTTCTTCCTGCCCTATGTGATTGGCACCTACATGCCGCTGACCGGGCGCGTCACCGAATGGCCGCAGGTGGTGGAACATGCCGAAATTTTTGTCGCCTTTGGTGGGCTGGCGCTGAAAAACGCTCAGGTCGCCTCGGGGGGCGCAGGGCAGCACAGCCTGAAACCGGCGCTGATGCAGCTGGCCGCCAAAGGCACGCCGGTGATCAACATCAGCCCGATGCGCGATGACTGCCCGGAATTTGTTAACGCCGAGTGGATTCCGATTCGCCCCAACACCGACGTGGCGCTGATGCTGGCGCTGGGTCATGAGATCACCCAGCGCGGCGCGGTTGACGAAGCGTTTCTCGCCAGCCACTGCACCGGCTGGCCGCAGCTGCGCGCCTATCTGCTGGGCGAAACCGACGGCGTGGCGAAAACCGCCGGCTGGGCCAGCCGTATCACCGGCATCCCGGCCGATCGCATTGTGCAGCTGGCGCAGCAGCTCACCGGCAAGCGCAGCTTTATTACCTGCTCCTATTCCGTTCAGCGCGCCCATCGCGGCGAGCAGCCTTACTGGATGATGATTGCGCTGTCGTCGATGCTCGGCCAGCCAGGCCTGCCGGGCGCCGGTTTCTCTTTTGGTCACGGTTCGATGAACAGCGTCGGCAACCCGCGCCAGGAAGGTCCGGCTCCGATGATGAGCACCGGCCCCAATCCTTCCGGGCTGTCGATTCCGGTGGCGCGGATCAGCGATATGCTGCTCAATCCCGGCCAGCCTTACCGCTTTCAGGGCGAAACCCTGCACTATCCCGACATTCACATGGTGCACTGGGCGGGCGGCAATCCTTTCCATCATCACCAGCAGCTCAACCGGCTGGTGGAGGGCTGGCAGCGGCCCGATACGGTCGTGGTGCAGGATATCGTCTGGACACCCGCCGCGCAGATGGCGGACATTGTGCTGCCTGCGACCACCACGCTGGAGCGCAATGACATCGGCGGCTCCTCACGCGACCGCTTTGTGCTGGCGATGCATCAGGCGATTAAACCGCAGCATCAGGCGCGCAACGACTTCGATATTTTTGCTGACCTGGCGGAGCGCCTCGGCTACCGCGATACCTTCACCGAAGGGCGCAACGAGATGCAGTGGATCGCCCATCTTTATCAGCAGTGTGCGACCGCGCATCAGCGTAAAGGCATCGATTTCCCATCGTTTGAGGAGTTCTGGCAGCGCGGCTTTGTGGAGATCCCCGAAGGGGGCAAACCCTATCAGTTTATGGATGATTTCCGTGCCGATCCGCAGGCCAATCCGATTAAAACCGCCAGCGGCAAAATCGAGCTCTTCAGCCAGACCATTGCAGACTACCAGCTGGACGATTTCGCCGGCCATCCGGAATGGCGTGAACCGCAGGAGTGGCTCGGTTCGCCGGTCAGCCGCGACTATCCGCTGCACATGATCTCGATTCAGCCTTCCGACCGGTTACACAGTCAGCTGGATGCGACAGAAACGGTGCAGGGCAATAAAACCGCCGGACACGAAACGCTCTACATGCATCCGCAGGATGCGGCCGCGCGCGGGCTGGTGGAGGGCGACGAGATAGAGGTGAGCAACGCACGCGGCGTGATGCTGGCGGGCGTGCGGATCACCGATGGCGTGACGCAGGGCGTAGTGATTATCGCCACCGGCGCCTGGTTTGATCCCGGCTTTGGCAAGGCGTGGCAGCCGCACGATCGCGCGGGTAACCCCAACGTGCTGACGCTCGACATCGGCACCTCGTCGCTGACGCAGGGGCCAAACGCCATGAGCTGCCTGGTGGAAATCAAAAAACATCAGGATTGCACAATAGCGTAAGGATCTCATGGCTGGTTACATTTTGCCGGTAACTGTTGCGTTTGAGAGATGGCAGCCGATCGATCCCTCTTGCTACATTCAGGGTCCCAGAGGTATTGATGGGTGAACATCAATAGATTTTCTTGATTACACCAACCTGCGCAGATGCGCAGGTTTTTTTTTGCCAGAAATCGGCTGCCGATAACGAACTGATACACAGTTTTCCTGTTATACGGCCAGCGCTTTCTTTATAACTGCTGGCACCAGCCCCTTTCTCTTTATTTTGCGCAGCGGAATGCCATGCCCCGGATTAAAAAACTACTGGGAAAAGACCAGATAAAAGCGCCGTTTAACCCTTTTCGTTTCCGACTGATCTGCCTGGGTGTCACGACCTGTCTGGTGGTGCTGCTGGCGCGCGTCGCGGACCTGCAGTTCCTGAATCAGCCGATGCTGGAGCACGAAGCGGATCAGCGATCGCTGCGTACCGTGACGCTGCCGACCAGTCGCGGCACGCTGCTGGATCGTAACGGTGAAGCGCTGGCGCTCAGCGTCCCGTCGCGCGACGTGATTGCCGATCCGCAGCGCGTGCTGGAGAGCAACCCCGATTTTACCAGTGCCAAATGGGCCTATCTGGCGGCGGCGCTTAACACCCGTCCCGAAGAGCTGGCGGCGCAGATCACCGCCAACCCGAAACGTCGCTTCCTCTATCTGGGGCGTAAAGTCGAGCTGGGCATCGCCAAAGATATTAAAGAGCTGAAGCTGAAAGGCATCAGCGAAGTCTATGACGACAGCCGTTTCTATCCGATGAGCGAAGCCTCTGCGCCGCTGATCGGCATCGTCGGGGCGGATAACGTCGGCCTGAATGGACTGGAAAAGGGCTTTGATAAAGTATTGCAGGGCGAGCCGGGCAAAGAGGTCTATCGGCAGGATGCCGCGGGCAATATCATCGCGATGATCAACTATCAGCCGCCGACCCAGCCGCCGACGGTACAGCTCAGCATCGACAAATATGACCAGTACACGCTCTACAGCAAACTGCGCGACGGCGTACTGATCAACAAGGCGGACTCCGGTGCGGCCGTGCTGGTGAAAATCGACACCGGCGAGATTCTGGCGATGGCCTCCTATCCGTCGTTCAACCCCAACAACTATGAAGGGGCAACGCCCGCGCAGATGCGTAACTCTGCCATCAATGACAGCTACGAACCGGGATCGACCGTCAAGCCGTTAGTGGTGATGGAAGCGCTGGAGCGCCACCTGGTGCGCCCGGATTCGGTGATCGACACCACGCCTTACAGCGTTAACGGCCACCTGATCCGCGACGTCGGCCACTGGCCGCGCCTGACCATGACCGGCATTCTGCAAAAATCGAGCGACATTGGCGTGTCACACCTCGCGCTGGCGATGCCCGCCGAAGCGCTGGTCAACACCTATCATGCGTTCGGCCTTGGCAAACCAACCGGCTTAGGGCTGACCGGCGAAAGCGTCGGCTACTTTCCGTTGCACCGCACCCGCTGGGCAGATATCGAGCGGGCCACCTTCTCCTTTGGCTATGGCCTGCGTGTGACGCCGCTGCAGATTGCCCGCGAATACGCCACGCTCGGCTCCTATGGCATTTACCGTCCGCTGTCGATCACCCGCGTTACGCCACCGGTCATGGGACGCCAGGTCGCCAACCCGGAAACGGTGAAAGAGGTGGTGCACATGCTGGAGAGTGACGTCCTGCCGGGCGGAACCGGGCTGAAAGCTGCGGTGCCGGGCTACCGTCTGGCAACCAAAACCGGTACGGCGGAAAAAATGGGCACCAGCGGCAAGTATGATGGCGGCTACGTCAACTACACCGCCGGTCTCGCTCCCGCCAGCCATCCTGAAGTGGCGCTGGTGGTGATGATCAACCATCCGACGGCGGGCGATCACTTCGGTGGCTCGGTTGCTGCGCCGGTGTTCGGCAATATCATGGGACCGGTACTGAAACACATGAATATTGCACCGGATGCCATCTACACCAAACCGGCGGCCACTCCTTCAGATAAATCTTAGACAAATCAGAGTGTAAGCGAGGCGTGAAGGATATTCACACCTCGTTGCACTTCCCCGAATTCGGTTGCGTTTTCCTGCTGTCTCCGCGCGGTCAATCAGTGCGAGGATAGCAGTCCCAGAGGTATTGATGGGTGTGAAAACAACACCGCTTCGGCAGTGAGACCCTGTTATTACACCGACCCACGCAGATGCGTGGGTTTTTTTTGCCTGCTCGCCTGAGCCTGCCGTTACCGCTGTAAAAACCCCCGCTAAATCAACATCGTTCTTAACGAAACCCTGACAGTTTGCCAATAGAAAGGCGCGTCGCCTTTCACTGATAATGGCCGCCGTGAAGCCTGGCGGTTTTTGCGCGCCGCCGCTCACTGCCGCATTCCGCACGTTCCGGGATTTCTTTTTTTGCTTATCTGAAGAGTTCGACGATGACTCACCTTTCTCGCCCCACGCGTTCCTTTGGGCTTAAATGGCTGCTCCTGTTGCTGGTGGCGGCGATTGTCGCTGGGGTTATCTGGCGTCTGCTGGCGGCGGATCACGGGCCTGGCGAGGGGATGCCGTCGGGCAGACCGGGTGCGCATGGCATGATGGGCGGAGGGGCGACGCTGGTTCACAGCGGTGTCGCCAGCACGGCGGATGTGCCGGTGTGGCTGAATGCACTCGGCACGGTCATCCCCAACGCCAGCGTCACGGTGACCAGCCGCGTTGACGGCCAGCTGGAGCAGGTTTTCTTTACTGAGGGGCAGAAAGTCAGCGTCGGGCAGCTGCTGGCGCAGATCGATCCGCGCAGCTTTCAGGCCACGCTGAACCAGTATCAGGGCGAACTCAGCGAAAACCAGGCGCTGCTGAAAAGTGCGGAGCTGACGCTGGCGCGCTACCGCAAACTGGCGGCGCAGGATGCACTGGCGCGTCAGGATCTGGACAGCCAGATTGCCACCGTCGGGCAGTATCGCGGTGCCGTCGCCGCCGATCAGGCGCAGATCGCCAGTGCGAAACTCAGCATTGAATATGCCCGGATCACCGCCCCGATCAGCGGGCGCGTCGGCCTGCGTCAGGTCGATCCCGGCAACATGGTTCAGAGTGCCAGCAGCACCGGCCTGGTGACTATTACCCAGATGCAGCCCGCCGCCGTGACCTTTAGCGTGCCACAAAGCGAAATCCCGACGCTGGTCAGCGTGCTGCATCAGGGGCAGAGCCTGCCCGCCACGCTGTATGATCAGGACAACCAGCATCAGCTCGGCAGCGGCGAGGTGAAGTTCATCAGCAACCAGATCGACACCGCCACCGGCACCGTGGCGCTGAAAGCGGTGTTCGCCAACCAGGATGAGTCGCTGTTTGCCAATCAGTTTGTGAATCTGCGGCTGCAGACCCGGGTGCTGAAAGGCGCGACGGTGATCCCGGCCCAGGCGCTGCAGCTGAGCAGTGACGGCAGTTTTGTCTTTGTGATCAATCAGGATCACAGCGTTACGCGCAAAGCGGTCACCACCGGTCCCGCTTTCGGAGACGATCAGCAGGCGATCCTCAGCGGCGTTTCGCCGGGCGATCGGCTGGTGACGGAAGGGATCGATCGTCTGACCAGCGGCAGCAAAGTGTCGCTGGCCGATGAGACGCCCGCCGCTGCGGGTGCTGTGTCGAAATGAACCCGTCGCGCCTGTTTATTCTGCGTCCGGTCGCCACCATTCTGCTGATGGTCGGCGTGCTGATCGCCGGCATTTTTGCCTGGAAATTCCTCTCAACCTCGGCACTGCCGCAGGTCGACTATCCGATCATTCAGGTCACCACGCTCTATCCGGGTGCCAGCCCGGATGTGATGGCGTCGTCGGTCACCTCACCGCTGGAGCGCCAGTTAGGGCAGATGGCGGGGCTGAGCCAGATGAGCTCCACCAGCGCCAGCGGCTCGTCGATCATTACCCTGAAGTTCAGCCTCGATCTGTCGCTGGATGTCGCCGAGCAGGAGGTGCAGGCAGCGATCAATGCGGCGAATAACCTGCTGCCCGACGACCTGCCCAATCCGCCGACCTACAAAAAGGTCAATCCGGCGGACAGCGCGGTGGTGACGCTGGCGGCGAGCTCCAGCACGCTGCCGCTGACCGCGGTGCAGGATCTGGTCAACACCCGGGTGGCACTGAAGCTGTCGCAGATCTCCGGCGTCGGGATGGTGACGCTGGCGGGCGGCCACCAGCCGGCGATTCGGGTGCAGATGAATCCTCAGGCGCTGGCGGCGCATCATCTGACGCTGGAGGCGGTAAATACGCTGATTGGTAACAGCAACGTCAATGGCTCCAAAGGTGGCTTTGACGGGAAATATCATTCGGTGACCATCGACGCCAACGACCAGCTGCGCACCGCAACCGAGTACGGGAACCTGATCCTCAGCTATGAGAATGGCGCGGCGCTGCGCCTGAAAGATATCGCCCACATTGAACAGGGTCCGGAAAACAGCTTCCAGTCGGCGTGGGCCAACAACCAGCCCGCAATTGTGATCAGCGTGCAGCGCCAGCCGGGCGCGAACGTGATCCAGGTGGTGGACAATATCAAGGCGCAGCTCCCCGCGCTGCAGGCGGCGCTGCCGGAGGGGGTGAAGATGACGATTCTCTCCGATCGCACCCAGACCATTCGCGCCTCGATCAGCGACGTTCAGTTTGAACTGATGCTGTCGATTGCGCTGGTGGTGATGGTGACTTTCCTGTTCCTGCGCAACGTGGCCGCCACGCTGATCCCGAGCGTGGCGGTGCCGCTGTCGCTGGTCGGCACCTTTGGTGTGATGTATCTGGCGGGCTTCAGCCTGAATAATCTGTCGCTGATGGCGCTGACCATCGCCACCGGTTTTGTCATTGATGACGCTATTGTGGTGGTCGAGAACATCTCCCGGCGGCTGGAGCAGGGCGAGTCACCGATGGAAGCCGCGCTGAAAGGCTCACAGCAGATTGGCTTCACCATCATCTCGCTGACCTTTTCGCTGATTGCGGTGCTGATCCCGCTGCTGTTTATGGGCGATGTGGTCGGGCGACTGTTCCGGGAGTTCGCGATTACGCTGGCGGTGGCGATTCTGGTGTCAATGCTGGTGTCGCTGACCCTGACACCGATGCTGTGTGCATATCTGCTGCGCCATATTCCGCCAGAACAGCAGTCGACGTTTGCCCGCAAGGGCGGCGAACTGTTTGATGCCCTGGTGCGCGGCTATGACCGGCTGCTGACCGTGGTACTGAACCATCAGAAACTGACGCTGCTGGTGGCGCTGGCCACCTTCGGGCTGACGGCGCTGCTCTACATGATGGTGCCGAAAGGCTTCTTCCCGACCCAGGATACCGGGCTGATTCAGGGCATTACCGTCGCCTCACAGGACGTCTCGTTTAACGCCATGGCAACGCGGCAGCAGGCGTTGTCGGCGCGGATCCTGAAAAACCCGGCGGTGGAGAGCGTCTCATCGACGATCGGCATCGACGGCACCAACACCAGCCTTAACAGCGGGCGGTTACAGATCAACCTGAAGCCGTTTGGCTCGCGTGATCTCAGCGCCAGCGAGGTGATCAGCCAGCTGAAACAGGCCACTGCCGATGTGGCGGGCATCCGGCTCTATCTGCAACCGGCGCAGGATCTCACCGTCAACGATCAGGTCTCGCCGAGTCAGTATCAGTTCACCCTCGATGATGCCGACAGTGAAAATCTGGTCAGCGAGTCGCCGAAACTGGTGGCGGCATTGCAGCAGCGGCCCGAGTTTAATGGCGTGGTGAGTAACCTGCAGGATCAGGGGCGCGTCTCTTACGTTGAGCTGAACCGCGATAAAGCGGCGCGCTTCGGCATTACTGCCTCGGACGTGGACACCGCGCTCTATAACGCCTTTGGTCAGCGGCTGGTCTCGACCATCTTCACCCAGTCGAATCAGTATCGGGTGGTGCTGGAAGTGGCTCCGGCATACCAGCAGGGTCCGGCGTCGTTTGATGATGTCTGGCTGCAATCGTCCGGCAGCAGCAGTTCGGCGTCGTCATCCACCAGCACGGCTTCATCAGCGTCAACGTCTTCGTCAACATCTTCGTCTTCGTCGACGTCCACTTCAGCCTCTGACACCAGCGCCAGCTCGACCAGCAGCGGCATGGTAAAACTCACTTCTATCGCCACCATCCACCAGCGCACCGGTTCGCTGATGCATATGCGGCTGAATCAGTTCCCGGCGGTGATGATCTCCTTCAACCTTAATCCGGGCTATTCGCTGGAGGATGGACAGCGGGCGATCGCGGACGTGCGGGAGCAGCTGCATCTGCCGGAGAGCACCACGCTGCGTTATCAGGGGGAAACCTCGGCGTTTCAGAGCGCTACCGGCAACACGCTGTGGCTGATTCTGGCGGCGCTGATCACCATGTATGTGGTGCTCGGCATCCTCTACGAAAGCTTTATCCATCCGGTGACCATCCTCTCTACGCTGCCGTCGGCGGCGGTGGGCGCGTTGCTGACGCTGCTGCTGGCGGGCACCGAATTCAGCCTGATTGCGCTGATTGGGGTGATACTGCTGATCGGCATCGTGAAAAAGAACGCCATCATGATGATCGACTTCGCGCTGGAGGCGGAACACCATCAGCAACTCAGCGCGCGCGACGCGATTCATCAGGCCTGCCTGCTGCGCTTCCGCCCGATTCTGATGACGACGATGGCGGCGCTGCTGGGTGCGCTGCCACTGATGCTGGCCTCCGGCTCCGGGGCGGAGCTGCGTCAGCCGCTGGGGCTGGTGATTGTCGGCGGGCTAATTGTCAGTCAGGTGCTGACACTCTTCTCCACGCCGGTCATTTACCTCCTGTTTGATGGGCTGGCGCAGCGCGGTAACGCCTGGGTGAAACGCCGTCAGCAGCGGGCGCGGAGCGGGCAATGAATCTGACGCGGCTGTTTATCTTTCGTCCGGTGGCGACGCTGCTGCTGACGCTGGCGATCCTGCTGCTGGGCGCGCTGGGCTACCGGCTGCTGCCGGTGGCACCGCTGCCGCAGGTCGATTTTCCTACCATCATGGTCAGCGCCAGCCTGGCAGGCGCCAGCCCGGAAACCATGGCGGCGACGGTCGCTACGCCGCTGGAACGTTCGCTGGGGCAGATTGCCGGTATCAGTGAGATGACCTCCAGCAGCTCGCAGGGCTCCAGCAGCATCATCCTGCAGTTTGAACTGGACCGCGATATCAATGGCGCGGCGCGCGACGTGCAGGCGGCAATCAACGCGGCGCGCAGCCTGCTGCCCAGCGCAATGGCCTCGCTGCCGACCTATCGCAAAGCCAACCCGTCAGACGCGCCAATAGTGATGCTGGCGCTGACCTCTGCCACCCGCACGCCAGGCGAACTCTACGATCTGGCGGAGAGCAAAATCGAACAGGTGATGGGGCAGGTACAGGGCGTCGGCGAAGTCTCGCTGATGGGCAGCGCCTTACCGGCGGTGCGGATTGATCTGCAGCCGCTGAAGCTGACCCATTACGGCATCTCGCTGGAGACGGTGCGTGCCGCCGTCGCCAACAGCACCACTAATCTGCCTAAAGGGATCTTACAGAGCAGTGACCAGTCGTGGCTGGTGGACAGCAACGGCCAGCTGGAGAAGGCGGCCAGCTACCGCGATCTGATCATCACTTATCAGCAGGGCAACGCGGTGCGACTGCGTGACGTCGCCACGGTCTATGACTCGGTGGAAGATCGCTATCAGGCGGGGTTTCTGAATGCCACACCGGCGGTGATGATCGGTATCAAACGTCAGGCGGGTGCCAACATGCTGGAAACCATCGACGCGATAAAAGCGCAGTTGCCACAGCTGGAAAAGAGTCTGCCTGCTGACAGCCAGCTGAACGTGGTGGTTGACCGTTCGCCTGGCGTGCGCGCCTCGCTGTATGACACCGAAGAGACGCTGCTGATCGCGGTGCTGCTGGTGATTGCGGTGGTGTTTATTTTTCTGCGCAATCTGCAGGCGGTGATCATTCCGGCGCTGGCACTGCCGGTGTCGCTGATCGGCACCTGCGCGGTGATGTATCTGCTGGGATACAGCCTGGATAACCTGTCGCTGATGGCGTTGATTATCGCCACCGGCTTCGTGGTGGATGATGCGATTGTGGTGCTGGAGAACATCACCCGTCACATTGAGCGCGGGCTGAGCCCGCTGCGGGCGGCGCTGCGCGGGGCGCAGGAGGTGAGCTTTACCGTGCTGTCGATGACAGTGTCGCTGATCGCGGTGTTCATCCCGATCCTGCTGATGGGCAGCATTGTCGGGCGGCTGTTCCGCGAATTCGCCGTGACGCTCACCGTGTCGCTGCTGATCTCGCTGTTTGTCTCGCTGAGCCTGACGCCGATGCTCTGCGCCCGCCTGCTGAAACCAAAGCCGCCCGTCAGTCAGCGGCCGCATCCGCTCTGGCAGTTTATTGAAAATCAGCTGAATCGCCTGCTGGCCGCCTACGGGCGCGGGCTGGCCTGGGTGATGCGCCATCAGAAACTGACGCTGCTCAGCCTGCTGCTGACCGTACTACTGAATGTTTTTCTCTTCGTCGTGGTGCAGAAGGGCTTCTTCCCCAATCAGGATACCGGGCTGCTGATGGGTGCGCTGCGCGCCGATCAGAACATCTCATTCCAGGCGATGAAGCCGAAAATGCTGATGTTCACGCAGATCATTCAGGAAGACCCGGCGGTAGAGAGTGTGATGTCGTCGATGGGCAGCGGGATGTTTGGCTCCCGTAACAGCGCCAACTTCTTTGTGCGGCTTAAAGATTTTGATCAGCGCGATGCGACCGCCACCGAGGTGGCCAACCGGCTGACGCGCAAAACCAGTCACATCGCCGGGGCGCAGATGTTCCTGATGGCAGCGCAGGACCTGCACATTGGCGGACGCAGCGCCAACGCCACGTATCAGTACAGTCTGCAGGCGGACGATCTCGATCTGCTGCGCACCTGGACGCCGAAAGTGCAGGCGGCGCTGGCGGCGATCCCCGAGCTTAACAGCGTGGACTCCGATTCGCAGACCGGCGGCCAGGAGGTGGAGCTGAACATCGATCGTGATCGCGCCACCCGGCTGGGCGTCAACGTGAACATGCTGGATACGCTGCTGAACAATGCGTTCAGCCAGCGGCAGATCGCCACGCTCTATCACACCCTGAATCAGTATCACGTGGTGATGTCACTGCAGGATAGCGACACCGCCAATCCTGAGACGCTGCAGCAGCTTTATGTGATTAACGACAGCGGTGACCGCGTGCCGCTCTCCGCCTTTGCCCGCTTCAGCGGCGGCAACGCGCCGCTGTCGGTGGCGCATCAGGGCCAGTCCGCGACCAGCACCCTGGCGTTTAATCTCAACGAGGGTGTGTCACTGGAACAGGCGCAGGAACTGATAAAACAGGCGATGGCGAAGCTGGGCCTGCCGTCGACCCTTCACGCCGGTTTTGCCGGCACCGCCGCCGCCTTTTCTCAGCTGACCGCGACCATGCCGTGGCTGATTCTGGCGGCGCTGGCGGCGGTCTATCTCGTGCTCGGCGTGCTCTATGAGAGCTACATCCATCCGCTGACCATTCTTTCGACCCTGCCGTCAGCGGGCGTCGGCGCGCTGTTACTGCTGCTGCTGACCGGCACGCAGCTCACAGTGATAGCGCTGATTGGCATCATCCTGCTGATCGGCATCGTGAAAAAGAACGCCATCATGATGATCGATTTCGCCATCGACGCGGAGCGGCGGCAGGGCATGTCGCCACAGCAGGCGATCACCCAGGCGTGCCTGATGCGCTTCCGGCCCATCATGATGACCACGCTGGCCGCCTTTTTCGGCGCGTTGCCGCTGGCGCTGGGCAGCGGCGGTGATGCCGATCTGCGCAGCCCGCTGGGCATCGCTATCGCGGGCGGACTGGCGCTCAGCCAGCTGCTGACGCTGTTTACCACGCCGGTTGTTTATCTTTGGCTCGATCGTCTGGGCCGTGCCACTCAACGTCAATGGCGTCGTCTGCGCCCTACGGAATCCTGATCCATGAAACCGCTTATTCCCTTTGTTGTGATGCTGCTGCTGGGCGGCTGTAGCGTCGGTCCCGACTATCAGCGCCCCGCGGTGTCTGTGCCGGTCCACTATAAAGAGGCCAGAGGATGGCAGCAGGCGACGCCGCTTGATGCGCAAAGCAAAGGCGAATGGTGGGCGGTTTATCACGACGCCACCCTGAGCGGCCTGCTGAACCAGGTGAGCATCTCGAACCAGAACGTGGCGAATTATGCCGCGCAGTACCGGCAGGCACAGGCGCTGGCGAGTGAGTCACGCGCGGCGCTGTTTCCCTCGCTGGGCTATGACGGCAGCGCGACGCGCAGCGGCAGCCACGCGACTGACAGCAGCGTTCGCACCACCAGCAGCAGCCATCAGGCGGAGCTGAGTGCCAGCTGGGAGCTGGATCTGTGGGGCAAACTGCGACGCACGCTGGAGGAGAACCGCGCCAGCGCCTCGGCCAGCGCGGCGGAACTGGCCAATATCACCCTGAGCGCCCAGTCTGAGCTGGCGCAGGACTATTTCCAGCTGCGCATCATGGATCAGAAAATCGCGCTCTATCAGCAGAGCGTTGATGCTTATCAGCGCTATCTGAAAGTGATTACCAGCCAGTATCAGGCGGGCACCGCGTCGCGTGCCACCCTGGCTCAGGCGCAGCTGCAGCTGGAGAGCGCCAGCGCCTCGGCGCAGGATTATCAGTGGCAGCGTGCACAGATGGAGCACGCCATTGCGCTGCTGGTCGGCAAAGCACCCGCTGAATTCAGCCTGACCGCCGCGCCGCTGACGGCCACGCTGCCCGCGATTCCGGCAGCCCTGCCGGGCGAGCTGTTGCAGCGCCGTCCCGACATTGCTTACGCCGAACGTAACATGGCCGCGGCCAATGCCGCGGTGGGCGTGGCGGTGGCCGGTTACTATCCCGACCTGACCCTGAGCGCCAGCGGTGGCGTCAGTTCTTCCGTGCTGCATTCGCTCTTCTCGCTGCCGAACCGCGTCTGGTCGCTGGGGCCGGAGCTGAGCGGCACGCTGCTGGATTTTGGTGCGACCGCAGCACAGGTCGATCAGGCACGAGCGAGCTGGGATGCCAGCGTTGCGACCTATCGTCAGACGGTGCTGACCGCAATGCAGGAGGTGGAAGATAAGCTGGTGGAGCTGAACACGTTGCAGGGTGAGATCGCCGCGCAGCAGCGCGCCACCGACGCGGCGCAGACCTCGGCGCGGGTGACGCGTTTGCAGTATGAGGCGGGCATGATTACGTATCTGGATGTGGCGACCACCGAAAACAGCCGCCTGAGTGCGCAGCAGAGTTTGCTGACGCTGCAGAGCACGCAGTGGGTCAGCAGTGTGGCGCTGATTGCGGCACTCGGCGGTGGCTGGCAGGCACCCTGAAGGCGGCGTCAGGTTACCGATAATTCTGTTGTCGAACCGCGTCAAATCCTGCATCGTGAGGGGCTATTTTCACGATGCTAAGGAGCCGGCATGGTTTTCACACTATTGCGCCTGATATTTCGCCTGTTATGGCGGGTCGAACTGCGTGGCGACGTCACCGAACTGCATAAGCAGAAGGTATTGATCACGCCGAACCATATGTCGTTTCTCGACGGCATATTGCTGGCGCTATTTTTGCCGATTAAGCCGGTCTATGCGGTCTATTCGACCATCAGCGAAAGCTGGTTTATGCGGCTGGTTAAACCCTTTATCGACTATGTGCCGCTCGATCCCACCAAACCCATGGCGCTCAAACAGCTGGTCAGGCTGATCGACAGTGGCCGTCCGGTGGTGATCTTCCCGGAAGGACGCATTACCGTCACCGGATCGCTGATGAAGATCTACAGCGGGGCGGGTTTTGTCGCGGCGCGTTCGGGCGCGAATGTGGTGCCGATGCGCATTGAAGGCGCAGAGTACACGCCGTTTGGTCGTCTGGCGGGCGTGTTTAAACGTCGCCTGTTCCCGCGCATCACCCTGACGATTTTGCCCGCCACCCGCATTCCGATGCCGGAGGCGAAACGGGCGCGCGATCGGCGCGTGCTGGCCGGTGAGCATCTGCATCATGTGATGATGGAAGCGCGCATGGCGGTGCGTCCGCGTGAAACCCTGTTTGAGGCGTTTCTGGCGGCGCGTACGCGTTATGGCGCGTTTAAGCGCTGCATCGAAGATGTCAATTTCAAACCCGACAGCTACAACGGACTGCTGAAGAAGGCGCTGGGCGTGGGCCGTATCCTGGAGCGCTACAGCCAGCCGCGCGAAGTGGTAGGACTGCTGCTGCCCAATACCACCGTCACGGCGGCGGCGATTTTCGGGGCATCCCTGCGCGGACGCGTTCCGGCGATGCTCAACTACACGGCGGGCGTAAACGGCATGCGGGCGGCACTGACCGCCGCGCAGATCAAAACGGTCTTCACGTCGCGCCAGTTCCTGGACAAAGGCAACCTGTGGCATCTGCCGCAGGGGCTCGATGATGTGCAGTGGATCTATCTGGAAGATCTGAAAGATACCGTGACCAGTAAGGACAAACTGTGGATCGTCGCCCATCTGCTGATGCCGCATCGCGCACAGCTGCCCCAGCAGCCGGAAGACGCCGCGATGGTGCTGTTTACCTCCGGCTCGGAAGGCAACCCCAAAGGGGTGGTGCATTCGCATAAAAGCCTGCTGGCGAACGTCGAACAGATCCGTACCATCGCCGACTTCACGCCGCGTGACCGCTTTATGTCGGCGCTGCCGCTGTTCCATGCGTTTGGTCTGACCGTCGGGCTGTTTACGCCGCTGATGACCGGCGCGCAGGTGTTCCTCTATCCCAGCCCGCTGCACTATCGCATCGTGCCGGAGCTGGTCTATGACCGCAACTGCACCGTGCTGTTTGGCACCTCGACCTTCCTCGGCAACTACGCGCGCTTTGCCGCGCCCTATGATTTTGCCCGCCTGCGCTATGTGGTGGCGGGGGCGGAGAAGCTGCAGGAGAACACCCGTCAGCTCTACATGGAGAAGTATGGCATTCGCATTCTTGAAGGCTACGGCGTAACCGAATGCGCGCCAGTGGTCGCGATTAACGTGCCGATGGCGGCGAAGGCGCATACCGTCGGACGCATTCTGCCGGGTATGGATTCGCGGCTGATGTCGGTGCCGGGCATTGAGCAGGGCGGACGGCTGCAGCTGCGCGGACCGAACGTGATGAAGGGCTATCTGCGCGTCGAGAATCCAGGCGTGCTGGAAGTGCCGGTCGCCGACGATGGCGAAGGCAATCAGGAAGCGGGCTGGTATGACACGGGTGATATCGTCAGCTTTGATGACGGCGGTTTCTGCCAGATTCAGGGGCGCGCCAAACGCTTCGCGAAGATTGCCGGTGAGATGGTGTCGCTGGAGATCGTCGAGCAGATCGCTCTGAAAGCGTCGCCGGACAAACAACATGCCGCCTCGCTGCGCCCGGATGGTCAGCGTGGTGAGGCGCTGGTGCTGTTCACCACCGACGCTGAACTGGCGCGCGACAGCCTGCAGAAAGCGGCCCGCGAGCTGGGGGCGCCAGAACTGGCGCTGCCGCGTGATATCCGGGTGATGAAGCAGTTGCCGCAGCTGGGCAGCGGTAAACCCGATTACGTCACGCTGAAAAAAATGGCGGAAGAGGAGCAGGCATGAGCCTTGATCGTAATGCGCCGCTGATGTCACGCGGCATGATCGCCGTGATTATCGCCCAGTTCTTTTCGGCCTTCGGCGATAACGCGCTGCTGTTTGCCACGCTGGCCGTGCTGAAAAGCCAGTTCTATCCCGACTGGAGTCAGCCGGTGCTGCAGATGCTCTTTGTCGCAGCCTACATTCTGCTGGCACCCTTTGTCGGTCAGGTCGCGGACAGCATGGCAAAAGGGCGGGTGATGATGCTCGCCAACAGCCTGAAGCTGCTGGGCGCGCTGGTGATCTGCTTCGGCTTCAACCCCTTCCTCGGATATACCCTGGTGGGCGCGGGCGCAGCCGCTTACTCTCCGGCTAAATATGGCATCCTCGGTGAGATCACTCACGGCGAGAAGCTGGTGAAAGCCAACGGGCTGATGGAGGGATCGACCATCGCCGCCATTCTGCTCGGCTCAGTGGCGGGTGGGATGCTGGCTGACTGGCATCTGCTGGCGGCGCTGGGGATCTGTGCGCTGACCTACGGCATTGCCGTGGTGGCCAACCTGTTTATCCCGAAACTGCAGGCGGCGCGTCCTGGTCAGAGCTGGCAGCTGGGTATGATGGTACGCAGTTTTTTCAGTGCTGCCGCGCTGCTATGGCGTGATGCGGAGACGCGCTTCTCGCTGCTCGGCACCAGCCTGTTCTGGGGTGCAGGCGTGACGCTGCGTTTCCTGCTGGTGCTGTGGGTGCCGGTGGCGCTGGGCATCAATGACAACACCACGCCGACCACGCTGAATGCCATGGTAGCGATTGGCATCGTGATTGGGGCGGCGGCGGCGGCGAAGCTGGTGACGCTTGAAACGGTGCGTCGCTGTATGCCAGCCGGTGTGCTGATTGGTGTGATGGTCGTCGTCTTCGCGCTGCAGCATTCTCTGCTGAATGCGTACTTAGTGCTGATGCTGATTGGTGCGCTGGGCGGTTTCTTTGTGGTGCCGCTGAATGCGCTGTTGCAGGCGCGGGGCAAAGAGAGCGTCGGTTCAGGTAATGCGATTGCGGTGCAGAATCTGGGTGAGAACAGCGCCATGCTGATCATGCTGGGGCTCTATACGCTGGCGATCAAGGCGGGTGCACCTGCGGTGGCGACGGGCGTCGGTTTTGGCGTGCTGTTTGCGCTGGCGATAGCGCTGCTGTGGCTGTGGCGTCCGGCTAAGCGTTAAGCGATTCACCGCCTCTCTCCGGGATAGCCGGAGAGAGGCGGGCGCCCTCGTTAACAATAGATGTTAACAACGTAGATTAGCGACGAAGGGCAATCGCTTCGATTTCGATCTTCACATCTTTTGGCAGACGCGCCACTTCGACACAGGAACGCGCCGGGAAGTGCGCTTCATGCTCGGTGAAAAACGCCTCATAAGCCGCATTGACCGTGGCGAAGTCATTTAAATCCTTTACGAACACCGTGGTCTTCACGATGTCGCCGACCTTCAGACCCGCTGCTTCAACAATCGCCTTCACATTTTCCAGTGACTGACGCGCCTGTGCGGCAACGTCATCCGCCACCTGGCCGGTCGCCGGATCCACCGGGATCTGGCCAGAGGTGATGATCATGCTGCCCAGATCGACACCCTGAACATAGGGGCCGATAGCGGCAGGGGCTTTTTCAGTACTGATTTCACGAGACATCATTGCTCCTTTGATTACGTCGTCAGGCGGCGATGCCGCCGGTGTTGCCCATTATAAGGTCGGGCAGGGCGATTACCAGTGACCCAGCACCACATGGCGGGCGAACTCTTTTTCGCAATATTTGCACTTCAGATGCACATCGTCGGCGCGCTGCTTCACGGCAAAGCTGGAGAAGACCGGCTCGCTGCGGCTGATGCAGTTGCTGTTGGGGCAGGTCAGCACCCGTTCAACGTGGTCCGGCAGCGTCGGGGCGATCTTCGCGACCACTTCATAGTCGTCGATGCGGTTGACCGTAGCATGGGGCGCATAGACCGCCAGCTGATTGACCTGATCGTCGGTGAGAAAGGTATTCTCAATCTTGATCAGATCTTTGCGGCCCATCTCGCCTGAGGGCAGATTCAGGCCAATAGTAATGCGCTGATCGGTTTCGGTCAGCCGGAACAGAGAGAGCAATTTAAAGCCGATCTGCGCCGGAATATGGTCGATGACCGTGCCGCGTTTGATCGCTTCGACCTGCAGTTTGTTGTCCTGCGTCATGGGGGTATCTCCTTACAGGGCGAGTTCGCTGTTTAAAACCAGTGCCAGCAGAGCCTGGCGCGCATAGATGCCGTTACCCGCCTGCTGGAAATACCAGGCATACGGGGTTTTATCGACATCGGTGGTGATTTCGTCGATGCGCGGCAGCGGGTGCAGTACCTTCATATTGTCGCGCGCCGTAGCGAGATCGGCGGCGCGCAGAATAAACTGCGCTTTGACGTTGGCATATTCTGACGGATCGAGCCGCTCTTTCTGCACCCGCGTCATATAGAGGATATCGAGCTGCGGCATCACCTCTTCAAAGCTGTCGTGACGTGACCAGCTGATATTCTTCTCATCCAGCATATCGGTGATATAGGCCGGCATCGCCAGCGCATCGGGCGCGATAAAGAAGAAGCGGTTGCCGTCAAACTTCGCCAGCGCCTGGGTCAGGGAGTGCACGGTGCGGCCATACTTCAGGTCGCCGACCATCGCCACATTCAGCTGATTAAGACGGCTCTGCGTCTCCTGAATGGTGAAGAGATCAAGCAGCGTCTGGGTCGGATGCTGGTTCGCGCCGTCACCGGCGTTGAGAATCGGGATGCCACCGGAGAATTCGGTCGCCAGCCGCGCCGCGCCTTCCTGCGGGTGACGCATCACGATCGCATCGACGTAGGTGCTAATCACTGAAATGGTGTCGGCCAGGGTTTCGCCTTTTTTGCCCAGCGACGTATTACTGCCGTCAGCAAAGCCCACCGCTGACGCGCCGAGGCGATGAATGGCGGTTTCAAACGACAGGCGGGTACGGGTCGACGCCTCAAAGAAGCAGCTGGCGATAACCTTGTGCTTCAGCAGTTCCGGCTGCGGGTGGGCTTTCAGCTTTGCGGCGGTGTGCAACGCCAGTTCCAGCTCTTCACGACTGAGGTCGTTGATTGAAATAATGTGCTTGCGATATAGCGGGTTAGCCATAGCTGTCTCCTCTGCGCGGCCGGATTGCGGACAAAAAAAAGCCCCTGCTTAAGGGGCTTTTTTAAGATCGGGTCGATGACCGAAAGAAACAGTAGCACCGCCTGCGGTCAGGCGTGATTGAGCGTCAAGTTGTCCGCTGTGCTGTAGCATATTTCCTCCGGCAAATTGGGCCGCATTATACCCGTTCGCGGTGGGGCAGCAAGAGGAAAACGTTTGCGCCTGCCTGGCCGATCGGTGTCGAGGCCAGATCAGGCGGATGAATAGGCCGGTATGAGCAGACGCAACTCAGCGTCCTCAGCCGCACGATGCTGGTCGGTCAGCGCTGGCCCAGCGTGGCCACCATTACCGCTTTAATCGTGTGCATCCGGTTCTCGGCCTGGTCGAACACAATGCTGTGTGGTGACTCAAATACCTCGTTACTCACTTCCATACCGTTGGGCAGATCGTACTGCTCTGCCATCTGCTGGCCCAGCGTGGTCTGATCGTCGTGGAAGGCGGGCAGACAGTGCAGGAATTTAACCTGCGGGTTGCCGGTCAGATCGAGCATCGCGCGGTTCACCTGATAGTCACGCAGCAGCGCGATACGCTCGGCCCACACCGCTTTGGCTTCGCCCATCGACACCCAGACATCGGTGTAGATAAAGTCAGCGCCTTTCACGCCGTCGGCAATATGTTCGGTGAGAGTAATTTTCCCGCCGGTCTGCTGCGCGGCTTCACGGCACTGCGCCACCAGTTGCTCCTCTGGCCAGCAGCTCTTCGGTGCCACCAGACGCAGATCCAGCCCCACCTGTGCGGCGGCTTCCAGCATGGTGTTGCCCATGTTGTTGCGCGCATCACCTACATAAACCAGCGTCATCTCGCTGAGTTTTTTGCCCGGCAGATGCTCCTGCATGGTCAGCAGGTCGGCCAGCAGCTGGGTCGGATGAAACTCGGTGGTCAGGCCGTTCCACACCGGCACACCGGCATGTTCCGCCAGTGTTTCCACCAGTTCCTGTCCGTAACCGCGATACTGAATGCCATCGTACATCCGGCCCAGCACCCGCGCGGTGTCGCGCATCGACTCTTTATGGCCGATCTGGCTGCCACTCGGGCCAAGATAGGTGACGTTTGCACCCTGATCGTAAGCGGCAACTTCGAAAGAGCATCGGGTACGGGTCGAGTCTTTTTCGAAGATGAGCGCGATGTTTTTACCTTTCAGATGCTGCACTTCCTGGGCACTTTTTTTCGCCCGTTTCAATTCAGCGGAAAGGGTAAGCAGGTGATCAATCTCGGCGGGCGTAAAATCCAGAAGTCTGAGGAAATGGCGCTGATACAGCTGACTCATACAACACTCCGGTAATCATTAAAGTGAATTAAAATTCAATCTAACCGTATGAATATGCATTTTCAAGTGCGGGGCTAATAAACTTTTCGTTTTGTGTAGTGGCGCGACGGGCAGTATGGGAAAATAATTGATTATTGCCGAACTCAGAGAGGATATCGTCATGGCATATGAAGCATTACTGGAAGAGCAGCAGGAAGAGACGCGGCAGATTATTGAAGAGCTGCTGGAGGATGGCAGCGATCCTGATGCGCTCTATACCATCGAGCACCATCTCTCATGCAATAATTTTGATTCGCTGGAAAAAGCGGCCGTTGATGCGTTCAAGCTGGGTTATGAAGTGACCGAGCCGGAAGAGCTGGAGCTGGAAGATGGCACCACCGTGATGTGCGTCGACATCATCAGCGAATCCGCCCTGAAGCCTGAACTGATCGATGTGCAGGTTGAGCAGCTGGTGAACCTGATTGGTAAGTACAACGTCGATTACGACGGCTGGGGCACCTATTTTGAAGATCCCGATGCCGAAGATGAAGATGACGACGCCATCGAAGATGAAGATGATGATGGTATTCGCCACTAAGTAGCCGGGGCGGAGAGTTCTCCGCCTGTCACCCCTGCCACCTGTTTTAACATCATGAACTACGCACCCTTACTTGAACCGATCTATCAGTTTCTGCACTGCCGCACGCCACAGGCCTGGATTGATGAGGCGCGCAAGCCGGAAAATCTGACCCTGCTGTTAACCGACCATCTGGTGTGCGAACTGAAAGCCGCGCAGACCGCGGTGTGGTTGATCCGCAAATATGTTGCCGACAAACCCAGCGGCGACGCCATTCTGGCGTGGCTGAAACCTTATGAAGATTTTATCTTCCGCGAAGATGGCGACAGCGACTTTATCAACGCCCATAAGAACCTGACAAAACGTATCATCGTGCGCAATGCGCTGCCGTGGGCGGATGAGCTGGTGGAGAAGATGGTGCTGCTGATTAAAGAGGAGCTGCATCACTTCTATCAGGTGTGGGAAATTATGCAGTCGCGCGGGCTGGTCTATCAGAAGATCACCTCCAGCCGCTATGCCAAATCGCTGCTGCGCGAAGTCACCACCCATGAACCGGAAACGCTGGTGGATAAGCTGATATGCGGCGCTTACATCGAGGCGCGCTCCTGCGAACGTTTCGCCAGTCTGGCACCTTATCTTGATGACGAACTGGCGAAGTTCTATCTGTCGCTGCTGCGCTCAGAGGCGCGACATTATCAGGACTATTTAACCCTGGCGGCGCAGATTGCCACCAGAGACATCACGCCGCGGGTGCAGGCGATTGGGGCAACAGAAGGGCGGTTAATTAGCGAACCCGACAACGAATTACGCTTTCACAGCGGCGTACCGGCGTTCTGATTAGAGTAAACGGCGCTCTTACGATGGCCGTTTATTTTTTATATTGAACCGGGTTGATTTTATTAATAATAAAAAGATAAGTATTAACTGTTAATCTAATATGAACGCGTTACCTCCGAAAAATATAATTTGAGTGACCCCTCACAAAATATTTTATCTCTTCTGTTTTTTCTTTGCGGAATAACTATAGTGCTCTTGCCGGATTAGGATTGTTATTTTTCAAGCAAAACCTGATTCATAACGCCTCTTTGCCAGAGAGGGTTGTGAATCAGGTTTTTTTTTGCACCGGCTATAGCCGGGGAAAAGAATCAGCGACTTTTTTCGCCCGGCCAGTTTTGCTAATAAGCATTTAATGGAAGGAGTCATTAACATGAGGGGAAAGCGCGGTATTCCGTTATTTATTTTACTGTTTTTGCAGCCATCTGGCGCATGGGCTGACTTTTCCGACGCATTATCGTTCTCTGACAATGCTTTCCTGCGTGATTCGCAACTCGATCTCAGACTGCGTAATCACTGGAAGTATCTCAAGGAAAATGAAGCGCAGCCTACCGCTGTTCATAATGCCTGGGGACAGGCGGCAAGCCTGAATTTTCGTTCCGGCTATCAGTGGGACTGGCTGGGTTTCGATGCAACTTATACCCGAACGATCAGGCTGGGAGCCAGCGACTACTTTGCCACGCGCGGCCTGCTTTACGACAGCGGCGGTCATCAGCAAAAAGCTGACGCGCACGGCTTCAGCAAGTTTGGTGAACGCTATCTGAAAGTGAAGCTGGGGGACGCGAATGCGGGATTTAAAGGAAAAGCGGGCTGGCAGGAGTTAAAAAACATCGGCGTGCTGACCACCACGGACCGCTTGTCACGCAACAGTTACTCAGGCTATAGCGGCGCGCTGAACGTGCAGAAGATTCGGCTGGATTTGGCTTACGTGACCAAAACGCTTCGCCACGACTCGCCGGAGAGTCTTGCCCTGCAAACCCAGGACCGACGAAAAATTAATGCGATCTATACCGGCGCACTGAGCTATACCGGTGATCGCGGACGTCTCGCCTACGCATTTGGCGAAGCGGAAGCCTACCAGCGGCGTCATGTTATCGAAGCGAATTACTCGCTCTCGCCGGACTGGCGCTTGTCCTCTCAAATTTATGGCAGTCAGGGGCTGGAAAATTATAAAAGCATGGCGGCCAGCAAAAGATCGTTCGATAACCACGCGTGGCACTATGTCGGTGAAGCAGACTGGATTAACGACAGATGGACACAGAAATTCGCTGCCGCCTGGACTTCGGCGCCCAAACATAATGCGGTGGGATATTATGTGCGCCCGCTGACAAAAAATACCCGTGGGCGTTTCAACGCCCTGACCTCTGCCGGAAAAGATTATACCCGTGATAAAGAACTGGCGCTGGTGTCGCAGACGGAATTTGAAATTTCAAAAGGCATTTTTAGCGGGTTTCAGATTAACTATGGACAGTTTAATTACCGTAATACGCGTATACGTTCGGGGGAAGTCGCGCTCATAAATCGCTTTATCGAACCCCATCCGGCCCTGAAGGATTTATCGGTCTTTACGCTATTCGGTTATGGCTGGTCATATAAGAATAATAAAGAAACGCCGGTTTTTAATGCGCAAGGAAAATATATGCGTTCTCCCAGCCTTTCTGCAGAGATCGCGGTTGAGTATAAATTAAACCTGTTCAGATAAGGAAAATACGATGAAAAGAATTTTTAAAGCGTTGCTGATTCTTATTGTGGTTGGGGCTGTCGCAGGCGAAGCCTTTGCCGCCGATGTCACTCTCTACGTTACGCGGCATGGTAAAACGATGTTCAACACGGTGCATCGCGCGCAGGGATGGGCAGATACTCCGCTAACGCCAGCGGGGGTAGAGGTGGCGCAAAAGCTGGGACGCGGTCTGCAGACTATCCCGTTTATCGCCGTCTGGTCCAGCGATGCTGGCAGAGCGAGAGAAACCGCACAGGTTGTAATGCAGGCATGGAAAACACCGCTGCCGCTGAACGAACGCCGGGAATTGCGGGAAGTGGGCTTTGGCCTGTATGAGGGCGATCTGAATAATAATATGTTGAACGATGCTGCTCATCAGTTGGGATTTGCATCCGATACGGTGCTAATGGAGGCCTATGGCAAAGGCAAGGTTCATGTCGACAGGATCATAGACGCTATCCGGCAGGCGGAAGCGTCAGGCACGCCGGCACTGAGAGGCATTAAATCAGCAGGCATGGCCGAAAGCTATCAGCAGGTTGCGAAGCGAATGGTCGATAGCCTGACTGAGATAGCGCAGCAGGCCCGGCAGCAGGGCGGCGGTAACGTTCTGGTGGTCACGCATGGCCTGGCGATTACAGCGCTACTGCAGGCGCTTGGCGATACATCGTTAAACCAGACGCTGGACAATGCGAGCGTGACCCGGCTGCGCTATACCGACAGCGGAGAGTTCGTGATTGAATCCATCAACGATATGAGTTACGTAGAGCGCGGCTTATAACTTCCGCAACATACGCACTTCGCAGTCGACATGGCCGGTGCAGCCCATCGCGCTGTCGATATGCTCAAAGCCGAGTGACTCATAAAGTTTAATGGCCCGCGTCAGGCTGGCGGTGGTTTCCAGATAGCAGCCACGGAAACCGTGGCTGCGTGCATGTTCTATCGCCCGCAGCGCCAGTTCGCGTGCCAGACCCTGACCGCGCACCTCTGGCAGAAAGTACATCTTTTGCAGTTCGCAGATATCGGGTGCGCTGCAGGCGAGCGGCGCAACACCGCCGCCGCCGACCACCTTGCCCTGATACTCAACAATCCAGTAGGCGCTCTGTTCGGCACTGTAGAGCTCAAACAGCTGGTCGAGCTGCGGATCGGAAACGGTGTAGCCCTTGTCAGCCGTCAGGCCGAACTCCGCGGAAACATCGCGGATCACCTGGGCGATATGCGGATTATCGGCGGCAGTAATCGGCCGCACCTGAAGGTGCTGAGAGTCAGAAATCATGTGGGAGTTGAGCTATGTAAATCGGTTAGACATTTACCAGAAGTAACATTATCGTCATGTAAAAGCAATATTCCTGACAATGCAGGGAGGCTTTAAAAGCGTCATGTTTTTTAATGTCACTTGAAAATCTGTTTTATCATTTACACCTTACTATGTTCAGTAATAAGGAATTGTTTCTATCTTCTGGTCTTAATAGTGCTGATTACTTCACAATCAATTTGTTTGTCTTAATTGATGTAAATCAAAAATGCTGACTGCTACTCCTGTAAGTTAATATCTTTAACGCTAATTAAAGGATTAATTTCATGGCAATTCCAGCTTACCTATGGCTGAAAGATGATGGTGGCGCAGATATCAAAGGATCAGTTGACGTCCAACATCGAGAAGGAAGTATTGAAGTACTTAGTTTCATGCATGGTTTGAGCATACCGGTCGATCCTCACACCGGTAAACTCACAGGGACGCGTGTTCATAGTGCATTAGAATTCGAAAAAGAATTCGACTCATCCAGCCCTTATCTCTATAAAGCAGTCTCCTCCGGGCAAACACTCAGGTCAGCTGAAATAAAATGGTACCGTATTAATCACGCTGGCCAGGAAGAGGAGTACTTCAATATGTTCATTGAAGGAGTGAAAGTGGTGTCGGTTAATCCACTCATGCATAACATCAAATCCATTGAAAATATGAACCATCTTGAGTCAGTAACGCTGCGCTATGAAAAAATCACCTGGAAGTACTGTGATGGCAATATTCAGCACTCCGATTCATGGAAGGAACGCACATAATTCAACTATCAATGGCGCAGCAATTCTGTGAGTCATTTTAAGGAGCGTGTATGACATGGGTCTATGACGTCAGAAAGCGATCTTTTACACGAGATGGTGTCTATAAATTCGATGCGTTATATGCCGGGGCTGAAGGATATAAAGACGATCCTGCATTAGCATGTGAGGTGAACAAAGGTCCTTTGCCAGCAGGAAAGTATAAGATTGCCAGTCCTATGGCAAAGCATCCTACAGCCGGACGATTTGTTCTCCGTCTGATACCTTATGCGGGTAACAATATGTGTGGTCGCGCCGGATTTCTTATTCATGGAGATAACGGCTTTGGTACCGCTTCGAATGGCTGTATTGTCGCGTCTTTCAATGTAAGAAAAAGTATTGCGGATAGCGGCGACAGGGAGTTAATAGTGAAATGAAATGGCTCATTATTTTGCTATTAGCATTGTTTTCCGTCTCCTGTTCATCAGGAAGGTTCAATTCTGCAGAACATGTTTTGTCAGATAAAGTGATTACGGCATCCCGCAATAATGACAGCAGTTCACTTTCAGATGCTGATTATGACAAGATAACAGAATATCTTTCTCAGGGCCGGACACGCTGGATTGAACTTTACCCCATTCTTAATCGATCGCCATTCTTAGGCGCAACCTCTTTTCAGGAAGGTCTGGACATCGCGATGGCCTATGCCTTACCTGAAAATCCTGGCGCGGTAATGAAATACGTTAATCAAGGCAATGTTAATAAGCTATGCGGCATGCCATTTATTGAGCTGACTCCGGATGAAACAGATGCGTACTTTTTAAAAGCCCGCACGGCGCTTACTCAGTTAACGTCAGAAAGTGACCGGGAAAAAAGATGCCTGTCTGTATTAGAAAAGAGTCATGATCATCTTGCTGCTGAAACAAGGACGAGAAGGGTGTCATCGAAAAAATGATATAAAAAACCCCGCGCCAGAGCGCGGGGTTTTTTTCAGAGCGAGGAATCAATCAGAGCGCCGCAATGACCGCCTGCTGTTCAATCAGTTTTGCTTTTGATTGTTGCAGGTCCGCTACGCGTTCGCGCTCTTTCGCCACCACCGCTTCCGGGGCACGCGAAACAAAGCCTTCGTTCGCCAGCTTGGTCTCGATCTTCTCGATTTCTACATCCAGCTTAACCAGCTCTTTCGCCAGACGCTCCAGCTCGGCGGTTTTATCCACCAGATCCGCCATCGGGATCAACAGCTCTGCGCCTTCGACCAGTTTGGTCACCGACACCGGACCTTTCTCGCCCGCAGGCAGAATGGTCAGGCTTTCCAGACGCGCCAGGCGCGACAGGAAGTTGCGGTTGGCTTCAACGCGACGCAGTGCCGCAGGCGAGCAGTCACGCAGCAGCACATCCAGCGGCTTGCTCAGTGCGATGTTCATCTCGGCACGGATATTACGCACCGCCACGATCGCCTGCTTCATCCACTCGATGTCCGCTTTCGCTTCGGCATCTTCTTTCGCCGCATCGTACTGCGGGAAAGGCTGCAGCATGATGGTGTCGTCGCTGATATTTTTCAGCCCCTTCACGCGCTGCCAGATGGTTTCAGTGATAAACGGAATGATCGGATGCGCCAGACGCAGCAGCGCTTCCAGTACGTGAACCAGCGTATGACGGGTGCCACGCAGTTCAGATTCACTGCCGCTGTTCATGACCGGCTTGGTCAGCTCCAGATACCAGTCGCAGAACTGGTTCCAGGTGAAGTCATACAGCAGGTTAGCTGCGATATCGAAACGGTAGCTATCCAGCGCTTCACGGTACGCTTTCACCGTGTTGTTGAACTCGGTCAGGATCCAGCGATCTGCCAGCGACAGCGTCATTTCGCCGCCATTCTGTCCGCAATCCTGCTCTTCGGTGTTCATCAGCACAAAGCGGCTGGCGTTCCACAGCTTGTTACAGAAGTTGCGATAGCCTTCCAGGCGCTTCATGTCCCAGTTAATGTCGCGACCGGTAGAGGCCAGCGCCGCCAGGGTGAAACGCAGCGCATCGGTGCCTGATGGCTCGATGCCGTCCGGGAACTGCTTCTCGGTACGTTTGCGGATTTTCTCCGCCAGCTGTGGCTGCATCATGTTGCCGGTGCGTTTTTCCAGCAGCGCTTCCAGTGAAATGCCGTCGACCATATCCAGCGGGTCAATCACGTTGCCCTTGGATTTCGACATCTTCTGACCTTCTTCATCACGGATCAGACCGGTCATGTAGACGGTTTTAAACGGTACCTGTGGTTTGCCGTTTTCATCTTTGATGAAGTGCATGGTCAGCATGATCATGCGGGCAATCCAGAAGAAGATGATGTCGAAGCCGCTGACCAGCACGCTGGTCGGATGGAAAGTACGCAGCGCTTCGGTGTTTTCCGGCCAGCCCAGGGTGGAGAAGGTCCACAGACCTGAGGAGAACCAGGTATCCAGCACGTCATCATCCTGACGCAGCGCGACGTCGGCGGCCAGGTTGTTCTCAGCCCGCACTTCGTCTTCGGTGCGGCCGACGTAGACGTTACCGTTGTCGTCATACCACGCCGGGATGCGGTGACCCCACCAGAGCTGACGGGAGATACACCAGTCCTGAATATCGCGCATCCAGGAGAAGTACATGTTTTCGTACTGCTTCGGTACAAACTGGATGTCGCCGTTTTCAACGGCTTCAACCGCGACTTTCGCCAACGGTGCGGTACGCACATACCACTGATCAGTCAGCATCGGCTCGATAACCACGCCGCCACGGTCGCCGTAAGGCACGGTCAGATCGTGAGGTTTGATCTCTTCAAGCAGGCCGAGTTCATCGACAGCGGCAACAATCGCTTTACGCGCCGCAAAGCGTTCCATGTTCTGGAAAGCCGCCGGGATCTCATCGGAACAGGCATCGCTGGCTTCGCCATTGGTGTCATACACCTGAGCACGGTCGCGGATATCGCCGTCGAAGGTCAGGATGTTGATCATCGGCAGTTTGTGACGACGGCCGACTTCATAGTCGTTGAAGTCATGCGCCGGGGTGATCTTGACGCAGCCGGTGCCTTTTTCCATGTCGGCATGTTCGTCGCCAACGATAGGGATAAGACGGCCAACCAGCGGCAGCATCACAAATTTGCCGATCAGATCTTTGTAACGTGGATCTTCCGGGTTAACGGCGACGCCGGTATCGCCCAACAGGGTTTCCGGACGGGTGGTGGCGACCACCAGATAATCTTTACCGTCGGCGGTTTTTGCGCCGTCAGCCAGTGGATAGCGGATATGCCACATCGAGCCTTTGCTCTCGCGGTTTTCCACTTCCAGGTCGGAGATTGCGGTACGCAGTTTTGGATCCCAGTTCACCAGGCGTTTGCCACGGTAGATCAGGTTCTCTTTATAGAGGCGAACAAACACCTCTTTCACGGCGTTGGAAAGGCCATCGTCCATGGTGAAGCGCTCGCGCTCCCAGTCGACGGAGTTGCCCAGACGGCGCATCTGGCGGGTGATGGTGCCGCCGGACTCTGCTTTCCACTGCCAGATTTTGTCGATGAACGCATCACGGCCATAGTCCTGGCGCGTCTTGCCCTCTTCAGCCGCAATTTTGCGCTCAACTACCATCTGCGTGGCGATGCCCGCGTGGTCAGTACCCGCCTGCCACAGGGTATTTTTCCCCTGCATGCGCTGGTAACGGATCATGGTGTCCATGATGGTTTGCTGGAAGGCGTGACCCATGTGCAAGCTACCGGTGACGTTCGGCGGCGGGATCATGATGCAAAAGCTTTCCTGGCTGGTATCGCCATTCGGTTTGAAGTAGCCCTGCTTTTCCCAATGCTCGTAAAGCGGCTGCTCGATATCTTGCGGGTTATATGTCTTTTCCATTTCTGCTATGTCGTTTGCGGCTGTGGTGGCGCTGCCGTATTCAATTGGAATCCAACGCTGCGATACGCTTTATAGCGGTCGCGCGCCAGTTGTTTGAGCGTGTCTTCGTAAGGAACGAAGTCTATCACTTCATGGAAAGCAGTAGCAAAATCTGCGAAGTGGGGCAGCAGGCTAATCAGCAGGTCACGCGGTGAACTGCCGCGACGCTGTGGCCAGGCCAGCTCAACCGGCGCACCGTAGCGCGGGCCTTCACCCGCCAGGTTGTGTGGCACGAAGGCGTTTGCCGGTCGTTGCCACAGCGCTTCGTCAAGTCGAATGGCTTGCTGTTCATCTTCGCAGGCGATCAACACCCGCTTTCCGGCCCGCCAGCGTGTTTCCGCCAGATTGCACACCAGCGCTTCAACGGCGCTAAGGCCATCGCTCGTTGCATCGGTTTCCAGCACGTAGAAGGTTGCGTTTTTCATCGGTTTGCTCATCAGAAGATCAAGGGCGGAATGATATCCGCCCTTGCTGTCAGAAAAGAGGGCGCTTAATCGTCGCCGTTCAATCCTGCCCGATTCAACAGAAATTGCGACAGCATCGGCACCGGACGTCCGGTGGCGCCTTTGGCCTTGCCGGAGCGCCAGGCGGTACCGGCGATATCCAGGTGTGCCCAGTTATATTTGCGGGCAAAGCGTGCCAGGAAGCAGGCGGCGGTAATCGCGCCGCCGGGACGGCCACCAATGTTCGCCATATCGGCAAAGTTGGACTCCAGCTGCTCCTGGAACTCATCCGCCATCGGCAGACGCCAGGCGCGATCGCCTGACTGCTCCGAGGCGCTGATCAGCTCATGCGCCAGCGGATTGTGGTTCGACAGCAGGCCGCTGATGTGATGACCCAGCGCAATCACGCAGGCACCGGTCAGCGTCGCCACGTCAATCACCACTTCCGGATCGAAACGTTCAACATAGGTCAGCGCATCGCACAGGACCAGGCGGCCTTCGGCGTCAGTGTTCAGCACTTCAACCGTCTGGCCAGACATGGTGGTCAGCACGTCGCCCGGACGCATCGACCGGCCATCCGGCATGTTTTCACAGCCCGCCAGCACGCCAACCACGTTCAGCGGCAGATTCAGCTCTGCCACCATACGCATTACGCCATAGACGGCGGCCGCGCCGCACATGTCATACTTCATTTCATCCATGCTGTCGGCAGGCTTGATGGAAATACCGCCGGAGTCAAAGGTCAGCCCTTTACCCACCAGCACAATCGGGCGCGCTTCCGCATCCGGATTGCCTTTGTACTCAATTACCGACATCAGCGATTCGTTTTGCGAACCGGCCCCGACAGCGAGATAGGCGTTCATGCCCAGCTCTTTCATCTGCTGTTCGCCGATGACGCGGGTGGTGACATTTTTGCTGAAGGCATCCGCCAGCTGACGCGCCTGTGACGCCAGATAGGCGGCGTTACAGATATTAGGTGGCATGTTGCCGAGATCTTTAGCCGCTTTCATACCGGCCGCGACCGCTAATCCATGCTGGATAGCCCGTTCGCCGCTGGTCAGTTCACGGCGGGTCGGCACGTTAAAGACCAGCTTGCGCAGCGGACGACGTGGCTCCGCTTTGTTACTTTTCAGCTGGTCAAAGTTGTAGAGCGCCTCTTTGGAGGTCTCTACTGCCTGACGCACTTTCCAGTAGGTGTTGCGGCCTTTGACATGCAGTTCGGTCAGGAAGCAGACCGCTTCCATTGAGCCGGTGTCGTTGAGCGTGTTAATGGTTTTCTGAATGACCTGCTTGTACTGGCGTTCATCCAGCTCACGCTCTTTACCGCAGCCAATCAGCAGAATACGCTCGGACAGGATATTTGGCACATGATGCAGCAGCAGTGTCTGGCCCACTTTTCCTTCCAGCTCGCCGCGGCGCAGCAGGGCGCTGATGTAGCCGTCGCTGATTTTATCCAGCTGCTCGGCAATCGGTGACAGACGACGCGGTTCGAAAACGCCAACGACAATGCAGGCACTGCGCTGTTTTTCCGGGCTTCCGCTTTTTACACTGAACTCCATGCACTCTCCTGAATCTTAAAGACAACGGCCGCTGCTGCCGCTAGAATGTAGCGCGCTCATGACCCATTTATTCATCGTCGCAGCATGACATTCTGCTGCTGGAGGTCATAATGAATCAGGGTGACAAGATGTTGTTTTTTCACCACCCGGACGCGTTTTTCATACAAATTTAGCTACGGCGACGGCCATTGATGAAGAAAAATGGCTGATAAGCGTTGAAACTAGCGATTTTCCTGCAAAAAGACAAGTTTTCACAGGCGTACTAAGCGTGATCATCATTAGATATCTGGTTCGGGAAACGCTCAAAAGCCAGCTGGCTATCCTGTTTATCCTGCTACTCATCTTCTTTTGTCAGAAGTTAGTCAGGATCCTGGGTGCCGCGGTGGATGGCGAAGTGCCGACAAACCTCGTTCTGACCTTGTTAGGACTCGGTGTGCCTCAAATGGCACAACTTATACTGCCCTTAAGTCTGTTTCTGGCGATCCTGATGACGCTGGGGCGGCTCTACACGGAAAGTGAAATTACCGTGATGCACGCCTGCGGCCTGAGTAAGGCCGTCCTGGTGAAAGCGGCGATGGTGCTGATGCTGTTTACCTCGATAGTGGCGGCCGTGAACGTCATCTGGCTGGGGCCGTGGTCATCCCGCTATCAGGATGAGGTGACGCAGAATGCCAAAGCGAACCCGGGTGCGGCAGCAATGGCCGCCGGACAGTTCCAGACCTCCAGCGACGGCAGCGCCGTGCTGTTTGTCGAGGATGTGAAGGGCAACAACTTTGGTAACGTGTTCCTGGCGCAGTTACGGCCAAAGGGTAACGCGCGTCCTTCAGTGGTGCTGGCTGACAGCGGTCACATGGAGCAGTATAAAGATGGCTCGCAGGTGGTGACGCTGGATAAAGGCACCCGTTTTGAGGGCACCGCTCTGCTGCGTGATTTCCGGATCACCGACTTCACCAATTATCAGGCCATCGTGGGCTATAAAGCGGCAACGCTCGATCCTAACGATGCAGAACAGGCGAGTCTGACTGACCTGTTCGCGAATAAGACACCTGAGTTTCAGGCCGAGCTGCACTGGCGTCTGACGCTGGTGTTTGCGGTGCTGGTGATGGCGCTGATGGTGGTGCCGCTCAGCGTGGTGAACCCACGTCAGGGGCGCGTGCTGTCGATGCTGCCCGCCATGATGCTCTATCTGATTTTCTTCCTGTTGCAGAGCTCGCTGAAGTCGAGCGGCGCGAAAGGGCGGCTCGATCCGGCGCTCTGGATGTGGGTGGTGAATATCAGCTATCTGGTGCTGGCGGTGCTCCTTAACCTGTGGGATACGGTGCCGATGCGTCGGATTCGCGCCCGCTTTACCCGCGGAGGGTCGGTCTGATGTTTCGCGTACTTGACCGCTATATCGGTAAAACCATTTTCAATACCATTATGCTGACGCTGTTCATGCTGGTGTCGCTTTCCGGCATCATCAAGTTCGTCGATCAGCTGCGCAAGACCGGCCAGGGCAGCTACAACGCGCTGAGTGCCGGTTACTACACCCTGCTGAGCGTACCCAAAGATATTGAGATCTTTTTCCCGATGGCGGCTCTGTTGGGTGCACTGCTGGGACTGGGCGCGCTGGCGCAGCGCAGTGAACTGGTGGTGATGCAGGCGGCGGGCTTTACCCGCATGCAGGTTGCGCTGTCAGTGATGAAAACGGCGATTCCGCTGGTGTTGCTGACCATGGCGATAGGTGAGTTTGTTGCGCCGTCGGGCGAGCAGATGGCGCGTAATTACCGGGCGCAGCAGCTTTACGGTGGCGCACTGGTCTCGACGCAGAACGGTCTGTGGGCGAAAGATGGCAATAGCTTTATCTTTATCGAGCGCATTAAAGGCGACAACGAAATTGATGGCGTGAGCATCTACAGCTTTAACGATCAGCGTCGTCTGCAGAGCGTGCGTTACGCGGCGACGGCGACCTGGGATGCGGCTAAGAAGCGCTGGATACTGTCGCAGGTTGATGAGTCTAACCTGACCGATCCTAAACAGATTACCGGTTCACAGAGCCTGAGTGGCGAGTGGAAAACCAATCTGACGCCGGACAAGCTGGGTGTGGTTGCGCTGGATCCGGACGCGTTATCGATTCGCGGTCTGCATAGCTACAGTAAATATCTGAAGCAGAGCGGCCAGGAGTCGGGACGTTATCAGCTGAATATGTGGAGCAAAATCTTCCAGCCGCTGTCGGTGGCGGTGATGATGCTGATGGCGCTGTCGTTTATCTTCGGACCGCTGCGTAGCGTGTCGATGGGTGTGCGTGTCGTAACCGGTATCAGTTTTGGCTTCCTGTTCTACGTGCTGGACCAGATTTTTGGCCCGCTGAGTCTGGTTTACGGTCTGCCGCCGATTCTGGGAGCGATTCTGCCGAGTTTTGCGTTCTTCGCTATCAGTATGTTTATGTTGATTAAGCGGCGCTAAGCGCAGTAAATGCAGTAAAAGAAAAGGCCGCGCAAGCGGCCTTTTTTGTGACCGGTGTTCAGGCTCAGGGCAGGCTCCCATCGCTTTACGTTTAGCAGTCGTGTGTAAGAGGCGGTTCCAGCGACTGGGAGCGGCTTTATTCTGCGCTGATGCCCTGTTTATGCGGAGTGCCGGGTCGTCTCTTTCAGTGCCCTGATAAGTTGCTCTCTGTTCAGGGCTACGCAATAGGCGGGCGTCGCACGCTCGAAACGCCAGCCTTCCGCTAACGAGCCCGCATCTACCGCATCAAATCCAAAGGCTTCATATAATGCCGTGGCGGTCGCTTTCCCTTCGCTATCATCTCCCGCCAGCGGTAACGCCTGCCGGTTGGCATCGCCCGGCGGCAGGCCCTGCGTTTCAAGATCGGTCATGCGGATGGCATTGAATGCCTTGGTGACGCGGCTGTCAGGAAGCAGGCGGGCAAGCCGTTCACTGGTGCTGATGCGGCCATTGAGCAGCTCTTCAATTTCGCCATCGCGGTCGGGATAGTAATTGACCGCATCAAGCACGATTTTTCCCCTTAATTCTGTGGCCGGAAGTTGTTCCGTTGCCGTGAGCGGCACGGCAATCACCACCACGTCGCCAAACTCTGCGGCCTCGGTGGCGGTACCGGTTTCACAGCCAATCATCGGTTTCAGGCTGAACAGCGTTCGTGGATCACGCGAGTTGCTGAGCATCACCTGATGTCCTGCCTGAATCGCCAGTTTTGCAATCGCCCGGCCAACAAAGCCTGCGCCAATAATGCCTATTTTCATACGTTTCTCCTCGATGAGTTTCACGCACTGACCTTAATTAAAAACAGGAGGTGAATAAATCGACAAACAGACGCAATATAAACAACCAACAGGAGGGAATCATGGATCGGCTTACCAGCATGAACGTGTTCGTTACCGTCGCGGAATCGGGCTCGTTTGCCGCAGCCGCCGGGCATTTGCAAATCTCACCGCAGATGGTGGCGAAGCATATCGCCATGCTGGAGAAGCATCTCGGTACGCTGCTTCTGCATCGCACCACCCGACGACAAAGTCTGACGGATGTGGGCCGCAACTATTTCGAACGCTGCAAAATCGTGCTGGCCGAGGTGCAGGAAGCGGATGCGATCGCGCTGGATATGCAGCAGCGGCCGTCCGGTACGCTGAAGGTCAGCGCCCCGGTCACGTTTGGTTCTTTTAGCCTGGCGCCGTTTGTGACCCGCTATCTTGACCGGTTTCCGCAAACGCAGGTTGATCTTGAACTCAGCGATCGGCTGGTCGATCCGTTTGAAGAGGGTTATGAGGTGGTGATCCGGATTGGTGCGCTGGCGGACAGTTCGATCATCGCCCATCCACTGCAGCCCTACCGGCTGATAGCCTGCGCGTCGCCAGCCTATCTGGCGCGGCACGGTGTGCCCGCCGCGCCAGCGGAGCTGGTGAACCACGCCTGTCTCGTTTATGGCATCTGGTCGCCCTCAAAACCCTGCCGCTGGGTATTCAGTCAGGCCGGTAAGGTTGAAGAGGTGCATCCGCAGGGGCGCATGCGATCGAATGACTGGAAAGCGCTGCTGCATGCGGCGCTGGAGGGTTATGGCATTACCCTGGGGCCGGCCTCCATTCTCTCTGAAGAGATCAGACAGGGCCGGCTGGTCCAGGTGCTGCCCGATTATGCCGGGCCAGCACGACCCATGCATGTGCTGATCCCGGCGGGCCGCCGCCAGACGGTGAAAATCCGCAGCTTTGTTAGCGCCATTATCACCGAGTTTGGCCTCTATCCACCCCAATCCGGCTAACCAGGCGGTTATCCGCTCAGCAGCGGGAGTAACTGGGGCAGCTGCGACAACAGGTAGAGGATCAGCCCGATGGTGCCGCCAACCAGCGTGCCGTTGATGCGGATAAACTGCAGGTCTTTGCCGATATTAAGTTCGATCTGCTGCGACATGTCGCGTGCATCCCAGCTCTTCACGGTGTCGCTGATGTGACGCGTCAGGAAGCCAGCAAACTCTGGTGCAACGCTGCGTGCGGCCTGTTCCAGATGCTGATTCATCGAGTCACGCAATGCCGGGTCGGCCGCCAGGGTTTCGCCCAGCCATAAGGCTGCACCGCGCACTTTCTCCTGCACCCGTGAGTCATCGCTGCTGAGATCCGCTTTGAGCCAGTTGCGCATATCATTCCACAGCTCGCCGATGTAGCGGTTAAACGAGGCATCTTCTTTCAGCCAGCCTTTGATCTCCTCGGCACGTTCAGCCATCTCCGGGTCGTTCTGCAGTTTAACGATCAGCTTGTCGACCGCCCGATTGAAGCCGAGGCGTAGCTCATGGCCCTGATCCAGCGCCACATCATCCAGCAGTGAATCGACCGCGTTTGCCACCAGCTCGGCGCTGTGTTCCCCCAGCCATTCGGTCGGCAACATTTTGGCTTTGATCGGATGCTCGCGTTTCAGCCAGCGCACCAGCTGCATGGCAATAAACTCGCGGGTACTGGGCTTATGCAGCAGCTTCAGCAGCTGTTCGATTGCCGCGTCCAGCAGCGCCTGATGACGGTTGTTTTTCGTCAGGCTCTCCAGCAGCAGGGCGCTGGTCTGGCTGAGATCGACCTTGTCGATGGCGCGATGTACTGCGCGGCGCATGAAATTCTGGATCCGTGTGTCATCGGTCAGATCAAGGAAGCCGCGCATGACCTGCAGCAGATGGCGGCCAATGCGGTCAGCATTGCCCGGCGCATTCAGCCATTGCGCCAGCAGGTTGGAAGGATCGTGACGGCGAATCAGATTCAGCAGCGAGTCGGTATCAAGAAACTTCTCCTGCACAAAGCGACCGAGGTTTTCACCGATACGATCTTTGTTGCGCGGAATGATGGCGGTATGACGCGAGATAAAGGGCACCGGCACGCGCCGGAACAGTGCGACCACCGCGAACCAGTCCGCCAGCGCGCCGACCATCGCAGCTTCCGCAATCGCTTTTACGCCGCTGACCCAGAAGCCGGGTGGCAGAAAAAGCGTAACGATAAAGGTAATTGCAGCCAGCAGTAACAGCAGCAGCGCCAGACGTTTCGTCCGTTTCAGTTCGTGTTGTTTATCCATATCCTGATCTTAGCAGAGAGCCGGTTTCATCGGCGACGACCACCCAGCAGGCTGCCGAGTACGCCACGGATGATCTGATTGGTAATCTGGCGCGTAGCGCTTTTCGCCATGGTCTGCACCACGCCATCGTGCTTGCCGCCGCGCGGGCCGGTTCGGCCAAACAGGATCTCTTTCAGCCCGCCGAGAATGCCGTTATCTACCGCGACATCGTCGCCTTTCGCCGGAGGCGCGCTGGCCTGATCGCTGGCGGCCTGAAACCCTTTTTGCAGCTTCTCAAATGCCGATTCGCGATCAACTTCGCTGTCATATTTGCCATAGAGCGGTGAATGGTTGATCAGGCCGTTGCGTTCATCGCCTGTGACCGGACCCATACGTGAGCCAGGTGCGATCACCATGGCGCGTTCTACCACCGACGGGCTGCCTTTGGTATCCAGGAAGGAGATCAGCGCTTCGCCGGTGCCCAGCGCCTGAATCGCCTCGACGCTGTCAAACGCCGGATTGGCGCGCAGGGTATCGGCGGCGGTTTTTACCGCTTTCTGATCTTTGGGGGTGAAGGCGCGCAGGGCGTGCTGGACGCGGTTGCCGAGCTGGCCCAGCACCCGATCGGGAATATCCGCCGGGTTCTGGGTGACGAACCAGACGCCGACCCCTTTGGAGCGGATCAGCCGCATGACCTGTTCTATTTTCTCCAGCAGCACCGGCGGCGCGTCGGTAAACAGCAGGTGCGCCTCATCAAAGAAGAACACCAGCTTTGGCTGATCGAGATCGCCCGCTTCCGGCAGATGTTCATAAAGCTCCGACAGCAGCCACAGCAGGCTGGTGGCGTAGAGTTTTGGCATCTGGTAGAGCTTCTCAGCAGAGAGGATGTTGATGACGCCTTTGCCGTTGCTGTCGACGCGCATCCAGTCGGCGATATCCAGCATCGGTTCACCAAAGAAGTGCTCCGCACCCTGTTGCTCCAGCGTCAGTAACCCGCGCTGGATGGCGCCGACCGAGGCGCTGTTGATGTTGCCGTAGTGGGTCTGGAAGCTTTTGGCGTTGTCACCGATGTATTGGGTCATGGCGCGCAGATCTTTGAAGTCCAGCAGCAGCAAACCCTGGTCATCGGCGATGCGGAAAATAATCTGCAATACGCCGCTCTGCACCTCATTCAGGTTCAGCAGTCGCGCCAGCAGCAGCGGCCCGAGATCGGAGACGGTGGCGCGAACCGGATGGCCTTTCTCGCCGAAGATATCCCACAGCACCACCGGATTGCTCTGCGGCTGCCAGTCGGTGACGCCGATTTTCGCCAGCCTCTCCTGCAGCTTTTCGCTGGGCTGGCCAGCCATCGCCACGCCGGTCAAATCGCCTTTAACGTCAGCCATAAAGACCGGCACGCCGCTGGCGGAGAACGATTCAGCCAGTTTCTGCAGCGTAACGGTTTTACCGGTGCCGGTCGCGCCGGTGATCAGGCCGTGGCGGTTGGCCATTTGCGGCAACAGATGAAGTTCGACGTCTGGCGTACGGGCAATCAGTAGCGGGGAAGTCATGATTTTCCACTCTCAGGCATTGGATTATGCCTGAAGGATAGCAAGCCGGAGCGGCACAGGAGGAGAACTATTCACCAAAAAAAGGCCGCTGCCCGGGGAACAGCGGCCTGCAACAGTGGTTTACTTCTGAACCTCTTCAAAATTGAGCAGGCTGACCCCGATGCCCTGCTGCAGATGACTGAGGTTGCTGCGCACCGCCACCTGGGTTGCGCCCTGTAACAGCATGACAAACGGAGAATCCTGCTGGATGCGGGTTTGCAGCCCGGTGTAGAGGTTGCGACGTTTCACCGCATCGCTCTCTCCGGCGGCGGCACGGGTCTGTGCACTCAGCTCCGGAATCGTCCAGCCGACGCGCCACGCCAGGGTTTTGCCGCCGCCCGGCACGTTATAGGCAAAGGTGCTGGCATTGGTGTTGGGATCGATGTAGTCCGCGCCCCAGTAAGTAAAGATGGCCTGGAAGTCCCGGCTGCGCATTTTGCTCCACAGCTCCGATTCCGCCACCGGCTGGATATCAAGCTGCACATCCGCTTTGGCAAAGCTGGCCTGCAGTGCCTGCGCCACATCAATGTAAGGCGGCTGGTTCACCACCGTCAGCGCGATATGGGTGCCAGGTTTGATGCCGCCTTTTTGCAGTATCGCCTGTGCCTTTTTCAGATCGTAATGGAACGGTGTCGTGTTCAGTGCACCATCGAAGCCGTCCGGCAGGAAGCTCTGATGAATGCGGTACTGACCTTTCAGCAGCTGGTTCGCCAGGCTGTCATAGTCAACCAGCCAGCGTGCCGCCTGCCACAGCGCCGGATTCCCCAGCGCCGGTTGCTGCGGGCTTTGGGTGTTAAAGCCGATGTAATAAACCAGGCTGGACGGGAAAGCATCAATACGCACATTGGCGGTGTTCTTCAGCGCGGTAATCTGATCCGGACCGAGCTGATAGGCGACATCCACATCGCCCTGCTGGATCAGCAGACGGCGGCTGCCCGGATCGGCCACACCTTTCAGCAATACCCGCTTCAGATGCGGCTTCCGGATGCTATTGGGATTGGCTTCCAGCACCAGCGCCTGCAGCGGCACAAACTGTTTTATGGCATAGGCGGCGCTACCGGCGGAGTGCACCTTCAGCCAGCTATTGCCGTAATCGTTGTTGCTGGCGTGCTCTTGTGCCAGTTTGCTGTCGACGATGGAGGAGACTGGCGCGGTCAGCAGGCGCAGCGCCAGATCGCTGCCGATCTCCGCTGGCCAGCGCAGTTCAAGCTGGTGGTCATTAATTACCGTGAACTGCTGATCGATGTTTTCTGGCGTCCAGCCAAATTCACCCAGAATAAAAGAGGGCGCTTTATTGAGTTTTACTGCACGGGTTAATGAGAAGACCACATCCTGTGCGGTCACGGGATGACCACTGGCGAAGCGGGCCTGCGGATTAAGATCAAACACCAGGCTGTGAGGCGTTTTGCCTGCCTGCCAGCGCGTGGCCGCCAGCGGCGAGAGCTGCTGCGGATTCTGATGATCCGGCTCCAGCAGCGTCTGGTAAATATTGCGCAGGCTACTGTTGCTGACGGTCTCAAAACTTTCAGCCGGGTCGAAACTGATGATGCCATCAAGCGGAACGGCAATCACCAGGGTGTCGCCAGGCGTGGCGGCGTGTGCCGGGTGAACCAGTGCCAGAGCCGTAAAAAGGGACAAGAGTGTTTTTCGCATGGAGAGTTATCCTGAGTCGTTGATAGCTCTACTCTATCGGGCGTCGGATAATCTCCAAATGCGGGTTTCTTATGAGCTTTGCACAATTATTAGCGTAGTCATTCAGGCAAAGAGACAAAATAAGATAATGACGGTCAGTAATTATTTTATTGTCATCTTACAGCGGGCGGAATAAAGCCTGTTTTACTCAGCCGATCACAAATTGCGCACAGTCTGATTGTATGACTATCAAAGTCACTATAGTGTTAACGATGAGAATCATTCTCTTGTATGGAAGTATGATATTTTTTTATCGGTTATCTGGCGTGATGATGTCAGGGCGAAAATAATAACCCTCATTCCTGCGTTAAAAGAGTTAAATACCCGATGTTTATGCGGTTTTACCCCCGATTTCCGCGCTGTAAATCTTTTACCTCTCCGCAACCCTTTCGCAACACCATGATAAACTTTCACTAAGACACATCTTAAATTCAATTTTTACATTCAGACATATCTATATCCCTAAGATTGCCAGGTTATTAACCGATAAGTTCCGTTAGTCACCGAACCATAATTCTACCTGCCCTTGTCTGTTCTGCCGTCGTCTGTGCCGCGTGCGTTGATCTCTGCGGGGAGTTTTCCGCCTGCACTCAGCCTTTCAGCTTCATAACAAATAAAGCGGGTATTTAGCAGATGAGAGTCGTGCGGATATGCTTTTAGAAAAACCCACCACCAGGCGTAAATTTTTGCTCGGTTCACTGCTGGCGTTGCCATTAAGTGAACTGGTCTTCAAAGGCATTACTGCGGCACAGGCGGCAGAGATGGCCGCACCGGAGTTAGCCGATTACAAACCGATCTTTTTTAGTGCCGATGAGTGGCAGTTTATCCTGGCCGCCACTGACCGTTTGATTCCGGCAGGCGGCAAAGGCAAAGCGCCGGGCGCGCTGGAAACTAACGTGCCGATCTTTATCGATCAGCAGCTGCACAGCGAAGCGTTTGGCAGCGAAATCTACATGCAGGGGCCGTTCAATACGCAGGCGCCCGCAACCATGGGTTACCAGATCCCGTTCCGCCCACAGCAGATGTATCAGACCGGTATCCGGCTGATTAATCAGTGGTCGCAGAACACCCATCAGAAAGCGTTTCATGCACTGACGCTGGAAGAGAAAGATGCGGTACTGACCCAGGTAAACAAAAACGAGATCGACTTTGCCGCACTGGGCGAAGCCGATCTTAAGCCTGCGCATTTCTTCAGCCAGCTGCTTTCCGATACCAAGCATGGCTACCTTGCTGACCCGATGTACGGCGGTAATAAAGGCATGAAAGCCTGGATCGCCATCGGCTTCCCCGGCGCGCGTGCCAGCTTCACCGAATGGGTGAAACAGCACAACGTTCCTTATCCGCTGGGTCCGGTCAGTGTGAAGGGCGAACGCGCGTAGGGCGCGTCCACATCAGGTATTTGAAACAGGATTATCATGGCACAGGTTACTAAAAAAGAAGTCGACGTCGTGGTCTGCGGCCTCGGCTGGGCAGGCTCGCTGATGAGCATCGAGCTGGCACTGGCAGGTCTGGACGTGCGCGCCCTTGAGCGCGGCGGCGATCGCGATTATGACGAGTTCGCCTACCCGAAACCGGCGGATGAATACGCCTATGCGGTGCGCAACAAAGTGTTTGCCACCCCCGCCGAAGTGGCGGTCACCGTCCGCTACAACAGCAGCCAGACGGCATTGCCAACCCGTAAATGGGGTGCGTTTGCACCGGGCACCGGCGTAGGCGGTTCCGGCCTGCACTGGACGGCGGTACTGATCCGTCCGACACCGACCGATATCAAACTGAAGACCTATGTCGACGAGGCTTACAAGCCGGGCATTCTGCAGGATGATATGCGGGTGATGGACTTCCCGTTCAGCTGGGAAGAGATCGAACCCTACTACTACAAATTCGAACTGATTTGCGGCCAGTCGGGCAACACCGGCAACCTGCGCGGCAAAATTCTGGAAGGTGGCGATCCGTTTGAAGGCCCGCGTTCTGAGCCTTATCCGCTGCCTGCGCTGGATGACACGCTGAACAACGTGATGTTCAAAGAGGTGGCGACCAAACTCGGTTACCATCCGTTCCCGAACCCGTCGGCCTGTGTGTCGCGTGCGTGGAAAAACCCGTACGGCAACCAGATCGCGCCGTGCAACTACTGCGGCTACTGCAGTAAATATCCCTGCCTGAACTATTCCAAAGCGTCGCCGCAGACCGCCGTAATGGATTCACTGAAGCGTATGCCGAACTTCTCCTATGAAGTGAATGCGGAAGTGATCAAGGTCGTGCTGAACGATGATAAAAAAACCGCGAAAGGCGTGATCTACATCGATGCACAGGGCAACGAGTGCTTCCAGCCAGCGAAAATCGTGGTGCTGAGCAGCTTCCAGCTCTACAACGTGCGTCTGATGCTGCTCTCCGGCATCGGCAAGCCTTACAACCCGATTACCGAAGAAGGTGTGGTAGGGCGTAACTACGCGTTCCTGTCCAACGGCGGCGCGACGCTGTTCTTCAAAGATAAAAACTTCAATCCGTACGCTACGGCGGGCGCGACCGGCCAGATGTTTAACGATATCTCGCCAGGCAACTTCGACGGCCCATCCCTCGGCTTCCTGGGTGGCGCGAAGATCCACAGCTCACAGGCGACCGGTACGCCGATCAGCACCGCGCTGCCAAAAGGCACGCCGACCTGGGGCATGGGATACAAGGAAGGTCTGGAGGAGTGGTACGGTCATTCGATGAAGATCAGCATCACCACCACCTGTCAGTCTTACCGCGATATCTATCTGGATCTCGATCCGAACTACAACGATCACCGTGGCCTGCCACTGCTGCGCATGACCTTCAACTGGAAAGAGAATGAGCTGAAGCTGCAGCAGCACCTGAAAGGCATCGTCGGCAATATCGCGAAAGAGCTGAACCCTGACAGCATGAGCATGAGCTTCCTGCCAATGGGCGCGGATTTCGATCTGACCAAATATGTCTCTACCCACAACGTGGGCGGGGCCGTGATGGGCGATAACCCGAAAACCTCGGCGCTGAACAAGTATCTGCAGAGCTGGGACGTGCATAACGTCTTTGTGCCGGGCGGCAACGCTTTCCCGCAGAACTTCCAGGCGAACCCGACCGATACCATCGGTGCGATCACCCTGATGGCGGCACAGGCGATCAAAGATCAGTATCTGAAAAATCCCGGCCCACTGGTACAGGCATAACCGCATGAATAAGCTGAAACTGAAGTCTTTTATCTTTGCCAACGCGGTGCTGTTAGCCAGCGGATTTACGCTGCCGGCTCACGCCGAAGATGAAGCGCAACTGATTAAGCAGGGCGAATATCTCTCGCGGCTGGGCGACTGCATGGCCTGCCACTCCCTGCCTGGCAAGCCTGACTATTCGGGTGGGCTGGCGATTGAGTCGAACCTTGGCACCATCTTCTCCACTAACATCACGCCCGATAAGCAGCACGGTATTGGCAACTACAGCGAGCAGCAGTTCTCTGACGCAGTGCGCAAAGGGGTATTACCGGACGGTTCGCATCTCTATCCGGCGATGCCTTATCCTGATTACGCCAAAATCAGTGATGCCGACATCCACGCGCTTTACGTCTACTTCATGAAAGGCGTGCAGCCAAGCGCAGAACAGCCGCCGGAAACCGATCTGAGCTTCCCGTTCAGCCAGCGCTGGGGCATGCGTTTCTGGAACTGGGCGTTCGCCTCGGATAAGCCGTTCCAGCCGATTGGTGGAGCTTCTGAAGAGGTCAACCGCGGTGCCTATATCGTAGAGAGTCTGGGTCACTGCGGCAGCTGCCATACACCGCGCGGTCTGGGCATGAATGAGAAAGCGCTGGATAGCGGTGACGATAAATTCCTGGCAGGCGGCAGCCTGAACAACTGGGATGTGCCGTCACTGCGTGGCCTGCCACGCTGGAGCGAGCAGGAAGTGGTGGACTACCTGCAGACCGGCCGTAACGATAAAGCGGCGGTGGGCGGCGAGATGACCTCGGTGATTGAGCACAGCAGCTCACACATGACCGACGCCGATCTGAAAGCCATCGCGGCCTACCTGAAGTTCCTGGGCGGCAACCCGCCATTGCAGGCGTACAACGTGCAGGCGCAGCAGGCAACGGAAGCGAAACTCACTGCCGCGAAGAACCTGAGCGAAGGCGAGCGTCTTTATCTGGATAACTGCGGTGCCTGTCACTTCGTGACCGGCAAAGGCGCGCCGGGGATCTTCCCGGAGCTGGATCAGGCGACGATCGTCAATGCCAAAGATCCAACCGGTCTGATCCACACCATCCTGGCCGGCGCACAGCAGCCTTCCACCGCTAAGGCCCCGTCGAAACTGGCGATGCCAGGCTTTGGCCAGCGTCTGAGTGATGAAGAGGTGGCGCAGCTGGCGACCTTTATTCGCCAGGGCTGGAGCAACACCGCGCCAGCGGTGAGCAAAGATCAGGTTGCTGAAGTGCGTAAAACGCTGAAGTAATCGAGCTTTCCCCTCTGCCCGTCCGGAGAGGGGAAATCCCGGATTAGTGAAAGGTGCGCACCACTTCCAGCACGCCGTTAATGATAAACTGCACGCCCATACAGACCAGTAAAAATCCCATCAGGCGCGATATCGCCTCAATGCCGCTTTTACCCACCAGCTTCATGATGGCACCCGAACTGCGCAGTGAAATCCACAGGATCAGACTCACCAGCAGGAAGATCAGCACTGGCGCGACGGTGATGACCCAGGCCGGAAAGTCGACGCCGCTTCTTACCGTCGAGGCAGAGGAGATGATCATCGCAATGGTACCCGGCCCCGCCGTACTCGGCATCGCCAGCGGCACAAAGGCGATATTTACCGGCTCTTTGGCCCCATCCAGCTCATCCAGTTTCTGCTTTGCTTCGACAGAATGGCCGGCAGGTTTAGCCGGGAACAGCATCCGAAAACCGATAAAAGCGACGATCAGGCCGCCCGCCATGCGCAGGCCAGGAATGGAGATGCCGAAGGTATTCAGCACCGCGCTGCCCGCATACCATGCAACCATCATGATGGCGAACACATAGATAGAAGCCTGGCGCGCCTGTCGGTTGCGCTCCTGGAAATTCATCTCACCCGCCAGCCCCAGGAACAGCGCCACGGTGGTGAGTGGATTGGCGAGCGGCAATATCACCACCAGCCCCAGACTGACTGCTTTAATTAACTCCAGCATGACAAATCGCCTTTTCCGTGGTGATTAGTGTTTTGGGCGCTCCAGCGCCTCAAGCAGTTCCGGGAAGAAGTCCTGCAGGATTTCAGGGGTCATCAGTTCGGGATACTGCATCAGATGTTCGCGGATACGCTCGTTGATGTCCGGCAGCAGACGCTGGGCCGCGGCGCTGGCGGTGATTTTGTGCTTCTTCATAGCGCGCAGCAGATCGCCTGGCAGCGCGTCTTCGTCGTCGGCGTCATCCACCATCTCCAGTGCGTCCAGCTCGTCGAACATCTCCATCAGCGCTTCGGTCTGCGGCGTGCGCGACTCATATTCACGCGGATGTTCATCTTCCAGGAAACGCAGCATAGCGCGCATCGGCGTGCCGTCTGGCGTGGAAGGCGGCTCGGTAGCGAACCAGCTCAGCAACTGATGCATGGTGACCTGATGGACGCGAAAACCGCTGTCGACCAGTTCATCGGCCAGCAGCTCGGCAGTTTCGTTTTCAATCACGCAGATGTGGGTACGTTTGGGTTCGTACTGCTCCAGCCACTGGTAGATCTCTTCAATCACGCCATCGTCATACTCGAATTTTTTGGTGACATAGCTGTCGTCCTGTTCGTGAACGCAGGCCTGAATCTGATCGGGGTCGAAGTAAAGTGCGATGTTGATGCCTTTCATGCGTGCTGTCCTGTAGAAATCAAAACAACACTATAGCGCTCAACCCCAGGTTAAGGGAATGTCAGGCATCACAGCATGGGGGCGTTTAACGCTCCCCTCAGAGCAGAGAGGGGAGGGAAGGGAAGGAGATTACGAGATAAAGTTTTTGCCCTGCTTCAGCACTACGTCACAGGCTTTGGTTTTCAGCTTCTCACCCATCGGCGAGTTGCTCAGGCTTTGCAGATTCAACTGCTGGCCATTACCGGTATTCAGCAGACCGGCCACGCCCTGGGTGTAATCGGTTTTCTGTTCCTGCGCGGTGGTGGTGTTCAGACCGAGCTTGCTCAGCACCTGATCTTTGACCGACTGCACATTGTTTTTCACCACGTTGTGTTCGACGCAGTACTGCATCACACCGGCGGCATTGGTCATGCTGTTGGCGCTGACCGCTTTATCGCCGCCGCCCAGCATGCTGGTAATGGTAGAAAGCGACATGCCGCCATTCTGCTGCGTGGTGCCGGTGGTGCTGCCGTTGTTCTGCTGGCTGAGCTGCGATGCTGCACTGCTCAGCTGATCCTGCCAGCTTGCCGCTGATGCACTGCCTGCAACCAGAAGTGCCGCCAGTCCCCATCCCCACGCACTACGTTGTGCTTGCTTCATTTCAACCTCGGTATGTGCTTATTCAGTTTTCCTAAGAAAGGCTGAAGAGCAGAAAGTTCCTGACTTCCTTTTATAAATAGCGTCTTAAATAGCACTTTGGGAATCTTCTGTAACAGGAGCGATAAAATATTCAGATGCCTGTGGGTGTTATTATTTTGTGAAGTGATTAACTGAGGGCGGTAATAAGCACATTCCGCGGAAACATTATTTAATATCCTCACGCTGTTTATCAGGAATCGTCCTGGTTTAAATTAAAGTTACCGCTTTGCTTATAGCGTGTTTTCTAAGCGCTTGCGTCTGGCTTGGTAATATTTACCTGCGAAATCATATTAACATAACTTCATGTATTTTAATTGTTTCTTATTTTTAGCGTAGCGGTGATTTAAGCCGTGCCGCTGGTTTTTGATGCGATTTTCTGTGCCGTAATTAAATTGAGTTAGCGGAGTTTTTTATTATTCCGGCTTGCGAAATCAGCGAGAGTGTTCATGCTTAATCACTGTGTCAGGCAGTTGTGGCAGATATTTAATTTAACGGGAGCGATATTATGGCTGGACAGCCAGAGCACAATAATAATGCAGAGGTCACGCTTAAACTCGCTGAAGAGCAAATAGCCCTGACGAAGCAAAAGATTGTGGATGGACATGTCCGTGTTACCCGTTCCACAACTGAGCATGACGAGGTCATCAGTACACTGCTTAACCGGGAGAAGGTTGAGGTTGAGCATGTAGCGAAAGCGCAACCCGTTGAAACGATGCCCGAAATCAGGGAAGAGAACGGTGTACTGATTGTCCCGGTAGTAGAGGAAGAAATCCAAATCGTCAGAAAGCTGGTGCTTAAAGAGGAGATCCACATCCGAAAAGTGCAGGAGAATGTTCCTTTTCAGGAAGTGGTGACCCGACGTGAGCAGCAGGTGAACGTTGAAAGAGATGACGATCAAATTAGCTAACAGAGAGGAACCTATCATGGCACATGAAAAAATCGTAACACTGTTCGATTCTGCAATTCAGGCAGAGGCCGCGAAAAGAAATCTCGTGAAAGCAGGCTTTTCTGATCGGGACATCAGTCTTATCAGTGGAGAACGTTTGCAGGAGGAAGGACACTCTATCCGCCATCCGAGCATCTGGCAGCGTCTGTTTGGTCACTCCGTTGATAAAGAGCAGGCCGATGTTTACACCAGAGCGATGGACAAGGGCGGTGTAGTGCTGACCATCCGCACCGAGGAGGAGAAGCTGGCTCGCGCCATGACCATTCTCCATTCTCATGACTCGGTGGACGTTCCGTCACGTATGCAAAGCTCGGTTGAGAATGGCACCACCGCGCCGGGCATCAACCCGACGACGGCCGGTAAGCAGTTTGCCGGTGAGACCAACGACCGCCAGGTTGAACCGCGACGCACCTCACTGACCGGTGATGAGAGCGAAGCTGACATTCTGCGTCTGGCCGAAGAGCAGGTAGAAGTGGGTAAACGTCTGGTGAGCGAAGGCTCCACTCGTGTTCGGCGCTATACCGTGACCGATACCGTATCTGAAGATATCTCGTTGCATGAGCAGCACGCTGACATCTTCCGCCGTTCGGTGAATGAACCCGCGCTGGCTGGTGAAGTGGACTGGTCCGAGAAAACCGTCGAGGTCGCTGAGACCCATGAGCAGCCGGTGATCAACAAAACGACCCACGTGAAAGAAGAAGTGGTGGTGCGTACCGACGGCAGCGATCGTACCGAGACGATTAATGACACGGTACGTCGTCAGGAAGTGGATATCGACCATGCACGAGGTGGTCTGGAGCGCGAACTTCCGGGTACGACCGCAGGGGTAAAACCTGCGACCGCCGCCACAGGCACGCAGTCACCAGGTGCACATAACCGTGACTACAAAGAGAGCCTGACTGAGAAGGTGATTGAGAAAGCCAGCGACGTGAAGGATAAGGTCGGGAACAAACTGCACGATCACTCGCATTGAGGCGCTTATCCTGACAACAACAGGCGCTAATGGGCACCGCTGATGCCCGATGCTGAGCATGCAAGATACAAGAAGGGGCCAACCGTGAGGTTGGCTCTTTTGCGTTATTTTTTCCTGATAATCGCATTCAGCCAGACTTCGTCGCCACGTCCCACACGTACATCACCGGTCTGCCAGGTTTTTTCTGTTTCAATAGCGAACCTGTTCCTCATTATGCCCTCAGAGTCAGCCTCTCTTTTTATCCCTATCTTATTTGTAGTCAGAATCTCACCGCCGAGTGTATTAACCTCATCTACCAGTTTCTGTAAGCCAGCCACATCCATATCTGTAAATCTGCGTCCGTCCTTTTCCCGTTCGCCGCGGCCATATTTAAAAGAGAGATACTCTACGCCGCCAGGCTTCAGCGCTATGGCCAGTTTTGTCATGACGCCGGGTAGTTCAGCTTGAGAGACATGCAGTAGCGAGGCGCAGCACCAGATACCGTCATATCTTTCAACCGCATCCACATCCTGAAAGCGCATCTGTTCTACAGGCTTCCCGGATAACTGGCGGGCCAGCGCAACCAGCTCCGCCGAGGCATCAAAGGCTTCGACGATAAAACCCATTTCGCTGAAGGCTTTAACGTCACGACCTGAACCGCAGCCTGCATCGAGAATGCGAGCGCCCGGCGGCAGGCAGTCAATAAAAGGCGGGTAAAGCGCAGACATATCCACGCTTGCCGTATCGGTAAAAAACCGCTGAGCGTTCTGCCGGTAATAATCTTCGTTGTTCAAAACAGGCTGTCTCCCTGTGCCGCTGGCTGCCATTCGTGGAGCAGAGAAAATTTTGCCGTATCCCAGCTGTTTTGCAGGAAGCTGTGCCGCAGCATCGGCGTTGCGCCGGTCTGGCGGATTAACGTCTCCCGCAGTGGCAGATGACTGTTAATAAAGTATTCGTTTCGATCATGCAGTCGCTGCAAAAGTGTTATCGAAGGGATACGCGCAAACTTACCCTGTGCGCCGCGATTACAGGTCTGGCAGGCCAGCACCAGATTCCAGACGCCGTTGAGGTTGCCGATTTGCTCGCTGAGCATCAGCGGCAGAAAGTGATCGACATCCGCCAGGTTCTCTTCGCCACCCGTCACGCCAATGGCGCGAAAGCAGTAAAAGCACCGGCCTTTCTGGTAGCCGTTCAGGCTGCTGCGGCAGCTGGTAATGGTGACGCGGCGACCGCTCTGGCGGCTGAAAAGCATCTTGTCATTATCGTCATAATCAACCGCAATCAGGTTACGTGAAACGTTCATCGCCCAGGCTTCTTCTACCAGCCGCCATCTGGCATCCGTTTCCGCTTTCAGACTGGCAAACTGTTCGTTTTCCGTCAGCTGATAAAAGTTCTCCGTAAGCCGGATGCCTTTATGGCTTCGCCGTTCATCCAGGAAAAAGCGTTTGTCGATCTCGGCGTGATTCACATTATGAAAAGCATCGATGACGTTTGCGAACCCGCGCTTAACGGTAATGGCAATTAACTGTTCTTCGCTGATTTCGCCTGCGTTGAATTGTCTGCATGCCTCCAGAAACTCGCTGCTTTTACTGGTGATCTGCTTTGGCGCATGACGCAGGTGGGCACATAAATGCCGCACAAAAGGCACGGCCAGCGCTTCCAGCGTAATCAAATCGTTGTCCGGCTGCTTCAGGTCGTACAGCGCATGGGCAAGAGCAAACTTATAGGAGGCGACGTTTTTGCCAAAAAGGATAACGCCGCGCCAGTAGTTTTCAAGGCGGGGATCGGCCTGGTAAAAGCGCATGCAGGATCCTGTTTTGCGAGACAGCTCGAAGAATTCACGTAACAGGATCACATAACAAATGCAGGTAAATGTAAACCGTAAAGGTGGGGAGGCGTTTGGGGCGTTTCTAAGGGCGAACAGGCGCTGTAAGACAATCAAGACAACATCAGCTTGAGAGGTAAGTAGAGGGAAAATGCACAGGCTAAAACGTTGGGCCATAGCCGGATTTATTCAGGTAATTCAGTTGTGGGGCAGGTGCGCAGCAATTTCTGTCGCTGGTACGCGTCAGACAGATCGTACTGCACTGAAAGATGATCGGGCAGGGCAGTAAAAACGGATAACGGCGTCATACCTTCTTCGATATAATCAGGAGCTATCCGAACAGGTCGGGTCATTTAAATGCATCAGATTTTTTCGTTTATTATTTCACTGCTGTCGTTAGTGTTCATCATTTTGCTCATCTGGTCTTTCTTCAGGCCTTTGCCCCTTAAAAAATGGCCTCCTCCTTCTCCAGGGGAGATGAAAAAGATATCGGCTAACACTCCGATATTGAAAAAATTGGGAATGAACACGGAAGATTATTACTATGACAGCGACTTCCTGTATCAGCAGCGTGACGGCGAAACGCTTTGCAAAGTTCCGCTGGAAAATATTATCAGGATAAAAGTTTCCGGAACTGAAGTCAGCAGTCGCCGGGTATGGCTGGTTCGTTATGTCACCGGGTCTTATAGCACCGAAAGGGAGTTCAGAGTCCTGAACAACTACACCCTTTTTAATCGGGATTTTGCCGGTTTTCTTGCCGCCGTGAAAGAGGCCAATCCAGCGGCTGAGGTGCAGGAAATGACCTTAGGACGACTGTAAATTGGCAGGATAGTGCGGAGCGCTTTAGCAGGAGCAAAGATATGGAACCCCCATTAGCTGACGTTATCGCTTTTGTCCGAGATTTTGCAGGATGCAGACGTGAAATAATCGATGAAAATACCTGGCTGGAAAAGGATCTGGGGATTACCGGCGATGATGGTGTTGAATTGCTGGAGGAGGCCGAAAAAGTTTTCGGCGTGAGCTTTTCTGCAGAAGAAGGTGGTTTCAGGAAGGCGTTCTCTCTGAAAGAAAACGAATATCTTTTCCATAGTGAAGGCATCGATTTTTTTGGCATTGTTTATCTTTGCAGACGACTGCGCGGTATTCCTGCGCCTGTCATCCGCGATCTCTCTGTCGGCCAGTTGCACAGCGTGCTGGTTGAAGCGCTTAACAAAAAAGAGAGAGTTACCCGATAGGCGCATCGCCCAGGACGGGGCGTAGCCTTTTTTCAAAGCCCGTCGGCGATTAACAATGGCTTTGGGTTCCCTCACACCGATGGTGAAAGAGTGATACCTGTGCTGATATCAGAAATACAACCTGAGGGAATAAAGTGAACTATAAACCGATGCTTTTCGTGCTGGCGATGCTCTCCCTGTCGGCTCAGGCCGCCCAGAGCGGAAAAACGCTTGAGCACAAAGACTGGGAAGTTGTGTGTGATAACACCCTGACCTGCCGCATTGCGGGTTATGGCAAAGAAGAGGATCCCTCCGGCTCAATCCTGCTCACCCGTGCCGCAGGACCGGGAACGGAGACAGTGGGAGAGGTGACGCTGGGCGACACCGAAGATGATAGCAAACCGGCGGAAAAGCTAACGCTGTGGATCAACGGAAAATCAGTCGGCGATCTGGTGGCGGCTGACGATAACTGGCGGCTTTCGGCAAGTCAGACCGCTGCGGTAATCAACGCTGTCAAAGGCAGCGGTAAAGTCGAATTTAAAGGCGGCACAAAGCCTTTCCTGCTTTCCGGCGAGGGCGCTTATGCCGTGCTGCTGAAAGCGGACGACGTGCAGGGCCGTATCGGCACACCAGGCGCGCTCACTAAAAAAGGCAATAAGCCGGAGAGCAGCGTGGCTAAGGCCGTGCCCGCACCGGTTATTCAGGCGGCAAAAACCCTCAGCGGCGAACCCCGTCTGCTGACCGCACCAGAAATCAACGCGCTGAAAACCCGACTCCTTTCAACGGTTAATCACAATGACGATGACACGTGCGATAGCCTGTATTCACCTGCAGAAAACAGCGACCCGGAAACCGACGGACTCACGCTTACGCCACTGGATGACACACACGCTTTGCTTTCGGCGCTCTGCTGGCGGGCCGCTTATAACGAAGGATATGGCTACTGGGTCATTGATAACCAACTCAAAGGCACGCCGGTGCTGGTGACCATCTCCGGGTCGGATTACGACAAGGGCGAGATTACCAATGTGCAGAAAGGTCGCGGTATTGGTGACTGCATGAGTCAGGAAAGCTGGGTATGGGACGGCCAGGCTTTCCGCAAAAGCTATGATGGCGGGACCGGTATGTGCCGTTATATCCATGCGGGCGGCACCTGGGATCTGCCTACGCTGGTAACTGACGTGAAGCCTGTTTCGGGTTAGAGCTTTTGATATGCCAGTGAAACATGGTGGCTGACGCGAGTGCTTTACAGCGGGCGAGAGGGAATGAAGAATTTCTGACAAGCAAGTCACGCAGTGTCCCGGAGAACCCAAAAGACGGTTTTTTCAGCAGTTGCACCACTGCCTGCGGATAAGGGTTGCGGAAACAGGGGGTAACGGTATAATCCTCAACGTTTTCCGCATACCCTTCAGTGCCGAAGTGGCGAAATCGGTAGACGCAGTTGATTCAAAATCAACCGCCGCGAGGCGTGCCGGTTCGATTCCGGCCTTCGGCACCAATAGTATGTAAATGGACCTCAACTGAGGTCTTTTTTTATGCCTAAAATCCAGTACCCTCAAGGCTTTGCCCCGCTTTTCAGTCAACCGACGTCAATCTGAGTTACCTCACATCAACATGCTTGTGAGTATAGAACCGAGTATATATGCTGGTTCGATAATGCTTATATACTCACGGCAGCATATAGAAGGAATACCATCATGGCCCTGACTGATGCCAAAATGCGTTCGGCAAAACCTGAAGCAAATGAATACTAGATAGTAGACGGCGAGGGCATGTTTTTGTTGATACACCCTAACGGCTCCAAATACTAGCGCTTTCGTTTCCGCTTTAGCGGTAAACAACACCTGATGGCTTTTGGCGTTTACCCAGAGACATCACTGGCTGATGCCAGACATAAAAGAGAAGCTGCCAGAAAACTCGTTGCCGCTGGGATTGATCCTCGCGAACAAAAGCGAGCAGTAAAAGAAGAGTTGGCGAAAGAAGTCTTCACCTTTGAAGTGGTTGCCAGAGAATGGCATGCGACTAATAAGAAGTGGTCAAAAGCTCACAGCGCTCGAGTTTTGAAAACCTTGGAAGATTTTCTTTTCCCGGCCCTTGGTAAACACAATATCACCGAACTTAAAACTCGAGATTTACTGGCACCTATCAAAGCCGTGGAGAAGTCTGGACGTCTTGAGGTGGCTTCGCGTCTGCAACAGCGCACAACAGCAATCATGCGCTATGCCGTACAAAGCGGTTTGACTGATTACAATCCCGCGCAGGAGATGGTCGGAGCTGTTGCTCCAGGTAACCGGCAACATAGACCAGCGCTTGAATTGAAACTGACTACCGAGCTGCTTCAGCGTATAGGCAGCTATACCGGTAGGCCGCTGACTCGCCTTGCCGTTGAGCTAACACTTCTTGTCTTCATCCGTTCCAGTAAATTGCGTTTTGCTCGCTGGTCTGAGATCGATTTCGAAACATCAATGCGGACGATTCCTGCCGAGCGAGAAGCTATTGAGGGAGTAAAGCACTCACAACGTTGCTCAAAAATGCGTACACCTCATCTGGTACCACTTTCCCGACAAGCTCTGGCGATTCTCGAGCAGATAAAAACGTTCAGCGGTAATCATGAACTGATCTTTATTGGCGATCATAACCCGCGCAAACCGATGAGTGAAAACACAGTTAACAAGTCATTGCGAGTAATGGGATATGACACACAGGTTGAAGTGTGCAGTCACGCTTTTAGAACCATGGCATGTAGTTCGTTAATCGAGTCAGGAATGTGGTCTAAGGATGCTGTAGAGCGGCAGATGAGTCATCAGGAACGTAACTCTGTGCGTGCTTCTTACATTCATAAGGCAGAGCACCTGGATGAACGCAGGCTAATGCTGCAGTGGTGGGCTGATTTTCTGGATGCGAATCGGGAGAAGGGGATTAGTGCGTTTGATTTTGGAAAATTAAATTTAGCTTAAAAAATATATTGTTGTTTGAGATTTATGCATGCCATGGGCTTTACAGATTTGTACCTAATTCCAAACGGACCACAGTTTGCTCTTTTAGATAAAAATGGTATTTGTGGCAACTAAAAGCAAGAGAAGTCTATACATAGAAGGCGTGGGATACTGCAGTTGATGAACTGAGCAGTAAGGCTTGGGACTTTATGAGCATTTAGGGGGGGTAACTTAATGCTGATTTTCTGAAGTAGGCCAACCGCGCTAAGGGTTATACTGGCGCGGTTGGTTTCTAAAGTTTCTTTTTTTTATGGTTATTGCTGATAAAATAGAAGGTCTTATCTAGTTTTATTGGCCCCCCAAATATATGCAATGCAGTCGTTCGTGAGAGGCGTAATCAGGACATTTAATGGGCTTCATTCAGTCGATTTGAAATTTTCATATCCTCTTAAAATACAAGAAATATGGGTATAGATGCCAATTTTGGTCGAAATCTAGCGTTTTGCAGTATCATTTGGTACTGATTATTACAACCTAATGCCGAAATATTTTTCGATAATTGAACGAGAGCGACCATGAAGCTGATTCATAACTCAGGTAAAGATCGTGTTATAGACCTAATCCGACCTCATATTAAGCGTGGCAATCAACTAGGTTGCGTAACTCCTTCGTTCTCTTTATATGCTTTTGCTGAAATGCGTGATGCGTTGTCTGTTCTTGAACGGGTCCAATTTATCTTATCACCTGACGATAAGGCACTCGACTTCCTCGGAGAGGAAGGTGATCGTGGTGCGCGGAATTGCCTACAGACACGTTGGCTAGCCAATCAATGTGCGAAATGGATAAGTGAAAATGTAGAGCTTCGCCGCGCACATGGGCTGGTGCCACAGGGTACTATAGTAATGCGTAAACCTGATGCTACCCCTCAGCAAGTGGTCTTGGGTTCATTCGCATTTACTACGGCTGGCCTTGGACTGACACCAGGGAACCCCCTTAGCTTGATTCAGGCTTCAGAATCTTCCAGTGAAGCTGCCATGTTATCCCAGTGGTTCGATCAACAATGGCTGAGTTTGCAAGATGCGTTAAATAGTGATCTAGTAGATGGTGAAAGTGATCGCGATGCAATGGTTGCAGCTTTACGTTCCATCGGTGAACACCGTGATCCATCGACCATTTATTCTCTCATATTGCACAACCTATTTCGTGATAGCGATGATGGAATGGACGAAGAGCGCATCGTCAAATCTGCAACCGGCATCCGAAATACGGTGGTCTGGAAAAAGCTATTCAAGTTCCAGCGCGACGGCGTAGTAGGTGCTATCGATAAGCTCAATCGTTTTGGCGGCTGTATCATTGCTGATAGTGTTGGTCTAGGTAAAACCTTCGAAGCACTGGCGATTATTAAATATCACGAGCTGCGTAATGATCGTGTTCTGGTATTAGCACCTAAGCGATTGCGTGATAACTGGACTCTCTACCAAACTAATGACAAACGTAACATTCTTGCTGCTGATCGCTTCAATTATGATGTGCTGAATCATACCGATCTGTCACGCGATAGGGGGAGCTCGGGCGATATAGACCTGTCACATATTAACTGGGGTAACTACGATCTGGTGGTGATTGATGAATCGCACAATTTCCGTAATAAGGTGACGCATAAAGGTAAAGAATCGCGATATGATCGTTTGATGCGGCGTATCATCAAGGAAGGGGTCAAAACCAGAGTCCTCATGTTGTCAGCGACACCAGTCAATAATCGTCTTTCTGATTTGCGTAATCAGATTGCATTCGTTACAGAAGGTGATGACGCGGCCCTACAGGAAAACGGAATAACCAGTGTTGAGACAACTACTCGAAAGGCCCAGGCTCAGTTCAACCGTTGGTTGGCAATGGACGAGTCTGAAAAAAAACCTTCTAAGCTTGTTGAAATGCTAGGTTTTGATTACTTTACACTTCTAGACCATCTAACTATCGCCCGTTCGCGAAGGCATGTGGAGAAATACTACGGCACTAGTGAGACAGGTCGCTTCCCTGATCGCTTACCGCCGATCAACATCAAGGCTGATGTTGATCTTGCTGGTGAGTTCCGAGCTATTCGCGAGATTAATCATGAAATCCGCCGCCTCACGCTGGCCAGTTATGCCCCGCTTCGCTATGTTTTGCCGCATAAGCAGGCGGCCTACGATGCTAAGTACAGTACGCAGATTCGCGGTGGGGAAAGTTTTTTCCATCAAGCAGACCGGGAAGAAAGCCTAATTAACCTACTGCGGGTAAATGTGCTAAAGCGTATGGAAAGTTCGGTAACGTCATTCGCGCTGACGGTGCAACGGCAACTCAGGGATGTTGAAGCAACTTTGGCCCATATTGAATCGCATACGGGCGAGCTTGAAGAAATCGACATTACTGATGTCGACATCGACGATCCTTCCTTTGAAGCTCTACTAGTTGGTCGCAAAGTTAAGGTATTGCTCGGTGATGTTGACTTGATTCGCTGGAGGCAAGACTTAATCGAGGACCGTAATCGTTTGGCTACTCTGTTGTCAGCAGCCAAACAGGTTGATGCTGACCGTGACGCTAAATTGGCAGCCCTGCGTCAGATGATTGAACACAAATGTCTCTATCCCATCAATAGCGGTAACCAAAAAATTATCGTATTCACTGCATTTTCTGACACTGCAAGCTACCTTTATGCGCAACTCGGCCCATGGGCCAAGGCCAAGTTGGGGATCGATGCCGCATTGGTCACTGGGAGTGCTGGCATACAGACTACATTGCCGGGCTTACGTAAGAACATGAGCGAAGTATTGTCTGCGTTTGCCCCGAGAGCCAAGGAGCGCCCGGAGGATCTCACTAGTGAAGGTGAAATCGATTTACTGATAGCTACTGATTGTATTTCTGAGGGCCAGAACCTGCAGGACTGCGACTGGCTAATCAACTACGACATTCACTGGAATCCGGTGCGTATTATTCAGCGTTTTGGTCGTATTGATCGTATTGGCTCACCGAACAAATGTATCCAGCTTGTAAACTTCTGGCCTAACATGGAGTTGGAGGAATATATAAACCTGGAACAGCGGGTCAGTGGCCGTATGGTGCTGCTTGATATCTCTGCCACAGGCGAAGAGAATCTTATCGAGCAGCAGTCAGGTAACCCTATGAACGATTTAGAGTATCGGCGCAAACAGCTACTCAAATTGCAGGACACGGTTATCGATATGGAAGACCTTTCTAACGGTGTATCGATTACCGACCTAACCCTAACCGATTTCCGCATCGATTTGGCAGAGTATATGAAAGCTCATCCAGGCAAGTTGGAGAGCCAACCTCTCGGTGTATATGCTGTTACCACCACCTTGGACTCTGAAATTCCACCCGGCGTGATTTTCTGTTTGCAAGTCTGTAAATCTGTAGGGCAGAAGGTACAAACTGACCGAGTAACATCAGATTACCCACTCGCGCCACACTACTTAGTCCACGTTGGCGATGATGGTGCCGTTTTACTTCCTTACCTACAGGCTAAACGCATCCTTGACAGCTTAAAGCGTCTAGCGCTTGGGCGTGAACTTCCCGACGAGACGGCCTATGCACGCTTTGACAAAAAAACCAGGCAAGGCGAAGAAATGAGCCATGCCCAAAAACTACTCGCCGCAGCGGTTGCCTCAATAGCGGGTAAAAATGAAGAACGCGCAGTCGCCAGCCTGTTCACTCCAGGTGGGACTCACGCCATCAAAGGAGAGTTTGCTGGGATCAATGATTTTGAGGTAATAGCGTTTATGGTGATCTTGCCAGAGAGTGAGTCAGCATGACAGTCATTGACGTGGGAGCCTTTATCCAGGCATTAGGCCTTCCCGACAGTTGTCGAGTGGGTCAGCGTGTTCCCAAGAAATTGCTGCTTGAAAACAGTGCCGCTACGGTAGCGGACAAGCGTTTGATCATTGATAATATCGCAGAAATCCAGTGGATTGCAGCACTTAAACCCAATACCATCGGGGTGCCAAGCTATCGGGATACTCGGCGCGAATATCTCGAGGTCGCGGTACTGGCTGTGACCTTAAAGGGGGCCGTAAAAGCTACACACCGGTCCCGTTTGGCTGAGTTAGTGCATCGTGCAGTGCCTTATCCGGTGCTGCTGCAACTGATTGACGGGCAGACGCAGACCCTTTTTCTTGCGCATAAACGCTGGGCGCAAAACGAGTTCAGCAAAGTAGTGCTTGAAGGCGGCTTGGTATCTGTCGCGCTATTCCACGCTATGCCGGAAACTACGGTAGCTACTCATTTAACATATTCGGAAGTCGAGCAAGCTTTCATGCAGTCTCTATCACTTACACGTCAACCACAGATCACGCTGTACACACTTTACCAGGGCTGGATAGATTGCGTACTGGCACTTCTGGCAGCTCGGTTGACGGGAAGCTACCGAACGACAACAACTCCGGAACAGGCTGCGGCACGTCGGCAAGCTTTAGCCGATTACGAACGGCTCGATGGCGAAATTAGCCGTCTGCGGGGGCAGGCCGTAAAAGAAAAACAAATGGCACGCCAAGTTGAAGTGAATCTACGGTTGCAAGCACTGCAGGCTGAGCGTCAACGGATCGCACAATATCTCTAAGGAATAAGAAGTGAAAGCCTCAGAAACTAATCTGCTTAAGTTCTTACGCAAGTCTCCACAGTTCGTTATCCCTATCTACCAGCGTAACTATTCGTGGACGGAAGCTCAGTGTCAACAGCTCTGGTCTGACTTAACGCGCGCTGGCCGTGACAAGTATATCGACGGCCATTTCATTGGATCTATCGTCTATGTGGAGCGAGGTCTATCCACTGTGACGACTCAGGAAGCGCTGTTGGTCATCGATGGGCAGCAACGCTTGACCACCAGTACTTTACTGATTGCAGCGTTAGCTAATCATTTTGAAACCAATCAACTTCCCGAACTCCTCGACAGTTTTTCCGCTCGAAAATTACGCAATTACTACTTGCTTAATCCAGATGAAGACGGCGAACGCCACTATAAGCTTATGCTGTCGGAAACAGACAAAGAAACTCTGCTGGCAATCCTTAAGTCAGCCCCGATGCCTATGGAAGTGAGTTCTCGCATTGAGCAGAATTACAAGCTCTTCCAGGCGCTGATCGAAAAGCATCAGGGCGAGCTCGAAGCTATCTGCCAAGGCCTTGCCAAATTACTCATTGTAGAAGTGTCGCTTGATCGTACTCGGGATAACCCGCAATTAATCTTCGAAAGCATGAACTCCACCGGTCTTGAGTTGAGTCAGGCTGATCTGATTCGCAATTACATCTTAATGGGGCTAGAGCCAAAGCTTCAGACGGAGCTCTATCAGAGTTACTGGCGGCCAATGGAAAAGGCGTTTGGTCAGGCGGCCTATGTGACGCATTTTGATCCTTTTATGCGTCACTACCTCACTGCTAAGACGGGAGATATTCCGAATGTGCGTGATGTATACATTGCCTTTAAGGCCTTCGCTCGCTCTAGCCAAGTCGATACCACCGCACTTGTCGCCGATATACACGCTTTTGCAAGTTACTACTGTGCTATGGCTCTTGGAGCAGAAACTGCGCCACCATTAAAACAAGCCTTCCATGACCTGCGTGAGCTCAAGGTAGATGTGGCTTATCCTTTCTTGCTCGATGCTTATCATGACTACAAGATGGCTCGGCTGACAGTCGACGAATTGGTGAGCATTGTTCGTTTGGTGGAAAGTTATGTGTTTCGACGCGCTATTTGCGCTATCCCCACTAACTCGCTCAACAAAACTTTTGCCAGCCTGAGTCGCTCGTTGAAGAAAGATCGCTACCTGGAGAGCGTCCAGGCCGCGTTTTTGCTACTGCCATCTTACCGTCGCTTCCCTAATGATGAAGAATTCCAACACAAGATCAAACAACGAGATCTGTATAATTTTCGTAGTCGTAGCTATTGGTTACGACGCCTGGAAAATCACGGACGTAAGGAGCGAATTGTGCTGGAGGATTACACCATCGAGCACATCCTGCCGCAAAATAAAGTGTTGTCACCGGAGTGGCAAGCAGAACTCGGTCCAGATTGGCAAACGATCCAGCAGACATGGTTACATACCTTGGGCAATCTCACTTTAACGGGCTACAACAGCGAATACAGCGATTATTCATTCGCCTATAAGCGTGACCAGATCACCAATAGCGAAGGTAATAAGATTGGCTACAAATACAGTGCCCTCAATATTAATGAGGGGCTGGGTGAACTGAGTCGGTGGGACGAGAATACAATCAAGGCGCGTGCTGAGCGACTTGCCAAAGTCGCAACCCAAGTATGGGGGCTACCATTGCTGGATAGTAGCGTCCTTAATGCCTATAGCCCCACGGTAACTAACACAGGGCAGCAATACGGCATTGTTGACCATCCATACCTTGCCAAGGGCTCTGTAAGCGCCTTATTTGATGCCTTGCGCAAAGCGATTTTAGATTTAGATCCATGCATTTACGAAGAATATCTCAAGCTCTACGTTGCCTACAAAGCAGAGACCAACTTTGTAGATGTTGTTCCCCAGGCCAAGCGTTTACGCTTGTCGCTTAACATGCCGTTCAGCGAGATAGATGACCCTAAAGGGCTATGTACCGATGTTACAAATCTTGGCCGTTGGGGCAATGGCGATGTGGAAATCGGATTGTCCAGCTTTGAGCAACTTCCCTATGTCATGGGCCTGATTCGGCAGTCCTTTGATCGCCAGATGGGTGGCCCACAGGATGTTTGATCCTAAAAATACTAAATTACCTGAGAATCACGCTATGACCATGAAGAAAGTCGACATCAACAACCCAGAGGCTCAGTCTGCTGATTTGGTGGCTGGCAATATTGCACAGCTTAAAGTCCTGTTCCCTGAACTGATTACCGAAGGGCCTGATGGTGTTGCTGTGAATGTAGATGTGCTGAAAGCATTAGTGGGTGATAAAAGTGTCACTGACGCTGACGAGAAATATGGCCTTAACTGGCATGGCAAACGCCGTGCACGCCAACTGGCGTTGACGCCTAGCACTGGCACTCTGCGCCCATGCCCCGAAGAGAGCGTGGACTGGGCTACCACTCAGAACCTGATGATCGAGGGAGATAACCTCGAAGTTCTTAAGCTCATGCAAAAGAGCTATGCCGGTAAGGTCAAGCTAATCTACATCGACCCGCCTTATAACACTGGTAAGGATTTCGTGTACCCGGATAACTTCCAGGACAACATAAAAAACTATCTGGAACTTACTGGACAGGTAGACGGTGGACAGAAGATCAGCAGCAACACTGAAGCTAGCGGGCGGTTTCATACTGATTGGCTGAATATGATGTATCCAAGGCTGAAGCTTGCTAGAGGGCTTCTAAAGGATAACGGGGTCATTTTCATATCGATTGATGAACGAGAATATTCAGCATTGCGCATCATGTGCAGTGACATTTTTGGTGAGGAGAATATTGTTGGCACCATTGTGTGGAAGAATGCAACCGACAACAACCCTACCAATGTGGCAACTGAGCATGAGTACTTGCTAGTGGTTGCAAAGAAGAAAGATTCAATTGAGACAGAATGGAAATCCTCTATTTCAGATATCAAGGATGTCCTCATTAATATTGGAAGTGAGTTAACGGCTAAACTGAAAGGAAAGGAACTACGTAACACATATAACGAATGGTTCAGACAGCATAAATCAGAATTGTGGCCACTGGATCGCTATAAGTACATTGATGAAGACGGAGTATATACAGGAAGCCAGAGCGTTCATAACCCAGGCAGAGAAGGTTATAGGTATGATGTGCTCCATCCAGTAACACAGCTTCCTTGTAAACAGCCATTAATGGGGTATAGATTCCCTAAGCAAACAATGGATGGGCTGCTTGCTGCCGATCGAATACTGTTTGGAGATGATGAATCGAAGATCATCGAACTCAAAGTATACGCTTCTGAATTCAAAGAGAAATTATCTAGCCTTTTGGAGTTAGATGGTCGGCTAGGAGCTTATGATCTAAAGGAAGACTTTCCTAAAGAAGGAAAAGTTTTTACTAACCCAAAACCAGTACGCTTGTATGAAGCATTCCTGCCGTTTCTTCTTAAGGACGATGGTGATCTGATCGTAGATTTTTTTGCAGGCTCAGGTGCAACCGCTAAGGCCGTGTGGAAGTTAAACCTAAAAGATTCAATTAGGCGAAAGTTTTGTCTCGTCCAGCTTCCAGAGGCTTTGAGTTCGAGCGATAAAGATCAGAAGGCTGCGGTTCTACTCTGCGATGCGCTTAAGGTTCCTCGCAACATTTCAGAAATTACAAAAGAACGACTACGCAGAGTCTCCACCACAATCAAAGCAGATAACCTGGAGTGGCAAGGGGATAGCGGTTTCCGTGTCTTCAAACTTGATCGCTCCAATATCCGTGGCTGGAATCCTAGTCCAGAAAACCTGGAAGCTACATTGCTCGATTATGAGGATCATCTACTGGAAGGTCGTAGCGAAGCCGATGTTCTATACGAGTTACTACTCAAGCTTGGTCTTGATCTTTGTGTTCCCATTGAACAACGTATTATTGCCGATCGAGAAGTTTACTCCGTTGGGGGCGGCGTGCTAATAGCCTGCCTGGCTGAGCAAATCAACCGGGAGCAAGTGGAAGCTCTTGCTCAAGGTATCATCGGTTGGTATCAGGAGTCGGCACCAGTTGGTGATACCACTTGCGTATTCCGCGATAGCGCTTTTGCCGATGATGTAGTGAAAACTAACCTCGCCGCCATTTTGGAGCAGCATGGCATCCAGAACGTGCGCAGTTTGTGAGGGGAAATATATGAAACTTCATTTCGAGCCTAACCTCGATTATCAGATGCAGGCTATTGAAGCAGTATGCGATTTGTTTCGTGGCCAGGAAATCTGTCGTACCGAGTTCACTGTGACGATGAAGGTCCCACAGTCGGGCGCAGGCTTGCTAACTGGAATGCAGCCAGAGCAATTGACATTGGGTATGGCCGAGTCTGATCTGGGCGTTGGTAACCGCCTGACCCTGCTTGACGATGAGCTACACAAAAATTTGGCTGATATCCAGTTTCGAGGTGGTCTGCCGCCATCTGAAACATTAGCCTCTGGCGACTTCACCGTGGAAATGGAGACAGGTACCGGTAAGACCTATGTTTATCTGCGTACCATCTTTGAGCTAAACAAGCGCTACGGTTTTAGCAAGTTCGTGATTGTGGTGCCTTCGGTGGCGATCAAAGAAGGTGTCTACAAGACCCTACAAATCACCGAGGATCATATTAAGGGGCTCTATGCCGGTGTCCCTTTTGACTATTTTCTGTATGACTCTAGCAAGCTTGGGCCAGTGCGCAATTTTGCCACCAGTTCGAACATCCAGATCATGGTGGTGACGGTAGGCGCTATCAATAAAAAGGATGTGAACAACCTCTATAAAGAAAGTGAAAAGACTGGCGGTGAGAAACCGATTGATCTGATTAAGGCAACACGGCCTGTTGTCATTGTTGACGAACCACAAAGTGTAGATGGTGGTCTCGAAGGGCGTGGAAAAGAAGCGCTGGATGCGATGAACCCGCTGTGCACGTTGCGTTATTCAGCGACTCATGTGAATAAGCATCACATGGTGTTTCGCCTTGATGCCGTAGATGCCTACGAACGCAAGCTGGTCAAACAGATCGAGGTAGCCTCTGCTACAGTGGAAGACGCGCATAATAAAGCGTTTGTACGGTTAGTGGCGGTTGCCAACAAGCGCGGGGCCATTAGTGCCAGGATCGAACTGGACGTTACCACCGCCAGTGGCGTGAAGAGACAAGAGTTGACCGTTTCAGATGGTGACGATCTGGAGCAACTTGCCAAACGTTCCATTTATGCGGATTTTCGCGTCGGTGAGATCAACACGGCTAAGGGGAGCGAATATATAGAACTACGCTACCCTGGCGGTGAAGTGTTTTTGAAACAGGGGCAAGCTTATGGTGATGTGGATGCAATGGCCGTGCAGCGTGAAATGATCCGACGTACGATCCGCGAGCATCTGGATAAGGAAAAACGTTTGCGTCCGTTGGGTATCAAGGTATTGAGCCTGTTCTTCGTTGACGCTGTTGACAAGTATCGACAGTACGACACGGACGGCAATACAGTCAAAGGTGACTATGCTCGTATCTTCGAAGAAGAATACCGCCGGGCTGCCAGATTACCGGCCTATCAGAGTTTGTTTGCCGAGATCGACTTGAACTCTGCCGCTGAAGAAGTACATAACGGATATTTTTCTAGGGACAAGAAAGGGCGCTGGACGGACACTGCCGAGAATAATGCAGGCAACCGGGAGAATGCTGAGCGTGCTTATAACCTGATCATGAAGGAAAAGGAAAAACTGCTTTCCTTTGATACGCCGCTCAAATTCATCTTTTCTCACTCAGCCCTCAAGGAAGGCTGGGATAACCCCAATGTATTTCAGATCTGCACGTTGCGTGACATCCAGAGTGAACGTGAGCGTCGCCAGACCATTGGGCGTGGACTGCGTTTGTGTGTTAACCAACATGGAGAGCGGGTGCGTGGTTTCGAGGTTAACACCTTAACCGTGGTGGCCACTGAAAACTACGAGCAGTTTGCTGAGAACTTGCAGAAAGAAATAGAGGCAGAAACAGGTATACGTTTTGGCATTGTCGAGCAGCACCAGTTTGCTGTTATTGCTGTGGTGGCTGGCGATGGGCAGACCGTTCCCTTAGGTATCGAGCAATCCAAGGTTCTATGGGAGCACTTGAAAGCGGCTGGCCATATTGACGCCAAGGGGAAAGTTCAGGACTCTTTGAAAAAGGCTCTGAAAGAGGGCAATTTGGTACTACCGGCAGAGTTTGAGGCACAAAAAGGCCAAATTGCCGAGGTGTTGCGTAAGGTGTCCGGTCGTCTTGAGATCAAAAACGCCGACGAACGCAAGCCAGTGCCGCTGCGCAAGGGCATGGATGGCAAAGCCATCTATCTCAGCGACGAGTTCAAGGCGTTATGGGACCGCATCAAGCATCAAACCACCTATCGCGTGCAGTTTGATAATACCAAGTTGATCGCCGACTGTATTAGCCTCCTACAAAAGGCCCCCACGATTGTCAAAGCACGCCTGCAATGGCGTAAGGCCGATATCGCTATTGGTAAGGCCGGTGTTCAAGCGACAGAGAAAGCTGGAGCTTCAACGGTAGTGCTGGATGAAACAGATCTTGAGCTTCCGGATATTCTGACGGACTTGCAGGATCGTACCCAACTGACCCGCCGTACTATCATTAGTATCTTGACCGGAAGCGGACGTCTGGATGACTTCAAACGTAACCCGCAGCAATTTATCGAATTGGCCGCCGAAACTATAAACCGCTGCAAACGGCTAGCCTTGGTCGATGGCATCAAGTATCAGATGTTAGGTGATCAGCACGTCTATGCGCAGGAGTTGTTCGAGAAAGAAGAACTTACTGGTTATCTCCAGAACATGTTAATGGATACCCAAAAGTCGATATACGAACATGTGGTGTACGACTCGACCACGGAACGAGACTTTGCTGACGCGCTGGAGAAAAACGACGCGATCAAACTCTATGCCAAATTACCGGGCTGGTTCAAGGTCCCCACTCCACTGGGTAGCTACAATCCGGACTGGGCTGTGCTGGTAGAGGAAGATGATGCGCAGCGTCTGTATTTTGTGGTGGAAACCAAAAGTAGTCTGTTTGCCGATGATCTGCGAGATAAAGAGAGCGCTAAGATCGTATGTGGCAAGGCGCATTTCCATGCCCTCGCAGTAGGGGGAGGAGCACTTGGCGAGAATCCAGCACGCTATGTGGTCGCGAATTCCATTGATGGTCTTTTGGCAGAGGCAAGTAATAAATAACGGGTTACGGTAAATATTCGTTAAACTAAATGAAGCTGACTGCCAGTGCAATTACGGCGCTGGCAGTCAGCAATGTTTGATTCGAGGAACTCTGATTAGTGTTTACTGTAGCCAAACTGCAATTATCGTTAGAGCTGGTAAAACTATTGGCTGTTGACAACAGCTAAAGGTACCTTTAATTACATTATAGTGTTTTAAAATCCATACTTGGTGCAATAGATATTTCGGTGGTGTCAAGCCTTAAGAATTCGAAAAGTACCACTTCGAGGACTGGAAATGTCTTATGGGACGAAAGGCACTCAAGTCTTGTTTTAATGATTTTCATTATGCTGTTGATTTAATAAGTATTCAAATGCTTTATACCCATCGTCATCATTAATTAATAATCCTATTATATCCTCTGAGTTGAGAATAAAAGGCTCGTGCTTATATATCATGGCAAAAAATCGTTGAGCTAAAACGTTTCCCGCCCGATGAAATGCAGCCTGGTCGCCAGAAGTTGTTTGTCCGGGAAAAAATACCGACATAGCGGCTGTGCCTAGAGCTCTCATGCCCCTTGATGGTGTGGAATAATCCCAGTGCCAGCGCCCTTTTGTTGGACAAAACGTTTCATTTTCGTCAGTAAGCATATAACCCCACTCTTTGCTGTCCAACATCCACTGTGGAGCAAGCAGGGGGTGTTGCGGGCTCAGTGTGACTTCATGTGTGCGGCCATTGCCATAGAGTTCAATATCCAACCCCTGAAAATGATGCTTTGCCAGTTTTACTAGGTCATTCGAGGCTATTTTTTTCTTAATCAAGATACTCATTTCGGCTTGAGAGATCCCCTCTGCCAAAGCATACATTTCATTACCAATAAATAAATTACGTTTATGTAATTCAGCTAGGTCTAGGTAAGCCCTGCCTGCAAGTGGGGCCGGGAGGTCTCGAATGCAATCAGACTCGAATATCAGAGGAATAATTTTCACTTGATCTTCGTGAGCAATTTTTTCAAGAATCTGCAATTCCCGGTGTAAGCCGGAACCAACCTTTTTTGCTGAGTGTAAATAATCAGCATCACATATGCAGAACACTTTAATAGGACGATGTGTGAGTGCTTTATGAATACACGCATCAATGGACTCACCGAAGCCAATCGTATCTCGGTCCCAGAATACTGAATATTTTCCATTAAGGCTGTTGACTATCTGTTGCCGGACCCATTCTTTTTTTTCCAGAGAACCACCCCAAGCATACGATATAAAGATGGCTACATTACTCTTGTCATCCATAACTGCACTACCTCGCTATTCACAAAAATTATTGATCCCATGTTAGCACTTAGGGCGATTGAGTCGACTTCAAATGGCTATCTTGACCTGCTCTCCGTTGATTAGTACACACCAATGTTAGTAATGTCTTCATCAGTCACATGAGGACATCCTCATGAAGACGCGTTTTTCCGACGAACAGATCATCAGTATTCTCCACGAGGCCGAAGCGGGTTTTGGCCCGGGAACTCTGCCGCAAGCATGCTATGTCAGAGGCTACCTTCTACACCTGGCGCAAGAAGTTTGGCGGCATGGAAGTCCCTGAGGTAAAGCGGCTTAAGTCACCTGAAGAGGAGAATGCCCGCCTTAAGATGCTGGTCGCCGAAGCCATGCTGGATAAGGAGGCGCTTCAGGTGGGGCTGGGCCGAAAGTTCTGACGACAGACCAGAAGCGGGAAGCCGCCGCTTTGGTTACCGGCGCATCTGGCAGTTATTGCGCCGGGAGGGCCTTCACGTCAACCACAAGCGGGTATACCGCATCTGTCACCTTAACGGCCTGGGTGTAAAGCGCAGGCGACGCCGTAAGGGGCCGGCGACTGAGCGGCTTCCGCTTCTTCGCCCGGATGCGCCCAATCTGACCTGGTCAATGGATTTCGTCATGGCTGCACTGGCCGCCGGTCGCAGGATCAAGTGCCTTACCTGCGTCGATGACTTCACAAAGGAATGCCTGACAGTCACTGTTGCCTTTGGGATTTCAGGCGTTTAGGTCGCTTGTATTCTGGACAGCATCGCGCTTTTTCATGGCTATCCGGCAACGATAAGAACCGATCAGGGCCCGGAATTTACCTGCCGCGCACTCGATCAATGGGCTTTTGAGCATGGTGTAAAGCTGCGACTTATCCAGCCGGGTAAGCCAACGCAGAATAGATTTATTGAGAGTTTCAATGGCCGCTTTCGGGATGAATGTCTGAATGAGCACTGGTTCAGCGATGTTCTTCATGCCCGGAAAATTATTAATGACTGGCGGCAGGACTATAACGAGTCCAGACCTCATTCATCGTTGAATTACCAGACTCCAGCTGAATTTGCAGCAGGCTGGAGAAATGGAAAATTAGAAGGTAAACAAACCGACATTACTAACTGATCGTTGTATCTAATACTGGGGGCAGGTCAGAAGGCCCGTACAGCAAAGTCTGAGTGTCTCATACCCATGATAATTAGCCACAAATCATGGGATATCGGATGGATTTATAGCCTTGCTGATTTGTCCCAGTAACTGGTGTCCTTGCTCTGATACGCGATACCTTGGCTTTGATGAGTTTTCGTTATAAACAGTATCTACCATTCCATCGTTCATCAGGTTGGTTACTATCGTCGCAACATTGCTAAATCCGGGAATACCCCGTGTAGCAAGGGTGCGATCCAGTATCATCCATGTCCAGTCTATGTCTTTTTCTGCCATGACTTTCAGGACGTTGAGCTTTGTAGTGGTTAACACGTATTTCTTTGATATCATGAGAAATTATGTCAAGTGTGAATGACGCCTTGCCGGAATGTTTTAAGGCGAGATACTTCATCAAGCCATTAACCAAAAATGAATGGCTGAACCGCCAACAGAGCTTCTGAGGCGGTTCCTGAAACGACTGTTATGATAAATCGGTCTGGATTAAATCTTGATGATCAAGTTCTTCCAGAAGTCGAGAGCCTTGCTCTGATATCTGATAGTGATCCATACCTGCTGGGGTTCTTGGTATTATGTCAACTAATCCCGCTTCGGATAAGCCCCTAATAAGCCGTGCAACATTACCCACTCCATCCATTTTTCGCTTTGACATAGCGCGATCAAGATTATACCAATTCCAATTTACGTCATTTCTTGAAGCTAACAGCTTAAGAATGTTTAGTTCAGTGTTGTTTACCATGATGGGGCATCCGGATGATAAAGGTCATCGCCAGTTATTCTATAATCTTCGAGAGTTGCAGTGTGCGTGTTGTTCCATAAATCATAAGATTCAATGTCATCGGCTGGCCTGCCTGTTTCCCAACCTAAATTACAGTAACGCTGATATTCTCGACACTCATGAGTATAGTAATTCAAGTCTACTTTTTCAGGAGGTATTTCACCGTTTGCAATTTTTTTCAATCTGGAAACCATAAAGTCGTTGCCAGGATCGGGATCAAACCGTGATATGTGTTTTTCTACGATTTGGATCCCTTCATGAGTGATTTTTATTCCGTCTGTTGTCAGGTGCTCTATTGCCCCACCTGCTTTTTCTGGGTCAAATGTTCTTGACGTAAATGTGCCTTTAGCCCCGAATGCTTCTGGTTTCTCTAACTCAGGAAATCGCATTCTTCCCATTGTCAGCCCGGCAGCAACAGATGCACCGGTGATAAGTAACCCCATGTTATCCATGACCTGTTCGTAACCCGCTGGTGCATCCCCGCCGAGTTGCTCTGCGGTCTTCCTGAATCCCTCAATATTGCCGTTGTAAACACCCCCAGCGGCCAGAAGCCGACCCGCTGCTTTACTGTTGATGGTTTTTGTAGACTGAGCATGTTGAATGGGTGCTGACCGAAGAACGCAGTATACCGGGCGTTTTAGTTGATGTGAGATCAAGTAGCTAAGCCGGGAGTGTAGGAACAAAGGCAGGTCATTCCGGAGGTTGCCAGAGGATGTTTGCACCCCCGTAATGACATGACCAATTGCGTCATTTCCCAGTAAAACAACCTTCCCGGATCGAATGTCATCCAGCACGTCCCGGTACGCCATCCAGGGCTGCTGAAAGTGGAACTGACGATATCGGCTGACAAAAAGACCATAGTTGCCCGGTAAATCCCACTCCCGGATGATTCTATTTGGCCGAGCGGTTTCCTCAAGGTAACGCGCTGCCGTATTCGGGTGGATGATGTAGGGAAAGTCATCAAGGTAGATATCATCCACTGATTTTGCCTGATAGTGATGAAGCATAATGTCCCTATTAACGCTACCATTGCACACAGCTTACAAAACGACCGATGTTGAGTGAGGTTTAAGACTATCCCTTCATTTAAGAAGAGTGAAGTGTCTGGCGATATTCAGGCGACTAATCAAAAGGTATTTTGGGACTACATGTAAATTATTGTCTGGCACCTCTGACAGAGGGGTTATAGAGGAAAAATACCAATCATCCTGGTGGTGGTGTTTACAAGAAGCGCTGAACCAGAATCGCGATCGCGCCATTATCCTGGTGAAAAGTGGGGAGCACTGGTTTTACACGTTCCTTTATGCCAAACAGGATATGGCAAATATTGATAATCGCGAGCTGGCCGGATTTCGCGAGTTAGCAAAGCACTATGCTGCTCTTAGCGATGAAAAGATCACGGCACTGATTAAGAGTAAAGAACTGGTGGAGATTTGCCGTGACTGTAAAAAGTAAATTTAACAGTCCTGCATTTGAGGCCATCCACAGCGCGGCTTCTGGATTATTAAGCGTCGATGCTATCCCGCAGGAAACGATGCGCAACTTTGATAAAGCGTGCCTCAACAATGTGGATGAGCTGCAACCCATCGAGATTAAGGCGTTGCGTGAGAAGCTGAACGTCAGCCAGCCCGTTTTTGCCAGCTATCTGAACACCAGTGTGTCAACGGTGCAGAAATGGGAAAGTGGGGTAAAGCGTCCAGGTGGATTATCGCTGAAATTGCTTACCGTAGTGCAGAAGCATGGGTTGAAGGTATTGGTTTGAGTGAGTTGTACTGGCTGCAGCATTAAATGGAAACCTGACTGAATCACGGCGCAGAAAGAACAATTTTAACCTCGATAATTGAGAGAAATCAGCTTTAAGCCATACACTGAAAAATTGAGGTCGGGAAAATTCTTGAAGGTATTGAAGCACCATTTCATGAGCAACAATATGAGACTGTAAGGATTAGTGCAGTAACCTGGGGAGAATACAATGAGGAGGAAAGTTAAACTCTCCCTGATAACTCTCTATTTATTGAGTCAGGAAGAATAGCTGTTGGTGATTTTCTGATATCCGGGACTAATGTTATTGATGTTTTTTCCTGGTGCGCTTCTTATTATTTCCTGCCAAATTAAACTTACGCTTTATATTAAAATGATTTTATAACTTACTTATTTCACTCTGTTTTTAGCTGGATTTTTCTTCTCTTTCCTGATGATATATACAGGTATTTAGCGCGGCGCGGATGTGCGCCAACACACCCGCGCCGCTAATCACAATCACTATTTAGAAGGAATAGTAATCATGACTGACGCCCATTCTATTGCACAACTGTCTGAACCAGAAGTCTCTCCTGCAGATAACCGGCAATTAACGGTTAGCTATGCAAGCCGCTATCCGGATTACAGCCGGATACCCGCCATCACCATGAAAGGACAATGGCTGGAAGCTGCCGGTTTTGCCACGGGCACAGCAGTAGATGTAAAGGTAATGGAAGGTTGTATTGTGCTCACCGCCCGGCAGGAGAGCGAACTGATGCAGTCTCTGCGCCAGGTATGCAAGCTGTCGGCGCGGAAACAAAAGCAGGTGCAGGAGTTTATTCAGGTCATTGCCGGTAAACAGAAAGTCGTCTGAATGAAAAGCCGCTCCCGACATCGCATCGGGAACGGTTAACTATCAGGATGCGTAAAGTAGAACGATGGAATTTCAGACTACATCCTCGCGAGCCTCTTTAACCTACGGAACGCTTAACATCAAAGGCGTCGGCCGGTTACTCGCTGCTGGCGGTATCTGTAACGATAATAGTGAGGGGTTTCGTATAACGCTGAACAGTTTGGTGGCGATGTCTTCAGCAACTGATTAGTGTCAGGCGGGGAAACCCCCGGTTAACCTGTATCACAGATTAGATAATAGTTGCTTTAGTCAATTCAACAGGAAAGCTTGCCCCTTAAAATTATAAAGGGCAATAATTAAACTATAGTTAATTGATGTTTTTCGTATTTTAATATAATTATCGTTTGAGCGCTTATTGCACTCTGTACCCGGTACCTGAAATATCAGATAATCGCGGGTGGGTTTTCCCTGGTGTTGACTTGGTCTTTGACCTCCTGACCGCTAAGCATGGTGAGTGCCCGGTGGTCAGGTACTTTTTTAAGTATAGGGTCTGCGCAGGTGTAATAAAAGCTGTCTTAAAAGACAGGGGTAATGGTTCCCATGTGTGATTATCAGGAATGAATGAATGAATTCTGCTATTGAGTTTTTTTTGCGTGATTACAATGAATTTCCGCCAGAATTAGCAACCGAACTCTACCGGCTCAGAAGAAAAACATTTCGTGACAGGCTCGACTGGAAAGTCGAATGCATTGACGGCATGGAAAAGGATCAATTTGACAACGAAAATACGACTTACCTGCTGGGCATGCATAACGGGAAGTTGCTATGTGGTGCACGGTTTATAGATTCGACGCAGCCGACGATGATGAGCGAAATTTTTCATGAATATTTCGAGGGTATAAGTGGTCTCCCCACAGATATCCCCTGTTGTGAGATTAGCCGGCTGTTTTTAGATAAACAAAGACGTGACTCTGCAGGCCTTCATGGCTTGCCCGCCAGTAAAGTGTTATTCCTTGCAATGATTTTTTATTGCATGAAGAGAAACTATCGGGGGATGTACGCTGTGGCAAGTCGCGGCATGTATGCAATATTTCGCCATGCGAACTGGAAAATAGAAGTTATTCAGAAAGGCCTTTCTGAAAAAGGGGAAGTTATCTACTACATTTTCATGCCTGCCAGCATGAGCATCGTGGAAGATATTATCACCAGGGACAAAGCCAGTGGCTGGCTTCGTGAGATGTCCCGGCATTTACGCCATCTTTAACCCGTAACGCTGGCTCAGTTGTCCAGCAGCCGGAGCTCCGTCCCAAGTTTTACCGCATGTGTGGCGTTATTCACTCCGAGCTTTTTCATGACGTTGCCCATATGAAATTTTACGGTGCGTTCCGCAATAGATAAAATGACCGCAACTTCGGCGTATGTTTTCCCGGCGCCGACCCACTTAAGTATCTGCCGCTCACGCGGTGACAAAAAAACGTTCTTTTTCTGATTGTGTTGACTGTATAAGTTAAGCGTCTTCTGATGCAAATTAATAAGAAAGCTAACTATTTTTGAACGATTTTTTTCCATGTCGATACCAGAATCTTTCTGACTGATAATGGATAGCAAAGCCAGGTTGTTCAGGTAGTCATGCAGAGGGAATGTCTGTCCCTGGAAAATATTATATTGAAAGCTTTCATTAAAAATTCGCGTGAGATTGTAGCCGCCTGACAGAATGACGTTGTTTTCCCAAAAAAAATCTTCAACACAACGTAAACTCTGAATAATGACAGGATCAATAAACTGATATTTTCTTTCAAGGTATATATCGAACCACTCAGGGTTGTTATTAATAATACGCATCTGTGAAGGGTCTTTCTTGTTCATAATGGCGTAGGCATAGATAATACCCTTGTAATCCTCAAAGAACGCATTCAGTTCACTCTGGATTAACAAATTGATTCTTGTATCGTTGTAGTATGTATCCTTCACGTCAGTATCTACCTCCGGGATGAGTGGATAAACCAGTATAATCCGCTTCGTTAGCTGTTGCTAATCGTATTTTAATCCAGTTAAAGGACAGTGCAAACGACATCTGCCAGAAATATCCTGAATATTTTTGCTTTACAAAACGGATGGAAAGAGCAGTTTACAAGATTACAGATGAATTATCGGGATTCACAAAAATCTGCGGGGACAGCAGGAACATTCGTATAATGATTCGCGATTTTAAGTTATTGCTGACTGGAGTGAACCGACATCAGCATTTTTCATAACAAAACTCATGCTGGCAGGCGTAATTAAACAGACACCGAGTCAGTATCTGACTGCAGATGGTTTTTAAATCCTGATGCTCATGCTCCCCTTCGGCTACCCAGCGTTACCGGGTCGTCAGTTCTGCTGCGCTAACCCCTGTGGGTTTCGGACATAAGGCCTGATGGCAAACGTTCAGGTCAACCCTGCAGCCGGCTTAACGCCTGCGCTTTCACTGGCCATATAGATGATGACAAGCGAGTGTTAATCAGCATGAGGCACATCAGGTCGTGTAAGTAGGCCAGTAATCTGATTACTCTCCTGAACAGCAAGCCTCTATTTTAGCTCACTATTGGTTACTACTGGTTTATGGGATTGATAAGTGGTTTTTCTATCAGAGGCCAGGGCGCATGGGGATGTACAGGGGCAATGATATGTTGCAGGATGTCCCCACGCTTTCTCAGAAAATCGTAACAGGGAAGGGGCGTTAATCATGAAAAACATGATGATGCTGGGTGTCGTATTTCTCTTAACGGGATGCCCCGGGCCTGGCGACCGAATGGTGGAGCGCGAATCTACAACGGCATTTATCAAATACAAGCAAGTTTGTGTAGTGTCGCCACTGGAGCCACAAGAAAGGATTACTGCCATTCAAATCAACAGCGATAAAAGCAACTCTCTTCACAAAATTTTTGATGACAAACCTGTTTATGTTCCAAAAGGTGAGTGCCTTCCTGTGTTTGGATTTAAGTTCACAACTGGAGAACGTTACTATTTCGCCTGTGATGTTCAATCTGATAAATCAATGTCGCATTTAGTCACTGCTGATTTTTCTTATCCAAAAGAATAGGGGGCATAACGGCCCTTTGATTTTCATAAGCGCACGCATGGCATCAGGCCAGGCTTAACGACTTCACATCTGCGGTAGTTAAGGTAGTTACCAATGATGGGACATCACTCTTATTCATGGGGGCGAGGCAATGAAAAACATGTTTAAGTGGTCCGCACTTGTGGCTGCCGCCGTCCTCATTCTCATTGGCTTGTTTGTCTGGCTTGTTGCATCGGGCTCTGATGAAACGACTGTCTATAAAGAAAATGACTTCTTCAGCTATCACACACTGACAGACAAGGACATTGAAAACGCGCCGCGTACAACGGACAACTACTATTTTGAAGCGCACCCTGGCGACGGTTACTCACCTTCAAATAGCATCATATTTAAGGGAGCTACAGATACTGCATCGCTGCAGGCTTATCTCGAAAAGCTGGGATACGTGAAGCAAAATCGCAGTCTGGGCGAGAAGGAAATATGGGCAAGGCCTGATCAATTGGATGGGGATCAGTTCTATCTGTACTTTAATCCCACAACCCATGAGGTTGAGCTGACCTGGGTTCTGAATAATTGAGTAGCCTGAACGGGAAATTGTTGTGGCGATGCCGTTCTCTGCCGCTGGTCATCGCGCTGCTACTGGTGGGATGCGCCCGCTCTGACGCGCTGTGGACGGTCACGCATGATCTCTGCATGAATAACTATCACTACCGTCGCGATCCGGCACCCTGCCAGCAAATCTATCTGCCGCAGGACAGCACACAGGGCTACAGCATCATCCAGAATCCTCGCCACAAGCTGCACTTTATTCTGGTGCCGACGGTGGCGATGTCCGGCATTGAGAGCATCGCGCTGACGCACCCCGGACGTCCTGACTATTTCGGCTACGCCTGGTTAATGCGCTATCGTCTGATGGCGGCCTATGGTGCTGAAGTGCCTGAGGATCGGCTCGGCATGGCGCTGAATTCCGCTTATGGCCGCAGCCAGAATCAACTACATATTCATCTGACCTGCCTGCGGGAAGATGTCTATCGCCAGCTTCAGGCCGAGCGCCCCTATATTAATAATGACTGGCGACCCTTGCCCGACCGTTTGCTGAATCACACCTACTATGCCCGTCGTGTTATGCAGCCGACGGCGATGGGGATCTATCCTGTCTCCTCCGTGGCACGCCATTTCCGGCTATCGCCGCCGCAGCTGGCGGAGTCTGGTGTGGCGCTCATTCCGGCGACGTTTTCGGGAGAGAAAGGGTTTATCCTGCTAACTACCCGGCGCGGCTGGGATAAGGGCAATCGGGCGTCCGTTGAGTCGCTACTCGATAAACGCTGCGCAATTCTTTCAACACCGCCAGCTGACGTTTCAGTCGCGAAGTAACTAAACCTTATCACCCTTAATCCTCCACCGACCCAGCCACTCTGCTGTAATCAAACGCTCTGCCAGCAAGAACCTGGCTGACGAGGACGATCGCCCGTGCATCGGTTTCGTAAACATTGAATCAGGTTCGTGTCCGCCCTGTTTCAGTTCCTGCTCCAATGCCACGAAAAATGCCTTCTTCATATCACTGGAAATATTGATTTTACCGACGCCATAACGAATTGATTCCGCCACCTCGCTGTCTTTGTTGCCCGAACCGCCATGCAGTACACGTGGAATATTAATTAATAGTAAGCTTGTTACAAGCTTGTGATTTATACATGGTTGTTGAGCTATAACATCTCTGTTACTCTCAGGTTAAATAACAAGCCATAAACGCATATTAATTACATCTGTTAAGTGACTTATTGCTAACATAATCATCCTATTTATTAAAGTCAGACTTTTTCCAGGAAAAATTATTGCTCATATTCTTTTCACCAGCGTAGGATAAGCGCACAAAGGATTATAGATGCAAGGATTATCAATGGCTCTACATGGAAAGTTTGTTATTAATGATGCTGACTACTCACCGTTATCCTTTCCGGGGGTGGGAACGTTTTTAGCGTTCTCTGGCAATGGTGCTTATCGTAATCGTGGTGCCTGTGGAATGATTCCTAAAGAGGGGCCTGTACCAGCGGGTAAATACTGGATTGTTGACCGTCCTGAGGGAGGCCTCCGATCACAACTAAATGCCGGTGTAAGGGATATTTATAATCATTTTGCCAGCGGTGCTACGTTCAGGCATTCCGAATGGTTTGCAATATGGCGGGATGATTGGGCAATTGATGATTACACCTGGGTTGATAGCGTTAAGCGTGGTAACTTTCGTTTGCACCCCGGCGTTCTTTCTGAGGGTTGTATCACACTTCCGCATGATTCTGATTTTTCCCTGTTACGCAATGCATTATTAAGGACCCAGAAAATAGAGGTTCCTTGTATGAGGAAGTTAAAGGCCTATGGAACGATTGAGGTAATTGCCAATGGCAAAACATGTCCTTAGTCTCTTTATAAAATTAGCGCTCTTTACTGTGATTATGCTGTTCGTTGCTAAAGAAGTTCCCTATGATGGATTAGTTGACTCTATAACAGCCTTATTTGATTTCCAAAGCGCTCTGAACGTTACCCATTTCATTCTGGGTGAACCTGACTTAGAGGCCTGGGAGTCGTTGCGATATTACTTTTCTATTTTAATTAATACTCTAATCAGCATTCCGGTTATGAGTGCGATTATCACCCTTTTTAACGGCCTTACTCACAAAGTGAACCCATCTTGCCTCCCTAAAGAGTGGGCTTTCTCTACCGTGCGACGATTGATAAAAATAATCATTTTTGTAATGCTGCTTTGGTTATTCGTCCGCTTTGTACCTTACCAGGCTGTTTTTCCGGACATAGAAAAATTTTCAGATGTTGCTATGGCTGCACTTATGGCTTTCAACCTGATTTTAGCCATTTTCTGCTATTACTTTATTATGAAGAAATGCACATTCAAAAGGAGTTTGTAAAATGCCTATTCCAGCTTACATGTGGCTTAAAGATGACGGCGGTGCAGATATTAAGGGATCTGTAGACGTTCAGGATCGTGATGGTTCTATCGAAATTGTTGGCTTCAGTCACGGTTTAAATATTCCAGTGGATAGTGCCAACGGTAAAATCACCGGCAAGCGATCACACTCTCCCATTATGATTGAAAAAGAGTTTGATAGCGCCAGCCCATACTTATACAAAGCCGTTGCTACTGGTCAGACGCTGAAAAGTGCGGAGATTCGCTGGTATCGCATTAACCATGCCGGGCAAGAGGAATGCTATTTTGTTATGACTATCGAAGGGGTGAAGGTGACTGGCATTAATCCGGGGATGCCAAATGCTAAAATGGCAGGAAACTCGCAGATCAACCATATGGAAAGCCTTTCCCTGATGTACGACAAAATCACCTGGCGTTACGTTGATGGTAATGTGCAGTATACGGATGACTGGAATGTTCGGTCCTGAGATTAAAATCCTATTTCCTGTGGTATAGCTAAGTTCTCCCTGGCAGTGAAGCACTAATTAAAACGTTACCGGGGTGTAATGGGGGATTTAGTGACGACCTCCATGCATGCTCGAAAAACGTTACGACCGCGTTATCCGGTTGTACAACATCTAAAAAAGGCACCTATTCATCGGTGCCTTTTCCCAGCCTCCCTGGCAGTCTTCAAGCCACCATCCACGCCACACAACCCCTTACCGATACAACGCCGCTTTCCCCACCGAACTAAACAGCGCCATCTTCGCCGCGACCACTTCACTCGCCGCCTGCATCGGTTTAACAAAGAGGGAATTAGGCTCGTGACCCCCAAGCTTCAGTTCCTGCTCCAGCGCCACGAAGAACGCCTTCTTCATATCACTGGAGATATTGATTTTACCGACGCCATAACGGATCGATTCCGCGACCTCGCTGTCTTTGTTGCCCGAACCGCCATGCAGCACCAGCGGGATATCAACCAACTTACGGATCTGCTGCAGGCGCTCGATATCCAGCTTCGGCTGCTTCCCTTTGGGGTAGAGGCCATGCGAGGTACCGATGGCGACCGCCAGCGTGTCGGTGCCGGTCTCGCGCACAAAGGTCTCTGCCTGCTGCGGATCGGTATAGAGAATCTCGTTACTGCCACCTTCGCCGCTGCCTTCCGCCACGCCGATGGTGCCCAGCTCCGCTTCCACAGAGACATTAATCGTGTGCGCTATCTCGACAATCTTCTTCGTCAGCGCAATGTTCTGTTCGAAAGGGTGAGACGAGGCGTCAATCATCACCGAGGTAAAACCGGCGTAGATCGCCTTCATCACCTCTTCCAGCGAGCGGCCATGGTCCAGATGGATCACCACCGGCACGCGCGCCTGAATCGCCAGCGTCCGCAGATAGCCGATAAATTCCGGGCCGGTGAAGGCCATCTCTTCAGGATGGATCTCCAGAATCAGCGGTGAATCCAGTCGCTCGGCAGTCTCAACCGCCACCCGTCCAAACTCCGCGCTGGCGATGTTAAACGCACCAACGCCAAACTGATGCTGTCGGGCAACGCTGAGCAGATCTTTCATGTTGTAAAGCATAGGTTTTATCCTTGTTTTGCAGGAACGGAGATATCTTTTTTCAGGAACAGCAGGATCAGCGCCGTCAGCAGACTGCCTGCGGCAATCGCAAACAGATAACCCATGACATTGCTGATCACGTTAGGAATGAAGATGACGAAAATGCCGCCGTGCGGAGCGCGGGAAGCGCAGCCCAGCATCATTGAGAGTGCGCCCGCTAACCCGGAGCCCGCCACGATGGCCGGGATGACGCGCAGCGGATCGGCGACCGCGTAAGGGATGGCGCCTTCGGTAATGAATGACAGGCCGAGGATGTAGGTGACCTTGCCGGTCTCGCGCTCCTGCTCGGTAAACTTGCGGCGGAAGAGGGTGGTCGCCAGCGCGATGCCCAGTGGTGGCACCATGCCCGCCGCCATACAGGCGGCAATCGGTCCGTAAACCCCGCTCGACATCAGGCCAATCGCAAACATACAGACGGTCTTATTCAGCGGGCCGCCCATATCAAAGGCCACCATCATGCCGAACAGCAGGCCGAGAATGGCCGCATTGGTGTTGCCCAGCGAACTGAGGAAGTCGGTCAGCCAGCCGAGCAGCATTTTGATCGGCTCACCAATCAGCAGCGCCATCAGTGCGCCGGTCAGCAGCACGCTCAGCAGAGGCACGATTAAAATAGGTTTCAGCCCGGCGACCGCTTTGGGCAGATGGATATGGTTATTGATCAGCAGCGTGATGTATCCGGCCAGGAAGCCGGCAATCAGCGCGCCGAGAAAGCCGGAGCCGGTGTGGATCGCCATCATCCCGCCCACGGCGCCCGCCACGATGCCCGCTTTGCCGCTGACAGACTGGCTGATGCCCAGCGCCAGAATCGGCAGCATCAGGGCAAAAGCGGAACCGCCACCGATGTCAGAGAGCATCTTCGCTATCGGGCTGAAGTTCGCGTCCCCTGGTGTGGCCGCCGTAATCCCGAATGAAAAACTCAGCGCGATCAGAATGCCGCCCGCCACCACAAACGGGATCATCAGGTTCACGCCGGTGATCAGGTGCACATAAATCTCTGAAATCCAGGAGCGGGAACCGGACGCCTCACGGGCACTGTTAGCCGGTTCAGATGCACTGGCCTGCGGGGCGGAGTCGGCAAGTCTCGGAGCCAGTTCGCCGTTAACAATGGCATTTAACAGGCCTTCAGCATCCTTCGCGGCACGGGTAACGGGCACCTCAATCACGTTTTTATGCTGGAAGCGTGCCATCTCAACTTTTTTATCTGCGGCGATTAACACGACGTCCGCCCGATGAATATCGTCTTCGCTGAAAATATATTCGCTTTCAATCGCGCCCTGGGTTTCAACTAATACATTCAGGCCCAGTTTTTTAGCCGCTTTTTTTAAATTACTTTCGGCAAGGTAGGTGTGGGCGACACCTGTAGGACAGGCGGTAATGGCAATAATGTTCATAAATGTTCTCCAGTGAAAATTTTATATTTATGTTTTTCGGTCTGAAGGGATGGCTACAACCTGGAATACCTCCTTTATTTTTTAATTCATGCTGCTCTCCGGTTTATTCAGGCTCCCGATCGGGATAACAGTAAATGAAACATCTCTTCGCGATGCGGGACATTAAGTAATTGCTCGACAACATCCTCATCGCCTAACGCAATGGATATTTTGGCGAGCATTTTGATATGGCCCACATCTTTATCGGACTCTTTTACCGCGAACAGAATCACCAGCCGGACTTTAGTGCCGTCGATGGTCTCCCACGGAATATCCTTGCGTAAACGACCCACGGCAATGCGGGTTTTGGCGACGGCGGCAGATTTGCCGTGCGGAATAGCAATATGATTTTCAAATCCGGTAGAGCCTAATTCCTCACGCAGATAGACATCTTTCAGAAAAGCGGCTTTATCGGTGACGGCACCGGTCTGGCAGAGCAGATCGGTCAGCTGAGAAATAATCTGCTCTTTGGTCTGGCAATCGACATCGAGAATAATGCACTCTTCTTTTAATACTTCGTTAATAGCCACGGCTGTCGTCATTTTGCTTCTCCATTATCATTAATTAATTGAATTCGATACCAGACACTCCGTTACCCGAGCGATATCTTTCGCCGAGAACAGGGCAGAGACATACACCACCGGTTTTTCCAGCGGTTCCAGCCGGATGGTGGAAATCACCACGTCACACTCATGTCGTTTCAGGGAGTCAGCAATATTTTTCCCTGGAATGATGTCGATAATTTTCCAGTCGGGAAAGGCGCGGATAATCCGTCCGTAAAGCAGCTGCGAGGTGCCCAGACCGCTGGAGCAGACCAGCAATACCCGTTTTACCTTGATGCTGTTTTCGATAGCCGCCTGAATATGCACCGTCAGATAAGCCACCTCATCGTCACTGATTTCATCCAGGCTGTACTCCTGTGTTAGCTGGCTGATTACCGCTTTAACGGCGGCGAACACCGTACCCAGCTCGGTCTGGATATCATGCAGCAGCGGATTTTTAATCCGAATGTGATATCTGAGGCGGTTCAGCATCGGCTTGATATGCGAGGACAATGACGCCTGCAGGTTCTGGTCGGTGGTGATTTCAATGTTGATGCGCTGCGCCACCCGGGCGATCAGCGCCTCAGCAAAGCGGGTTTCACGCTCTGAAATCAGGGAGTCATCGTGCTGTGGTGACTCACCGCCCGCCTTACCGGAAGAGACCAGATACTGATAGATGGAGTGAGACTCCTCGGCCACCAGTACCGTGTTGTAGGCGGTCTCAATGCGCTCTATCACCGCCAGTGACACCTGCCAGGCGTGATGGTCGCTGACCCGGTTCATCGACACCGCGCGGGCGTCGGTCCTGTGCATCGGCGAGTGACTGCGGTGGATCAGCACCAGAATATGCGTAAATAAATTGATGTAGTAAGGATCGCTTATCGTATATTGCAGTTGCTGTTCAATAAAATTAATTAATTGCAGGGTAAAATGGACAGCCTGCTGACCAAACTTCTCTGAAAGCTCCTGCAGCGTGCTTTCATCCAGACGGCTTTCCATCATGTCCTGACGGTTATAAATCGATTTTAACACCAGCGCTTTCATCGCCATGCGAATATTATGGTCGCTGCCTTTTATGCTGGTCCCGACCCGACTTTTTAACAAGGTTAAATCAAACTGATGTAACCATGCTTCTAATGTTTTTAAATCATTCACTATCGAGGCGCGACTGATAAAATATTTATCCGCCAGTTCGCTGATGGATGAACTTTTTGGTGACAGCATTAATAAATCCGACGCTATTTTCAGCATCCTGAAGTTGCTGCTGAAATCATCCACTTCGGTTGAGAAAATCCGGCGCGCGGCTATTTCCGACTGCGCATCAGCGAATTTAATTGTGATCCCTCTCCCACTTTTTCCGCTGAGATTGATTCCCTGGCCAGAAAGTTTTTCGTTAATGTCTGCAATATCGCGGCGTAGAGTTCTGGGTGTAATAGACGTTTTTTCTGAAATAGCGTGCAGGCTCACATAACTGTTATGAGAAATAAGCTGTCGCATAATCGTCAGTTGCCGTTCAGTCAGCGCCTTCATCATCATCAGGTTCCGCTTAATCCGTTATTCGCCTTGTCAGTTATCATCTAAACAAAGGCACTATGCCATGTAAATATTAAAACATGGCCACAACCTGGTGGTCAGGCTGACCACCTGACAGTGAATTTCTTAAATAATCGGGGACGAGATGAAAGAATAAGTGAAAGGGGATGGGAGGGTTTGGCGGGCTGACTGGCAGTGATCCGATTGGTGGGGCTACATCAATGGCTGAGGGCGGAACCTGGCGGGAAAGCCCGGCTTACGCCGGGCCTGATTCTATCTTTACGCCATCTTTAAACGCTGCAATCGTTTCTCGCGGCGAATCTTACGCTCTTCCATCACCGCAACCAGCGCCATCAGGCAGATACAGGCGATAGCAGCGGCATCCAGTGCGGCAAAGGTGCCCGCCCAGCCGGTCAGGCCAAATATCGGCGTGCCGTCGGCAATCATGCCCAGGCCCAGTTTGGCGAAGCTGTCACCAATCAGATAGGCGAAAGTGCCTTTGATGCCATCCGCTGCGCCGATTGCCTTTTTCGGTACAAAGCCGACCGCGGCGACGCCGATTAACAGTTGCGGGCCAAACACCAGGAAGCCCAGTGCGAACAGCGACGCCAGATAGACATACTGGTTGCTGGCATGCTGATAGATCCCGAGCGTGGCAATAATCAGCGCTAACGCGACGCAGGCCACCAGCGCACGGCGGCCATTGGCCAGATCGGATAACCAGCCCCACATCAGCGTGCCCACCAGTGCGCCCACTTCAAACAGGGTAAAGCCCTGAATCGCCACCTCTTTAGAGAGCTTCAGCTCCTGGAAGGCGTAAACCGTTGACCACTGATCGATCCCGATGCGCACCACATAGAGGAAGATGTTGGCGAAGCAGAGCAGCCAGATCACCTTGTTCTTCAGTACGTACTCAACAAAGATCTGCCATTTGGTCATCGACTCATCTTCGGCTTCTTTGTCCTCATCGCTCAGCTCTTCGTCAAACAACTCTTCGGCCTTGCCCAGGCCATAAGACTCCGGGGAGTCGCTGCCGTAGCGCAGGCCGATAAAACCAACAATCAGCGCGATAATAGACGGAAAGATAAACATCCCAATCACGTGGCCGTTGAACAGCACATTGGCGCCAAACAGCGCAACGCCTGCCGCACCGGCACCGCCGAGGTTATGCGAGATATTCCACATGCCAAGATAAGTACCCCGTTTGCGGCGCGGCGTCCACTTAGTGATGGTGGAGTAGCTACAGGAGCCGCCGGTACTCTGGAAGAATCCGCTTAAGGCATAGAAGGCGATCATCAGGAACAGGCTGACGGATCCGGTGCCCATGCTGGCGCTGAAACCCAGCATACAGATGGCCGAGAGGATCAGCATAAACGGCAGGAACTGCTTGGTGTTTTTGCCGTCAGCATAATAGGAGACCAGGGTTTTCCCGACGCCATAGGTGATGGAGAAGCCCAGACCGATCATCCCCAGCTGCGTCATGCTCAGTCCGTAGGTGGTGATCATATCGTTCTGCGCGATATTGAAGTTTTTGCGGATCAGATACATGGTCAGGTAGCCGATAAAGACCACCAGATAGGACTGCATAAACGGCTTGAACCACATCTTGCGCCGCAGTTCGATGGGCAGATCCAGCGTCGGTCTGCGCACCTGTTTGAGGAATGCCAGCATGGAAGGGGATTCTCCTGGTTGGAATAGCTGCAATGGGCAGCGAATGGCTGGCATTGTAAAAACCTGCCGCCAGACTGGCCTGAGACAGCATCCAGGCGAAACCAGGAAAATTTCTTAGTTTTGCCCCACTCGGGGCAAAAAGGAGAGGCGTATCACGCTTCAGGCAGGGGGCGCGGTGCCTGAGCATTTAAAAACGGCAGCAGCAGCAGGGCGGAGATCCCCGCCGCCGTGGCAATGACCGCAAAGAAGCCGCTCCAGTGCCAGACGTCGATAACCCACGCCAGCGGCCAGCCGGAGAGTGACGCACCAAGATAGGCGAAAAGGCCAACGAAGCCGGTTGCCGCGCCCGCCGCATCTTTATGGGAACATTCGGCTGCCGCCATACCAATCAGCATCTGCGGGCCAAAGACAAAGAAACCGGTAGTAAAAAAGCAGGCTGCCTGCATCACGTAACTGGTAAAGGGCATCAGCCATAGTGAGCCGACGGAAAGCAAAATCCCGGCTGCAAAAATCAGGTTCATCGGCCCACGGTTGCCGTTAAACAGCTTGTCCGAGCCCCAGCCCGCGACCAGTGCGCCTATCACACCGCCCAGCTCAAACAGGGTGACTACCGAGTTGGCCGTCACCAGATCCACCCCCAGCGTGTCGGAGATGTAGAGATTTCCCCAGTCATTGAGCGCCGCGCGAACCACATAGACCAGCACGTAACAGAGTGACAGCAGCCAGATGTAGGGGTTGAATAGCACATAGCGGGTCAGGATCGCTTTGCGACTCAGACCTGCGCCTTCCTGCTGCTGCGCCATCTCCATCTCATCCTGTCGCCAGTCGCCTACCGCGGGCAGGCCGACAGTCTGAGGCCGGTCGCGCAGACGCCAGCAGAGAAACAGTCCGGCGAGTATCGCTAAACTGCCCGCAATCATCATCCCGATTCGCCAGCCATAGTGCAGCGCCACTGCGCCGATAACGATCGGGATGACCGCACCGCCAACGTTGTGCGCGGTGTTCCATAGTGCCCACCAGCCGCCGCGCTCGTTACGTGAATACCAGCTGGTCAGCAGGCGCGCGCAGACCGGCGCGCCCCAGCCCTGGAAAAAGGCGTTGATGGTCCACAGCAGCGCAAAGGCCCACAGTGAGGTGGAGAAGCCAAACAGGATATTGACCACGCCGGTAGCGATCAGCCCCAGCCCCATAAAGTAACGGGCGTTGGAGCGGTCACTGACGATGCCGGAGAAGAACTTCGACAGGCCGTAGGTGATGTAAAATAGCGTCGCCAGCAGGCCAATATCGGTGCGCATCATCACGCCGCTGGCGATCACTTCCGGCGCTGCCGCATTGAAGCTTTTGCGGGTAAAGTAGAACAGGGCATAGCCGATCCAGATGGTCGACATGATGTGCCGTCGCCAGTAGCGATAGCGGCTGTCAATCTCACTTTTGTCCTGCAGCGGAGCGGCGTTAGCGGGCGTTTTCAGAAAGTTAAACACGGTGGTTCCTCAGGCCATACGCAGCGGCAGATGCACGCTGACGCGGGTTCCATGGGTGCAGGAGATAGTCAGCGATCCGCCCAGCGCACTCACGCGTTCGCGCATCCCGACCAGACCAAAGCTCTGCTGACCGGAACCTGGCGGCAGACCGCAGCCATCATCTTCAATCACCAGCAAAACGCGACCATCCTGTTGCCAGCCTTTGAGCATCACGGCGCTGGCGCTGGCGTGTTTCACAATGTTGTTCAGCCCCTCCTGACAGACGCGAAACAGCGTGACGCGCTGCGCTTCGCTCAGCAGCGTCTCATCAATACGCCACTCAAGGTGACTGACGATGCCGCAATCCTCCAGCTCCATCTCACGCATCAGGGAGCGAACTGCCTGTTCAAGTGACAGGTCATCTAACTGGCGGGGTCGCAGGCGTCCCAGCAGTCGCCGCACTGAATCGTAGACGCCAAGAGAGAGCTGCTCAATATGGACGCCGCTCTGGATCACCCGGCCATTATCCGGCGCAAGGCGCTGCACAATGCCCGCCTGAGTGCGGATTGCCGTAATCGTCTGACCGATATCATCGTGCAGTTCGCGTGCCACCTCCTGGCGCACGTTCTCTTCTGTCTCGACCAGCCGTTCCGCCAGGCGCCGGTTGCGTGACAGCTCACTCTGCAGCGACTGATTCAGCTCGCGCAGCCGCTGGATACCGGCACCCAGCAGCAGTCCGGTCAGGCTTTGCGCCAGCAGCGAGAGCAGAAGATCGACCGGATGATCGTGCCAGGTCTGGCTGGCGATCAGCGCGATTGCGTTCATCAGCGTCGCGATCAGCGCACCCTGCCAGCCGTAGTGCCAGGCCAGCGCAATAATCGGCAGCGCCAGACAGAATGGCGTAAAGCGCGACAGTTCAGCGGGCAGGCCAAGCTGCAACCACAGACTGATGACAAACAGCAGCAGATACCAGATAAGATGCCGGGCGCGCCAGTTGACCGGTTGCGAGACCAGCGCCGGTCCCAGCGGCTGCCAGCGGGTGCTGGTGAGGTAGTGCCAGATGACCAGGCAGGTCGGGGCCAGCGTCAGACCACCGGTGAGCGTCAGCAGCAGGGCGTTCAGCATCTCCTGCTGTCCCGCCCACGCCAGGGACTGCAGCAGCGCCGCGGCGATCAGAGCCGCGCCCTGGCTCAGCAGCGTGCGCCAGTCACGCTGATGGCGGTAATGGGAGATCAGCGCCACCGGCAGCAGCGTCAGTACACTGCCCGCCATTAACAGCGGCAAATGCGCCAGCGCGACCACCTTCGCCAGCCAGATCAGCATGATCCACTCAGCTACCAGCAACACCGGCCAGTAAGCGCGTGGACATTGCAGCATCAGCCCCAGACGCAGGCCAAACGGAAATAGCAGCACCGCCAGCTCCGGGCGTTCCACCAGGTGCAAGCTGATACTCCACAGGCAGAACCAGGCCGACGAGAAGATGAAAAAGCTGGCGACAACGGAGATCAGCCGCGAAACACAGGGGCTCATTGCCAGCCATCAAACATGCGGCGCGCCAGCTCCACATCATTGCTGACGCCGAGCTTCTCCATCAGATTCGCGCGATGGACATGTACGGTTTTCGGTGACAGCGCCAGCTCAACGGCAATTTCCTTTACCGCCATGCCCTGTGACAGTTTTTCCGCCACCTGACGTTCGCGTCGGGTCAGCGGGTCCTGCCGACCAGCGGCCAGCTTGATCGCAATCTCTGGCGTCAGATAACAGCCGCCTGTGGAGACCGTGCGCACCGCCGCGATCAGTTCATCGGGACGACAGCGTTTAGAGAGGAATCCGCGCGCACCGGCATTAAGCGCCTGCTCCACCAGGGCCGGACTGTCATGGACTGACAGCATGATGGTGGCCAGGCCCGCCGGCAGCTTGCTCAGCAGCTCCAGCCCGGAGAGATCCGGCATCGAAATATCGCAGATACAGACCTGAACGCCCCGGCCCGGTAAACCTGCCAGCGCCTCACGGCCAGAACCAAATTCCGCTACGACCTGGAAATCCGATTCCAGGCCCAGCAACTGGGCAAAGCCGGAGCGGACGATAAGGTGATCGTCAATAAGCGCGATGGTGATCATGTTTATTCCTGGCGGGTAAAATCGCGCTTACCTTAGCGATAAGCACGAAGCTGTTCAAGTCGTGAGCAGTCTATTCAGGTAAGGGAGTGGGTAGAATGATGCAGGTCAAACTGTCGTGGATCGTGAGAAAAGCATGCCGGGCTGAATCGCCGCCCGGCAGATCGTGAGGCTAAGCAGCCGATCAGTGCAGACAGCACTGCTTATATTTTTTGCCGCTGCCGCACGGGCAGGGATCGTTGCGGCCGGGCAGTTTCTCTGCCGCGACAGGCTTCTGGGGAACGGGAATCGCTTCTGGCTGGGAGATCCAGTGATCGTGCAGCGCCAGCGCAGCAGGACGGATAGCTTCAATGCTGGCTTCCATCTCGTCCGGCGTCATGGCATCGATCTTTTCAAGATTCTCTTCCACGCCGTGCAGAGCGATGGCGTCCAGCGCGGGTTGCAGGTCCTGCGGCAGGGCAGACCAGTCGGTCAGCGCGACACCGCGCATATAGCCGAAGCACCACTCTTCCACCACGGTAAATTCCAGACCTTCCATTTCACGGATGCCAAACAGCGGTTCGAACTGCTCAGGGAATTCAGATAAGCGGTCAGCCACATCATTCATATGCTGGAAGCAAAGCGACATAAAGCGCGTCATTTCACGCTCGTTGCTCCATTTTGGGATCTGCTTCTCGCCACCCCACAGTGCCACCAGCCACTGGCTTGGCTCGACGGTGACGGGACCGGAGAGAACGGCAGTCAGCAGGCCGTCGAGCTCGGAGACATCAATAATCGATGCTTCGCTGCCATATTTTTCCAGCATATCTTCCAGCCATTGCAGCTCTTTTTCGGACAGTGGGCCTTCTTTCATGCGGTTGCCTCCCGGGCATTTCAAAAATTTCAGCGGCGTTGAGCCTTAAAACCGCAGCAGTGTACACCCTTGTGGACTGCAACACAGCTAACCCTGTTCGGGCGTGCTGCGGTGATTAAACCGCGTTTAGCACCACTTTCATCCCGTTGTGCAGGCGATAGCCCACAGCACTTTATGGTACATTTTTGCGCTCCGGCCAGACAGTTGCGTGTTAAATAATAATAAGTTAATGATTAATATATGAAAAATGGATTTACTGGCAGGCCGGCTGTTGCAGTCTCCCTTGCACGGCTGACCCCTGGCGGCCAGTGGATCAGCAGATTAATGACGCGATTCATGCCAGCCTTTATCTTCCTGCTGGCGGGATGTGGAACCCTGTCGCAAACCTCCGCCCCGGTGGGCGATCGCGTTTATCTGACACACGCCACCTTTCATGAAAATGTCGATGACATCGTGCAGCATTACATGCAACAGAAGCAGGTTCCCGGCATCAGCATTGCGGTCATTCATCGCGGTGGCCCGACCCGCTATTACGCTTTTGGCGTCACCGATCGTGTGCATCGCTATCCGATCACGCCCGATACCCTGTTTGCGCTGGGATCGCTGAGTAAAGGCGTGACGGCAGAAGTGATTATCCAGCTGGTTGATCAGGGTAAGCTGCGCTGGAGCGATACACTGGCCGATCTTCTGCCGGAAGGCGTTCGCCTCAGCGCTGGCGCGCAGCGCATCACGCTGCTGCAGCTGGTGACGCACACCTCGGGTCTGCCGCGACAGGATATGGATCTGACGATGCTGCAGCAGTTCGTTCGTTATCTGGATACCGGCGAGAACTTCTATGACAATCTTGATAGCGACAAGCTGCTGAGTTATCTGGCGGACTTCTCTGCACCCGCGGTACGCATGCCACACTACTCCAACCTCGGCTATGCGCTGCTCGGTTATATCCTGCGCACGCGTTTTCATCAGGATATTCAGACGCTGGCGTCACAGCTTATCTTCACACCGTTAAAGATGAATCAAAGCAGTTTTGTACCGGAAACGCTGACGGGCTATCCGCTGCGTGCGCTGGGCCATGCAGGCGATCAGCCGAAATTAATCCGCCGCGGCACGCTGACGCCTGACTGGCATTTTCACGGCAACATGGTGGCCGCGGCCAGTCTCTACAGTAACGCGCGCGATCTGAGTGCTTATTTGCGCGCACATCTCAGCGCTACCGGTGATGCTGCGCGGGACCGGGCTTTCACGGCGGTAGACCAGGCGTGGTATCAGCAGGGCGCGCAGGCGCAGAATATCGCCTGGGTAACCGACACTTTCGAAGAGCAGCAGATCACCTATCAGGTGGGCTATATCGGCGGCTATGCCAGTTTTATCGGCTACGATAAACGTAACGGCAATGCGATTGTGGTGCTGCAGAACGGCTTTAACTGGAGTAACTATTTAGGCATTGCGTTGTTGGTCGATCTGGCAACTCAGGATAAAGTGGTCGGACAGTGATCCGCTACCTGGCCTGTGTGCAGTAAAGTGAATAGCGCTGTTTTTCCTTACACATAGCGTCAGTGCGCCGGAACTGAAGTGCGATAAACATTGTCTTTAGCCTGACTGTCAAAATTCAACGTGGAAATCATTATGCGCAGGACTCAACGTGTACTTTTATCAATGGGATTACTGGTTGGCTCGCTGAGCCTGATCCCCGCTGTACAAGCCGCTGGCGAAGCAACGGATACCGTTCCGCCACCGCCGCAGATTCAGCCTGCTAATCCGGATGCGCAGCCCGCTACGCCTGATACGGGCAGCGTTCAGCCGGATGCCGGTGCCGCGCAAAGCCAGGCGCCGACCAGCTCACAATCTAATGATGGTATTACGCCGACCACGCCAGCACCTTCCAACGGCGCGCACCCTAATTACGACCTCAGCACCATCATCATCGACTACAAACAGTACCAAATCGGTGACACAGTGCCAGAGAAGTACACCGATAAAACGTACACCATCAATGAGTGGCAAAAGCGTAATCTGCCCGCTCCACAGGAAAATACCCACTGGGCCTATATCAACGCCAACTACATTCTTATTACCAATGACACCGGCAAAATCGTCATGGGTAAATCGGGCGATATCTTCTTCCGCGGTTAAAATAAGCGATAAAAATCAGCCGGTCGTGATGACCGGCTTTTTTTAGCTGAAACGCTCAGCACCAAAGCTTGCCAGCATCGGATGCTTTTCACCGCTTACAATCTCCTCCGCCAGTAATTCACCGACAATCAGCGCCAGGGTTGCGCCCGAATGCGTGAACGCCACATAACAGCCCGGCACCTTCTGCAGTTGCCCCAGTACCGGATCGCCATCGCCCGGAATCGGCTTCAGGCCAATTTTCCAGCTCTGGACGCTGAGCGGCTCGTCACCCCGTAACAGCTGACTCGCTTCCTCGGCCAGCTTTGCTACAACCTGCTTATCAATATGGTAATCGCCTCCGGCCAGCTTCTGGATATCAGCCTCGTACCAGTCGTGATCCAGGGCGTAACGGTTGCCGGGGTTTGGCCGAATGGCGGCGCGGGGCGTGTTCAGCACCGCCTTGAGTTCATGTTTGCCCGGCTCAGTGATCACCAGCATGGAGACGGGCGATCCGTTGGGAATCGTCACGCCCAGTGGCGCAATCACATCCGGTGTCCAGGGCCCGCAGGCGACTACCACCGCATCTGCCCGCAGTTCACCCAGCTCACTGCGAATGCCGCAGGCCCGGCCATTCACTGTGATTACACTGGCTTTACCGGCGTGTTCAATCACTTCACCACCCCGCGCCCGGAACTGATTCACCAGATACTCTGACAGGTGCGGCAGGCTGACCCAGCCTTCACCGGGGTTAAATATCGCCTGCGACGGCAGCGCGTCGGGATCGATCGTCGCATCCGCCTGCGCCACGTTATCAGGGGTCATGAGTTGTGAGTCGTAGCCGTGTGCTTTCTCATAGGCGTGCCGCGCCTGCGTTCCGGCTGCATCATTGCTGAACCAGCAGACCCCGCCATCAAAACGCAGCCAGTCGAGGGTAGGTTGTTGAGCAAACAGGGTGCGATAGCGATCAATGCCCGCCATGCGCAGCGCGTGATAGGGGCGGGAGCGTTCACCCGCCGAGTTGAGCCAGGAGAGTGAACGTCCCGATGCGCCAGAACAGAGCGCGGCTTCGGTCACCAGCGTCACCGCCGCTCCCCGTTTTGTCAGCTCCAGCGCCGTCGAGACACCTATTACGCCACCGCCCAGAACAACCACTTTCATTTCAGTTTTTACCGCCATTATCAGGTTCCTTGCTCAGTTACAGCACTTCAGAGAGAAAACGTTGCAGTCGCGGCGACTGTGGCGTATCAAAAATGGCGCCCGGCGGCCCGGCTTCAACAATCTCGCCTTCGTCCATAAACACCACCTGATCCGCCACTTTGCGCGCAAAGCCCATTTCATGTGTCACCACAACCATCGTCATGCCGCGACGACAGAGATCCGCCATCAGCGTCAGGACACCCTTCACCAGTTCGGGATCGAGCGCGGAGGTCGCCTCATCAAACAGCATGACCTCGGGATCCATCGCCAGCGCGCGGGCAATCGCGACACGCTGCTGCTGGCCGCCGGAGAGATCGCGTGGCCGGTGATCGGCGCGCTGACCCAGACCCACTTCTTCCAGCCGCTGACGCGCAATCGCCATCGCCTGCGCTTTGGGCAGGCCTTTAACCCGCCACGGTGCCAGCGCCACGTTCTCCAGCGCGCTGTGATCGGGGAAGAGATTGAAATGCTGAAACACCATGCCAATCCGTAACCGCAGCGCATCTGGCTTGTCGCGCAACACTGACCGATCAGCCAGAAGTACATCCCCCGATTGCGGTTCATGCAGCCGGTTGATGCCGCGCAGCAGCGTCGACTTACCCGAGCCAGATGGCCCGATAATGCAGGTGGTACTGCCGGGCGCGACCCGTAGCGAGACGTTACGCAACACCTCAATCGGGCCATAAGCCAGAGTCAGATCGCGCAGCTCCAGGCTGGCACCGTGCCAGCTCGCGGCAGTGGTGCTGTTCAGGTTATTCATGGTTGCCTCCGATCCGGGGATGAGTGACCAGTGCGCCGCCGGGCGCTCTGACTTCATCCACCTCTTTTAAGCCACTTTGCGGGGCAGTCAGGCGACGTCGGCCGGTGCGATAACGCACATCGACATAGTTGACCATGTGCGTCAGCGGCACAGTGATAATCAGATAGAACAGCCCTGCCAGCATCAGGGGCGAGAGGTTGCCGGTGAGCACCGCCGCGTCCTGGCCCACGCGAAACAGTTCCCGTTGTTGTGTCATCAGGCCCAGCAGGTAAACCAGCGAGGAATCTTTAATGATGGCGATGAACTGGTTAACGATGGCGGGCAGTACGCGGCGGATCCCCTGCGGGATCACCACCAGTCGCATTGCCCGGCCATAACTCATCCCCAGCGCACGGCAGGCTTCCATCTGGCCGCGTTCAACACTCTGAATACCGGCGCGGAAAATCTCGCCCATGTAGGCGCTGGCGATCAGGCTGAGGGCGAAGATCCCCAGCGGATAGGGCGTAGGACCGAACAGCTGATAGCTGAAGCGCGCCAGGCCCTGACCAATCAGCAGAATGGTCAGAATCGATGGCAGACCGCGGAACAGATCGGTATAGAGCCGGGCAGGCAGACGCAGCCAGCGTGAGGGCGAGATGCCCATCAGCGCCAGCAGAAGGCCGAATAGCGTGCCGAGCAGCGTTGCCGCCAGCGAGATAATCACCGTGTTGACCAGCCCGGTGGTCAGCATTTGCGGCAGTACTTCCATCATTGATGGAAAATCAAAGAAGGTGCGGGAAAGAATCGTGAGCAAGTCCATCGCCGTCTCCATGCAGGGTGGGGGATCCCCCGGTTAACTCAGGACGCGAACGTCCGCATCTTTACTGCCCGCCAGGCAGATACTGTTTTGGCATCGGCGATCCGGGGAACCACTTCTGATAGAGCCGTTGCCAGGTGCCATCCTGCATGGCTGCTTTAATGGCGCGGTCCAGCGCGGCCTTGAAGGCGGGTTTGCCTTTGGCAATGGCAATGCCGGCCGGTGCATCAAACGAGGGGATGTCGGCGGCAGAGACCAGCTTAAAGCGGTCGGCGTAGCTTTTTGCCGCCTCGTAGTCGAGGAAGATCGCGTCGAGCGTACCGTTGTTGAGCGCAGAGACTGCGCTGTTGTTATCCGGGAAGCGTACGAGATCGGTCTGGGTGAAGTGTTCGACGGCATAGCTCTCCTGCAGCGTGCCCTGAACCACCCCGAGCCGGTGTTTTGCCAGGCTGGCGACATTCTTCACGCCGCTGTCGTGGCGGGTCAGCACGGTGAGAAATCCCGCCAGATAGCCGGTTGAAAAATCCACCGTCTTTTCACGCGCAGGGGTGATGCCGATGGCCGCCACCGCCGCGTCATACTGACCGTTGGCCACCGCTGGCATGATGGCCGAGAAGTCCTGTCCAATAAAATCGACCTTATCGATCCCGATACGATGGGCGACATCTTTGAAGAATTCGACATCAAAGCCGGTGAACTGACCGCTGGCATCCGTGAAAGTGTAAGGTTTTGAGTCGCCGACGCTGGCGATGCGTAGCTGACCCGGTTCGATCAGCCCATAGGGATTGTTATCGCTGGCAGCCAGCGTACAGAAAGACAGTGAACAGAGTGCGAGCGTGGTGCCGAGCAGTTTGCCCAGGGTGGTTTGCGATTTCATAGCTCATCCGTTTTTGCAGGTTTAAACATCAGAGACTGTTGAGCCAGCGATTATTATTGAGACCGGTCTCAACACAGGTGGCACCTTAAGACGCTGGTGTTGTGAGACCGGTCTCAAGGGGTTACAATGAGTTTAAGCACACCCTTTTTTCGGCGTCAATATTCCTGTCATCAACCTGTGATTCAAAATAATTATGACCAGCCAGAAACGACAATCTAAAGCGCCCACCGTGGCGGATGTGGCGCGCGCAGCAAAAGTATCCAAAGCCCAGGCGGCGCGTGCGCTGGGTGGCTACGGGGCGGTCAGTGATGAGGTGCAGGAGCGGGTCAACAGCGCGGCCTCCGCGCTGGGCTACCGTCTGAATGCCCTGGCCCGCAGTATGAACACCGGACGTTCCAATACCATTGGTGTGATTGTCGGCGACATCGAAAATCCCCATTTCGGTCTTGCGCTGCGCGGCATGGCGGATGTGGCGCGCACTGCCGGTTACCATCTGCTGCTCAGTAACAGCGATGAGAAGCGGCAGGCTGAGCAGGATGCGGTGCGGGTGATGCTGGAAAAGCGGGTCGACGGCATTATCGTTGCGCCCTGCTGTTCAGAACACCGTCACAACAGTCACCTGACTCAGGTTCTGGAAGAGGGCAGAGCGCTGAAATTATTTGATCGCGCAGTGACTGACCTTGATGTGGAGGCGATCTGCTGCGAATTTATCGAAGTCGCTGCAGAAGCAACCTCGCTGTTACTGGAAGCGGGCCATCGCCACATCGCCTATATCACCAGCATGGCACTGGCAACCGACTACAGCACGCCAGGCGATTTTGGCCTGACGCCGGTCGCCCAGCGCGTGGGCGGCATGATGCAGGCATTTGCTGCCGCGGGCGTGGAATTTGATCCGACGATGGTGAAAGTGAATGCGCTGGACGAAGCGGAGATTGCCCGTATCGTGGCCGAGCTGTGGCAGCGTCCGCAGCCGCCCACTGCGCTGGTGGCTTCTGACAGCGTAGTCGCGATGTGGCTGCTGCGCGAAGTGACGCAGCGCGGACTGCGAATCCCTGCCGATCTCTCATTCGTGATGTATGACAATTTTCCGTGGAGTGAGATTGTCACGCCACCGCTGACGGTGGTGGCGCAACCGGTGTATGAGATGGGCCGTGAAGCGGCACGACGCCTGATCGCGGAGATACGCGGCGAAGCCGTCGGACCGATGCCGCGCTTTGATGCCCGTCTGATGATTCGCCAGTCCATTGCCGCACCGGCCAGCCTCATCAGTGGGAAATAATAGGGTTAACCCGGCCAGCCCGGTAACCGGTATATCGCCTGGCTGATGCGTTCGCAGGCAATGGGTCTATCATTTTCGCCAGTTTTGGTCCTTTTTAATCAATTATGATCGTGGCAATCTGCAGAGATAATCTGCAGCCAGGAGACAACATGCCACAACATACCAATCAGTACGGACAGCCGGTCGGTGAGCCAATGCCAGACTGGCAGCCCCGACCTCTGCCCCAGCATCAGGTTTTTACTGGCGAAGTTTGTCGGCTGGAGCCGTTCAGTGTGGCGCGTCATGCTGAGGCACTGTTTGAGGCATGGGCGCTGGCTGAAGATGGGCGTGACTGGACTTACCTGCCTGCCGGTCCTTTTACCGATCACCCGGCATGGCAGGCGTATGCCGCACAGCTTGAAGTGAGTCGCGATCCGCTGCATTTTGCCGTGATCGATCTGGCCACCGACCAGGCAGTAGGCAGCCTGTCGTTAATGCGCATCCAGCCTGAACATGGCGTGATGGAAGTCGGGCATGTCATGTTTTCGGCCCGGCTGAAGCAGACCCGCATGGCAACGGAGGCGCATTTCCTGCTGATGCGTTACGCCTTTGAGACGCTGGGTTATCGCCGTTATGAATGGAAATGCGATAGCTGTAACGCCCCTTCCCGTAAGGCAGCGGCACGTCTCGGTTTTCGTTATGAAGGCGATTTCCGTCAGGCAATCGTCTACAAAGGGCGTTCACGTGACACCAGCTGGTTCTCGCTTATCGATAGCGAATGGCCGCAGGTGAAAAAGGGCCTGCAGCGCTGGCTGGCGGAGGATAACTTTACCGCCGACGGTCAGCAGCGCGAAAAGCTGGAGGCGCTGCGCGACAGACCCTGACCGGGTGATAACGCGATCACATTACAATATCTTTCAGGACCGCCGCCAGCAGGGTGGTGGTCATGAGAATAGATAACCGTTTGATCCAGCGCATATCGGTGGTCAGGGTAACAACGTCATTTCTGAGGCTGTCCACAGCCGAAGTTAATCGGAAATTCATTTCACTGAGAGCGACATCCAGCTTATCCACTTTGGCTTCTAACTGATTAAAACGGATGGCCAGTTTGTCTGTTTTTCTTTCAACATGGCCAAGCCGCTCGTCTATCTGATGTACTTTTGTTGTGAGCTGACCAAGCCGCTCATCTATCTGATCGACTTTGGTTGTAAGCTGGCCGAGCCGAATGTCTATCTGATCAACTTTTATTGTAAGCTGGCCGAGCCGGTTGTCTATTTGATCAACTTTTATTGAAAGCTGGCTGACCCGACTGTCTGTCTGGTCGACTTTCAATGTAAGTTTGCCGAGTCGATCATCCATCTGCTCGACTTTGGTCGTAAGGTGGCTGACCCGATCGTTTGTTTCGTCGATTTTGGTCGTAAGGTGGCTGACCCGATCGTTTGTTTCGTCGATTTTGGTCGTAAGGTGACTGACCCGATCGTTTGTCTCGTCGACTTTGGTTGTAAGGTGGCTGACCCGATCGTTTGTTTCGTCGACTTTGGTCGTAAGGTGACTGACCCGATCGTTTGTTTCGTCGACTTTTGTTGTAAGGTGTCTGACCCGATCGTTTGTTTCGTCGACGTTGGTCCTGAGCTGACTGACCCGATCGTCTGTCTGGTCGGCTTTTGCCTGAAGCTGACCAAGCCGAATGTCTATATGGTTGGCTTTGGTCTGAATCTGACCGAGTTGCTTTCCAACCTGTCCGCCTGGCTGCCTCTGCTGCATATCAGTAAACACCTCCACCATCGCCTCCGCTTGCTGATCGTCGATCCCTGCCTGTTGCAGCGCTTTAAAGGCTTTGTGGGTACTCATCATTGTGCTTGTCATCACGACACCTCCCTGTGCACTTCAGCGATAACGGCATCATGACAGGCAAAAGACGTATCGCCACTAAGCCGGTTATATTTTGCGCGTCTCGCCGAAAAATATCAATTAGTACAACAAGTAACGTGCAGCAGAGTGCGGGCTGTCTCGCAACATTTAGCTGATGGCAGGATGAGGCGACTCTGCGGAAATCCGCAGAGTCGGAAAGAGAAAAAGCGGGCGTCAGGGCTGTGGCACGATTTTAATTTCAACCATGCCGATGCCCAGTTTGCGCGGATCCTGACCGGTGATATTGCCGGTGTTACTCAGCTGCGGTTCAGGTGGTGCAATCACCAGACGATGGCTGGCGCCTGGGTTATCAAAATGCAGGGTATGGGTCGATATCTCTTCACTCAGCGACAGCAGTTGCTGCTGATCGCCCACCCGAACCGGAATCGCCCGGTGCGCATTGGGGCCATACGCACGCGCGGTGATCACCAGATCGAACTTCGCGGGCAGCGCATCGATATAGTCGATATGAACCTCGGGGGCGAGATTAGCGTTAGACCAGCGTCCCCAGCTCTCTGGCCGTGAGATGCCGCTGAAGCTTTTAACACTCTCCGGTGCGCCAGGCACGTCAAGCCGGAAGCTGTCAGCGCTGTAGCGAATGTTGTTATCTTCAATACGGATCTGCGCGAGGTTCTGCTGGTAACGCGCATCACTGATAGCGCCCTCCGGGAAACGGACTTTGCCTTTCCACTGCGGTTTGTCGACATGCGTCACCGACGGCGTGCCGCCGAGCTGTCCCATCGCCACACAGAGATCGCCGGAAAGTGCCAGCGAAGGCTGCCAGAGTCGCGCCATCTTAAAACAGCGATCCACCCAGAGGAATTTATCGGCTGAGGCGAAATCCGCCAGCTGATAGCGCAGCGGTGCCGAATATTCCCCCTCCGGCATCGGCTCGACATGCTTATCACTGATGCGGAACAGAATCGGCAATTTGAAGGTGGTCCCCGAGAAGCTGAAGATATTCTTCGCCTGATCCACCGTGAAGTTGTCTATCTTCTTCGGGAAGTTCCACAGCTGGATAATGTCGGGCTTCCAGCTCGTCACCTTACTCTTCATATCGTCGAACTGGGTGGAGAGTGAAAGCGATGAGAGGCTGCTGCGGCCCAGGCCAATCGCGTTATCGCCGCCGAGAATATCGAGCAGCGTGGCGCCGTTATCCAGCGTGCTGCGCTTCGCCTCCATCAATTCCGCCTGCGGCTTGTCACCACGGATCACCATGAAAAGATTGCGACGGGGCTGTTTGACCAGCCACGGATGCGCAGTGTTGTTCATCGCCAGATGATCCGAGCTCACCACAATCACGGTGTTTTTGAACCACGGCGACGCTTTAATGCGCGCAATCAGGCGCGCCACGTGTTCCTGCGAGCAGGCGACCGCACTGAATGACTGATTCGGTTTGCCCTCAATGCTGTAGCTCCTGCGATCGCAGCTGCGTGAGATAAATCCGTCAGGATGATGGGTGTCGACGGTCAGCGTAAACAGCGCAAAAGGTTTACCGGCCTGAGAGAGTTCCTGATACTTCTCAAACACCTCATCCATTACCGTATCATCGTAATAACCCCAGTTATTACGGTAGGTGGGATCGGCGACGCGGCTTTTCAGCTCCTGCGAACCATAAAGGTTAGCGGGATCAAAACCGTGTGATTTCAGGAAGACATCTTTCCCGGCGAAACGCAGATCGGCACCCTGAATAAACCAGTTCTGGTAGCCGGAGTTTTTCAGGATGTCGCCCAGACAGACGTTCTGTGGATAGAAGCTGGAGAGCGATGCTGACGCATTGCCATCAAAGGGGGCAAACAGCGGAATGCCACACTGTGAGGCGACCATGCCCGCAATGGTGTAATCGGTACCTGGCAGCTGTTCGGTTTCGCTGAAGTCGATGCTCTGCTCTTTCTGCCGGCTCAGCTCCGGCGCTAAGCCGGGAAAGGCGATAGGGTCAAAATAGGTGCGCTCTAAGCTTTCACCATAGATGTAAACCACGTTGAGGTGCGGCTGTTCAATGCGATTACGCGGCACTTTATAGAAGTTGTCGAAGTCAGAATCTGCCAGTTGGGTATGCGACATAATCAGGGTCGCGACCTGGCGAAAGGCCGGGGTAGTCTGCACCGAGCCGAGTGCACAGGCGGCGGCCAGCAGCGACCAGCCCATGTGATGCGGACGCTTACGCCGCCGCAGAATCCACGACAGCAGGCAGAACAGCAGAAACAGCACGATGATCAGCCCAATAGCCGGCACCACATATTTACTGATACCCGCGCCGGTCAGACTGTTGGTCAGGGTATAAAGCACCGCATCGTTGATGCCGTCACCGGTAAAATAGTTGCTGGCATAGAGGGTGGCGTTCAGCACAACGAAAAGCACCAGCAGAATAAGAACGACAATAAACCAGAATTTGTTACGCCCGGCTTTACAGGAATAGATTGCAATAGCGGCCAGAAACAACGCGACGGACACCAATTCGGACAACGGCAAATCCTCTCTTCAGGGCTACGCGAGGCTTCACGCAACCGGCCACCTTCGGGGGATGGTTTTTCGACAATCTATATTGGCTGTAATCCGGCTGCAACATATCCGGCCCGATTTGTGCGGTGAAGAGCAGATTGGTTTATTGTCATTTCAGAAGTGAGGTTATCAGGCGTGACGGTGGCTGGCGCGCACCGTCAGCAGAGAAGAAGTCAGGGCGATTTTCAGAGTTTGCCGGTGAGATATTGTGCTTCGCCGTCGGCAAAACTCCAGTCACCTTTGTCGTTGGTGATAAAGCTGATCATTAAATCGTTGCCCTGCACACCACAATGCTCACGCAGCTCACGCGCCAGCTCGGCCATGAACAGCTGTTTCTGTTCACTGCTGCGTGGGCTGGTATAGACCCGCACCATCACCAGATTATCGCTCCGGCTGAACCCCAGTCCGGTATCCTGAAACACCATCTGATAGCGCTTGTTTTCCTGAACAATCTGGTAGCGATCGCGTTCCGGTACCTTAAAGGCCGTGAGCACGGCGCGGTGTGCCGCATCCAGCAGTTTACGAAGCTCTGATTCTGAACGACCCTGGATAACATCAAATTGCAGCAGTGGCATAGCGGATTCCTCCCGGTGATTAAGAACCCTATGGTGACCCCTTTATCCGGCGGGAAAAAGCGCGTAGCCTGAAATGATTATTCACTATAGTAAACAATCACGATGAAAGAGATGAAAACGGATACGCTGTGGGATCATCTGCACTGGCTGACCGTACTGGCAGAGCAGGGCAGTTTTACCCGCGCGGCAGAGCGGCTCGACGTCAGCAAGGCGGCGATGAGTCAGAAAATTAAAGAGCTGGAGGAGATGGCCGGTGTGTTGCTGGTACAACGCACTACGCGCAGCGTGCGGCTGACCTCTGCCGGTGAGAAGCTGGTGGAGGAGCTACGCGAGCCTTTTGCCCGCATTGAACAGAGTTTTTTCAGCGTGCGGGACACCGCCGGGCCGGTCCGTGGCCTGGTGCGCATTACCGCACCGGTGGCGTTTGCCCGTCAGCAACTGGTGCCGATTATCGGTGAATTTCTGCGTGATTATCCCCAGGTGCGTCTGCAGCTGGATGTGACTGACCGCATTGTGTCGCTGAGCAGCGAGGGATTTGATCTGGCCATTCGACACAGCGACACCCTGCCGGAAACACACGTGGCACTGCCGCTGTGTGACACGCGGACATTACTGGTGGCATCACCCGCCTATCTCAACGAACAGGGGATACCGCAGTCGCCGCAGGATCTGGCGCAGCATAACTGCCTTTACTACCCACGCGGCGTCGAATCACCGCGCTGGCGGTTTACCACCACCGCGGATAGCGAACAGGTCCAGATACGGATCCAGGGCAGCTTTGCCACTAACAACAGCGAGTCGATACGCGATGCGGCCCTGCAGGGATTAGGGATCGCTATGCTGCCCGATTTCAGCGCCCGGGAGGCGCTGGCAGCGGGATCATTGCAGCAGGTGCTGCCTGCGTGGCAGCCGGTTGAGGCCTTTGCCGCCCGCCTGTGGATCGTACGACCCTGGGCGGCGCAGGTGCCCCGCGCGGTCACCACGTTTACGCACTGGCTACGCGCGCGCTTTGACCGTTGAAGGCAATGCCAGCGCAGGTGGCGTGGTGTGCATCATCTCGCCAATCAGGCTGCTGCGGTTATATAAACCAAGCCGCAGATTGAAGTCGAGATGCAGCCGCTCGTTGCCGGTTAATTTTATAATGGGTGGCGGCGTCTGTGGCCGCTGCTGAAACATCACAGACTGCGCAAAGGCGCTGCTACTGTCGGCATGCAGGCGCTGATAGAACCAGGCGCTGGCTTCACTTTTACGCAGATAGAGATTCGCCCGCCGGTATTCCCGCATCGCAACCTGCTGCGCCAGCGACAGGAGCTGACGAGACGGATTCTCCATATTCTGCACAATCAGCGGAAAATCATCACGCTTCTTCAGCTCATGGAAATAGTTGCGGATACCGACGTTTTTAACCGGCGCCAGCTGTTTCAGCCATTCGCGGATAAACGGATTTTGCGGGGCGGCAGCAAGAAACCAGCTCTCGGTGACCGGCGCAAGCAGATTCAGCGTCGATTGCTCGTTATAGTAACCAATGAGATCCATTGACCGCGCTTCGTGAACGCGATGCACCCAGGCGAGATTCTCAAACAGCAATGTGCTGCAATCAATGCCGATGCCGCCATAACGGTGAATCAGCTCAAGCCGGATGATTTCACTTTTATGTGCCAGCGTCAGATCGGAAGAGATAAAGTTAAGATCGGGCAGCCACTGCGACAGGGTGCGCTGCGTAATCAGATAAACCTGGTGGTCGGGGTTGTCCCGCCGGATTTTACTGATATTCAGCGCCATTGAGGCAGGCAGGTGATCGTTATGCCAGACCATCCAGACGATTTTTGGAATCTCCGGCAGATCTTTCTGCTGCGCGATCAATACGACATTATCTTCCTGACCCGGATCATATTCCGGTGCCCGACAGAGTTTCTGCTGTTTTCTATTCCATAACATCTGGCTACTGAACGATATTCTTTTCCAGTTACGCCAGATTTTATGCGCTGGACGTTGGCGATGTGAAGTCATGGTACACCTGTTATTTTTATTTTCCCGTCATAGTGCAGGCTCTGCCCGTTCCGCCAGCGGCGGGAACGGCCGGAATTACATACTGACTGCAATCCCGATGAGTGCGGGAATTAATGAATAGTTTTCCCTGGTGGCGACGTAGTGCTGGAGCGCGCGATAGTTTCCTCACGGCTGTTTAATTGCACTGCACCTTTTTAATAAAACATTATTTACACATTAGCTATGTCTTTTTTTGACTTTAGGATAATACGGAAATAATCCGGTCACGTTATGAAAATAATAATGTCGTCACTGTTAATCATTTATTTAAATGCGGGAATAAACGCAGTTAAGGAATATCTGAATATTATTCTTAACCTGCGCGTTATCCTGCGGCCCGGGCCACAGGAACAGTGGCTATTGTACTTAACTGGTGGTGTAAGCCCGGCTCATCAATCCGCGGAATCAGACAGCCTGAAGAGGATTGTCTACGCTTAAGAAGAACTTACTGAGAAAGGAGCGCGCATGCAGAGTGAATCTTACGGGTTACTGGCGGTTGATAAGCAGGGTAATCGCGTCCTGTTTCTTAATCCGGAAACCTTCGCGGTCGAGCGGGAACTGAACGCTTTTCCACCGCGGCCGCATGAACTCCTGATGCTGGCCCCCTGGGGTAAAGCCTATGTACCCATTTTTGGCGACGGCGTTCATGGTAATAACCCGCATCCGGGTCACAAAGTGGCGATTATCGATTTACAGCGTCGGGAGATCAGTGGCTTTATCGATCTGTCGCCGCTGCGGGCACCCCACAGCGGGCAGCTGGGCCGCGATGGCAAAGTCTATCTCTGCTGTGAGCAGAGTGCCGCAGTGGCGGTGATCGATCCGCAGAGCGACAAAGTGGAAAAAATCATTCCAGTTCCTTCTCACAACGCGCATCGCCTGACGCTGTCACCCAGCGGCCGCAAGCTGTTCACCGATAACGAAGAGGATGCGACCATCACCGTGGTGGATCTCTGTGAAGCAGAGGGGCGGGTCATCGACACCATCCTGCTGCCCGGGCCGATTGCGGGCATCGCTGCCTCTCCGAAACACCCCTATCTGGTCGCCAGCGCCGCTGATGCACCGTTGCTCTATGTGATCGATCGGCAAAGCCACCGCATTCGCCAGCGCCTGACGCTGCCAGGTCATGAGCGGCCCTGTCAGGTGGTACGCTTCAGTGCCGATGGCGAGCAGCTGGTGGCGATAGGGGATCAGGAACCGCTGGTGACGCTGTTTGACGATCTGCTGAATCCGCTGGGCGACATCCGGGTAGGTAACATGCCGATGGATGGCTGTTTTACGCCAGACAGGCAACAGCTGCTGATTGCCAATCAGGATGATGGCACGCTGAGCGTCATCGATCTGGCGCAGCGTAAAGTGATTGCTACGCCGCGTGTCGGAACGGGCTGTGAGGTGCTGGGTTATTTTCCAATCGGTCAGATAAACGGACGATGATAGATCGCGGAACTCCAGTGGCGGCTGCTGGCGTGCTTCTCCGCCTGCCAGCCGCGTTTACGTAATTCGCGCGCAATCATCTTATTCATGATGCCGTGACCCAGCAGCAGCACCGTGCCATGCCGTGAGTGATCGATCAGCTTCTCTGCCGCCGCGGAGGCGCGGCTGCGCGCATGTTGCAGCGACTCCGCTTCACCCGCATACCCGCAGAACCACAACAGCCGCAACAGGGCCAGCCAGCACAGGGTAGGCAGCTGCACCGCACCGGTTCGCAGCAGTGGCACGGCGACTTCGCTGAATACGGCATCAACCTCATGGGGCTGCAGGCCGAGCTGGCTCAGGGAGGATTGCGCGCGGGGCAGGGGACTGCAGACAATAAACGTAGCCTGACGGGCAATTTCGATGCTGCGCGGCGGCGGTCCGTCACTAACCTGTGACAGATCGTAGGCTTCGCACCAGTCTGCCAGTGCCTGCACGCTCTGGCGACCCGCAGCCTGGTGGTCAGGTTTACCGTGTCGCATCAGGATAATTTTCATAGCATCTCTGTCCGCCCTTTTTGTCAGGGTAACGTATTGTCTGCGCTTACAGCGATTTTTCAGAATAAATACACCTGTCATCTCATGGTCACAGGCGTGTGCGACAACAGAGCCCGATGAAAGGATTTTAGTTAGTCTTATAACGCTTAATCATAAGAGAAAATGGTAACTTATAGTCGATGGTAATTTTTTTCAGGCGATGTGTTGCGGGTAACTGGCTGAATTTGCGCTAAAAATGCGTGATGACGGGATGTGATAGTGAAGTTTTACTAATAATTTTCATCAGGATCTATTGATTTATCTACGCGCGTAGATACACTAGGTCCCCAGTGATTGCTCACGGTGCCCGATGCACAGTAGGCCCATCGATTGTTAAGTTACATTCGCTCAGTTTAAGCGACCGGTGAAAAATACACCGGCGAAATGGGGCGAAGAACAAGATTCCAACACCAGGGAATCCTTTAACCTTTCATCATGGTTAGTCAACTGAACGTCGTCACCGGGGAATTTCCGCTTTTATCAGGGAATCGACCCATGGACGGGCGTTTATCGATCTGCATACTCATTCAGGGATAGGGTTATGACGGCACACAACTCCGTTAATCAGCAGGCATCACTGTCATCCACTTCAGCCGCCGATGAGCGGTTTAACACCCCTTCAGGCCGCAAAGATTTCTGGCGCGCCACTTTCTCATGCTGGCTCGGAACGGCAATGGAGTACGCGGATTTCGCGCTCTATGGCCTGGCGGCCGGTATCATCTTTGGCGACGTCTTCTTTCCGGAATCAACCCCTGCCATGGCACTGCTCTCCAGCTTTGCTACCTGGTCAGTCGGCTTTGTTGCCCGGCCTATCGGCGCACTCTTTTTCGGCTGGCTCGGCGACCGCAAAGGCCGAAAGGTGGTGATGATCTCTACCATCATTCTGATGGGCGCTTCCACGACGTTTATCGGCTTAATCCCGAGCTATGCCTCTATTGGCGTCTGGGCGCCTGCCTGTCTGGTTCTGCTGCGCTTTACGCAGGGTTTCGGCGCTGGCGCGGAGTTATCGGGCGGCACGGTGATGCTGGGTGAATATGCGCCCACAGAGCGTCGCGGACTGATCTCCTCCGTGATCGCGCTGGGTTCTAACAGCGGCACACTGCTGGCTTCGCTGGTCTGGTTGCTGGTGGTACAAATGGATCAGCAGAGCCTGCTGGAGTGGGGCTGGCGTATTCCGTTCCTCAGCAGTGCACTGATTGCGCTGGTTGCCTTGTGGATTCGACGTCATCTGCGCGAAACGCCGGTGTTTGAGCGCAGAAAAGCGGAGATGGAAGCAGAACGCGCAGGCGTGCTTGCCGCTCCGGTGGTGGATCAGCGGCCTTTCTTCCAGCGTACCCGTGCCTTCTGGACCATGGTTGGCCTGCGCATCGGCGAAAATGGCCCCTCCTATCTGGCGCAGGGCTTCATCGTCGGTTACGTCGCAAAGGTGCTGATGGTCGACAAGTCCGTACCAACCACTGCGGTGTTCCTCGCGTCGTTGCTGGGTTTCCTGATCATTCCTTTAGCGGGCTGGCTCTCTGACCGCTTTGGTCGCCGGGTGGTTTATCGCGTGTTCTGTCTGTTACTGATGTTCTACGCCTGGCCCGCCTTTACGCTGCTCGACACGCGTGAACCGATGCTGGTGATCCCGGTTATCGTGGTCGGTATGGCGCTGGCGTCGCTGGGTATTTTTGGTGTGCAGGCGGCATGGGGCGTGGAGATGTTCGGCGTTCATCATCGCTACACCAAAATGGCAGTGGCTAAAGAACTGGGTTCCATTTTGTCCGGTGGAACCGCACCACTTATTGCCGCTGCTATGCTTTCTTATACCGGTCACTGGTGGCCGATTGCGGTTTATTTCTCGGCGATGGCCGCAATTGGGTTCTTTACCACCTTTGTCGCGCCTGAAACGCGAGGGCGGGATCTCAATCTGCCTGAAGATGCCATCTAGCTTTGCCTGAGGATGCCATCTGCCAGGATAGCGCGAAAAGCAGCAGGCCGTGTAAAGCGGCCTGTTTTTTTATGGAGGAACGTGATGTGCCTAAGTCGTTAACGGGAAAAGTGACCCGCAGTGAAGTTGCGAAAGCGGCAGGCACCTCAGTGGCAGTTGTCAGTTATGTCATCAATAACGGGCCTCGCCCGGTTGCCGAGGCGACCCGTCAGCGGGTACTGGAGGCGATTAAAGCCACCGGTTATCGGCCAAATGCGGCAGCACGCGCACTGGCATCCGGCAACACCAAAACCTTCGGACTGGTGGTGCCCAACATCGGCAATCCTTTTGTGGCCTCAATGGCGCACGTGTTGTTGCAGGAGTCGATGAATCACGGCCACGTTATGCTGCTGGGTGATGCAGGTGATGACCGCAAGCGCGAACTGGAGTTAATTCAGGGACTGCTGAATCGGCAGGTCGATGGACTCTTTTACAACAGCGTCGATCGCCATCCTTACATTGACCTGATTAAAGCCAGCGGTACGCCACTGGTCATGCTGGAGCGGGTTGAGCCTCAGCCGGGCGTTAACATGCTGCGGGTCAATGAGCGTCAGGCCGCCTGGCAGGTGACGGCACATCTGTTGAGTCATGGTTATCAGCAGGTCGGCATAATCAGCGGCCCGGTCGATATGCTTAACGCGCAGGATCGTATTCAGGGCTGGCGTGATGCCATGCAGGATCGCGGGCTGCCGATTGATGAATCGCTGATGTTTCCCGCCAGCTACACCCCACAGGGCGGATACGCTGCGGCACAAACCATGATCGCCCGGGGTCGTGTGCCTCGTGCACTGTTTACCAGCAACGAAGGTCAGGCGATTGGCGCGCTTCGCGCCTTTTCCGAACATCAGATCCGTGTGCCACAGGATGTGGCGCTGGTCTGTTTTAACGGTACCAATCACTCCTCGTTTCACGTCCCGACATTAACGACCGTGCGCCAGCCACTGCGTGAGATGGCTCGCTCTGCGATTCATATGCTGAAAGAGGGACAGAGCGAAGCGCAATTAAAGGAGTTTCCACACTACCTTGAAATCGGTGAATCCTGCGGCTGTGAGCCGCAAAGCCAGAGTTAGCCTATAAAAATATGAAAAGAATTATTATTGACTGCGATCCCGGCAACGGTATCGCGGGTGCCAACACCGATGATGGGCTGGCGATTGCGCTGGCCTTAGCTTCACCTGCACTGTCGCTGGAATTGATCACCACCGTGGCCGGTAACACGCCATGTGAAGTTGGCGCGCGCGTCGCCAAAGATCTGATCGTCCGGCTGGGATTATCTATCCCGGTAATCCAGGGGGCGACGCAGGCGCTACAGGAAGATCCTGCGCCGTGGCGCGAGACGCTGGATAACCGGGTCAATCAGCTTGCGCTGGGTAAGATGTGGCAGGGCGTGCGCCAGCCAGCGGATATCGCGGCGGATGCGTTTGATGCTGCTGACGCTATCGGCAAACTGATTTGCGACAATCCGGGCGAAATTACCCTGGTGGCGATTGGCCCGCTGACGAATGTGGCGCTGGCAATGCAGCGCTATCCCGCCATGGCCGACGCTGTGGCGGAAATTGTCATTATGGGCGGCGTATTTACGCTGGATGATTATATCAAAGACACCAATTTTGGACTGGATCCGGAAGCGGCCCATCAGGTGCTGCACAGTGGTGCAGCAGTAACGCTGGTTCCGATGGATGTCACCACGCAGACGCTGCTGACCCAGCAGGATTTGACCCGCCTGACCGCCGTCGATCATCCACTGACCGAATTTGTGCGCGACACGCTGCGTCCGTGGATCGACTATTCGATGGCGACCCGGCATCTGGCGGGATGCTGGATCCACGATGCGCTGGTAGTCGCCTGGTTGCTGAATCAGCGGGTCGCGGCAGGCATCGATTACCGGGTGGATATTGAACTGCGTCCCGGTGCGACGCGCGGCAAAAGCTGGCGTTATCGTCAGCCCCTTCGGCTCACTGTCGGCGTGCCTGAGCAGTGCGGCGCATCGGTGCATGTGCTGCATCGTGTCGATAACACGCTGCTGTTATCGATTATTGAACAGGCATTTAAGCGCCTGAAATCCTGATGTCGTGGGCGATTAACTCGCCCGCGTGCTGGCGGCAGCGGATCGGTTTCCAGAAGGGCGCGGTGGCCATCAAACGCTGACGGTATCTGTCAGTTTGTCAGCCGCATCAGGACGCGGGCAGAAGGTGCAGGGCTTGTGTGAGCTGATACCCGGCATTACATTGCTTCGCACACATCGACCCAGCGGGCGTTAGTCAGTTCAGCCATCAGCTGTGGGGTAATGCGAACGGCGCTGTGGATAGCGCCGGCGGCGGGCAGGACTTCCTCGAAACTGCGCAGTGAAACATCACAGTAAACGGTCAGCGGGTTCTCAAGACCGAAAGGACAGACGCCGCCCACCGGATGGCCGGTCCAGTTAATCACCTCGTCCACGCTCAGCATTCGCGCTTTCGCCCCCAGCGCCGCTTTCAGCTTGCGATTATCCAGCCGGGCATCGCCTCGTGTCACAATCAGCACCACGTCGTTTTTCACTTTCAGTGACAGGGTTTTGGCAATCTCACCTGGCGTCACGCCATGGGCGCGGGCAGCTATCCCGACCGTCGCAGTACTTTCGGCCAGTTCAATAATTTCAATTTCAGGGGCGTGTTCGGCGAAGAACTGGCGCACGGACTCCAGGCTCATCTTTCTCTCCAGGCTGATCGAAGGCGTAAAAATTGCCACAAGCCTCAGTGCCTGTAAACGAGATAAACGGAGAATTCAGCGTAATTAAGTCTGTTTAGCTGCCGCTCAGGGTGCAGTTGCCGCATTGTTCGACATCGGGAATGCGATAACGCTGGCAGCAGCTGCGACGGACCAGTTCGCCGTTGCGCGGGATCATGGTGCGGTAGAGCGGATTTTCGCTGCCATCCAGCAGCCGCTGGTTGAAGAATAGCGCCTGCTCCAGTTGCAGCACCAGCGACTCATCGATCTGGCTTTTCAGTTCACCCAGGAACCACTGGAATGAGTAGCCCATATTGTTCCAGATGAGTCGGGCGTTGATATCACCATGCTGCGTAATACCATTGACCACCGGGATCAGATGCTGCTGAATCAGCCGATCGATACGCTGCTGAGGGTTAAGATAGCGCGCTTCTTCATCCTCCTGCACATCGATCCAGAAAGTGGCCGGATGACCATTCTCATGAAAACCGACGCGGATATGCTCTGGCGAGCAGTCCAGCGCACGCGACTCCTGCAACAGCGCCATGATCAGTGTTGGCAGCAGCAGGCCAAAATACCATTGCGCCCAGAGTGACAGCACCGGTTTCGCTTCACGAACGGCATCAGGATGATCGCGATAGAGATAATCGCTGTAGCGCTGAATAATTGGGGTAAAGGCTTCTGATTGTGACCAGGCGGCGAGGGTCAGCGTGTCGCGCGGCGCAGGCTGGCTGAGCTTCGTCGATTCAAGCAGATAGCTGCGCTGTTGTTGCAGCCGCTCATGCAGACTTTCCGCCAGTGGACGGTCATTCTGCCGGAAGATCATCGACTGAGCGTTAAAACGCTGTTCCTGAGCTGAAACGGTTGCCATGACGACTCGCGAAAAGTGTAGATAAGAAAGCAAATGATAATCGTTATTGATTAACTCTACAAGTCGTGTAAAAAATCGTCGTTGCGGGTGGGAAAACGGCAGGGTTGAGGTCAGTTATCCGATCGGACAGAGCAGCAGAGAGCCGGGCATATCGCGCCGAAGCTTCAGTGATTACCGATGGCGTTACGTTTAATTAGGCATGTTCACTGGCGGCATGATGCTGTTTTCGGGGTAAATCTTCCCAGGCGAGAATGGTATTCCGGCCCTGATTTTTAGCCACATATAATGCGCTGTCAGCATTGGCGACCGCCAGGTCAAATTCATTATCATAAATAGGCGCGATGCCGGCACTGATGGTGACGTGGGTTGAAACGGTTTCATTGAAAAGATGAGGAATTTCTAAATCCAGCACGTACTGACGGATTCGCTCTGCCAGTTTCATGGCGATGGAACTGTTCACATTGGTCATCAATACCAGAAACTCTTCGCCGCCATAGCGGGTGACAACATCGCGTGAACGCACCGCATCACGAATTGCGACAGAGACCCGCGCCAGTGCCTGATCGCCCATCGCATGCCCGTAATTGTCGTTATAGGACTTAAAGTGATCGATATCCAGCAGCAGCACATAGTGGCTGCCAGCATGGTTTTCCAGAATATTATCCAGCCGGTTCTTAAGACCACGACGGTTATAAAGCCCGGTCAGTGGGTCGAGCATGCTGAGGTCGCTGAATGTCTCTTTCTCTTCGTAGAGCTGATGCATCAGGCGCAGAGTAAAGTTGTCGGCACGGCGGCGCATCAGATGCTGTAGTGAGAAACCAATCAGCGGCAGCGTAATGGTTAGCAGGATCAGCGGCAGGTGCTGTGCATTGTCGAGCAGCAATACGGTGAGCACCGGTGGCGTGACATGCAGACAAAAAGCCCCCAGATAATCGCTCAGGGCGATGGCACTGATAAATAACACACTGATCAAACTGATAATAAGAAAGCCACCATCAAAATAGAACACCTGATGAAAGCGATAATTAATATGCCAGGCCCAGAGCATTCCCAGCAGCAGCGCCACAGGATTTAACAGGGGAAGTTTTACTTTAGGCCATATTAAAAGGGAAATTAACATAATGCCGCTAAAGGCCGCGACACTCATTACCGGCAGGGTCGTCTCACTTTTCTCACTGCTCATTATTGGCAGCAGATGAAATAGCGAAACGGCGATATTCAGAAACAGGAAAAGCATCACTGAAAGCCGGTATTTACTCTGCTTCAGCTCTTCATAGGATTGTAATTTCATTATAAGTACTCGTGACGACCCTGAAATACCAAAGCGCACGCCGGCAAAATCAGGTTCTGCCAGACAATGAGCAAATTATTGCTGTTGCTGTTATTAAAGGTGTTATCGGCCGCAATCTAGCATTTTCCAACTGGTCTGTCATCTTCGTTGCCGGGCGTGACAAAAACAGGCTGCAGAGCAGGCAAAACTGTCATATGATAATGGGAATGCTTATCATTTGAGGTTGGTGTCATGGGGATAGCGATTATCGCGGCCTGCGGCCTGTGGGGAGTCAGTTGGGCGCTGGGTAAAAAGCTGGATAGTGCGTGGGGCGTGTTGCTGCCGTGCATTGCGCTGCCGCTGTTCGCCTTATGGGAACCGAGCTTCAGCCAGTGGCGGATGGTGATGACGGTTGCGCTGCTGCTGACAGTCGTGATGCTGTTTAACCAGCGGCTGCGTCACTATCTGCTGCTGCCATCCTGTCTGGCGTTAGCGGGCGGACTGGCGGCTGTCTCTGTGAATTTTCATCTGAATTAACATAAGCGGAGTGGTTAAAACCGGCGAACGGGGTAAAGCGGCTGGAAAAGGTAAAGCGACCGGAAAACAGAACAACTGGAAAAGGTAAAACGAGCAGGGTGTAAAACGAAACTACAGGGGAACAGAAGAGATGAGCGGGAAAGGCCTGAAGATGACAACGTTGGTGCGAAGAGAGGGACTTGAACCCTCACGTCCGTTAAGACACTAACACCTGAAGCTAGCGCGTCTACCAATTCCG
>NZ_JALNPO010000056.1:0-249 GCF_024520895.1 Pantoea sp. Fr-CA_6 | reverse complement strand
AGCATGCAGGTTCGCAAAATCGGGTTGCTGGTGGAGCAGCCGCAGGACGGCACCTTCTACTGGGTGATCCACGAAGACGTGCGCCGCGACGGGCGCTTTGAGCCGGTGCAAAAGGGCGATCGGCCCTTCGCAACCTACGCGGCCGCGCTGGCCCAGGGGTACGGCGTGCTGCAGCGCCTGTGCGGCCTGACCGGTCTGCCGGCACGCACACCCACCGCCTTCTAGGCGCGTTTTGCGCTGGCTCTCACG
>NZ_JALNPO010000055.1:0-251 GCF_024520895.1 Pantoea sp. Fr-CA_6 | reverse complement strand
ATCGCAAACAGCAGCACGACGAACAGGCCCAGCACCAGCAGCCCGCCCTGGGCGCGCGCGGCGGGCGTGTGCCTCGTTTGCTGTTGTCCCCCCGAAGCGTCCAGCACCATGGCCCCTAGTGAACCACGATCGGCTGGAATCCCTCGGCGCGGAGTGCACCCAGGACCTGCTCACAGTGCTCGTGGCCCTTGGTTTCCAGGTTGACGGTGATGGACACGTCTCCCATGCTGATGGAACCGCCCACCCTGGTG
>NZ_JALNPO010000054.1:0-256 GCF_024520895.1 Pantoea sp. Fr-CA_6 | reverse complement strand
GATATCAGCCATGAACTTGCCGGCATTGTTGCTCGGTACGAACGCTTCTGCTGCTTCAGGCAGTTGATTGATGAAGACTTCCCGTACTTCCGGACCGACTTCAAAGGCTTTGGGGCCAATGGCCGGGCCGAGCCAGACCAGTACCTCGTCAGCAGGAACATCGAGGCTGTCGAGAGTTGCCTCAAGCACGCCCGCCGCCAGACCCCGCCAACCGGCATGAGCGGCCGCGACACGCGTGCCGGCACGATCGCAGAAC
>NZ_JALNPO010000053.1:0-263 GCF_024520895.1 Pantoea sp. Fr-CA_6 | reverse complement strand
AGCGAATATAAAAACCAACCTGACATCAAGATCAAAAATACAGTAATGGAGTACGTCGATGCATGCGAGATGTGGATCTCAAAACTTAATACTAACCAAGAGTTCAACTCATGAGTACCCACACATCTCATCTAAATTTCATCTCTTTCAAGAAAGTATTTATACCGCTATTCCAAGATATTATTATGTGCGGAGACAAAATCAATCTTTCATTGAAATACAAACTCCCGAACAGCATGATGCTCAAAGGCGACCCATGTGAC
>NZ_JALNPO010000052.1:0-273 GCF_024520895.1 Pantoea sp. Fr-CA_6 | reverse complement strand
GAATTAGCCTGCCAGCCCTGTTTTTATTAGTGCATTTTGCGCGAGGTCACTATTTTGCAGTCACAACCTGCATACCAGACGGTTCATTTTGCAGCGCCAGAGTCAGAACTTCCTCAATGCGCTTCACAGGATGAATGTCCAGATCGGCAATTACGTTGTCAGGAATCTCTTCCAGATCGCGTTTATTTTCGAACGGAATTAGCACTGTTTTAATCCCGCCGCGATGCGCTGCCAGGAGTTTTTCTTTCAAACCACCGATCGGCAGTACCTGAC
>NZ_JALNPO010000051.1:0-273 GCF_024520895.1 Pantoea sp. Fr-CA_6 | reverse complement strand
TCTTCGCCTACGCCGGCAAGCTCGACCTGGCGCATTACCAGAAAAACGACACCTGCCTGCGCCAGAAAGAACTGTTCAGCAATCTCGAAAAAGAAGGCCTGAAAGCCTACGAACTCAAGCCGGATGAACTGCGCCGCTTGCTGGTTGGCGGCCACACGTCAATCCCGCTCGACCTGACCCTGATCCCGCTGCGCTCCACCAGCGAGCAAAGCCTGAAGACCTTCCGCGCGTTGTTCATCAACCTGCTGCACATGCGCGAAATCACCGCGGCCA
>NZ_JALNPO010000050.1:0-274 GCF_024520895.1 Pantoea sp. Fr-CA_6 | reverse complement strand
GACCGACACTGAGGTGGAAAGTCTCGAACAAGCGGTCGAATCGTTCGAAAGGGCGCTGCTGGAAAAGCTTTACGTCAGCTATCCCTCGACCCGGCAACTGGCGAGCCGCTTGCAAACCTCGCACACCGCCATCGCCCATCGATTGCGCAAATACGGCATTCCCAATAAACCCTGACTCACCGCGCATCCCTTTTGCAGGGAATTCCCCATGTGGGAGCGAGCCTGCTCGCGAAGAGGGAGTCTCAGTCAACCAATCAGTTGAATGACACACCGC
>NZ_JALNPO010000049.1:0-279 GCF_024520895.1 Pantoea sp. Fr-CA_6 | reverse complement strand
GCCTGTATCTATCTGCAATCACTGTGCTGGAACTGGAAACGGGCGCCCTGCGTATCGAACGTCGTGACCCTTCACAAGGCCAGCTGCTGCGCAACTGGCTGGAACATCACGTCAAACCGGCGTTCTCTGGAAGAATCCTGCCTGTCGATACCAGCGTCGCCACCCGGTGCGCACGATTGCATGTTCCCGACCGCAGCAGTGAATGCGACGCCTTGATCGCCGCCACCGCGCTTGTGCACGGGCTTACGCTGGTAACTCGCAACATTGCGGACTTTCAAC
>NZ_JALNPO010000004.1:0-458468 GCF_024520895.1 Pantoea sp. Fr-CA_6 | reverse complement strand
GGTTCGTCGGCACGACGTCAAAGCCGAAGGTACCGCGTGAGCGGCGCGAGGACGGCCCGGCAGCAGCAGAGGTGCGCAGGCACGCGCTGCGGCTTGCTCGCCCGGAAAAAAAGCTGCCACGTCTGACCGTGACAGCCTTTATAAATCTAATCTTAACTGACCAGCATTATGCCACTGGCAGCCTTTTTTCTGTTCCGATTGATAGCGCGGCACTCAGCCGTTGCGATCGGGGCGATCAATGATGTGATCTTCCCAGTCCCGCACTTCACTCTCACGCACCGCAATATACCGCACCGAAATACGCTGCGCATGCATCGCTGTTTTCGAACCGGCCCGCAGCGGATGCCATACGGGTAAATCTTTGCCCTCACCCAGCAGCCGGTAGGCGCAGGTGCGCGGCAGCCAGTTGAAGGTCGTCAGATTTTCGCGCGTTAACTTGATGCAATCCTCTTCAAGCTCGAAGCGGCGCTCATAGTTGCGGCACTGGCAGGTTTTAATATTGAGCTGATCACAGGCGACATTGGTGAAGTAGATCTCATCGGTGTCGGCGTCCTGCAATTTGTTCAGGCAACACTGTCCACAACCATCACACAAGGATTCCCATTCCTCATCGCTCATTTGTGCCAGGCGTTTTTGTTGCCAGAAAGGGGTGTCAGTCATGATGATTTGTCCGGATTGTGCCTAAACCGCACCTTATAAAGCCTATGCGGCGGTGATGCAAGTTTTTAGAGTACGCGCGTGCTGATGCCGTGACCCGCCAGTGAAACTTCCAGCTGGTCACCCGAGCGCATCGGGCCTACCCCTTCTGGCGTACCGGTCAGAATCACATCGCCTGCACGCAGGGTAAAGTAGTGGCTCATATGGGCAATCAGCGGCAGGATTTTATGAATCATGTCTTCGGTGTTGCCGTGCTGACGCACTTCACCGTTCACCAGCAATTTAAGCTCGACGTTCTGCGGATCGCCACTGAATTCCGTCACCGGGATAAAACCAGAGACAGGACAGGCGTTATCAAAGCCTTTGGATTTTTCCCACGGCTGGCCCGCTTTTTTCAGCCCGGCCTGCAGGTCACGCAGTGTCAGATCCAGCGCCACGCCATAACCTGCAATCGCCTTAGCCACATGCGCATCAGTCGCCTGCTTCAGTGTCGCGCCGATCAGCACCGCCAGTTCAACTTCATGATGGACCTCGCCGAACGCGTCGGGAATAGAGAGCGGCTGACGTAAATCACACAGCGCCGTTTCCGGCTTGATAAAGATCACCGGCTCGGTAGGGGTTGCGCTGCCCATCTCTTTAATGTGCTTTGCATAATTACTCCCGACGCAAACCACTTTGCTGACCGGAAAATCTAACAGAGCGCCTTGCCAGTTACGATGCTGATACATGCTCATCCCCTGTTCAGGTTAGGTGTGATGCCAGCGCTGCTGGCGGGTTGATGTTTGCTCATGCGTTGATCGAAATGCCAACCTCATAGCGTGATAATAAGATCCTTTTAACGGTCCGGGGTGCGTAATTTGTCAGAAAGCGTAAATGCAGGCGTTGAAGTGCTGAATAATCGTACAAATCAGGAGAAAAAATTGAGCAGGGAATTTAAAAAGGGGTGAAACAGATAAGCTGCACCGTTAATTTTGCGCAGCTTCAGGGCAATATTATCCTGCCAGGATCGCACCGACAGGATTTATATTTACAGAAGAATCCGAGTTAAAGTTTTTTATCGGCCTGTAAATGAATGTTGAGGAGACTTTCAATCGGCGGAGGGAGCTGTAAATAATAGCCCTGCTCGCTCAATCCCTGCTTAACTTTATTGATATCCGCATTAGCCAGCCTGTCCCGCCCCGCCAGCTTAAGCACCATCGCCAGCTGCGGCTTGCCAAAGCCTTTCAGCAATTCTTCCGGAACGCGCGAGAAATCGTCCTTTTTTTCAACATAGAGATAAGTCTGGTCACGTAACGGGCTTCTGTAGATCACACAAAACATATTTTTTACTCGAATTAACCGGCGTTGAGGCTTGTCTGAATATAGCTGTAACTATAACATGCTTGCAGAACTTCGAATATTCACCGTTAGCGCTTCAACGATGATTTTATCATCGCCAGGCTTTCGGTAGTGAAAACAGGACTGAGTCGGGACAGATGTCGCAAACGCCAATCGAATTCAAAGGTAGCAGTTTCACCCTGTCTGTCGTCCATTTGCATCACCATGACCCTGCGGTGATTCGCAAGGCACTCCAGGACAAGATTGACCAGGCTCCAGATTTCCTGAAAAACGCGCCGGTGGTACTTAACGTCTCGACATTAAGTGCCGATGTTAACTGGAAACTGTTGCAACAGGCGGTTCTCGCCACCGGTTTACGCATTGTCGGCGTAAGCGGCTGCAAAGACGAAGCGCTGAAACGTATGATCGCCCGTGCCGGCCTGCCCGTGCTGGCAGAAGGTAAAGAGGCCAGACCGCAAGCCGCCGCGCCGCAGCCAATACCAGAACCACTGCCGGCTGTAACCGAAACGGTAGCAACGAAAACCCGCATCGTGAACACCCCGGTGCGCTCGGGCCAGCAGATTTATGCGCGTGACGCCGATTTGATCATCACCAGCAGCGTCAGCGCCGGCGCCGAACTGGTCGCCGATGGCAATATTCACATTTACGGCATGATGCGCGGTCGCGCCCTGGCGGGTGCCAGCGGTGACCGCAACTGCCAGATTTTTTGTACCAACCTGGCTGCCGAGCTGGTCTCGATTGCCGGAGAGTACTGGATCATGGATCAGATCCCGCAAGAATTTTTTGGTAAAGCTGCGCGCCTGTGCCTGCAGGATGGCGCGCTGACTATCCAGACACTTAATTAGGCCCCTTTTCTTTTGTTAAGGAAATCAACATTTATGGCACGCATTATTGTAGTTACATCCGGTAAAGGGGGCGTTGGTAAGACCACGTCAAGCGCGGCCATCGCCACCGGTTTAGCGCAGAAAGGCAAAAAGACAGTTGTGATCGATTTTGATATCGGTCTGCGTAACCTGGATTTGATCATGGGCTGTGAGCGCCGTGTGGTCTACGACTTCGTTAATGTAATCCAGGGCGATGCCACACTGAACCAGGCGCTGATTCGCGACAAACGCACGGAGCAGCTCTACATTCTGCCTGCGTCGCAGACCCGTGATAAAGATGCGCTGACCCGTGAGGGTGTTGAAAAAGTTCTGAACGATTTGGCTAAGATGGAGTTCGATTTCATCGTCTGTGACTCACCGGCAGGGATTGAAACGGGCGCACTGATGGCGCTCTACTTTGCCGATGAAGCCATTATTACCACCAACCCGGAAGTCTCTTCTGTCCGCGACTCCGACCGCATTCTCGGCATCATCTCATCGAAATCCCGTCGCGCTGAAAACAGTCAGGACCCGGTGAAGGAGCATTTGCTGCTGACCCGCTATAACCCTGGCCGGGTGAACCGTGGCGATATGCTGAGCATGGAAGATGTGCTGGAGATCCTGCGCATTCCTCTGGTCGGCGTGATCCCTGAAGATCAATCGGTGTTACGTGCCTCTAACCAGGGCGAACCGGTGATTCTTGACGGCGAATCTGATGCTGGCAAAGCCTATGCCGATACCGTTGAACGGTTGCTCGGTGAAGTACGCCCCTTCCGCTTTATCGAAGAAGAGAAGAAGGGTTTCCTGAAACGCCTGTTCGGGGGATAAACCATGGCATTACTTGATTTCTTTTTATCCCGGAAGAAGAACACTGCCAACATAGCCAAGGAAAGGCTGCAGATTATCGTGGCAGAACGGAGAAGGGGCGACAGTGAGCCCCACTATCTTCCGCAACTTAAGCGCGACATTCTGGAAGTGATTTGCAGATATGTGAAGATCGATCCAGAAATGGTAACGGTGCAGCTCGACCAGAAAGGTGATGATATCTCGATTCTGGAGCTGAACGTGACGCTGCCGGAAACGGATGAAGTGACTAAATGACGCTGACCGTTTGCTGAATTTCCCCTGCGCTCTGGCAGGGGAAATTTAACCGGTTAACAACCCGCCAGAATCTCCTCAATGCCGGGTTTCAGCAGTTCGCCCCGCCATCCGGTGAGTAACTCCGGCTGACGCCCCTGTGGCTTCAGGCCCCAGTGCTGACTTAATACCTGATTAATCTGACGTCGTGACGCCAGCAGCTCCTGACTGAATCCACTCTGCTCACTCACCTGCTGCACCAGCGCTTTCATCGCTTTAAACACTGCCTTGTAGTGCGGATGGTCAATCAGATTGCCCAGCGGAGCCGGCAGTTCGCTCTCATCCAGCGCCTCAGCTTCTGCCACCAGCGCCACCAGCGCTTTGCCGTGGAAACGAATTTCGTGGCCTGACAGCCCCAGATGATCCAGCTCGCCCAGCGAGCCGGGCATAAAGCGCGCCACTTTCCACAGGTGCTCTTCGCGTACCACAAAGTTAACGGCCATATCTTTTTCACGCGCCAGCTTCAGACGCCAGGCCGCCAGTCGCTGTAACGCCGCCAGCTGACGCGGGCGCAACTGCCAGGCATTGGTAATATCCCGCCAGGCTTCATCCGGCGACAGGCTATCCAGACGACGCTGACACAGGTTATCGCACTCACTGAGTGCCGCCGACATATTGCCGGCCTCTTCCGTATTGATCATCAGCTGACGCGCAATTGGCAACAGATAGTGAACGTCCGCCGCCGCATACTCGCACTGACGCTGGGTCAGAGGGCGCGCCAGCCAGTCCGTGCGTGATTCACTTTTATCGAGTTCGACCTGAGTGAAATGTGCCACCATTGATGCAAAACCCCAGGAGAGCGGCTGGCCAGAAAAGGCCGCCAGAATCTGGGTATCGATCATGGGCGTCGGCAGCACGCCGAAACGGTGCAGGAAGACTTCCAGATCTTCACCCCCGGCATGCAGGAATTTGGTGACGCTGGTGTCGGTCAGCAAGGCAATAAAGGGTGACCAGTCACGGATATTCAGCGGGTCAATCAGCACCAGTTGCTGATCGTCGAACAGCTGGATCAGGCCAAGCTGAGGGTAGTAAGTGCGGGTGCGGACAAATTCGGTATCCAGGGCCACCGCCGCGTGCTGGCGCGCTTTCTGACACACGTCTGCCAGTTGATCATCCTGGTCGATAAGGGAATAGTTCACGTCTGATTTCCACCGCAGCCAACAACGCGCGGCGCTCCATGTTAAAAACAATAAAAACGCCGGACATGCCGGCGTTCAACCTCAATTTCTGCCCGGATTCAGCTCGCGCCGGGTTTCGCCTCGTCGCGCAGCTCACGCCGCAGAATCTTGCCGACGTTGGTTTTAGGCAACTCATCACGAAACTCAATGATTTTCGGCACCTTGTAACCGGTCAGCTGACGGCGACAGTGATCGAGCACCTCTTCTTTGGTGAGCGATGCATCTTTTTTCACGATGCAGACTTTTACCGCTTCGCCAGAAAGATCGCTGGGCACACCGATAGCCGCGGCTTCACGCACTTTAGGATGCTGCATCAGCACGTCTTCGATTTCATTCGGATAGACATTAAAACCTGATACCAGAATCATATCTTTTTTGCGGTCAACGATGCGAATAAAGCCTTCCTGGTCAACGGTAACAATATCACCGCTGTGGAGCCAGCCATTTTTCAGCACTTCCGCTGTCGCTTCCGGATGCTGCCAGTAGCCCAGCATCACCTGCGGGCCGCTGATGCAAAGTTCGCCCGGTTCACCCGGAGGAACTTCATTGCCGTCGTCATCCAGAATCAGCACATCGGTCGAGGGCACCGGCAGACCGATACTGCCGGTATGACAGCTGATGTCATAGGGATTGACCGACACCAGCGGAGAACACTCTGTCAGGCCATAGCCTTCCAGCAGATAGTGTCCGGTCAGTTTTTCCCAGCGCTCGGCCACCACTTTCTGCACCGCCATTCCGCCACCGGCGGAAAGACGCAGCGTTGAAAAATCGAGTTTATTAAACTGCTCATCGTTGAGTAGCGCGTTAAACAGCGTATTCACGCCAGTAATGGCGGTAAACGGAAATTTCCCCAGCTCTTTAACAAAGCCGGGAATATCGCGCGGATTGGTGATCAACAGATTCTGACCGCCCAGCTCCAGGAACAGCAGGCCATTCACCGTTAAGGCGAAGATGTGATAAAGCGGCAGCGCGGTGACGACACACTCTTTACCGTCACGCAGCACCTTGCCGTAGGTCGCGCGGGTCTGCTCAAGATTCGCCTGCATGTTGCGATGGGTCAGCATCGCCCCTTTGGCCACGCCAGTGGTGCCACCGGTGTATTGCAGGAAGGCGAGATCGTCATTGGAGACCGTCGGGCGTTGATAATTGAGCGTTTCGCCGACTTCCAGTACGTGGCGAAATGAGATTGCCCCCGGCAGATGGTATTTGGGCACCAGCTTCTTCACATACTTAACGACAAAGTTAACCAGCGTCGCTTTTATTGGCGCCAGCTGATCGCCCATCCGGGTCAGGATGACGTGCCGCACAGCGGTTTTCGCCACCACTTTTTCCAGCGTGTGCGCAAAATTCGAGACAATGACAATCGCACTGGCCCCACTGTCATTGAGCTGATGCTGCAGTTCGCGCGGCGTATAGAGCGGATTCACATTGACCACCACCATACCCGCACGCAGCACACCAAACAGGGCCACCGGATACTGCAGTAAATTCGGCATCATCAGCGCCACACGGTCACCCGCTTTCAGGCCCAGCTGTTGCTGAAGATAGGCGGCAAAAGCGCGGCTCTTCTCTTCCAGCTGACGATAACTCATCTTCTGACCCATGTTCAGGAACGCGGGTTGATCGGCGTAGCGTTTTGCGGCCTGCTCAAACAGATCCACCAGCGAGGTGTAACGATCTGCACTTATTTCGGCAGGCACATCTGCCGGGTAGCGTTTCAGCCAAACCTTATTCAAGGATCCACCCCGATAATTATGTTGTATTTCCATCGCTGCCTCAGCCAATCTGGTTTGTTAACAATATTTTAACTGATTGTACCAGTTTGCCTGTTTTGGCATGTTGAGGTTGCGAAGTGCATCACTAAATTTCGTGCTGATAAAACAGGCAAATAAAAAGCCCGGCAGCGAGCACCGCGACCGGGCTGATACTTAAATGTTTTTTGCACTTACTCAGTCAGAATGGTCTGCACCTCTGCCGGCCCACTGTTCATCATTCCCCAGTAGGGATTCGGGCCCCAGTATCCACCGCGATGGCGGGTCGGACCATACCAGATCCAGGGATCCATCGGCTGAGGTGGAGCTGTCACCTGCTGGGTAAGTCGCCAGCGCTGATAACCGCGCACATCGATGACCGCAAATTTGTAATCTGCCTCGCCAATTTTGCCCTGCTCTGTCCCCTTAAGGGTACCCAGCACCGTCACATACTGGTTTCTTACATCCACCGGATCAACAAAACCGCGGATATCGGCATAAATCCGACCGACCGAGGCCGCACCCAGACGCGGTCTGGCGCTATCATCCAGCGGCTGCGCAGCAATCTCAAGCCGGGTTTTGCCGTTCAGGTTAGTGACATTCACTACCTTGCCGCCAAAGCGCGATTCCTGCCCGACAAAGAGCGAAGGATTGCTCATGACCCGCAACAGATCCTGCTGCGGCTGAGGTGAGCTGCCCTGCAGCGTGTCAGGAATTGAGACACAACCGGTTAACGCCAGTACACAGGTCAGCAGCAGACCTGAAAGCCCTTTACCACACATTGACGACATAGACGTTCTCCCGTTAGGTAAAGAGTTAGACTGGACGCATAACAATAAGTTGCGTGCATTTTACCGGCCAGGTAATTTTTTCCAGGCGACTTCATTACGCAGATAAGTGGGCTCCGCTATTTCCGGCAGCAGCGTCTTCCCCTGCGCCAGCGCAAGGGTCGCCAGCGGCAGCATATCTTCTGCAGCGGGCAGCGTAACGTCACTGGCGTTCAGGGTAAGTTCGTGTCCCTGCTGCAGGGCAGGATAAGCCTGCCATCCGGTGCCTGCGGTCATCCATTCGCCAGAGAGCGCCTGCATCCGGGCCAGTGCCGCTTCGGGCGACAGCACGCTTTCGCTGGCCTCACCCTGCCAGGCACCCTGTTCATCACGCTGATATTCGGCCCAGTAGACCTCGCCCATCCGCGCATCAATAGCGGTTAATACCCGGGTAGCACCGTGCAGACGCCATGTGCCTTCCGCCAGCGTTGCCAGCGTGGAAACCGCGATCATTGGCAGAGAAGCGCCCAGTGCCAGTCCCTGCGCAATACCAATGCCAATCCGCACGCCGGTAAAACTGCCAGGGCCGCGACCAAAGGCGAGCGCGTCCAGGTCGGTCAGTTCCAGCTGCTGTGCCAGCAGTAGCTCTTCGATCAGCGGTAAAATACGCTGGGTGTGATCGCGCGGGGCAATTTCGAATCGGGCATCAATCTGTTGCTGATTCAGCAAGGCGGCTGAACAGGCTTCTGTCGCCGTATCCAGCGCTAAAATTCGGGCTGACATGACTACCTCAGAAGAAAGAAAACGGCGCGCATCTTAGCATAAAATTACGCGTCTGGTTCGGGTTGCTGGCGGATAAAGGCGATGGCGCGGGCAATGTCCCGGGTGCGCGGCGTCGGTGGCAGGCTATTGAGAAACAGCGCGCCATAAGGACGAGAAACCAGACGCTGATCGCAAATCACCAGTACGCCACGATCGTCGGTATCGCGGATTAAACGTCCCACGCCCTGCTTCAGGGTGATCACCGCATCCGGCAGCTGCACATCCGTAAAGGGATCGCCGCCACGAATCCGGCAATCTTCCATTCTGGCTTTCAACAGCGGATCTTCCGGTGAGGTGAACGGCAGTTTATCGATGATCACCAGCGACAGCGCATCACCCCGCACATCCACGCCTTCCCAGAAACTGCTGGTCGCCACCAGCAGGGCATTGCCCTTATCGATGAACTGTTTCAGCAACTGACCCTTGCTGGTTTCACCCTGCACCAGCACGGGCAGCGTCATTGAGGCGCGAAATTCTGCGGCCAGCTCACGCATCATCAGGTGCGACGTGCAGAGAAAGAAACAGCGGCCTTTATTGGCATCAATCAGCGGCTTCATCATTGCGGCCAGCTGGCGTGCACCACCCGGACGGTTAGGCTCCGGCAGATTGCGCGGAACGCAGAGCAGCGCCTGCTTCGCAAAATCGAACGGGCTGTTCAGAATCAGGCTTTTTGCTGCATTCACACCCAGCCGTTCGGCGAAGTGTGCCATTTTCTCATCCACCGCCAGGGTGGCTGAGGTGAAGATCCAGGCAGCCTTACGATTATCCATTACTTCACGGAAGCGTTCTGCCACCGAGAGCGGCGTCAGCGCCAGGATAAAGTGACGTGAGGTACATTCATACCAGTAGCTGTAGCCCGGCTCGTTAATCGCCCGCAGCCGTTTTAACCGGCCACGGTAGAGCGCGGCTCGCTCGAAGGCGGCATCCAGCAGGGCTGAACGGCCCAGTGAGAGTTTGATAACGTCGTAACAGAGCTCAAGCGCATCATCCAGCAGCGTAAACATCCGCAGGATGTTGTTATCGCTCAGCAGTTCACGCAGGTTACCGCGATAGCCGGGATCGCCTAATGACAGGCGAAAATCCTGCGCGCACTGCGCCAGGCGGTCAGCGGATTTCTGCAGCTGCTGAGCATCACGCACCTCGGTGCGGTAGGCGGTAATAATATCTTTGGCGAGATCGAGTAACTGGCGGCTGGAGAGCTGCTGACCAAAATACTGACTGGCGATATCGGGCAGCTGATGGGCTTCATCGAAGATCATCACATCAGCTTCGGGAATAAGTTCGCCAAAGCCGCCCTCTTTCACCACCAGATCGGCAAGAAAGAGATGGTGGTTCACGACCACCACATCGGCGTCCATCGCGCGCTTACGCGCTTTGACCACAAAGCACTCTTTATAGCGCGGGCAGTCAGTGCCGAGGCAGTTATCGTTGGTGCTGGTGACCAGCGGCCAGACCGGGCTGTCTTCGGTCACGCCCGCACAGCTGCTGATGTCGCCATCTTCCGTCTGCGATGACCAGCTGCGCAGCGTCACCAGATCGGTCAGCCCCTGCGCGGTGAGATCGCCGCCCGCCATCGATTGCTGTTCCATGCGTTCCAGGCAAAGGTAGTTGGAGCGTCCTTTCAGCAAAGCCGTTTTACCTTTGAAATCCAGCGCCTTGATCATCGTAGGCAGATCGCGGCCATAGAGCTGATCCTGCAGCGCCTTGGATCCGGTGGAGACAATTACTTTTTTACCGGCCCGCAGAGCGGGAGCCAGGTAGGCATAGGTTTTTCCGGTGCCGGTACCGGCCTCGACCACCAGTTCACCCTGCTGTTTTACGGCTTCAGATACCGCCTGCGCCATCTCACGCTGTGCTTCACGCGGCTTAAAGCCTGCGATCGCCAGCGCCAGCGCGCCATCCACTGCAAAATCGTCTGCCACATACCCTCACTAAGAACGGCAAAAACACTGTAATTATGTCAGTATTGGATCAACAAAGCAAAATTGATAATTATCAATAGCTTATCTATTTCCAACCGTTGGGGGCGTGGCAGCTAAAGACTCTGGATCGCGTCTGAAAGATGGGGAAAAAGGCGGCAGGTGGCCGCCTGAAGAGAAGCGCTCGCAGCACCGGGATGCCTGATGGAAAAGTTGCACCGCGAAAGGCAGCAGAAATCGCTGTGACTACTCTACAATCATGCGCCCATTGAGATGCTGCAACGGACGATTATTGGTGGTTTTCAGCGCCTGTTTAAAGGCGTCGAGCTGCGCCTGAGAGAGCGAAACCGGCTGTTTCAGCACCAGCCAGCGAATCCCTTCGCTGCAGGGCGGCGTCGTCAGGGAGCCACTGAAACGATAATAGTGCAGATCTTCCGGGAAGAGATCGCGTAAGTTTACCTGGCGATTAATGGTTACCTGCTGGTTTTCCTGTTTCGGCATAGCGTCGATCAACGGTGCCAGCGCCGAATTCTCTTTACCGACCTTAAACATCACCGCGACCACGGCCAGATCGCCATCCTCTTTGCTGTGTACAAAGTGGGCTTCAAGGGGAAAGGTGTGCCCATTGATCTGGTTCTCACTCGGCGTATGGAAGTGATACTGACGCAGTGTGAACTTTTCCCGATCCAGTACAAAATCATCTTCTTCATCAACGGTCACCTGAATCGTGTGGCCATTGTTGATCACCTTCTCAGCCGACGTATGGTAGGCCAGATCGAGTGCCTGTAAATGTCCCTCAATCGGATCTTTAATATTGATAGGCGACTGGGACTTACCTTCGTGGCAGATGTGGAAGTCGCTGGTCAGTTCGCTCCAGTGTTCCGGGCCAGCTTTGCCTTCGTACGTCCAGTGCGGTTCCGCCGCACCGGCTACGTTGAGGGTAGAAAGCGCCACAACCAGACTTAACATTTTTGGTAATTTCATTTTTATCCCTGCTTTATAAACTTATTTGCGGCAGGGATACTATTCCGCTCACTGCGGAGTCAGCAAGGTGACAAAATGCGTTAAATCAAAATCAGAACGAATAGAGAGTTTATAATTACAATCAATGTTAATTTAATTAACAAATATCACGATGTGACGTTTTTAAGCACTTCAGGAAAGGGTTGATATCAATCTCTCTGAATAAAAGAGTTTCATTTTCCTGTATTTATCATTTTGATAGTCGAAACGAGCCGGGAGGGAAATTTTGCACTAAATTCAGGCGACGTAAGAAACCGCAAAACTGCACGCAGGCGGTTTTGCGGTGCAACGCGATAACGCGTCATAAAAGATTATGCAGGTGACGCTAGACATCCTTTTCTAATGGCTCCTCTTCTTCATCTTCTTCCTCATCTTCAGGATAAATCTCAGCGTCATCGGGCAGCGGTTCATCGTAATCAGGGCGTTCAGACATAATTTCCTCCGGTGTCAGATAGCAATTTTGCTATGCCCTTTGAGTGTAGCTTACTCCTGCCATCTGTTTTGCAAGGCTCGCAAAAGATATCAGAAATGCGGGCGCTGCCGCAGACTCTGCTTCGCCACTGCGTGATACAGCCTTGCGTCACAGCCGGTGCTGATAACGTACCGGTTAATCGGATGCCCATTCGCCTCCCCCAGCCGCGTTATCATTGACGTCAGTCTGATAGCGGGTTTAATAATTCGCCGCTGAAAAATCTGTGATTTCAAAAAACCTCTTACTTGTTTAATGAATAAAAGGCGGAACTTAACTGCCTATAATATAGGGACACGAAAAATTAATGATGCGATTCAAAGCACAATTATGCACAAAGAAAGGTAACATTAAATAAAAACTCAACAGGAATAGCATTAAACATCGCTCTGTTGTTATAAGAGAAAAACCCTGATATAAAAGAGACAGAATTTAAACGTAATCTGTGAGCATTAGCGGATTGAATATTTCCTCTGATGCAGCCACGCTGACTTAACAGATGGTAGCGAGGTAATTAAAATTCAGGAATTCTGTTATCTCTCACAGGCAATAAAAACTTGTCGCCGGATGAGTCACATCACAATAGAAACCATGCCTCACGGCATCCGTCCTCTTTAAAAGGCCGTTTAAGACTATCTCGCTAAAGATATCCGTTAATGTAAATGAAGTGGGGTTTTATATTATAAGTTAAGTGGGATGTAATCTGGCTGTTGCTGCCCTGTTGCATCTATCCGTCAAAATGGACACCATTATCTCAACAAGGAGAAATATCATTGTTCCCAAAATTACCCCGGTATAGCTTAGTGATTCTGACGCTGAGCGGTTGCGTTACCAACGATGAGGTCAAACTCAACCCAGTTGGTCAACATAGTGAACCTGTCATGCCGCATATAAACCAGGGGATCAGCCCTGCACAGCGGCGCGCGATTATGTCCGGCGAACAACCAGACTGGTCTGACGTTTATCCTCAGCGAATCAATAAAAACTCGTCAGCAGTCAGGAAATGATCTGCACGTCGTAGCAGTTAACGTCGTTACTCCACCACTCACATAGCGTAAAAAACACTGTGGAAAATAATCAACACGTCGATGATGTCTCCCTATGGGATTGGATTGTCACATTAATTTTAACCGGCATACCCGTATTAAATCTTTTCATGCTGCTTTACTGGTCCTTAAACCGAAGGACTAAACGTTCAAAGAAAAACTACGCCAGAGCGAGTTTATTATTGATATTCATCGTACTTATCTTCTATATCATCACCCTGGAAGTTACAACGGGCTATTTTCTTTTTAAACATTACTGATCCTTAAACTGACAGCGTTACACCCTTAAATGGAGTTTTTATGGTGCGTTATTTCACTTTTCTATTATTGGGCGTCACTTCCGCTTGCTGCATAGCAAAAACGTCAGTGGTGATAAATAACACCCTGAAAGCGCAAGAGATAAAATCGGCAAAAATCGTTTACATTGGCGAGGTTAATGGCACTAAAGTGGCAGAATTGATGGCAGGCATCGATGATATTAATGCAAGTTACCCCGCTGTAAAAGAAATATCGCTTTATATAAACAGCTTTGGCGGTGATATGGAAGCTGGCTATATGGGCGGCCAGGCCGTCAGGGGGTCAAGGATTCCGATAAAAACCATCAATGTCGCAATGACAGGTTCGGCGGCTACCCTGATTTATTGCTCAGGGGCGCAAAGGGAAACATTACCCAGCGCAACGTTTTTAATCCACCCTGCAGCGAGTCAAAACATTCAGAGCAACTATCTGAAAAAAAATGAAGTCATTTTACTCAGCAGAGATATCGACAATGTCAGTAAAATATTCAGGGACACCTATGCATCCTGTTTCAAAGATGACGGGAAAGAGATAGATAAGGCCTTATTCAGTGAAGACAACCGTATTTACCTGCGTTTTCCAGAATCTGTAAAACAGGGTATTGCACAAAAACGTATTGAAGGAATCGCCCCCGCTGATGTCGCTTATTACATTTTCACTTCAGAGGCCAGCGGCTAGCAAAAATAACGTTATTTATGCCTGCAGGACGAATACTTTTTATCAGATATGCGCCGCCTGGACAGATGGGCGTGCTGGCGGGGAGACATATCGAGCCGTTAGCGGGTAATCCAGAGAAGAACATAACGCAGACGACGTTCAGATGGGGCGTCGCAGGATCTCACCATCAATATCACTGTGAATTTTCGCAGTAAGCGCTACCCTTGTATGGTGAGTTTTTTGAGCAGCTATAGCAGGGTTGATTCAACACTGGCCAGATAAAAAGCGGCAAATAAAGCAGGCCGCTCAGCCAGATACGGCTTATTCTGGTACAGGGCGTTTATCTGTTTCTGGCTGGTGACCTGATATCACGATTATTGGCGACGCTGCTCTTGCGACCTGCTTATAAGCGGACGTACAACGCGCCCGCCAGCATAACGATGAACAGAATAGCGAAGGTAATAAAGCCCTGCTTAGTGCCACGGGACAATCCAACAAACGCCGAAACCACAATAAACAGCAGCGTCAGTGCGCCGACCATCACCCAAAAAAGATACTGCGTATTCGCCATGCCTGAATCCTCATCCGTAGCGCGATTTATCTGCTGTTTTATAACATTTTTATGCCGCGCGTGCCCTCACTTCTCCCGCTCTTTCGACGCTTTATGCTGCTTTAGTGCAGCAGGGCTGCAACAGTGACAACGTCCGCGGCTCATGATCATGATGCAGACAGTGTGATGCAGTTAGCAAATGCAGAGGAACGCAGCGAGTAAACAAACGCGCGGATTATAATGATTAAATCAGCTTACCGTTGGGATGTGGCACCCGTAGGCTGACGTGCTGAGACTGGTTTAACATTGCCGTTCAGGCGGTGTAAAACAGATGGCCTTAACCCGACTGCCTGACTCAGGCGGAGGAATGTATGAACTGTTTCCGCATCGGCTCTCTGGCTGGCGTGCTGCTGCTCTGCGGCTGCCAGGCACCCACGCCTGATCAGGCTCGTCTGCAGCAGCCTGTTTTTCAGGGTCAAAGCACCCGCACCGTCCCTCAGCTCAGCGACTGTATTTATCGCGGCTGGTCCACCACCAGCGTCATTGCCAGAGATAACACCACTCACACCCAGCCCAACGGCAGCGAGATCAGCGTTTTTACCTGGGAAGATTCGATTTTTGCGGATGTGTCGCCCCGCCGAAAAGGGGCTGAGGTGAAATATTTCACGACTTTCCGGATGGCGCCTCAGGTGATGGCGGACAGACAGGCGATTGTTGAGCGCTGCCTGTAAGGCGTAAGGGGTGACAGCGATGTCGGGAGTGTGCCAGGCTAATGCGCAATTAACCAGGGAGAAACCGATGAGTATTACCCGCATTGACCCGGAACACCGTATGTCCGAAGCCGTGATCCACAACGACACGATCTATTACACCAGTGTGCCTGAGAATCTGGATGCCGACGCAGAAGCGCAGACAGCCAATGCGCTGGCAGTGATTGATGCGATTCTGACACGGCTCGGTAGCGATAAAAGCAAAATCCTTGATGCGACGCTGTTTCTGGTGGATAAGGCCGATTTCCCTGCGATGAACCGCGCATGGGACGCATGGGTCTCTCCAGGTAATGCGCCGGTGCGCTGCACGGTACAGGCCGGGCTGTTGAATCCGAAGTACAAAATCGAAATTAAAATTATCGCTGCACGTTAAAACGCCGGGCGTTATTCCTCTTCGTTTTCTTCATCTTCGTCTTCGAATAGCGCCCGAATCCGTTCGCCCTTGAAATTTTGTCGGATCTCCTGCGCCACCTGGGTGATCGCTTCGCCGCTCGACAAACCTCCCGCCATCAATTCCTGAATACGTTCGACGGCCTGCTGCTGCTGCTCATGAGAGAGAGCCGGTATTCCTATAAACATGTTTCACTCCTGCGTTGGGGCAGACAGTATCCCACGCGGAACTAACAGGTGCCAGTCAGGAAAAAATATGGCAGTCTGACCGCCTCTTTGCTCTCTGATTTCTCTGCCCGATGATTGTTGAAACCCTCAGTCTTGATTATACCCCGGATGCGCTGACTCAGCGTTTTGCCCCGATTGCCCATCTGCCCTGGGCGATGCTGCTCTCCTCCGCGCAGGCGAACCACAGTGACAACCGCTTTGATATTCTGACCGCCGATCCCCGCGCCACCCTGGTGACCCGCGGTGCGATGACTACGCTCAGCGACCCGACCGGCACGACCGAATCAACCGCCGATCCCCTGCTGCTGGTGCAGCAGCAGTGTGATGCGCTGGGCGTGACGCCGGCTGCCAGCGATGCCCTGCCGTTTCAGGGCGGTGCGCTGGGCCTGTTTGGTTATGATCTGGGCCGCCGGTTTGAGTCCCTGCCTCAGCAGGCCGCAGCCGATCTCACCACGCCTGACATGGCGGTGGGTATCTATGACTGGGCATTGATTGCCGATCATCATCAGCAGATCCTGACGCTGGTGGCGTTAAAGAACGCGGAAGAACGCGCCGCCTGGCTGGCGCAATGGCCGGCGCGCGAGGCCGTGCCCTTTTCACTGACCAGCCGCTGGCGCTCCAACCTGAGCTATGCAGATTACGCTGCGCGTTTTGCGGCGGTTCAGGCCTATATTCAGGCGGGTGACTGTTATCAGGTTAATCTGGCGCAGCGCTTTCAGGCCGGTTATCAGGGTGATGAGTGGCAGGCGTTCAGTATACTCAATGCGGCTAACCGCGCGCCGTTCAGCGCTTTTCTGCGTCTGCCGGAGAGCGCGATCCTCAGCCTGTCGCCGGAGCGCTTTCTGTCGCTGAATAATAAGCAGATCGAAACACGACCGATCAAAGGTACCCGGCCACGCTGTGACGATCCGATTGCTGATGCGCAACAGGCTGAGTCGCTGCGCCATGCGGAAAAAGATCGGGCCGAAAACCTGATGATTGTCGATTTGCTGCGCAACGATATTGGCCGCGTGGCGCTACCCGGTTCGGTCACGGTGCCTGAACTGTTTGTGGTTGAACCCTTCCCCGCCGTACACCACCTGGTGAGCACGGTGCGGGCGCAACTGCCTGATACCCTGCAGGCCACCGATCTGCTGCGCGCCTGTTTTCCGGGCGGCTCGATTACCGGTGCGCCCAAGATTCGGGCGATGGAGATTATTGATGAACTGGAGCCGCAGCGGCGCAATGCCTGGTGCGGCAGCATTGGTTATCTCAGCCTGTGTGGCCGGATGGATACCAGCATCACCATTCGCACGCTGATCGCTGAAGGTCAGCAGCTCTACTGTGCGGCGGGCGGCGGGCTTGTTGCAGACAGCGATCCCGAAGCGGAGTATCAGGAAACACTCGACAAAGTCAGCCGGATCTTACCGGCACTGGAACAAACCGGAGGTTCAGTTGGCCCTGACGCTTGATGATTTCCGCAGCCGTTTTCTGTTGCAGCAGCCAGCCCGCAGCACACAATTGCTATCCGGGCGCCATGCGGCGGTGCTGGTGCCGATTGTGGCACGTCCTGAACCCGGTCTGTTGCTGACGCAGCGCTCACACGCCCTGCGCAAACATGCCGGACAGGTCGCCTTTCCCGGCGGGATGCAGGATGACACTGACGCATCGCTCATCGCCACAGCACTGCGTGAAGCACAGGAAGAGGTTGGCATTGAGCCGCATCAGGTCGAGGTATTAGGCGCACTGCCCGCCGTGACCAGCAGCACCGGCTTTCAGGTGACGCCGGTACTGGGGATCATTCCGGCCGATCTGCGGTTAACGATTAATCCGGATGAGGTGAGCAGCGCCTTTGAGATGCCGCTGGCCGAGGCTTTGCAGCTCAGCCGCTACAGCGCGCTGGAAGTGCATCGGGCTGGTGTTCGCCACCCGGTCTGGCTGTCGCGCTATCAGGATTATCTGGTGTGGGGCATGACCGCGGGTATTATCCGCTCACTGAGTACTCAGATCGCATTCTGAAACCTTTCTCGTTTTTCTCTCTCCGGCCCGTCAGGTTACTGGCGCGCTGCACTATAATTTTTTCTATGAGTTTTGATAAGTTTATTTCATGCGAAAAGCTGCTCTTTCCTGGTGCATGACCATTACTATGGGCGCCATAAACTGCCCCGGCAGACTGAGAATAATTGTGAGGAGTGTCACCTGTGATTAGTGTTTTTGACATGTTCAAAGTGGGCATCGGCCCCTCAAGTTCGCATACTGTCGGCCCGATGAAAGCAGGTAAACAGTTTGTGGATTTGCTGTGCGAACAGGAAAAGCTGCAGGAGGTCACCCGGATCGCCGTGGATGTTTACGGTTCTCTCTCTCTGACCGGCAAAGGCCATCACACTGATATCGCCATCATTATGGGTCTGGCGGGTGAATCGCCGGATACGGTGGATATTGATGCGATCCCCGCCTTTATTAAAGATGTTGAGCAGCGTGAGCGACTGCTGCTGGCGAAAGGCGCACATGAAGTGGATTTCCCGCGTGAAGGCGGCATGGTATTTCGCAGTGAAAACCTCTCCCTGCATGAAAATGGCCTGCGCCTGCTCGCGTTTGCGGGCGACCTGCTGATCCTGTCAAAAACCTATTACTCCGTTGGCGGCGGTTTCATTGTTGATGAAGAGCACTTCGGGCAGTCGGCACTGGATGAAGTCTCTGTGCCCTGGCCGTTCCACTCCGCCAAAGATCTGCTGGCTCACTGTCGTGAAACCGGCCTGTCACTCTCAGGTCTGGTGATGAAAAATGAGCTGGCGCTGCACAGCCGCGATGAGATCCATGCCTATTTCACAAACATCTGGCAGACGATGCAGGCCTGTATCGATCGCGGTCTGAATACCGAAGGCGTGTTGCCAGGGCCACTGCGCGTGCCGCGTCGCGCCGCCTCCCTGCGTCGTCTGCTGACCTCCTCTGACAAGCACTCCAGCGATCCGATGATTGTTATCGACTGGATCAATATGTATGCGCTGGCCGTTAACGAAGAGAACGCCGCGGGAGGCCGCGTGGTGACCGCGCCAACTAACGGTGCCTGCGGTATCGTGCCTGCGGTGCTGGCTTACTACGATCACTTCATTGAACCAGTGACACCTGACATTTTCCTGCGCTATTTCCTCGCCTCTGGCGCCATCGGCGTGCTGTACAAAATGAACGCCTCTATTTCAGGCGCGGAAGTGGGCTGTCAGGGTGAAGTGGGTGTCGCCTGTTCTATGGCGGCGGCCGGTCTGGCTGAACTGCTGGGCGGCAGTCCGGAGCAGGTCTGCGTGGCGGCTGAAATCGGCATGGAACATAACCTTGGTCTGACCTGTGACCCGGTAGCCGGTCAGGTTCAGGTGCCCTGCATTGAGCGTAATGCTATCGCCTCGGTTAAAGCGATTAATGCGGCGCGCATGGCACTTAGGCGCACCAGCGAACCCCGCGTCTCGCTGGATAAGGTTATCGAGACAATGTATGAAACCGGCAAAGATATGAACGCCAAATACCGTGAAACTTCGCGTGGCGGTCTGGCGATTAAAGTTCAGTGTGATTAAGCGAAACGATTAACTGACTAAAAAACGTGCAAACGTAATAAAATCCGCATCCTGCGCTATCTCAGCGCAGGTTTAACCGGTAGAGTGATTTCCGCGCAGCCGTCCGGCTTACGCAACTTTCCAGACCTGCTTTTCTGCATTCCGGCCTCAATGTTGATCTGACCGTGCCGATACTCACCCCGTTGTGTTTTGCTTTTTACTGGCTTTTTGGGAAGGTGAATACAGATGTTTATGGCCCAGCAATCTGTTGGACAATTCAGACGCAAGCGTGTGCTGATAGCGCTGTCGATCGCCACCGTGGTGCTGATATTAACCCTGGCCTTTCGCTATATCGAAGAGAAGTCACGTATCGAGCAGCAGGCGATGGATTTCGCCGATAAAGCGATTATGCGGTTTGACCGGATGTTTTCACCGCTGGAGGTTTCAGCCAATAATACGCTGGGTCTGGTCGGCGTTCCCTGTCAGGATGTTCGCTTTCCACTCATCGAAAAAATCTCTTCCCTGCAGACGGTCCGGGCGATTCTGCTGGTGGATAACGACGTGCTCTACTGCTCCAGTATCTACGGGCCGCGCACCATTCCCTTTAGTCAGACCTACCCTGACTTAGCCTTTAACAGTCAGCGTATGACGCTGGCAACCGATGAGTATCTGCTGAAAGGCTCGCCCATTTTACTGCTGTGGACGCCAAAGAGTCTGGATAACCGCTCCGGGATTTTGCAGGTGATCAACATCGAAATGATGAGCAATTATCTGCTGGAGCCGCAGTTGCCCTGGGTGGAACGCGCTGTCTTTAACGTCAATGGAGAGAGCCTGGAGTATGGCAATCCGCTGATCGAGCCCACGGTGCCGTCAGAAGACGAAGTGAGCTATGAGCAGGGCTCGCTGCGCTATCCGTTTACGCTTACTCTCTATGGCCCCTCTCCGACCCGCCTGGCGCTGGCGACGCTTCCCTCACAGCTCCCGCTGGCGCTGCTGCTGAGCCTGCTTATGGGTTACATCGTCTGGCTGGCGACCGCAAATCGTATGAGCCTGAGCTGGCAAATCAGTTATGGCATTACGGCCCGTGAGTTTATGGTTTATTGCCAGCCGCTGATCAACACCAAAAGTGGTGAGTGCGACGGTATTGAGTTACTGCTGCGCTGGCATAATCCCCGTCAGGGCTGGATTGCACCGGATGTCTTTATTCCCCTGGCCGAGCGACAGAACCTGATCAAACCGCTGACGCGCTTTGTACTGAATGAGGTGGTGAGACAGTTACCGCAGTTGCCCGACGATCCCGCGTTCCATATCGCCATTAACGTTGCCGCCAGCCACTTCCGCGACCACGCCATTCTGGAAGATCTGCACAACCTGTGGTGGCCTGCCAATCCGGTGCCGAAACTGGTGGTGGAGCTCACCGAGCGCGATGCCCTGCCGGTCGTGGACCAGTCGGTGATTGCGCAACTGCACGACATCGGTGTCCGGCTGGCGATTGATGATTTTGGTACCGGTCACAGCTCACTCTCCTACCTGAAAGATCTGCAGCCAGATGTGCTGAAAATCGACAAGATTTTCACCGCAGCCATCGGCACTGACGCGATTAATGCCACGGTGACGGATATGGTGATTTCGCTGGCCCAGCGCCTGAATATCAGTCTGGTGGCCGAAGGCGTGGAAACAGCTGAGCAGGCGGCCTATCTGCGCGAACGCGGCGTGGATCATCTGCAGGGCTACTATTTTGCCCGCCCGATGCCGCTGCAGGACTTCCCGGCGTGGCTGGCGCAGCATCAGGCTGATGCCCGCAGGTGACAATCGCCTGAGCCCCGTTTCGCCCTGCCTGATGACCTTACGCCACAGACAAAAAAACAGCCGCGGCAATGAGCCAGCGGCTGTCGGAGAATTCAGCGCGGCCGGTAAGCCCGGCAGCGCCTCTGCATCAACGAGAACGATTAGCCCTCTTCATCCTCATCATGCGGTTTATCTTTAGTGACACGCACCAGATCGATACGGTAGTCGGTCGCTTCGATAATCTGGAAGTGCAGCGGAGTGATATCAATCACATCGCCAGGAAGCGGTAACTGCCCTTTCTGCTCAATCAGCAGGCCCGCCAGCGAGGCGTGGTCTTCTGTCGGGTCGACCAGCTCATGGAAGTCGAGCAACTGCTGCAGCGAGTGCAGATCGGTCCCCCCTTTCACTAACCAGCCATCACCATCCGCAATAATATCGGGCGTTTCATCTTCATCCGGGAATTCACCCGCAATTGCTTCCAGCACGTCCAGCGGCGTAATCAGACCCTGAACCACACCAAACTCATTGGTGACAATCACGAAGCTGCCCTTGGCACGACGCAGCACGCCAAGCAGGTTGATCGGATCCAGCGTCTCCGGCACCACGATAGTCGGTGTATTGGCCGCAAAGGTCGCCACATCCACACCGTGCTCCAGCGCCACCAGCAGCTCTTTGGCTCGCACTACGCCGACAATTTCATCCAGTTCACCCCGACAGACCGGGAACAGGCTGTGAGGCGTATCAAGCAGCTGACCGCGAATCTCATCTACCGGCCGATTCGCATCGACCCAGGAGATTTCACCGCGCGGCGTCATGATGCTACGAATCGAGCGGGAAGCCAGCGTCAGCACGCCATTAATCATATAGCGCTCTTCATCTTTAAACGCTTCCTGCGGCATCGCTTCCGCCAGCGCAGCCTCTTCGCTGCTGCTGGTGTTGCCATTGCTGGCGGTCTGGGCACGGTTGCGGCCCCCCATCAGGCGTAAAATCGCTTCGGCGGTGCGTTCACGCATCGGGCGATTTGACTGATGGCGGATAAAGTTACGACGTGCAACCTGGTTGAACAGCTCAATCAGAATCGAGAAGCCAATCGCCGCATAGAGGTAGCCTTTAGGAATATGGAAACCAAAGCCTTCTGCCACCAGCGACAGACCGATCATCAGCAGGAAGCTCAGACAGAGCACCACTACAGTCGGATGCGCGTTAACAAAGTTGGTTAACGGCTTAGATGCCAGCAGCATCACACCCATCGCAATCACCACGGCGGTCATCATCACCGGCAGGTGGTTCACCATACCCACGGCGGTAATCACAGCATCCAGCGAGAAGACGGCGTCCAGTACCACAATCTGCGTCACGACAGCCCAGAAACTGGCATATCCCCGATTACCGGATCCGTCGAGCTGCCGGTTCTCCAGCCGCTCGTGCAGCTCCATGGTCGCCTTAAACAACAGGAACAGACCACCCGCCAGCAGAATTAAATCACGACCGGCAAAGCTGAAACCGCCTACGCTAAAGAGAGGCGTCGTCAGCGTCACCATCCAGGAGATCAGCGACAGCAGACCCAGACGCATGACCAGCGCCAGTGACAGGCCAATCAGGCGTGCTTTATCACGCTGCTTCGGCGGCAGTTTGTCGGCCAGGATGGCAATAAACACCAGGTTATCAATGCCGAGTACGATTTCCAGCACCACGAGCGTCAGTAAACCCGCCCAGATTGAGGGGTCGAATAAAAATTCCATTATTTATGACTCCAGAACAGGGAACAGATCGCGGTGCTGCTTATCAGCGCAGCAATGCGTGACATGCAGGTAGTCGGGAAAGCGGTGAAAACGCCGTGAGGCGAAGGGTGACGCGCCAGCAGGCGCAAAGAACAGATTAAGCGACGTCGGTGACGATCCATAAAGGTGGGCTGAAGCCCGTTACTCCTGAGTAGTAAACAGAACGTTAATGTATCAGGTCGGCGAATTGCGTCAAAAAATTTTCTTATTTTTACAATCTGCCTGACGGATGATCAGGCGCATAAAAAGGGTTACTGGCCGCTTCACACGATGAATAGCTGACAGACATCACATAATTTATTTTTTCGATCACTAAAATAAATCGCGACTTAATCGCCTTGACGTAGTTAACCCATGTTTTTTCGACGCTATAACGATAATTCGAATCATCCGGTTAAACAGATCATCAAAGCAATTCAATACAGTTCATTGACTCAGATGAGCATCTCTAGCGAACGGAGGTAGCACGTGACCATTGCGATAGTAATTGGTACACACGGCTGGGCAGCGGAACAACTGCTGAAAACAGCAGAAATGCTGTTGGGCGAGCAGGACAATGTCGGCTGGATAGATTTTGTCCCCGGTGAAAATGCAGAAACGCTGATTGAAAAATATCAGGCACGACTGGCAGAACTTGATACGACGCAGGGAGTCCTGTTTTTAGTTGATACCTGGGGTGGCAGTCCGTTTAATGCGGCCAGTCGCATCGTGGTCGACAAACCGCAGTATGAGGTCATCGCCGGGGTCAATATCCCGATGCTGGTCGAAACCCTGATGGCGCGCGATGACAATCCCGGTTTTGACGAGCTGGTCGCCGTGGCGGTGGAGACCGGCCGTGAAGGCGTCAAAGCCCTGAAAGCCAAAGAAGAAGCGCCGGCGCCAGCGGCGGTGAAACCGGCCGCTGCGGTGCAACCGGCTAAGCCGATGGCGCCTGGTGACCACATGAAAATCGGGCTGACACGCATTGATGACCGTCTGATTCATGGACAGGTAGCAACGCGCTGGACCAAAGAGACCAACGTTCAGCGCATTATCGTAGTCAGCGATGAAGTGGCCAACGATCATGTGCGCAAGACTCTGCTGACGCAGGTCGCTCCGCCCGGCGTCACGGCCCATGTGGTGGATGTTGATAAGATGGTGCGGGTGTGGAACAACCCGAAGTATGGTCAGGATCGCGTGATGCTGCTGTTTACCAACCCCACCGATGTACTGCGCGTGGTGGAACAGGGTGTCGATATTAAAACCGTCAACATCGGCGGTATGGCGTTCCGCCAGGGGAAAACCCAGGTCAATAATGCGGTCTCGGTCGATGAAAAAGATATTGCCGCGTTCCGCAAACTCAATGAACGCAATATTGAACTGGAAGTGCGTAAAGTTTCCAGTGACCAGAAACTGAAAATGATGGATCTGATCGCGAAAGTTAACGCGTAACAGAAGCACTTATGCGCCTGCGTTTCCGGGCTCCTGGTTATCCTGCTGAGGACAAGAAGTATGATGGAAATAACCTCGCTACAAATTGTTTTGATTTTTATTGTCGCCTGTATTGCCGGTATGGGGTCGATTCTGGATGAGTTCCAGTTTCACCGTCCCCTGGTGGCCTGTACCCTGATTGGTATGGTGCTGGGTGATATGAAAACCGGCATTATTATCGGCGGTACGCTGGAGATGATTGCGCTGGGCTGGATGAACATCGGTGCCGCCGTTGCGCCTGATGCCGCCCTCGCCTCCATTATCTCGACCATCCTGGTTATCGCTGGCGGTCAAAGTGTGGGTGCCGGTATTGCGCTGGCGATTCCGCTGGCCGCCGCCGGACAGGTACTGACCATTATCGTGCGTACGCTGACCGTCGCCTTCCAGCATGCGGCTGACAAAGCCGCAGAGAAAGGCAACCTTACGGCCATCTCCTGGATCCACGTCTCTGCCCTGCTGTTACAGGCGATGCGTATCGCCATCCCGGCGCTGATTGTGGCGATTTCGGTCGGCACCAGTGCGGTTCACGCCTTACTCAGCTCTATTCCGGACGTGGTGACCAACGGCCTGAATATCGCCGGTGGCATGATTGTGGTGGTCGGTTATGCGATGGTCATCAACATGATGCGCGCAGGCTACCTGATGCCGTTCTTTTACCTGGGCTTCGTCACCGCCGCCTTCACCAACTTTAACCTGGTGGCGCTGGGCGTCATTGGCGTGGTCATGGCGGTGCTCTACATTCAGCTCAGCCCGAAATACAACCGTGTGGCGGGAGCACCAACAGGTGCTGCGACCGCAAACGATCTTGATAACGAACTCGATTAAGGAACAGGTGAGCACATGGTTGATATTACGAAAGTCGAAAAGAAACTGACACCCGGTGATGTTCGCGCCGTCTTTCTGCGCTCTAATCTGTTCCAGGGTTCATGGAACTTTGAACGCATGCAGGCGCTGGGCTTCTGCTTCTCAATGGTGCCGGTGATCCGCCGTCTCTATCCTGAGAACAATGATGAGCGTAAGCAGGCGATCAAGCGTCATCTGGAGTTCTTTAATACCCATCCTTATGTGGCCGCGCCGGTTCTGGGCGTGACTATGGCGATGGAAGAGCAGCGTGCTAACGGCGCACCGATCGACGATGGCGCGATTAACGGCCTTAAAGTCGGCCTGATGGGACCGCTGGCCGGTGTTGGCGACCCGATCTTCTGGGGTACGGTGCGCCCGGTGTTTGCCGCGCTGGGAGCCGGTATCGCCATGAGTGGCAGTCTGCTGGGTCCGCTGCTCTTCTTTGTGCTGTTTAACCTGGCACGTCTGCTGACCCGCTACTACGGCGTGGCCTATGGCTATCGCAAAGGGATAGATATCGTCAGTGATATGGGCGGCGGTTTCCTGCAGAAACTCACGGAGGGCGCGTCGATACTCGGCCTGTTTGTCATGGGGGCGCTGGTCAACAAGTGGACACACGTTAACATCCCGCTGGTGGTGTCACGTATTACCGACTCGACCGGTAAAACCACCGTCACCACCGTACAGTCGATCCTCGATCAGCTGATGCCGGGCGTGGTGCCGCTGCTGCTGACCTTTGGCTGTATGTGGCTGTTACGCCGTAAAGTGAACGCGCTGTGGATTATCGTTGGCTTCTTTGCTATCGGTATCTTTGGTTACTGGATCGGCCTGCTCGGTCTGTAATTTCACCCGGCCGGGAGCCTGTGCTCCCGGCTTTTAAGCGTGGTGAGCTGAGCCACAACCGGCTGAGCTCACCCTGTTTGAGGTAGATGTGATGTCATTAACCGACGCGCTGATTGCGTGTTGTATTGCCGCCCTGATGGGGTTTGCCATTTATCATGAGGCGATTCTGCCGCGTCGCCACGGCCCGACCCGCTTACGGGTTGCGCTGCGCAGGCAGCATAAGCTGGATAGCCTGATTTTCATCGGCCTGCTGCTGATCCTGCTGTGGAACAACGTCAGCCATCACGGCCCGCAGCTCACCACCTCACTGCTGATGGTGCTGAGTTTTCTGGCGTTCTGGCTATTCTGGCTGCGAAAGCCAACGCTGCTGATGAAAAGTGAGGGGTTGTTTTACGCCGGTGTCTGGATCGATTACCGGCGAATTCAGGGTATGAATCTCTCTGAGGATGGCATTCTGGTGATTCAGCTGGAACAGCGTCGGCTGCTGATCGCGGTACAGCAACTCGACGATCTGGAGCGCATCTATAACACCCTGGTCGAGGCGCGCTAGTCGCGCTGCCACACAGTCAGGGTAAAGTCGGCGTCGCAGCTGAACTGCTCGCTCTGCTGCAGGGTCTGCCAGACCTCTTCACGCGCCCGCCAGGCGAACGGCGTCATCTGAAGCAGGGTCGTCGCGGCTGCGCCGGTTAATGCCATCGGGTAACGCAGCGCATGCTGCGCCACCTGGCGGAATCCGGGATACGCTTTCTGCTCCGGCACATGCAACTGCACTTCGCGGTAAATCAGCGCCTTGAACTGCTGCAGATGATGCGGGCCCGGAGTCACGGTCAGTACCAGGCCACCCGGCTTCAGCACGCGCGTCAGTTCCGCTTCATTGCAGGGTGCGTAGATTCGGACAACCGCATCCAGGGCGTGATCGGCAAAGGGTAAGCGCTGGCTGGAAGCGACGCAGAAGCGCACCGCCGGATAGCGCTTTGCTGCCAGCCGGATCGCCATTCTGGCGACATCCAGTCCATAGACCTGCCCGGCCTCGCCTGCTGCGTCAGCCAGTGCGGCGGTGTAGTAACCTTCGCCACAGCCGATATCCAGGATTTTGCACTCCGGCTGGCTCAGCGCGGGCGCAAGCAGGCTGACGACCCGATCACGCAGCGGCTGGTAGTAGCCTGCCTCAAGAAATTCGCGTCGTGCCTGCATCATCTCTGCACTGTCACCCGGTTCACGTGACCGTTTATGCTGAACGGGCAGCAGATTGACATACCCTTCTTTCGCCTGGTCAAACTGATGGCGATTCTCGCAGCACCAGCTGCGCGCAGTAAAGGCGAGAGGAGAGTGACAAAGAGGGCAAATCAGGGACATAGGGTGCTCCGGCATCAGATAACGCGGCGCAGTGTAACCTTAACGTTTACGCATCGGAAGCATAAAGAAAGCCCCGGCTGAGAAGCCAGGGCTTTGAGATTTCATGTCAGGGTGCAATGCACCGAGGCGGAGTTGAATCAGATAGCCGTAACGTTAACGGCTGCCGGGCCTTTCTGGCCGTCCTGAATTTCGAACTCAACGCTCTGGCCTTCAGCCAGGGTTTTGAAACCATTGCCCTGAATAGCGGAGAAGTGTACGAACACATCTTTGCTACCGTCAGCAGGGGTGATAAAACCAAAACCTTTAGACTCGTTGAACCACTTAACCTGACCTTTAATCTTTGCCATTTTGCAAATTCCTTTAGATGTTTATTTAGCCCGAAGGCTGTCGTACAGAAAAACCAGAGACATTACTGCATGAGGCACTAATTAAGGTTCGGCAAGGAAGCGGTATTCAACGTCAACGTCTTTACTCGTTCTTCTTTACAGACTTCTTTACAGAAGATGCCATGCATAAACAGAACTGTACCTCGTTTAACTCAGGATTTGTTATCACATATCCTAAAAACAATGGCAAGCCATTTTTAAGGGCCTCAGCCAGCCTGCGCACATAATTGCCAGAAGGCTCACATTGCCTGTTCTGTGGCGCTTACAAATGCCGATGCAAATTAAGCACGCTCTCCGGCCAGACCCCTCTCCGGCCTCTGTTGCCGGGTCTAACCCAATGGATACCATAAGAAATTAATATTTCACAAATATGGCAATAACAGAATGAATAAGCGAAGCGCGAAAAGTTGAAAATATCAATAATCCGGCTTCAATCCTGTACAGCGCCTTTTATTTCGTACAGATAACACTTTTTTTGCACCAAAAGCAGGAGCCAGACAGTCGTCCTGCTCCAAATAAAAGCATTGAGCCCGATTTTACTTATTAAGAATTTAACTTTTGATTTGAAAAATTGATATCAGATAATAAAAACGGGCTTTTGTTTTAACTCTGATGTTTTAGGATAATTCCTGGGTATCCTTATTCAGCCCGCGGCTTTCGCCTATTCGCCACGGTGCGAAACCGCCCTTTTGCTCGTTTGCCCGCAGCAGCGCATCCGCCAGTTCTTTGGGTGGTGCATCAAGCGACTCATCGGCCAGTTCGAACACGCCCCAGTGGATGGGCAGCGTCAGTGGCCTGCCTGCTGCCTGCCACAGCGCCACCGCCTGATCGGGATTCATATGTTGGCCCGCCATGAACCATTCAGGTGCATAAGCGCCAATCGGCAAAGCCGCCAGGCTGAACGGGCCGAGTCGGGCCGCAATCTCCGGCAGGCTATCGCTGTAGCCGCTGTCGCCCGAGAACCAGAAGCGCATGGAGGCAGAACGCACGACCCAGCCGCACCAGAGCGAACGGTTTCGATCGCGCGGCGTTCGCATACTCCAGTGACGTGCCGGCACCGCATCAAAACAGAGGTCGCCGACAGTAAACTGTTGCCACCAGTCGAGCTGATGGACCTGTTTCACGCCCCGCGCCCTGCACCATTTTTCCAGGCCCAGCGGCACAATGAAGGTCGCCTGCGGAAAACGCCGGACGATCGCTTTAACCGTCGGCCGATCAAGATGATCGTAATGGTTATGTGAAATAAGCACGACATCCAGACGCGGCAGATCAGCGATGCTAAGCGGTGCTGGCGTTTTTCGCTGCGGCCCGGCAAAAGAGAGTGGCGAGGCGCGTGACGAGAGTGCGGGATCGATCAGGATATATTGCTGGTTCAGTCGCAGCAGCACGGCGGCATGTCCCAGCCACCAGATGCGATCGTCACTGCCGCTGATATCAGCGTGCTGCCACCACTGTTCGGTGAAAGCCCTGTAGCCCTGCTGCGGTGGCAGCGGCAGCCCCTGTGATTTGCGCTCCCTGCGCCAGCGCTGCAGATCGCCCGGCTTGCGCCGTTCCGGTTCAGGATTGCAGAATCCCTCGGGCGTGTGATGCGCTTTGCTGCTGTCATACCAAGGATTTTTCCAGACCATCCCGCCTCTCTGCTGTGATTATCGTTCCGGAATCAACCGGATAAAGTCGCGTTTCTCGCGATCGTCATCGGTTTTTTTACTCTCTGCCCCTGGCTGCATTTCAATCAGACGGCGCAGCAGCTGATTCTGTTTCTTCTGCTCTTCCAGCAAAGATTCCAGTAAGCGGATTTGCTCACCGGCGCGCACGCTGGCGCGGTTGACAAAGAACCAGGCGATAAACGCCACAATCAAAATAATGACCAGCAAGCCATAGCTGACCAGTGGGCCCGAATTTGCGGCTAACTCATTCATAACTGCCTCGTAAAACTCAGTGGAAACGCCAGAACATGGCAACCGCCCATTCTACCTGTCGCCATCGCAAAAGATAATGGGGTTAACATCAATGCAGAATTTGCCGTTTCAGTTATCTCTGATCGATCCCACCAGAAAAGCGAGGCATGCTGATATCATCATAACCGGCGGCACCAGGTGGAGCGCTGAGTTATCTTTCACAAGGAGACATAATGAAACTGTTTATTCGTACGGTAGGCTTGCTGGCGGTGATCTGGCTGGCGATGCTGTTTACCGGCTATGGCGTATTAACCGGCAGTACTAAAAATGCAGCCGGCCTTGGCCTGCAGTGCAGCTATCTGACCGCTCGCGGTGTGATCAGTGCGCAGTATCTGCATACTGACAGTGGCGTGGTGGGCGTGACTGATTGTCCGTTGCTGAAGAAAAGCGGAGAAGTGATCGATAATTAACAAAACAGCGGGCCACATGGCCCGCTGTTTTCAGAACGGATAGTCGTGATAGCCCATCTCTGAGGAGAGCGTGCGCGCCGCCCGATGCAGCATGGCCACGTAATCCTGGCGGGCATCTTCTGAAAAGCGAATGGTAGGAAAAGAGATGCTCAGTCCCGCAATCACCACGCCAAAACGGTCAAATACCGGCACAGCGAGGCAGCGTAAACCCTCTTCCTGCTCTTCGTTATCTTCACCATAGCCCTGCGTTCTTACCTGATCCAGCGCCGTAATCAACGCCTCCGCGCTTAACAGCGTATTGGCCGTGCTCCGTTTGAATTCGACATCCCGCAGGATCTCCTCAACCTCGCTGCGATCGCGCCAGGCGAGCAGAACTTTCCCAATCGCGGTGGTATGCAGCGGATTACGACGGCCAATGCGCGAATACATACGCAGGTTGTAGAGGGAGTCGATTTTGTGGATGTAGACAATACTGTCCTCTTCCAGCGCCCCCAGGTGAATGGTCTCTTTGGTCAGACGCGAAAGCTCACGCATCTGCACATCCGCACTGCGGATTAAATCGACGTTCTGCAGCGCTTTTGCGCCCAGTTCAAACAGCTTCAGTGTCAGTGAGTACTTCTCGCTCTCACCTTCCTGCGTGACATAACCCAGCGACTTCATGGTCTGCAGGAAACGGTAAACGGTGCTTTTTGACATCATCACGCGCTGCGCGAGCTCAGTAATACCGTGATCGCGCTCTTCACCCAGCGCCTGCAGAATGCCGAACACTTTAAGTACCGAAGAGACGGAATCGGGCTGTTTATCATTTTCAGCAGAGGACATCGCGCACCTTGTTAAACCTGTTTCAAAAAAAATGGAACGGACTGTCAGTATAGAGTGAGGCATACGAAGGCAGCAATGCTTTAACCATTACGTCATATTTAAAGACAGTTTTTTCTCCGTCCGATCGCTGTATTTCAGCGTTAATTTCATTAGCATGATGATATTCACCCTCTTTAGTAATTAACTTATGACACTCTCTCCTCCTCAGGATGGATTACCCGCGCGTCAGCGCTATATGGCAATCGTCACCATCGCGCTGGGTCTGACCATGGCAGTGCTGGATGGCGCGATAGCCAATGTCGCCCTGCCCACTATCTCGCGCGAACTGAATGCCAGCCCGGCGCAGTCGATCTGGATAGTGAACGCCTATCAGATTGCGATTATCGTCTCGCTGCTGTCGCTCTCCTTTCTGGGCGACATGCTGGGTTATCGTCGCGTCTATCAGGCGGGCCTGGCGCTGTTTATTGCCACTTCGCTGTTCTGCGCCTTCTCCACCACCCTGACCATGCTGACTTTCGCCCGCGTGCTGCAGGGATTAGGAGGTGCAGCACTGATGAGTGTGAATACCGCGCTGATACGCATTATCTATCCGCAGCGTCATCTGGGACGCGGCATGGCGATCAACTCGCTGGTCGTGGCGGTTTCAACCGCGGCAGGCCCGACGGTCGCCGCAGCGATTCTTTCGGTGGCAAGCTGGAAGTGGCTGTTTCTGATTAACGTCCCGCTGGGTGCCATTGCGCTCTGGCTGGCGCTGCGCACGCTGCCTGATAATCCGCAGAAAGCGACGGCGCAGAAATTTGATGTTCCCAGCGCGATCATGAACGCCCTGTTCTTTGGTCTGATCATCTCTGCGCTGAGCGGGTTTGCACAGGGACAGAGTCATCTGCTGGTGCTGTCGGAGGTCATTGCTCTGCTGGTTGTGGGCTGGTTCTTTATTCGTCGTCAGTTAAACATGGCGGTGCCGCTGCTGCCGGTTGATCTGCTGCGTATCCCGATTTTCAGCCTGTCGATGGGAACGTCGGTCTGTTCGTTCTGCGCGCAGATGCTGGCGATGGTGTCGCTGCCCTTCTTTCTGCAAAACGTCCTGCAGCGTGATGAGGTGGCAACCGGTTTACTGCTGACGCCCTGGCCGCTGGCAACCATGGTGTTTGCGCCGATTGCCGGCCGGCTGATTGAACGGGTGCATGCCGGGCTGCTGGGCGGCATCGGGCTGGCCATATTCGCACTGGGGCTGTTTCTGCTCGCCTGGCTTCCGGCTAACCCGGGTGATGGCGATATAATCTGGCGCATGATGCTCTGCGGTGCCGGTTTTGGGCTGTTTCAGTCACCCAACAACCACACTATTGTCACTTCCGCTCCGCGTCATCGCAGCGGCGGCGCCAGCGGCATGCTGGGCACCGCGCGCCTGCTGGGCCAGAGTATGGGTGCCGCGCTGGTCGCGCTGATGTTTAATCTGTTTGATGAACGCGGGACGCACGCTTCGCTGCTGCTGGCGGGCAGCTTTGCCGCCGTGGCCGCGCTGGTCAGTGTGTCACGGATGACGCAGACCCGCGCCTGATGGCAGAAACAGAAAAGGCGACACAGGGTTAATGCCAGTCAGTTAAGCGACAGGTGATAACGCAGTCTGGCACCGTGCAGGGGCTGGCGGTCCTCGCGCCGCTGCGCAGTTCCTTCACGTCATTCCTCTGCCTGACGGACCGCCGGGGATGGCACATCCTGTGCCGCCCCGCCTTTCGCCCGCATCCTGCGGGCTCTCCTGGCAGACTCATTCTGTTCAGCGCTGCGGATTGCCTGCCCCTGCCCGGCCCCAGCCTGCTCTGAAACTTCAGTGTGTATTGTCAGAAAGGGCACGAAAGTGGAAGCCTGAGCGCCGCTGCTGCTAAAAGGGCTATCCGCAGCACTGAGGCGTGACGGTAGGCCAGGGAGGGCCGATTCCCGAACGGTTCGTCGGCACGACGTCTAAAGCCGAAGGTACCGCGTGAGCGGCGCGAGGACGGCCCGGCAGCAGCAGAGGTGCGCTGGCCCGCACTGAGGCTCGTTCGCCCATAAAAAAAGCTGCCACGTTTGACCGTGACAGCCTTTACAAATCTAATCTTAACTGACCAGCATTAGACCCAGGGTCGCCTTTTTTGCTCTGCTTAACGCTACTTCAGATACTGACCGCTGCGCAGTGCTTCAATACGCTTATCTAACGGCGGATGCGACATAAACAGCTCGCTAAACGATTTGCCTTTACCGTTGATACAGAACGCCATCATGCTGCTCGGCTCCTGCGGTTCGTAGCTGGTTTTCAGGCGCTGTAACGCCGCAATCATCTTCTCACGACCTACCAGCTTCGCTGAACCGGCATCGGCATGGAACTCACGGTGACGCGAGAACCACATGGTGATGATGCTGGCGAGAATACCAAACACCAGTTCCAGCACCATCGACACCGCAAAGTAGACCAGCGGGTTGCCGTTGCTGCTCTCCTCACCATCGCGGTTGCCGGACATAAAGCCCGCCGCGATCTGCGCCAGAATACGTGAAACGAAAATCACAAAGGTGTTCACCACACCCTGGATCAGCGTCATGGTGATCATGTCGCCGTTGGCGATGTGTGACACTTCGTGTGCCAGCACCGCTTCCGCTTCATCACGGCTCATGTTCTGCAGCAGACCGGTTGAGACAGCAACCAGTGAGGCGTTACGCCGTGCGCCAGTCGCAAAGGCGTTGATGTCAGGTGCGTGATAGATCGCCACCTGTGGCATCGCAATACCCGCCTGCTGTGCCTGACGGCCAATTGTATCCACCAGCCAGCGCTCGGTTTCGTTGCGTGGCTGTTCAATCACTTCACCGCCAACCGATCGCAGTGCCATCCACTTCGACATCAGCAGTGAAACAAACGCACCGCCGAAGCCAAACAGGCCTGCCATGATCATCAGGCCCTGAACACTGCTTGACTGGATCCCTGTCAGGCTGAGAATCAGCCCGAATACCAACATCACAGCCAGGTTGGTCATCAGGAAAAGAGCAATACGCATCATTTTTGTTAATCTTCCTCAGTAGTTCACGCGCCTATACGCGGATCCATATCCTATGGGCATTGGGCTGCTTTTCAAGCAACCTTAACGTTTAAGTGCCTAAAAAGACATAACTTTACATTCTGACACGCCTGATGAGGAGCCCAGCCTTCAGGCACCTTCACCAGCACTAATCATTGCTTACTGGAAACTTTTCTGAGTACAAAAAAAAGCACCGCTGAGCGGTGCTTGTTCTGGCAACAGCGGATTATTTAGCCGCTGGCGCCTCTGGCTGGGATTTCTCCAGCTGCGCAAGATCGTTAGCGATCTTCACCGTCTCATCAAGATACGGATCCGGCTCTTTATAATCTTTCGGCAACTCATCCAGGTTTTTCAGCGGTTTTTTGCCTTCGGCCTGATAGCGCGCGTTGATCCGCTCCAGACGAGACGCATCATCTTCGTGGTTCTCTTTCTCGCGCTGAGCGAGATTAAGCGACACGATGTTGCGCTTATCTTTCAGGGCATTGTAACGGGCAATGTCCTTCATGATGTACTGGAACTCGCGATCCTGAGCAATGCGGTCAGCATGCTGCTTAGTCAGCTGCACTACCAGCGGTTTCACATCACCGGTTTTGACATAGGTCGCCGCTTTGATGCTGTCCCACGGCAGTGCGTTATCTTCAAATTTCTCACCGGTTTCAGCCGCTTCAACGCCGGTTGGCATCAGCAGATCCGGCGTGACGCCTTTACGCTGAGTACTGCCGCCGTTAATGCGATAGAACTTCTGAATGGTGTAAGAAACGGAGCCTAACGCAGGCCACTCCGGACGCAGCATCTGATCGTAGATGCGGTTCAGAGAGCGATACTGCTGAACGGTGCCTTTACCAAAGGTTGGCTCGCCAACAATCACCGCGCGACCGTAATCCTGCATCGCGGCAGCAAAGATCTCAGAAGCTGAGGCGCTGAAGCGATCGACCAGCACCACCAGCGGTCCTTTGTAGTAGACAACGCCGTCGTTATCGCTGTCTTCACGAACCCGACCATTGTTGTCGCGTACCTGAACCACCGGACCACTCGGAATAAACAGACCGGAAAGCGAGACTGCTTCGGTCAGCGCGCCGCCGCCGTTAGTACGCAGATCGATTACCACACTGTCGACGTTCTGTTTCTGCAGTTTCTGCAGCTGTACTTTGACGTCGTCGGTGAGGCCGACATAGAAACCAGGAATATCGAGCACGCCCACTTTCTGCTTGCCGACATTTTTGATGGTCAATTTAACCGCGCGATCTTCCAGACGGATTTTCTCACGCGTCAGCGTCACAGTACGGGTTTTAGTACCCTTACCGGCTGGCAGAACTTCCAGGCGCACTTTGCTGCCCTTAGGTCCTTTAATTTTTGCCACGACATCATCCAGACGCCAGCCGATCACATCTTCCATCGGCTTGCCTGGCTGACCCACACCGACGATGCGATCGCCAACGGTAATGGCTTTGCTTTTCGCGGCCGGGCCGCCTGCAACCATCGAGTTAATCACCGTATAGTCGTCATCCATCTGCAGAACCGCACCGATGCCTTCCAGTGACAGGCTCATCTCGGTGTTGAACTGCTCGGTGTTACGCGGCGACAGATAGCTGGTGTGCGGATCGATTTCGCGGGCAAAAGCGTTCATCACCAGCTGGAAAACATCTTCACCGTTGCTCTGGGCCAGACGACGGATAGCGAAGTTGTAACGCTTGGTCAGAACGTCGCGGATCTCGTTATCATCTTTACCCGCCAGCTTCAGACTCAGCTGATCGTATTTGACCTTGGCATCCCACAGCGCATTCAGTTCAGACTGATCTTTCGGCCAGGGTGCTTTCGCGCGGTCAATGTCGATAGTGTCATTGCCGCTGAAATTCATCGGACGAGCCAGCACCGTCAGCGCATATTGATAGCGCTCAAAACGGCGTTTCTGCGCCAGATTATAAATATCGTAAAAGAGATCCAGCTTGCCACTGCGCAGCTCATCGCCGACGGTGGTTTTTTTGCTGGCAAACTGCGCCACATCTGACGCCAGCAGCACATTGTGGCTGTAGTCGAGCATGTTCAGATAGCGATCAAAAATTTTCGCTGAAAAGTTCTGATCCAGGTCGAACTGGCGATAGTGGGAACGGGTAAAGCGCGAGGTTACGCGCTCACTGACCGTCGGATCCTGCGGATCTTCGTGAAGCTGGGGAATCTGATCGGCACGGGTAATGTTCTCCGCGCCGAAGGTTGGGCCTGCTAATAGCAGGCCCGCAATAAGTCCAACTTTAAAAAGGGTGTTCATGCCGGGGTTAGCCTCCGTTTCAGAACTGCAAGTGTTCTGCGCGCACAATCATTGCCATGCCGGAAGCGAGCTGGACCCGAACGCCGTCTTTTGATACTTCCAGAACGGTAGCGTCCATCGCACTTTTGCCTGCTTTAACTTTAATACTCTGGCCGGGTTGCAAAGTTGAGGTATCAGTGATGGGTCGGGCTTCCTGCTCCGGACGTGGGGCTGGCTTGCGATGCTGTGAGGCGGTCGCACGCGGTGCAGTGGTCTGCGGACGCGGTTTACGCGCGGCTTCGCCTTCTGCAGGCTTACGTGCCGCGGGCTTGCGGGGACGACGCGGTGCCGCGCCCTCTTCGCTTTCGCCTGCTTCACGACGCGCGGCGCGCTGCTGGTCACGCTGCGCCTGGACGCGTGCTTTCGCTTCTTCCAGTTGCTTGCGTGCATGCTCAACGTGTTGCTCATCCAGCACGCCACAGGCGTTACCGTCGAGATCGACACGGATAGCACCGGCTTTGATGCCGTACAGATAACGCCAGCTTGACGTATAGAGACGCAGCGCGGAACGCAGCTGTGTTTTGCTCAGACCCATTTCGCCCTGAACACGCTCGACCAGATCCTGAAAGATACCGATTTTGAGCGGACGCGCTTCACCTTCAGCGCTAAAGCAGTGCGGAAAGCGCTCCGCCAGAAAAGTGATGACTTCTTTACTGCTATTCAACTTAGGTTGATTTTCCATGAAATTTCCTGATTACAACGGGTTTGCCGACCAGCGCAGGCATGAACAGGCGACATTATAATGACAACATCGCTAAATGCCATGTGATCCAGTCGATTAGCTGCGCGTCAGCTGCAGATATTTTTCTAAGTCGCTGTTCGCAAGCACTTCACAAAGCCCATCAGTCAGTGTGACCAGCCCCGATTCGTCGTCGCTGTCAAAGCGATTGTACGCCACGCTGTCGATGTCCAGCACCCCAACCACAGTGCCATTCACTTTCAGAGGAATCACAATCTCAGCATTGCTGGCAGCGTCACAGGCGATGTGGCCCGGGAAGGCATGCACATCATCTACGCGTTGCACTTTTTCTTCTGCCAGCGCCGTGCCACACACACCTTTACCGACCGGAATGCGCACACAGGCGATTTTGCCCTGGAACGGGCCCAGCACCAGCGTATCCGCTTCCGTCAGCAGGTAGAAACCAGCCCAGTTCACGCCATCGAGACGTTCGTACAGCAGCGCGCTAAAGTTTCCCATCGCGGCGAGGAACGCCGTTTCTCCCGCCAGTAAGGCGCGCATATCGCGATTCAAATCGGCGTAAAAGGCAGTTTTGTTCATTATTTAACCGTTACCAATGACATCTGAACGGGGCATTGAAGACCGTTCGTTAAAAATAAGTTTTAAATATCCAGAGCCACAAGGTGAATCATAGCGTTAGTTGCTATACCCTTAGCATTCTGTGGATCGAAGCGTGATGCCCGAGACAGGCACACAGACAATGTCTTTATGACCGATATCTGTTACTTCTGAAGAGCGAAGATTGCATCACCCTATGAAAATTCACGCTATCAGCCAGACATTGCCTCACGCACGTTATCAGCGTTGCCCGCAATGCGATACCCTTTTTTCCTTACCGGATGTGAAATCTCATCAGTCGGCACATTGCCCACGCTGTAACGCCGAAATTCTCAGTGGTCGCGACTGGCCGATGACCCGTCTTATGGCGATGGCCGCCACCATGATTGTGTTAATGCCCTTTGCTTTCTCCCTGCCGCTGGTAGATATCCGGCTGCTTGGCATGCGCATCAATGCCAGCGTACTGGAAGGCATCATCCAGATGACCCAGCAGGGTGATGTACTGACGGCCTCAATGGTGGCGTTCTGCACCATCGGCGCGCCGGTGACGCTGGTGGCGGGTATCTGTTATCTCGGTATCGGCCACCGGCTGGGCATGAACCTGCGTCCCGTGCTGCTGATGCTGGAGAAGCTGAAAGAGTGGGTGATGCTCGATATCTATCTGATCGGCATCGCCGTGGCGTCGATTAAAGTGCAGGACTATGCTTCGCTTGAGATTGGCTACGGGCTGGCGGCTTACATCGCCCTGACGGTGCTGAGCGTGCTGACACTGATCCATCTGAATATGGAGCAGCTGTGGGAGCATTTCTACCCACAGACGCCAGGCAATATGGCCCGTGACGATATGCAGGTCTGCCTGAACTGTCACAACACCAGCATACCCGATGAACGGGGCCGCTGCCCGCGCTGTCACACGCCGCTCGACTTCCGACGCCGCCACAGCCTGCAGAAATCCTGGGCCGCGCTCATCGCATCGATTGTGCTGTTGATCCCCGCAAATCTGATGCCGATCTCCGTGGTCTACCTTAATGGCTCACGGCGTGAGGACACCATCTTCTCCGGCATCCTGGGGCTGGGCGAAGGCAATATTCCGGTGGCGGCAATTGTTTTTATCGCCAGTATTCTGGTGCCGTTTATCAAGGTGCTGGTGATGCTGACGCTGCTGCTCAGCATTCATTTTCGCTGTGAACAGGGGCTGAGAACCCGCATCCGCTTGCTGCGGTTTGTCACCTGGGTTGGCCGCTGGTCAATGCTCGATCTGTTTGTCATTTCGTTAACCATGTCGCTGGTCAACCGTGATCAGCTGCTGGCTTTTACCATGGGACCGGCGGCGCTGTTTTTTGGCGCGGCCGTCATCCTGACCATTATGTCTGTTGAGTGGCTGGACAGCCGCCTGCTCTGGGATGCACATGCAACAGGAAACGCCGACTACACCGACTAACGCAACGCTGCGCAATAAGCGCAAAATTTCGCCCTTCTGGCTGCTGCCGATTATTGCGATGCTGATCGCCTGCTGGCTGCTCTGGACCAATTATCAGGAGCGCGGCACCACCATCACCATCAATTTCCAGACGGCGGATGGTATCGTGCCGGGTCGCACCCCGATCCGCTATCAGGGCGTGGAAGTGGGCACCGTGCAGGGCATTAATCTCAGTGATGATTATCGCAGCATTCAGATTAAAGCCAGCATAAAGAGCGACATGCGCGATGCGCTGCGTGAAGATACGCAGTTCTGGCTGGTGACGCCTAAAGCCTCCCTGGCGGGTGTGTCGGGGCTGGATGCGCTGGTCGGCGGTAACTACATCGGGATGATGCCGGGTAAAGGTAAACCCAGCGAGTCGTTCACCGCGCTGGATACGCAGCCCAAGTATCGGGTGAATACCGGCGAATTGATGATCCATCTGCATGCGCCCGATCTCGGCTCGCTCAACACCGGCTCGCTGGTCTATTACCGCAAAATTCCGGTTGGCCGGGTCTATGACTACAGCATTAACAGCAAATCCGATGGCGTGTCGATTGATGTGCTGATTGACCGTCGCTTTATCAATCTGGTGAAAACCAACAGCCGTTTCTGGAATGTGTCAGGCATGAATGCTGACGTCAGCCTGAGCGGGGCTAAAGTGCAGCTGGAGAGTCTGGCGGCGCTGGTCAATGGCGCGATCGCGTTTGACTCGCCACAGGGTGCGGAAACGGCCAAAGCTGAGCAGAATTACCGGCTCTACCCCGATCTGGCACATAGTCAGCGCGGCGTGCAGATCACACTGGATCTGCCTAACGGCAACAATCTCAAGGCGGGCAGCACCCCGCTGATGTATCAGGGACTGGAAGTCGGCACGCTGACCAAACTGAACCTGCAGGATGGCGGCAAGGTCACCGGCGAGCTGACGATTGATCCCTCTGTTGTCGGTCTGATGCGCAGCGGCACCCGCATTGAGATGCACAGTCCGAAAATCAGCCTGACGGATACCAGCCTCAGCGCGCTGCTGACCGGCAACACGCTGGAACTGGTGCCGGGCGAAGGCGAGCCGCAGCAGCACTACACCGTGCTGGCGTCCAATGAGACTCTGCTGCAGAAGCCCAATGTACTGACGGTAAAACTCAGCGCGCCAGAGAGCTATGGTATCGATCAGGGCCAGCCGCTGATGCTGCACGGCATGCAGATTGGTCAGGTGATGTCGCGTACGCTGGATGAAAATGGCGTGAATTTCGTGGTGGCGGTCAATCCTGAAAATCGCAATCTGGTGCATGGCGACAGCAAATTTATCGTCAACAGTCGGCTGGATGTGAAGTTCGGTCTTGATGGCATGCAGGTATTAGGTGCCAGCGCCCGTGAATGGGTGGATGGCGGTATCCGGCTGGATCCGGGCAAAAAGGGTGAGCCAAAAAGTGCCTATCCGCTGTTTGCCGATGCTGAAAAAGCGGAAGAAGGCATTACCGGCGATGGCCCTTCTACCACGCTGATGCTGACCGCCAACAGTCTGCCTGACGTGCAGGCCGGCTCTGTCGTGCTTTACCGCAAATTTCAGGTGGGTGAGATTGTCAAAGTCACGCCGCGCGCTGACGCCTTTGATATTGCGGTACATATTCAGCCGGAGTATCGCAAGCTGCTGACCAGCGAAAGCGTGTTCTGGGCTGAGGGTGGCGCACGCGTCAGCCTTAACGGCAGCGGCCTGACGGTGCAGGCATCGCCGCTTAACCGCGCGCTGAAAGGCGCGATTAGTTTCGACAATATGAGTGGTGCGCAGTCGGCCAAAGGGGCCAAACGCGTCCTCTATCCGTCTGAAACCGCCGCCCGCGCAGTGGGCAGTCAGATTACGCTGCACACCTATGACGCCAGCAAGCTCTCTGCCGGAATGCCGATTCGTTACCTGGGTATTAATGTCGGCCAGGTGGAGTCACTGTCGTTAAGCAAAGATAACAATCAGGTGGTAGCGAAAGCGGTACTCTATCCGGAGTATGTCAACGATTTCGCCCGTCTCGGCAGCCGTTTCTCGGTGGTCTCACCGGAGATTTCCGCTACCGGCGTGAATCATCTGGAAACCCTGTTGCAGCCTTACGTCAACGTGGATCCCGGTAAAGGTGGCGCCGCGCGCACGTTTGAGCTGCAGGAGAGCACCATTACCGACTCCCGCTACCTTAATGGCCTGAACATTTATGTTGATGCCACTGAGGCCGGTTCACTGTCGCTGGGTACGCCGGTGCTGTTCCGTGGTGTGGAAGTGGGTACCGTGACCGGCACTTCACTGGGTAATATGGCGGATCGTGTGCAGATCGCCCTGCGCATCAGTAAGAAGTACCAGCATCTGGTGCGTAATAACTCGGTGTTCTGGCTGGCATCCGGCTATAACCTGGACTTCGGTCTGGTGGGTGGCGTAGTGAAAACCGGGACATTCCAGCAGTTTATTCGCGGTGGCATTCAGTTTGCGACGCCGCCGACGGTGCCGCTGGCGCCGCAGGCGAATCCGGATAAACATTTCCTGCTGCAGGATGAAGCACCGAAAGATTGGCGTAACTGGGGAACGGCGATCCCGTCTCCGCGCTAAACGCTATCTCAAACGGGCAGACTGCTCTGCCCTTTTAGGCGTTTAAAGTCAGCACCGGCTCAGAGATCATACGCCTTATTCACTCCCTCAAACGGGCAGCCTGGCTGCCCGTTTCCTTTCCTCATGGTACACTGCCGCCTTTGCCTTAACTGGAATGTGCCCGTGTCAGATGCTTCTTCGCTTTTCCCCGCCGATTTTCTCTCGTTAATTCGCCAGAGCCTGCCCGATGAGGCGAGCCTCGCGCAATTTATTGCCTACAGTCAGCAACCCCTGCGCCGCAGTATTCGCGTCAATACCCTGAAAATCAGCGTGGCTGACTTTCTGAGTCAGACCGCGGGTTATGACTGGCAGCTGACGCCGGTGCCGTGGTGCGAAGAGGGATTCTGGATCAGTCGGGAAGATGAGAGCCTGCCGCTGGGCAGCGTGGCTGAGCATCTCAGTGGCCTGTTCTACATTCAGGAGGCCAGCTCCATGCTGCCGGTGACCGCGCTGTTTGATGCTCAGTCAGAGGTCAGCGCCGTGATGGATATGGCGGCGGCACCGGGTTCTAAAACGACCCAGATTGCTGCGCGGATGGGCAATCAGGGCGTTATCCTGGCTAACGAATTCTCCTCCAGCCGGGTAAAAGTATTGCACGCCAATATCAGCCGCTGCGGCGTCAGCAACAGTGCCATAACGCACTTTGACGCGCGGGTCTTCGGGCCAGCCCTGCCGGAACAGTTCGACGCCATCCTGCTCGACGCCCCCTGCTCCGGCGAAGGGGTGATTCGCAAAGATGCTGATGCGCTGAAAAACTGGTCGCTGGCAAGTACGCACGAGATCGCCGCGACCCAGCGCGATCTGCTCGACAGCGCCTTCCACGCCCTCAAACCCGGCGGCACGCTGGTTTACTCCACCTGCACCCTGAATCAGATTGAGAATCAGCAGGTCATTGTCTGGCTGCTGGAGCGCTATCCGGACGCTGTTGAGGTTGTAGCGCTCGATGGGCTGTTTGAGGGTGCCCGACAGGCCGCGACGCCCGAGGGCTATCTGCATGTCTTCCCGCAGATGTTCGACAGCGAAGGCTTTTTCGTTGCGCGGCTGCGTAAAACCGCGTCGGTCGAGCCCTTACCGCTGCCGGGCTACAAAGTGGGTAAACTGCCCTTCTCCCACCTCAGCCGCAAGCTGGAAAGTGAGATAGCCCAGGCCGCCGCCGCTATCTCTCTTAAATGGGATGCGTCGCTGGAGCTGTGGCAGCGTGATAAAGAGATCTGGCTGTTCCCGAAGGCCGTTACTCCGCTGCTGGGCAAAGTGCGGTTCTCGCGCATCGGCCTGAAGCTGGCAGAAACCTTTGCTAAAGGCTATCGCTGGCAGCATGAAGCGGTGATTGCGCTGGCAAAACCCGATGCGGCGCAGACTTTTGAGCTCACCGCAGCAGAGGCGGAAGAGTGGTATCGCGGCCGGGATATCTACCCGGAAACGGAACCTACCCGTAATGAGATGATTGTCACTTATCAGCAGCAGCCGCTGGGGCTGGCTAAAAAAGTCGGCAGCCGTATCAAGAACAGCTATCCGCGGGAGCTGGTGCGCGACGGACGCCTGTTTCGCTGAGTCACTTTATTTGCACCATCGTCAGATGATTGCCAAACACTGCGCCGGTATCGATGTAATGCAGATTGGCAATCGTCAGCGGCTGTTTCAGCGGCGTGTGTCCGAAGTAAAAGGCGTCTGCGCCACGGATGCCCTCCCGTTCGCCAGACTCCATCGCCTCCAGCCGCTGACGGCTCCAGACCACCTGCTGCCAGTCGAGTGGCTTATTCAACGCATATTCCCGGGCCGGATAATCAGCATGAGCAATCACAATAATTCGCTCTTCGAGTTGCAGATGGAGAATCAGCGGCAGCTCACGGCAACGCTGCAACGCGTGACGCGCCGCAATCAACGCTGCACCACGCAGCCGAAAGAACCAGTCGCCACCGTTCATCTGCCAGAGCGCCATTTCCTGCCCCTGTAGTGCTGAAAGCGCCATCTCCTCATGATTCCCCCGCACGCAGCGAAACCAGGGCTCCTCCAGCAGCGCCAGACAACCCAGGCTGTCGGGACCGCGATCGATGATGTCACCCACCGAAATCAGTAAGTCCTGCTGCGGGTCAAACTGATGCTGCTGCAACAGCGCATCCAGTTCGCGGCGGCAGCCATGCAGATCGCCGACCACCCAGATCCGTCGCCACGCTGCGCCATTCAGGGATTGGTAATACATCGCTGCACCCGGCCTTTGTCTGCTGAAAACATCTTCTGAGTATAGTCAGGGCTAACACTCTACTGGCATGACGCGCTGGAAAGCAGAATGCAAAGGAGGCTGGCTGAAAGGGTGCAAGGGAACAAGGGAACAAGGGAGCAATGAGGTCGGGCCAGGCGATTAAAGAGAGGTGAAAGGTGCGTCCCTCCCGGCGCTTATCTCCGGCACTCAGTAAAGGTGGTAGCTCTGTCAGGGACGAAATACATCATAATGCGATCAGGCGCGCCAGGCTATTCTGCCCCCACCATATCTGTAGTCATTTGGGATCAGCTACGCATTTTAGCCGGATATTTCTGCAGTTTCTCTGCCGGACGCACCGGGCGGCGTACCAGCTCACCGCCGCAGTTAGGGCAAAGATGAGTGAGATGCTCAGCACAGTCAGCGCAGAACGTGCATTCAAACGAGCAGATGCGTGCCGCCAGAGAAGATGGCGGAAGATCAACGTCGCAGCGTTCACAATTGGGGCGAAGTTCCAGCATGGTGTGACTCCTTAAAAAAGCGGTATGCGCCAGCTTCGCGGTTGCTGACCCCAATGTCGAGCCAGCAACCGGACAAGAGTGTGTCAGATCCGGACATCCTGCTTTAACGGTACAGCCAGCGGCGAACGGCATCCTGCTTTGCCGCTGCTATTTGTGCCGCTGATCATCAGGAAGGTCATCGGGCAAATCCTCTTCGTCAGCTGTGTCATCGAACTCAGCACTCTCCTCTTCCGGCTCCTGACCGCCCATCGACGCATGAATCACCTCCTCTTCCAGCGTCGGGATCAGCGCGGCACCCAGTGGCGAGGTCGCCAGACTGTCAGGCATCACCACATGCGGCAACGGTACTTCGGTCGTCGGAAGCGGACCCGGCGCACGCACATAACTCAATCCGCCAATCACCAGCGCACAGAGCATAAAGAAGAGATAGAGCATATTGCTGCCCAGCGGCTGCATTAGCGCACCGACCACCAGCGGGCCGATACTGGCGCCAATACCAAACGCCATCAGCAGACAGGCGGTTAACGAGACACGGCGATCGGCGGCGACCTGATCGTTGGCCAGCGCCACCTGCAACGGATAGAGCGCAAACTGCATCATGCTGGCGGCAAAGGCGATGCCAATCATCCAGTGGAAGGTCAGATGCGGCAGTACCACCAGCGGCACGCAGGCCACGGCAAAGAGCATGGCAATAATGAATAACAGCCGCTGGCGGTCGTAGCGATCAGAGAGCCAGCTTAGCGGAAACTGCGACACCAGCCCGGCAAAAATCGTGAGACTCATAAAATAACCGGTCTGGCTGGTGGTGAAGCCTTTGCTGCTGCCATAAACCGGTGCCAGGCCATAGAACGCGCCAATCGCCATGCCGGTCACCAGGGTGGTGCCGAGCAGTTTGGGAATAGTGCGGATAAAATAGCCCAGCTCCATCGGCGCCGGTGTCATGGGCCGGACGTGAGTGCGGGTGGTCAGTGCAATCGGCACCAGACAGAGCGCGAAACAGAGCGCCACAATCAGCAGCGTGCTCACCCCAAACCCCGATTGCAGGCTCAGTATCACCTGTCCGCCACTGAGTCCAAGGTAGGTGGCGACCATATAGAGGCCGAAAATCATGCCGCGCTGGGAAGATTCCGCCTGATCGTTGAGCCAGCTCTCCAGCACCATGTACTGGCACATCATGCAGAGCCCGATAATCAGACGCAGAAAGACCCACAGCGGAATAAAGTCCGTCAGCCCGTGACCTACAACCGAGGCGGTAATGATCCCGGCACAGGCCACGTAGGCACGGATATGGCCGACGCGGGCAATCAGGTTGTGCCCCACTTTGCCGCCAATCACCAGCCCGATGTAGTTGGCCGCAATAATCGCGCCGATCAGCGCACCATTAACCTGCTCACTGGCCAGCCGTAACGAGACGTAGGTAGTCAGTAAACCTGAACCCAGCAGCATCAGAAGCGTAGTGGTATAGAGCGGCAGAAACGTACTGAATATTTTTCCCATATGACTCCCTGTCTACGCTTTTCAGGCATCAGGCCAGCAAAGCCCTAAAGATAGTCGATTTCGGCAGGTGAAGCGGTGTTGTTCATGACGACGGTAGCGAAAAAAAAGCCCGCCAGCAATTGCTCACTGACGGGCCCTGATTTAAGCGCTTGGGAAGCTGATGTTGCTGCCCGGCGCTTCACGGTTGAGATGGATGAAGTTCAGGTGTCGCTCATACTGATCCAGTATGTCGATGATCACCTGCTCTTTGCTGTAATCCATTAAGTCATTACCCTGGCTGCCTTCCATCAGGAAGGTTTCCAGCCGGTAGTAGGTCGACTTACCGCTGCGGGCGCGATAGGTAAAGCCCGGAATCGAATATTGCTGCGGCCAGACCTGATAGATAAAGTCCTGCTCCTCGCCCAGATGGACGCGCAGATCCAGATAGCCAATCGGGTTGCTTTCATCCGCCTCAACGCTCTCAAGCGTGACCCGGCCATCCCGCAGCTCCAGCTCTTTCGCCACTTCCTGCATCGCCGGATAGATGGTTTTTTCCATCATTTGCTGGGTATAACGCGAGCCAGGGTAGTTCATCAGGCGCGACAGACGCTTCTTCCAGGTCAGGCGATCGGTCGCATGAGCCAGATAGGGCGCGGTGTCGCGCGTGGCGCTGGCCCGACGGTGATCTTCAATCTTCAGGGATTTAAACAGCCCCGCCATGACAAAGAAGATAACAAAGCTGAACGGCAGCCCCATGATCACCGTGGTGTTCTGCAAGGCAGTGATACCGTTGGTCATCAGCATGCTCAGGGTCAGTACCCCAATCGCCACAGACCAGAAGATACGCAGCCAGTTCGGTGCATCACTGTTGATATCTTTCAGTCGCGAGGTGAAGTTACCCAGCACCAGCGAGCCGGAATCCGCCGAGGTGACGTAGAACAGCATACCGGTGATCGTCGCAACCGAGGCGCTGAGTTTAAACGCCGGATACTGCGCCAGCAGGCTGTAGAAGCCGCGCTCCGCATGGTTCATCACTTCCTGCGCAAACTCCGTATTGCCGTGGATGATCTGATACAGCGCGGCATTACCGAACACTGACAGCCACAACAGCGTAAAAGTGAACGGAATAATCAGCGTGCCCAGCACGAACTCGCGGATGGTACGACCGCGCGAAATACGCGCCAGGAACAGGCCGACGAATGGCGACCAGGCCACCCACCACGCCCAGAAGAAGAGCGTCCAGCTGTTCATCCACTGGGTCGGACGATCAAAGGCAAAGGTATTGAGCGTCATGCCCATGAAGCGATTGATGTAATCCCCGACGTTCAGCACCAGCGCATTCAGCAGGAACTCGGTGTTGCCGAAGAACAGCACAAACAGAATCAGGCCCAGCGCCATCACCACGTTCAGCTCAGAGAGAATACGGATCCCTTTATCGACGCCCGACGTGACAGAAATGGTGGCGATCACCACGGAGAGGACAATCAGCGCGGCCTGCGCGGTCAGGCCTTCCGGGATATCAAACAGCACTTTGAGGCCATAGTTAAGCTGCACGACCCCGATGCCGAGCGTGGTGGCGATACCAAAGATGGTGCCGACCACGGCGGCGATATCTACGGTGTGGCCAATCGGGCCATAGATGCGTTTACCAAAGATAGGATAGAGCGCGGAACGGATGGTGAGCGGCAGGTTATAGCGATAGCTGAAGTAGCCCAGCGCGATGCCCATCAACGCATACATTGACCAGCCGGTCAGTCCGTAGTGGAACAGCGTCCAGACCATCGCCTGGCGGGCCGCTTCCATCGTCTGCCCTGCCCCCTCCGGCGGCTGCATATACTGCGTCACCGGCTCGGCGACCGAGAAGAACATCAGGTCGATGCCGATCCCGGCGGCGAACAGCATGGCGGACCAGCTAAGGACGCTGAACTCGGGTTTGGAGTGCTCCGGCCCGAGCTTAATCGAACCAAAGCGCGAGCAGGCCATATAGAGCACAAAAACAATATAGAGCGTGGCAGCCAGCATGTAGTACCAGCCGAAGGTGGCGGAAACCCAGTTTACCGCCTTGAGGATCCAGCTCGCGGCCAGTTCACTGTAGAGAATCGTCACGAGTGAAAACGTCAGAATCAATCCGGCAGAGGTATAAAATACAACGGGATTGAGTCTGTCTTTTTCACTGGCAGGTGGATTATTCATCGGTTACCTCTGGTTAATGTCCTGAAAATACGCAATGGATAAGTCTTGCCGTCCACGGCTTTCCGGCCGTGCGGCCCTGTTTCGTTCTGTCACTTCCTGTTAATCGCTCAGGCAAACCAGCCTATTTTAGCACTCATTGCCGTTTCGCTTTCGCTACATTTAAAGAACAGCATCCTAACAAAGTTTCTTTTTATATTGAACGTGCAATCAAAAAAAGTTTAAATAGGGGCTCGATTTGAGGGTGGAGCTGGAGCTATGCCAAAGGTAGGGATGCAGCCGATACGTCGTCGGCAACTGATTGATGCGACCCTGAGCACGATTAATGAAGTGGGGATTAATGATGCCACTATCGCCCAGATCGCCCGTCGGGCGGGGGTATCCACCGGCATCATCAGTCACTATTTCAAGGATAAGAACGGCTTACTGGAAGCCACGATGCGTGATGTGACGCGTCAACTGCGGGAGGCGGTACTGTCGCGGTTAGAACCGCTGGCCGGTGCCTCTGCAGAACAGCGGTTGTGTGCCGTCGTTGAGGGGAATTTTGATGATACCCAGGTGCACACGGCAGTGATGAAAGCCTGGCTCGACTTCTGGTCGAGCAGCATGCATCAGCCCCAGCTTAATCGCCTGGAGCGGGTCAGCAGCCGGCGGCTCTACTCAACGCTGGTGGTCGAATTCCGGCGTGAACTGCCGCTGGAGAAGGCACGTCTGGCCGCACATGGGCTGGCTGCCCTGATAGATGGTCTGTGGCTGCGTGCCGCGCTGAGCGGTAAGCCATTTAATCCGGTCATCGCCCTCACACTGACCACCCAATTCATCCGTCAGCAACTGGCTGGCGAGCACGAATAACGGAAGGAGAAAACATGTCCCGATTCACCGAGCAGAAACTCTACATCGATGGCGCTTATGTTGCCGCAACGTCTGGCGAAACGTTCCAGACGATTAACCCGGTCAACGGCGAAGTGCTGGCAGAGGTTCATGCCGCCGGCCAGGAAGATGTCAATCGCGCCGTTGCTGCCGCCAGAAAAGGCCAGAAAGTCTGGGCCGCGATGACCGCCATGGAGCGCTCGCGCATCCTGCGTCGCGCCGTCGATATTCTGCGTGAGCGTAATGATGAGCTGGCAGAGCTGGAAATGCTCGATACCGGTAAGCCTTACAGCGAAACCTCAGCGGTCGATATTGTCACCGGCGCAGACGTGCTGGAGTATTACGCCGGTCTGGTTCCGGCGCTGGAAGGTCAGCAGATCCCACTGCGCGAAACCTCCTTTGTTTACACCCGCCGCGAACCGCTGGGCGTGGTAGCCGGTATCGGTGCCTGGAACTACCCGATTCAGATCGCCCTGTGGAAATCCGCGCCCGCGCTGGCAGCGGGTAACGCGATGATTTTCAAACCGAGTGAAATGACCCCGCTCACTGCCCTGAAGCTGGCGGAAATTTACACCGAAGCGGGCCTGCCGGATGGCGTGTTCAACGTGCTGCCGGGCATCGGTTCGGTCACCGGTCAGTTGCTCACTGAGCATCCTGGCATCGACAAAGTCTCCTTTACCGGTGGCGTCGTCAGCGGCAAAAAAGTGATGGCCAATGCAGCAGGTTCAACGCTGAAAGAGGTCACCATGGAACTGGGTGGTAAATCACCGCTGATCATCTTTGATGATGCCGATCTCGACCTGGCCGCCGACATCGCCATGATGGCGAACTTCTACAGCTCCGGTCAGGTCTGCACCAACGGCACCCGCGTCTTTATTCCTGCAAAACTGCAGGCCGCATTCGAGGCGAAAATCAGCGAACGCGTTGCCCGCATTCAGGCAGGCGATCTGCGTGACCCGGCGACCAACTTTGGTCCGCTGGTCAGCTTCAGCCATCGCGATAATGTGATGCGTTATATCGAATCCGGCATCGCTGAAGGTGCACGCGTACTGTGTGGCGGCAAGCGTCTGACCGGTGGCGATTTCGACCAGGGTGCATGGGTTGCACCAACCGTATTCACCGACTGCCGTGATGAGATGAAGATTGTGCGTGAAGAGATCTTCGGACCGGTCATGTCGATCCTGAGCTACGAAAGTGAAGAAGAAGTGATCCGCCGCGCCAACGACACCGAATTTGGTCTGGCCGCCGGACTGGTGACGCAGGATCTCAATAAGGCGCACCGCGTGATTCATCAGATCGAAGCAGGTATCTGCTGGATTAATACCTGGGGCGAATCGGCCGCAGAGATGCCAGTGGGGGGTTACAAGCACTCCGGCATTGGCCGTGAGAATGGCCTGATGACGCTGCAGAGCTACACCCAGGTGAAGTCCGTGCAGGTTGAGCTGACGCGTTTTCAGTCAGTTTTTTAATCACTTAACCTGAGGAACGATGAATGGAATTTGATTACATTATTATTGGAGCCGGATCCGCAGGAAACGTTCTGGCTACCCGTCTGACCGAAGAGAGCAACGTGAGCGTCCTGTTGCTGGAAGCGGGCGGCCCGGATTACCGCTTTGATTTTCGCACCCAGATGCCTGCGGCCCTCGCCTTCCCGTTACAGGGCAAACGCTATAACTGGGCTTATGAAACCGAGCCAGAGCCTTACATGAACAATCGCCGCATGGAGTGTGGTCGCGGCAAAGGTCTGGGCGGTTCATCACTGATTAACGGCATGTGTTATATCCGCGGTAACGCGATGGATCTTGATAACTGGGCCAGCGAACCTGGGCTGGAGAACTGGAGCTATCTGGACTGCCTGCCTTACTACCGTAAAGCGGAAACCCGCGATATCGGCCCGAACGATTTCCACGGCGGCGACGGCCCGGTGTGCGTTGCAACGCCTAAAGCGGGCAATAACGTGCTGTTTGAAGCGATGATTGAGGCGGGCATACAGGCGGGTTATCCGCGCACTGACGACCTTAATGGCTATCAGCAGGAAGGTTTCGGTCCGATGGATCGTACCGTCACACCAAACGGTCGTCGCTCCAGCACCGCGCGTGGCTATCTCGATATGGCCAAAGGCCGCGCCAACCTGAAGATCATCACGCACGCTACCACCGATCGCATCATCTTCGATGGCAAGCGTGCGGTAGGCGTGGAGTATCTGCAGGGCGACAGCAACACCATTAACAAAGTGACCGCGCGCCGTGAAGTGCTGCTGTGTGCCGGCGCTATCGCCTCGCCGCAGATCCTGCAGCGTTCTGGCGTGGGTTCTCCTGAGCTGCTGAAGCAGTTCGACATCCCACTGGTTCACGACCTGCCGGGCGTGGGTGAAAACCTGCAGGACCATCTGGAGATGTATCTTCAGTATGAGTGTAAAGAACCGGTCTCAATCTATCCGGCTCTGAAGTGGTGGAATCAGCCGAAAATCGGTGCAGAGTGGATGTTTAACGGCACCGGTATTGGTGCCAGCAACCAGTTTGAAGCGGGTGGCTTTATCCGCAGCCGCGAAGAGTTCAGCTGGCCGAACATTCAGTATCACTTCCTGCCGGTGGCGATTAACTACAACGGTTCCAACGCGGTTGATGCCCACGGCTTCCAGTGTCACGTTGGCTCGATGCGTTCTCCAAGCCGCGGTCATGTACGCCTGAAGTCACGCGATCCGCGTCGTCATCCGGCCATTCTGTTTAACTACATGTCGCATGAGCAGGACTGGCATGAGTTCCGCGATGCGATTCGCATCACGCGCCAGATCATTAATCAGCCGGCGCTGGACAAGTACCGTGGCCGTGAAATCAGTCCTGGACTGGATTGCCAGACAGATGAGCAACTGGATGAATTCGTGCGTAACCACGGCGAAACCGCCTATCACCCATGCGGCACCTGTAAGATGGGTAACGACCCGATGTCCGTCGTTGATGGCGAAGGGCGTGTGCATGGACTGGAAGGCTTACGCGTAGTGGATGCGTCGATTATGCCGCTGATCATCACCGGTAACCTGAACGCCACCACTATCATGATTGGCGAGAAGATTGCCGATAAGATTCGTGGGCGCGATCCGTTGCCACGCAGCACCGCCGCTTACTATGTCGCGGGTGATGCACCCGTTCGCACGGTTCCGCAGCGCGCTGAATAATACGTGACAGCGTCACTTAATAATAGCCGGGCACTTTTGCTGTCCGGCTATTTTTTTCATTACGGTTTACCACAGATCCTTTTCCACACGTCACCCTTTTCAAATCATCAAACCTTAACAGACATCAAACAAAGCAGCATCTGCTGTTGATCTGGTGATGTGCAGAATGCTATAAATCCAGCGTCTATTTAACCGGAGGCACTATCCGTCCACTGATGAGAAGCAACAATGTGGATGTGTTGTAAATTTTATGAGCAGAATGTTCATGTCAAACCCCCTGCATTCCCCCTCTCGCCTTTCTGGCTGGAACGCCGCCGATCAGCACTGGCGTAACGCCCTGTAGTCCCCTCACCACTTCGAACTGTTCTGAGTCTGCCCGCACGTTGTGCGTTGTTGCAGGTCGTCATTTATCGCTGCTGGAGAGCACCCATGCGCGCCTGGGTTTTATTATCACTCGCTATTGTTACTGAAATTATTGGTACCCTTTTTATGAAATGGTCCAGCCTCAATGGCAGCCATTCCGGCTACCTGATGATGCTGGGCATGATTGCCTGTTCTTATATTCTGCTGAGTTTCGCCATTAAACGTATCGCCCTGGGCGTGGCTTATGCGCTGTGGGAAGGTATCGGCATCATGCTGATTACGTTATTCAGCGTGCAGCTGTTTGGTGAAACGCTGTCAGCGCTGAAAATCTGTGGGCTGGTGACGCTGATCGTCGGAATTGTGTTGATCAAAACCGGCACCCAATCATCAGCGGAGGTTAATCATGCTCATCGCTGATCTTGTTCATGCGTCCTGGCTGGCGCTGGCTATCGTGCTGGAGATTGCCGCTAACATATTCCTTAAATATTCTGATGGGTTTAAGAAACCGCTGTACGGTCTGCTTTCACTTTGCTGTGTCCTGCTCGCGTTCAGCGCACTCGCTCAGGCGGTCAAAGGTATCGATCTCTCGATCGCCTATGCGGTCTGGGGCGGTTTTGGGATTATCGCCACTGTCGCGGCCGGATGGGTGTTGTTTGGCCAGCGGCTGAACCGCAAAGGCTGGGCCGGCCTGACCCTGTTGCTGGCCGGTATGATCCTGTTAAAACTGGCCTGATCCACCATTTCAATCAGTGATATTGATTAAGGGTGTGCCACTGCACGCCCTTAACTTCCTGTGCTTTCCCACCCTGTTTGGGTTGATTTCCCCCACTTACCTGTGCTCGGAATCTTCTTACTTTTGTAAAGGCCCGTTTACATATCTGTTGCCTTGAGGCTTAGTGAGCGCCGAAGGTCGGATAAAAACGAGGAATAGTTATGTCTGCAACACGAGGTTGGTCTACGGAGCTGGAGGGATTACGCGGCATCGCTTCTCTCTGGGTATTAGTTGGCCATATCAGCTTACTGGTTCATTGCCATATCACGCTTATTTCATCCCCTGGCATCGGGGTCGATCTGTTTATTCTGTTATCGGGTTATCTGATGGCGAAAAACTACGTCGAGCGTCAGCAGAAAGAGCCGTGGCAGAGCACAGAGACCATCAAGAAGTTCTGGATCCGGCGCTTCTTCCGCATCGCCCCGCTCTACTATCTGCTGTTAATCATCGCCCTGATTTATGGCCCGTGGTTTGGCGAGATGCGTGACACCATTGCTCATTTCTATTCCGGCACCGCCACAGAGTCGTCGCGTTACAACGACCAGTCGCTGGCAAACATCCTGACCCACTTCAGTTTCCTGTTCGGCCTGCTGCCCGAATATGGTTTTAATACTGTGCTGCCTGACTGGAGCATCGGGCTGGAGATGCAGTTCTATCTGCTGTTCCCGTTCATCATGTTGGTGACGCTGCGCTTTGGTTATGCCGCCTCGCTGATTGGCATCATGGCGCTCTGCTGCGCTGGCCGGTATGTGCTGGCAGATTATTATGAGGCGTTTGAGATGCCTTCAATGATCCTGATAAAGCTGAATATGTTCCTGTCGGGCATGCTGCTGGCCGAGGCGATCCGCCGTAAATCCCTGCTCTACGTCGCTTTTGCGCTGCTCGGCCCGGTCGCCAGCGTGGCGATGGGCCTGGGCGCGATTAAGCTGCAGGTGATTATGGAGGCGCTGATGATCGTCGGTATGACGGCGATTCTGTGGCAATACCCACAGGGCAGCCTGATGGCAACGCTGATTGCTCTGCCGCGTAAGCTGCTGAACAACCGTCTCAGCACCTGGCTGGGCGACGTGTCGTTTTCGGTCTACCTGCTGCATCTGCTGATTGTAATCCCGCTGATCGCACTGCTGCTCAATCACACCGACATCGAGTTTAAGAGCGACATGATGCGTTTCCTGATTGTCTGCGTCTCTGCCATCCCGGTGACCTATGCGCTGGCCTCTTTACTCTATAAGTATGTTGAGAAGCCCGGCATTCAGATTGGTAAGCGCGTGCTGAAGCCGAAGCTGGCCGATCAGACCAGCTGAGTTTTACGCAGGCCATCCCTTTCTTAAAAGCCCCTGACGGGGCTTTTTTATTGCCGCTTCACATGGCCTCACCTGAGCGGAAGTCAGCACACCCGCTGAGGTGAACTACACTTTGCCGGTTAGCAATCTGACTCAGAGGAGAGAACATGAGCATTCAGCATCTGCTGCTATCCACCGACGGTGGCGCAGTGATCATTGAAGCAGAACAACTCGAAAGTGAGCTGGTTATCCCGCCCCACCTGCAGACCCTGACCGGCGGTGAAGCTGACAGCGATACCGGCCATCGGGTGGCGGTAACAAAGCACTACTGCAAGGGACGCTACTATGCGGTTGCCCTTGATCGCCATGCGGCCAGCAATGAAATTGATGACGTGATCGACCTGCTGCATCCGGCCCCGCTCGATTAGTCTTTGTCGAACAGAACCCGTACATGTTCCGCTGAACTGCTGGCGGAAAAGCTCAGTATTGCCGGTGCGCGGCATTTACCTATTCAGAAGAGGATAAGCATTATGCAAAAGAAGAAGTGGTTTGTTTCTTACGTGATTAAGCCCAAAGGTGAAAATCATGTCACGACTCACGCCTTTATCGAGGGCGACGATGTCGAGGAGGCGCTGGAAGCCTTTATGTTCGAAACCAAAAAAAGCCTGTCGCTGGAAACCGAAGAGCTGACTCTGCTTTCGGTGAGCCTGGTGTAGACTCTGATTAACCTCGCGATTGCGGGGTTTTTTATGTCCTGTATCAGGATCGGTTATCTATTTATATTATTTATAATTTCCCTGGTGCGGCACTCAATTACTTACTGGGATACGGCCAGGCGTGATCAACGCCAGTTGATGAAAGCAGACCGGTAACCGCCAGATACGCCAGTATCAGGACAAACAGCACAATCGCTGCAATTTCAATGGATTTGAGTAAGTGATGCTTAGCCATAAATAACCCTCCTTCAGATGTGTGTAATCAGACTTCACCCCATAAACTATAATGTTACCGGTAAAGTTCAAGTGAAAATCACATCATGAAACATAAAGCCGCGCTTATTAATGCTTTAACGGAATGTGCTCTTACGCATTCAGAGGGAGGGAACCGGCCTTACAGGCATAAAAAAGCCCGCACGGCGCGGGCTTCTGCGATTATCAGCACGGATTATTCAGCAGACTGACCGCTAAAGTCGATCACCATCCTGCCGCGGATCTTGCCCTGAATCATCTCATCGAAGATGGCATTGACCTCACCAATCTTCCTTTTGGTCACCTTCGGCACCACCTTCCCTTCTGCCGCAAACTGGAAAGCTTCCGCCAGATCGTTACGCGTCCCGACCAGCGATCCTACTACCTGAATGCCATCGAGCACCAGACGTGGAATATTCAGGCTCATCGCTTCCGGCGGCAGTCCGACAGCCACCACCCGACCACCGGCCCTGACCGCATCGACAGCAGAGTTAAACGCTGCTTTGGCAACCGCCGTTACCACAGCCGCATGCGCCCCACCGGTTTGCTCCTGAATAAAGCGAGCCGCATCTTCGCTGGCCGAGTTTACAACCAGGTCGGCACCCATCTCTTTCGCCAGTGCCAGTTGCCCATCACTCACATCAACCGCGATCACTTTGGCGTTAAAGACGTTTTTCGCATATTGCAGAGCGAGGTTTCCCAGCCCGCCAAGACCGTAAATCGCCAGCCACTGACCCGGTTTTACCTCGGACACTTTCACCGCTTTATAGGTGGTGACACCGGCGCAGGTGACACTACTGGCGGCGTAAGGATCAAGCCCGTCGGGGACTTTGACCGAATAGTCTGCAACGACGATACACTCTTCAGCCATACCGCCATCGACGGTATAACCGGCATTAACGACCTCTCTGCAGAGCGTTTCGTTACCGGAGTTGCAGTATTGGCAGTGACCGCAGCCCTTAAAGAACCATGCCACGCTGGCACGATCGCCTGGCTTGAGTGAGGTCACATCTGGCGCGACTTCCTCAACAATACCGATACCTTCATGACCCAGCGTCACGCCGGTTTTATCACCGAAATCCCCGTTCTTCACATGCAGATCGGTATGGCATACGCCACAGCATTCCATCCTGAGCCGTGCTTCGCCCGTTTTGAGAGGACGCAGCGTCTTCTCAACCACTTCAACCTTGTGTTCACTGTTAGCAATTGCCGCTTTCATAAACGATGCTCCTTTTGATTGAAGCTTTAAGGATAAGCCAAACCGCGGTGATGACAAGATGACAGGTAAGCTTTGGGTGCGAGGTTGCCAGGTTGTTTCTGCTTTTGCGAGTGGGGTGGGTTTTTGGGATGGAGGCGTAGCGCGGGCGCTTAAGTGCGGCAAATTTAAGTTATTCGTGAAGGGATTTATTGGATAAGAGTGAAGCGCTTTTAACCGGAGGTTTAATTCAGTTTCTGCTTCGTAGGTGAACTTGTTGTTTCTCGCGTTTTCCAGGAATGATAATTTCTGTGTTGGTAAATGATTAGCATGACATTATGGAGAGCAAGTTACCCGGGTTTTCACTGGTATTGCGAGGGAGGTGAGATTGATAAAGAGCAACACAACTTTTGCAGCAGCTTTTCTTCTGCCAGGTAAGGGCCAGCGCTCTGCTTCATGTACACATTTATCAGGAGGCGTGATTACGAAAATTTTCCGCACTACCCGTACTGCTTTACTGATTGCGGTCTGAGTCGGATAAACACAGATTACATCCGCGGCCTTCGACTGTCCTTTCTTATTACGTAATCAACCCGGGTTAACTTATCTATTGGTTTTCTCAGAGTGACCCACAATAAAAATACCAAAAGTATTGAAAATATAAATACATTCGGTACTTCTTTTTTAAGAACTTGAGTATTAGAATTCGGAGATGGAAAAGAAAAAAGAACTTACTCCAGAGCAGATGGCCGATGCTACTCGCCTGAAAGCTTTGTATGAGTCAAAGAAAAAGTCGCTGGGCATTACGCAGCAGCTTATAGCCGATGCTTTGGGTATAACCCAAGGCGGTGTTGGGCATTACCTGAACGGAAGAAACTCACTGAACGTGTCAGTGGCGTCTGTGTTTGCGAAGATGCTTCAATGCTCAATTGCTGATTTCAGCCCCACTCTTGCCAGAGAGGCAAGCAGTTACGCTTCAGCGGCTGATGCTAACGTATCAAACCCCAGAGACTACAACTCGACTGCACGCTACCCGGTACTAAGCAAGGTTCAGGCTGGCACATGGGCAGAAGCCTGTGAACCCTATACCATTAAGGATGTCGATATGTGGCTTGAATCTGACGCACATTTACAGGGAGATGCTTTCTGGTTACAGGTGGAAGGCGATTCGATGACAGCACCGATCGGACTAAGCATCCCGGCAGGAACGTATGTATTGTTCGATACAGGCCGCGAAGCGGTAAATGGGAGCCTGATCGTGGCAAAACTCACTGATGATAACGAAGCTACGTTTAAGAAGCTCATCATTGATGGCAGCCAGAAATATCTAAAGGGTTTAAACCCTCAGTGGCCTATGGTACCAGTGAACGGCAACTGCAGAGTATTGGGCGTGGCGATCGAGACGAAGATGAAGTTGGTGTAAAGCTCATTGGAAAGAAGAGGCTTTTGCTCAACTGGTACCCGACCCTTTCAGCCTTTACCAAAGCTTTAAAAACCGCTTACCCCGTAAGCCCGAAATTTGCGAAATACAAAAAGCCCGCCACTAAGCGGGCTTTTTTGTGTCTGTTCCCCTCTCCTGAAAAATAAATTCCCTTCTGAATCAAACAAATAATACCGTTGATATTATATTTAATACCAGGGGTATTGCCAATCACCAGTACCGCAAGTATTGTTTACACATCAGCAGGACGAACTCCTCACCAGGACGGTGATGCTCTTTAATAATATGACCTTTTGAATACACAAGCAGAGAAGAGCTTTTCAGGCTGATGCAATGAAGATGCTTGCTGATGTGGTAGCTCCCCAAAGCGAATAATCCTGAGTGGAAAGCTCCACACTTCAATACCCAGCAACCAGCGTCGCATGACAGCTGTTAACCCAGGAGAACATCAGAGGCCAGGTTTTCTGAAAGAGCGTAGTAAAGTTAATAATGGCACTAAACTAAATTAATAACTTAAAAGCTGCATATACATACAGTAAATAACTGTCCACGGCAAAAATGAGATTAAGTTGTCTGAATAAATTCAGAGCCTAACTCACTCAACTAAAAGAGGATTGACCATGTCTCATACAGACCAGGAATTTGAAGATCTGCAAGACCTTAACACCTTGTATCGCTCCGCGATTCTGGATACCACCGAAGCTCTCGGCTGGGGTATCGAAATTCTCACCAAAGTGGTAGCGGCAAGTAATGCTGGCACGCTGGGTTCGTTCTCTGCGACCGATCAATACCAGGCTAAGCAGACCCTGATGTATCTGAAAAGCCGCAAAGACGATAACGCCCAGTTCCGTAAACCCGGCGACCCGTCACCGCGTTCGTTTGCGCAGTTCGACAAAGGCTAACTCAATTAATTGAGTATTACATAGGCCGATCTCAAATCGGCCTGCTCAACCTAATTGAATTATCTGTATTAATCCTTGTTTAAAAGACTCTAAATTATGACTACTGCTACAGACCTTGCACAACAGGCAATAGAGAACATCAACGCTCTCAAAGCGCTGGCTGAAAGAACAGGTGAAGTCCCGACTGATGTTCAGGCTCAACTGGACGCTTATGCCAATCAGGTCGATAAACTAACCAGGCAGTTAGGCAGCGAGCAAGAGACCCGTGAGGGTTATCGCGTTAATATTTTGATGGATGCTGAGCAAATTGGCCTGGCTCTCGAAATCATGAATAAAATCGAGGATGGACTCGGCGATAAAAGCATTCCTCAAATGCCTGTTACTTTGCGACGTCAGCTTACTGAAACACTAATGTATGTTACGAATCGGCAGAGTGATCTCCTTGTTTATCGCAAAGAGGGTGACTCTGAACCTCGTTCGTACGAAGAGTACCGCATGGGAATTTAACTTTTAGTAAACAGCCGCCTGCGGGCGGTTTTTTTTTACCTGGCTTTGTTCGCAGCAGCAATGAGCACGAACGCAGCAAAAAATAAATTTTGAAAAGTGCTACAAAGTGCGTATGAAACCGAATAACCTTATAATTATTCTTTAATGCTCACAGTATGGATTCTGCATGCTTAGATCTGGGATTTTATTCGCTGCTTTTTATTATTTCTGGGGCCGCCATCGCAGAGCCTGGAAGTTTTACCTTTGACATTAATGACAGTCAAGAGCCGTACCAGCAGCATCATAGAATCAATCTATTATGTAGCCAGGGATAAAGTTGAGTCTGAGAATGTAATCTTCAACCTAACCAACGTGTGTGGTAAAAGGTTATATAAAGTTACGAGGCAAAATATTGGCAAGAGCCTTTCTATCTATTACAAAGGCAATCTGCTTTCAAGCACTATGATAGCCTCTGCGCTCAACAACAATTTCAGCCTATCAAGTAAAGAGATGCCTCGTGTGATCCTAATGCAGCTTCTTAATAATTACGGGCTAAGCATGGTTAGCGAAAAACCTGGCGGCGCACAGTAGAGATGAGCGCGATAGGGCTAACGTGGATTTTACCACATCAGGAGTCGCTTACAGGAATGTTGCGCTGCAGAATCCGTGTGGCACTGACCCGGCTTACCAGAAGGATGAGAAGTGACTATCGTTTTCATTCCCTCACTTATCAGCTTACTTGTTTTTAAAGCCGAGGAGAAAGGCTCTCCTTTGACTGAAGAGGAAGTATTAGATATTCGTGATAATGCTACCGCCATTAGCCTGCATACTGAAGGGGTCTTAAGCATGATTGAGAGTCGTGGATGTCAGGATATAGATTCGGAAAGTTGCTGGGACGAATGGCTGAATTACAATAAGTAGAGCTCAAGTTTTACCACGAAGAGTCGATGAAGTTTCCACGGGGATAAGACCCGATTTATCAAAAGGAGGAGAAGCTTTGAGGTGGATTTTTTTATCTGGAATGTTGCTTTCTATGACAGCAATAGCGGATGACAGGTCATTCGAAACGCCAGAGGTTAAATGCCTGAATCACCACACTATCCCGTTCATAAAGTCCGATATTCAGCCAAAAAAAATCGTTGATGAGGCTTATGTCATTTGCAAGCCTGAACTGGAGGAGTGGAAGAAAACGCAGGAACCGTTGCCTGCTGAAATGAAGCAGCGCATGCACAAAGAGCTTTATGACTTCTACATCAGGATGATTGAAAAACGACGAGATTATGAGACCAGTAAATCCGCAGAAGTCACCCACTGAGGCGGTTTTTTTAAAATGCAGCCGCTTACTGCACGGGCTATACCCTGACAGTGGCGGCATCGCTTACGGTATGGATGAACTGCATGCAGGCAGTACAGGTATTGATACTGATACTGCCGCATCGAATAGTGCATAGACGTAAAGGACTGAATTAAAATCCATTCTACGCCCGAATTTTTCAGTTAAAAACTTTTAATGACAAAATGTTTAATTCTGCCATTGAATCATTTCATCCAGCCTCTTTAGAATGTCGGGGAAATAGCTTTCATCAAGGCCAAAGCTGCCTTTAACCTGAACGCTGTCGGCATGAGGCTCCGGTCGAAGGATAAAATCAATAGTAACGCTATCAATAGTATTTTCATTTGTCAGTATCATATCAAGCTGATGAATATCGCTCTGATATTTAAACGACTTTAACTTTTGCTGAGCAATTATCGCCTGATGAAAAGCTGAAAATTCTTTTTTCAACATTTTCAACTCTCCAACAGTGAACTCAGTCTTAAACGCCACCTTCAGGCCGCTTACCGAGAATTCTATCCAGGACTGTATCCAATCCCAGTGATGGTTAACAGGATCGGCTTCGTTATCGACAACCCGTTCAAAAGGCGACACCGCAAAAACGAATTCTTCATCTCTGATATCAAACATATGTACGTTCCTGTCGGTTAATCAAAAATACCTAAAATGAGTTATCGTCCAATCTGATACCCTTACCACAACCTCAAGAGTGTACTTCTTATACTCAGTGATATTTTTCTTACGGTGTAATTTATACATTTCCGTTTCATAACGATACATACCCTCTCCGTTGCGAGGATCGGCCATGCGTCTGCCATAGCGGATAGCTCTTTCCTGAATATGTAACGGAACATAGCGACCCGGCTCATACATGTGCCTCGCCGCTGTTTCGGTCATTTTCAGGTTACACGCCGATAAACCCGTTTTTAACCTGGCACGCAGGAACATTATTGTTGCCTGGCTGAGTCTGGCACTTATAGCAGCTCGTGTACCAGCCTCCAATAATGCGCGGCCAGCGCGGAAAATTCGAAATACACCAAACGCAAGAAGCGCTATGTCTGTAGGATCAATCAGTGGCGTTTCGAGAGGTGCCTCTTCAAGTCGAACAAAATGCCCCTGCACATCGTATATCTGCCACAGACCGGGAGCCTGAGCCACAGAATAACCAATGCACATGCCGCTGGACTCATCCAGCACCGGCTGTGCGTTTCGTGGCAGCACACGTGGTCTCAATTCAAAAATACGTTGCCCGATAGTGGTGACTGAAATGTGTAATATCTGCCAGGTTCTGTGATTGCATTCCCTGCATTCATTATCGTTCCCTCATTTTCATGTGACTTAATAGAGTGCCACAGGATAGTAGAGCGGTCATTACCGAGTACTGCAACGCCGTTCACTCAGCAAACTTCTCTCGCACGGGCTGCACAGCCTATACCTGATGCTCCTGGCAGGGCTTCAACCATGAGTAAAACAGGTGGCAGATTATCGCCACGGTGTCCCTTTCATAGAGAGGTAATAAAGCAGGGTTGTAACTTATATGAATAGGAAAAATGGCAATGACATAATGGAATGGCGTCTTGCAGAAGAGTGGAGAAGAACACAACGGAAAAAGACTAAGTTATTGATTGAAAATCATTAACAGATGGGCGGCATCTGACAAAAAAAGACCGAATACGATTCCTATATTCGGTCCAGGGAAATGGCTCTCAAGGAGCCGTGCGCTAAAAGTTGGCATTTATGAAGGCGATGTCGCCTTGCCATTTAACATTAGAACAGCGCGGTGGAATTGCCAGCAAACGGGAGGCGCAGGACCATAAACCGGATCAGTTTGTGATCGCAACGGCAAAAAAGAGGGGTTGGGCGCAGCGCGGTGCTGCACCCGACAGGTTTATTTACCGCATAGCGCCTGGGTGCGCTCAACAATCGGCTGCAGACTCATCATCTGGCCCGGATGCGCTTTATCTTCAACCTGGATCACGCTGATCGGCTGCGCTTTCACCTGTTTATTTTTGAACAGTGTGTCGGCGATATCGTTCAGGGGGTATGTCATCAGCGTGCTCGGGTTGATGGCAAACATCGCACCATCTTTCTCACAGGTCAGCATCACCTCTTCACGGTTAAACGGCCACTTCTCTTTACCGATCTCAAAGCGGCTGACGGTAATGATTTGTGCCGCCAGCGCCTGGCCGCATACGGATAACAACAGGATTGCGGGGATCACTTTCTTCAGCAACATAACTACCCTTTTCTCTCTTAAACCACATTCAGGCTGGCGACAGCGTGGCAAATACGCTGACCAGCCCAACCACTCCACACGCCAGCAGCAGTTCAAGCTGCGTCATGCGAATAAATTTCTGCTGCGTCCCGCTGCCCGCCAGGCGGAATCGCGGCACCAGCCAGTATCGGTTAATCAGCGCCACCAGCACCATCAGGGCAACCAGCAACACTTTACACAGCAACAATACAATGTAGCGTGAATCGTGCCACGTCAGCGGCCAGCCCGCGATCATCACGCTGTTTATCAGACCACTCAGCAGCGTTAACGCCACCGCCAGATGACCATAGCGCGAAAAGCGCATCATGGTACGGATAGCGTCGGTGCGGCGATCGATCTGGCGCGCCTCCCGCATCAACAGCAACAGAGGCACTAATCCGCCCGTCCAGAACGCCGCGGCAATCAGATGTAGTGCATGATTGAGCTGCTGAAACAATCCCGGCCAGCCATCGCGCATCGCGGCATGACCAATCAGAGCCATGCAGGCCAGTTGCAGAACGCCCGCCAGCAGTAACACCTGCTGACGCAGCCGCCCGGTCAGTAGCAACCCGGCAACGGCCAGCAGGCTAAACAGGATTTCCCACAGCCACACGCCACCGAAGTGCGTGCCAATCACCGCCAGCCAGATATCGACATCGGCCAGATTGGCGCTGTCGCCGCTCATCAACACATTCTGGCAGGCCAGCATCGCCAGCGCACTCAGCAGCGCCAGCCAGGCGCTCCCTTTCACCAGCGGGTTTAATCGTCGCGCCAGTAGTGGTCGATAGCGTCCGGGTGCCAGCAGCGCACTGTAACAGGCGCTGCCGGTCAGCAGCATCACGGCGGCAAAATGCAGCGCGCGTAACAGGATCCAGAGGCTGGTCACCGGAGTTACTTCACGCTAAAGCGATAGCTTCCTGCGGTTTTATGTCCATCCACTGACAGCACATGCCAGTTAACCTGATAGCTGCCCGCTCGCAGCGGCTGAGACAGGCCCACAATCAGCCGGTTTTTCTGGCCAGATTCAACGCGGGCTTTAGCAGTGGCGACGGGCTTCTGTGCACTATCCAGCAGCGTAACGCCGCTGAATGCCGCTTCAATATCTTCACTGAAGTTCAGCGTCAGCGCATCGGTGGATGTCGTTACCTGCGCTTTGGCCGCCGGGATAGAAGACTGGAGATGTGCATGCGCCGCTGCCAGCGAACTGAATGTCATCAGTCCGGCTGCCGCCAGCGCAATAACCATGCGGGAAATCAGTTTTTTATGCATAAGATCATCCTTTTAACCGCCGCCAGGGCGATAAACGTGGCAAAAGGATACGCTGCTGTATTTGCACTGTCGAGGCCAGCGATGCGATCCTTTATCCTTGATTCAGACCGCCGAAAACATTACTTTTGCCCGCTATCGTCAGGAGAATATTATGAGCCATAACCTTGCCCTGCTGTCCCAGGAAGAGAAAGACAAGATTAATGTCGATTTGGCGGCAGCGGGTGTGGCGTTTAAAGAGCGCTATAACATGCCGATCGTCGCCGAAATGGTGGCGCAGGAGCAGCCCGAAGCGCTGCGTGACTGGTTTCGTCAGCGTCTGATGCACTACCGCCAGGCGTCGCTCAGCCTGTCGCGCCTTCCTTATGAACCGAAGATGAAGCAATGATATTTCGCGTTATTGATACCGAAACCTGCGGTCTGCAGGGTGGCGTGGTCGAAGTGGCGTCCGTGGATGTGGTCAACGGCCAGATTGTGAATCCGATGAGCGATCTCATCCTGCCCGACCGCCCTATCAGCCGTCAGGCGATGGCCGTGCATCGCATCACCGAAGCGATGGTCGCCGGTAAGCCGACCATTGAAGAGGCGATCCCACGCTATCACGGCAGTGCTTTTTACGTGGCGCATAACGCCAGTTTTGATCGCCGGATGCTGCCGGAAATGTACGGAGAGTGGATCTGCACCATGCAGCTGGCGCGTCAGCTCTGGCCGGGCATTAAATATGGCAACCAGGCACTGCGTCATTCGCTGAAACTGGATGTCACGCCGCCCGCCGACCTGCATGCCCACCGCGCGCTCTATGACTGCTATGTTACGGCAGCACTGCTGATTCGAATTATGGAGACCTCCGGCTGGAGTGCCTCCGAGATGATTGTGCGGTCACAACCGGCGGCTCAACGCGACGACGTTCTGCCGTTTGGCAAATACCGCGGCCAGGCGATCGCGGTGGTTGCGCGCAAGGATCCGGGCTATCTGAAGTGGATGCTGGATAACGTCAGCGATCTGCGCCCGCCATTGCGGCAGGCGCTGCGTAAGTACCTGACCGAATCTCAGTAATCCTGAGCTGGCGGTAAGGTGCCCTGCGCCAGTCCCAGCAGGAAGGTGTATTCCATCGCGATCCCTTCATAGGCTTTGTAGCGCCCCGACTTGCCGCCGTGACCCGCATCCATGTCGGTGCAGAGCAGCAGCAGGTTATTGTCGGTTTTCATCGATCTCAGCTTCGCCACCCACTTGGCTGGTTCCCAGTACTGCACCTGCGAATCATGCAGGCCGGTGGTGACCAGCAGATGAGGATAGGCTTTCGCCTCGATGTTGTCATAAGGGCTGTACTGGCGGATATAACGGTAGTACTCAGGATCATTAGGGTTGCCCCACTCGTCATACTCGCCAGTGGTCAGCGGAATCGACTCATCCAGCATCGTGGTCACCACATCCACAAACGGCACCTGGGCAACCACGCCGTGGAACCGCTGCGGTGCCAGGTTAATTACTCCGCCCATGAGCAAGCCACCCGCGCTGCCACCCATGGCATAGAGTCGTTCCGGGTGTCCGATGCCACGCGCCACCAGCGCGTTAGTGACATCGATAAAATCGGTGAAGCTGTTCATTTTGTTCAGCAGGCGACCGCCGTCATACCATTGCTGCCCCAGCTCACCGCCGCCGCGCACCTGTATCAGCGCATAGACAAAGCCGCGATCCAGCAGGCTCAGGCGGCTGACGCTGAAATCGGCATCCATACTGCTGCCGTAGGCACCGTAGCCATACACCAGCATCGGATTCTGACCGGGTTGATAATGTTTGCGGTGATAGACCAGCGATACCGGCACTTCGGTGCCATCGCTGACTTTGATCCAGTGATGTTCGCTTTTGTAATCTTCCGCGTTAAAGCCTTTCACCGCGCTCTGCTTCAGGATGCGGCGTTCGCCGGTATCCATATCCAGTTCAAACAGCGTGGTCGGCGTGGTCATCGACGAATAGCCGTAACGCAGTTTGCTGGTGCGCGGCGTCGGATTGTAGGCCAGCCAGGTCACATAGGTCGGATCGTCAAAGGCGATGCCGCTGGTTTCACCGCTGGCCCAGTTGATCTGCCGCAGGCTGGTTAAGCCGCGCTGGCGCTCCTCGACCACCAGCCAGTCCTGAAACAGCTGAAAATCTTCCATCACCACCTGTTCCCGTGCCGGGATCAGGGTTTCCCAGCGTGACTCGTCCAGATAGCGGCTGCGGTACAGCCCGAAGTTCTCGCCTTCCCGGTTGGATCGAATGAAGAACTGATGATCGTAGTGGTCGATGCTGTACTCATGATCGCGGCGGCGCGGCAGAAACACATGCGGCTGCGCGTCGGGGAAGTTCGCATCAATCAGCTGAATTTCGCTGGTGTTGGTGCTGTAGAGGGCAATCATGATGAACTGCTTGGAGGTGGTCTTATGTACGCTGAGATGATAAGTGTCATCCTGCTCTTCATAGACCAGCTGGTCGTCGAACTGCGGCGTACCCAGTTCGTGTCGCCACACCTGATAAGAAAGCAGCGTCTGCGGGTGTTTTCGCACATAGTAGAGGGTGCGCGAGTCATTACCCCACGCGAAGCTGGAAGAGGCGTTGCTCAGCACTTCAGGGTACCAGCTGCCACTCTCCAGGTTACGGAAGCGGATGCCATATTGCCGGCGAGACAGGAAATCTTCAGCCAGCGCCATGACCCGGTTATCCGGACTGATATGCAGCGCGCCCATGGTATAGAAATCACTGTGCGAGGCGCGCTGGTTGGCATCCAGCAGCAGGCTCCACTCGCCAGACTCATCGCTCGCGGCGGGCTGGCGGTAATAGGCCGGGTATTCGTTACCGCTCTGATAACGGCTCTGATAACGGTAGCCATTTTTCACATAGGGCACTGAGTGATCTTCAGGCGGCAGCCGATCGATAATCTCTTTTAATACCCGGTCCTGCAGTGGCTGCTGTGACGACATGATTTTTTTGCCGTAGTTGTTTTCGGCACGCAGGTAATCAAGGACCTCGCTGTTTTCGCGCTTGTCGTCGCGCAGCCAGTAGTAGTTGTCAACGCGCGTCTCGCCGTGCAGCGTCATCTCATGGGGTATTTTTTTTGCGATGGGTGCTTTCATCCATCCGTCTCCGTGAACGTAATGATCTGTAAGCGTAACACTTCAGCAGCGGGAAGCCAGGTATAGGTTGAGAAGCAGCCGCTGGCGGATCACATCCTGTGACCCGCCAGCGGAATATCAGAGGGATTAACTGGCGGGTAAACGGGCTTTCTCAGCCTCAAGATCCTGCTGGATACCGTCGCGAACATCCTGGGGGATTTTCAGCGCGTCGCCCAGCGCGGAGAGATAACTGCGCTCCATGAAGTGATCAACGTCGATGGCGGCACAGCTCAGGAAGTAGAGCTCCAGCGCCTCCTCCTCGTTCTTCACATCGGCGGCCAGCCACTGCGGATCCAGCGGGCGGTTCATCGCTTTCTGGATCAGCTGTTCCGCTTCCTGACCGTAGCCAGACTGATGAATATTCTGCTCAATGGCTGCCCGTTCCTGATCGTCAATGTGCCCGTCGCTTTTGGCGGCAAACACCAGCGCCGTCACCAGACGTTCGGCCCGCAGGTTAACCGGCGTCTGCGCCACGCCAAAGTCAGGTTCATTCTGGTGCGCTTCGCTGACCCGCTGCTTGTATTTGTTCCATAACACCGCGCCCGCAGCCGCACCGCCACCGATAATCAGCGCCTTGCCGCCATATTTTGTCAGCAGTTTTCGCGACGATTTACTGGCAATCAGCATACCGGCCAGGCCGCCCAGCGCACCCGGCGCCAGCATGTCGCTTAAGCCGCCGCCCGATTTGCCCTCACCGCCCTTCTTCGTCAGTACCGACTGAATTTGTTGCAACCAGTTATTCATCATCCACTCCTTTTAAGATGTCAGTCCGCTATCCTGACGAAAAGGATGTCAGGAAACGTCAGAGCGGGAAAAGTAAGGCAAAAGGTCGTGCCAGATGGACGAAAGATGAGAACGCAAACGTTTTCGTTTATACTTGCGCGCGAATTTTGACTGCTTAGGTGAAGAAATGACGACTCTCGGAACAGCGCTGCGTCCGGCAGCAACGCGTGTGATGCTATTGGGTTCAGGTGAACTGGGTAAAGAAGTGGCGCTGGAGTGTCAGCGTCTGGGTGTGGAAGTGATCGCGGTTGATCGTTACGCCGATGCCCCGGCGATGCACGTCGCCCATCGCAGCCATGTGATTAACATGCTGGATGGCGCGGCGCTGGCTGCGCTAATCGCTGAAGAGAAGCCTGATTTTGTCGTACCGGAAATCGAAGCCATCGCCACGGAGACCCTGGTTGAACTGGAGCAGCAAGGCCAGCGCGTGGTGCCGACTGCCCGTGCCGCGCGGCTGACCATGAACCGCGAAGGCATTCGTCGGCTGGCGGCTGAAGAGCTCTCTCTGCCGACCTCCCGCTATCGCTTTGCCGATAGCAAGGCGCGCTTTGATGAAGCGGCTACCGAAATCGGCTTTCCCTGCATTGCGAAGCCGGTGATGAGTTCATCCGGCAAAGGTCAGAGCTTTATCCGCGACGCCAGCCAGCTCGATAACGCCTGGGACTATGCGCAACAGGGTGGCCGCGCGGGTGCCGGACGCGTCATCGTCGAAGGGGTTGTCGACTTCGATTTCGAGATCACCCTGCTCACCATCAGCGCAGTCGATGGCATTCATTTCTGTGCGCCGATTGGTCACCGTCAGGAGGATGGCGATTACCGTGAATCCTGGCAGCCGCAGCAGATGAGTGATGTGGCGCTGCAGCGGGCACAGGATGTTGCCGCGCAGGTGGTTAAGGCGCTGGGTGGCTATGGCTTGTTTGGCGTTGAGCTGTTTGTCTGCGGTGATGAGGTGGTATTCAGCGAAGTTTCGCCGCGTCCTCACGACACCGGCATGGTGACGCTGATTTCGCAGGATCTGTCAGAGTTTGCGCTGCACGTGCGGGCGTTTCTCGGTCTGCCGATTGGCGCGATTCGCCAGTATGGTCCGTCAGCGTCCGCCGTTATTCTGCCGCAACTCACCAGCCAGAATGTGCAATTTGTGAATGTCGAAGCGGCGTTGGGTGCCGGTCTGCAACTGCGCCTGTTCGGCAAGCCGGAAATCAGCGGTCAGCGTCGTCTGGGCGTGGCGCTCGCCAGCGGTGACAGCACCGATCAGGCGATTGCGCGTGCCGTTGCCAGCGCAGCAGCGGTCACGGTTCAGGGGTAAAGGTGTGCGGTGAGCAGACGCTCACCGCATAACTTACTTCGCGCCTTCGACAGCTTCGCGTGCCAGGCGGGTGATGCGATCCCAGTCGCCCGCTTCCAGCGCGTCGTTGGGCACCAGCCACGAACCGCCGATGCACAGCACGCTTTTCAGCGCCAGATAGTCACGGTAGTTCGCCGGAGAGATGCCGCCGGTCGGGCAGAATCGCACCTGCGGGAAGGGTCCGCCAATCGCCTGCAGCGCTTTAACGCCGCCGTTCGCTTCTGCCGGGAAAAACTTGAACTCGCGCAGACCGTAGTCCATACCGGTCATTAACTCAGAAACGGTGCTGATGCCGGGAATCAACGGTACCGGCCCTTCAACCGCCGCTTTCAGCAGCGACTCGGTGACGCCTGGACTGATCACAAACTGCGCACCGGCATCGGTCACTTCCTGTAACTGCTGCGGGTTAATCACCGTTCCCGCACCGACGATCGCATCCGGTACTTCTTTAATCATCGCACGTAAGGCATCCATCGCCACTGGCGTGCGCAGCGTCACTTCCAGCACTCTGACACCACCTGCCACCAGCGCTTTTGCCATCGGCACGGCGTGTTCCAGTTTGTTCACAACGATGACCGGCACCACAGGTCCGGTGGTCAGAATCTGTTCTGCACTCGTTTTCCAGTTTTTCATCAGTTCCCCTTGCTTGATAACACCGGGATTGCGACCCGGTCATGGAGCATCGGCTCCTGCCCTGTAAATTGCGCCACTACCATACATGATCAGCTTCCTGAGCGTCTATCATCATGCGACCATTTTGAAACGGCAGTTCAATTTTATTCGTGTTGACTGGCCCGGATTAAGGGCGAAAAAAAAGCCCGCGTTGCGGGCTTCATCATCACTTCCGTTATTCGAACTCGTTCCACGAGCGGCCATCGCGGGTAATCATCGCCACTGAAGCCACCGGGCCCCAGGTGCCCGCCTGATACGGCTTGGAAGAGTCGCCGTCCGCAGCCCAGGCGTCGATAATGGAATCGACATAGGTCCACGCGGCTTCCACTTCATCGCGGCGCACAAACAGCGCCTGGATACCGCGCATGCTCTCCAGCAGCAGACGCTCGTAAGCATCGGCAAGGTGCGACTGGTTAAAGGTCTCGGAGTAGCTCAGATCCAGCTTGGTGGTCTGCAGTTTGTGCTTGTGATCGAGGCCCGGCACTTTATTCAGGATCTCGATATCCACCCCTTCGTCCGGCTGCAGACGAATCGTCAGTTTGTTCTGTGGCAACTCTGAGTAGGAGTCTTTAAACAGGTTCATTTCCGGGTTTTTGAAGTAGACCACGACTTCTGAACACTTGGTCGGCAAACGCTTACCGGTGCGCAGGTAGAACGGCACGCCCGCCCAGCGCCAGTTGTCGATATCGACACGTATTGCCACGAAGGTCTCTGTGGCGCTCGACTTATTGGCACCCTCTTCTTCCAGGTAGCCCGGCACTTTTTTGCCCTGCACAAAGCCAGCGGTGTACTGGCCGCGAACGGTTTTCTCACGCACGTTGGTCTGATCGATGCGGCGCAGCGAGCGCAGCACTTTAACTTTTTCGTCACGGATGCTGTCGGCGCTGAGGTCGGACGGCGGTGACATGGCGATCATGGTCAGAATCTGCAGCAGGTGGTTCTGGATCATGTCGCGCATCTGGCCCGCTTTATCGAAGTAACCCCAGCGGCCTTCGATACCCACTTCTTCGGCCACGGTAATCTGGACGTGGTCGATGGTGCGGTTATCCCAGTTATTCACGAAGATAGAGTTAGCAAAGCGCAGCGCCAGCAGGTTAAGCACGGTCTCTTTGCCGAGATAGTGGTCAATACGGAACACCTGGCTCTCATCAAAGTACTCACCAACGCTGTCGTTGATCTCCTGCGAGGTTTCCAGTGAGGTACCCAGCGGCTTCTCCATCACTACGCGCGCCGGTTTAGCATTCAGCTTCGCGGTGCCCAGACCCTGACAGATGGCGCCAAAGGTGCTGGGTGGCATGGCGAAGTAGTTGATGGTGGTGCGATTTTTCTGGTCCAGCATCTTGCCCAGTTTCGGAAAGTGCGTGGTGTCGTTGACATCGAGGTTGCAGAAGTCGAGACGATTGCTGAGTTTGTCCCACAGCGCTTCGTCAATCTTCTCCTTCATGAAGGTTTCCAGCGCTTCACGTACCACTTTGGTGTATTCCGCTTTATCCCACTCGGCACGGCCGACACCAATAATGCGGGTTTCCTCGTGGATCTGCCCCGCTTTCTCTAACTGGTACAGTGAAGGCAACAGTTTACGGCGTGCAAGATCGCCTTTGGCACCGAAAATCACCAGATCGCATGCCTGGGCTGTTTGTGTTACCGCCATTTTCCTCTCCTCGTTGCAGGATAGTCCGGTGGTGATGCATCCTCTGCCACCGGGTCCAGGTTATTATTTTCTTTGAGCACAATGTACTTTTTTCCCCGCGCCAGGTAAACCGACTCGCCGGGTCAACCGCATTAACTCTGTACCGGATGTGCTAAGCGCGTGTGATGACACGTGCGGATTGCCGGTTTTTTCTGTGTCTGTTGGTGTCAGGAAAATCAGGCACCGGTCAAAGTATCCCAAAAAAAAGGGCAATCGACTTGTCCGCCGTTGCGCCTGGCAGGTGATGACACGATATAGTCTCTGTTAATCGACCCTGACGACAGGGATAATTGAAATTGCTAAAAGTGATTATGGTCATCGGCTTATGAATATGCTGGAAAAAATTGAGGCGCAGTTCGCCGCGCTCAGCAATGCGGAACAGAAAGTCGCCCGGCAGATTCTGGCTGCGCCGCAGGCGGCGATGCACTCCAGCATCGCCACCCTGGCGCGTGAAGCCTGCGTCAGTGAACCCACGGTGAATCGCTTCTGTCATCGACTGGGCGCGCGCGGCTTTCCCGACTTTAAGCTGCAACTGGCGCAGAGCCTGGTGAAAAGCAGCAACTGGGTCAGCCGGGGCGTGGAGGACGATGACAGTGTGGAGAACTACAGCCACAAAATCTTTGACTCGGCGCTGGCAGGGCTGCAGCGGGTGCGGGATCAACTGGATAGCACCCAACTGCAGCAGGCCGTCACCCTGCTCACTCAGGCTGACAAACTCGCCTTTTTCGGGCTGGGTGCTTCCGCTGTGGTGGCGCATGACGCCTTTACCAAATTTCTGCGCTTTAATCTGCCGGTCATCTGGTCAGACGATATTGTGATCCAGCGCATGAGTTGCATAAATAGTCGAGCCGGTGACGTTTTTGTTCTCATTTCGCATACTGGACGCACAAAAAATATGGTAGAACTGGCTCGCCTGGCCCGTGTAAACGGTTCCACCGTTATAGCCATCACCTCTGCCGATTCTCCCCTTGCCCATGAAGCAGCGATAGCTTTAGTGCTTGATGTACCGGAAGATACGGATATCTATTTGCCGATGGTATCGCGCCTGGCGCAGTTGACCGTGATCGATGTGTTGGCGACCGGTTTCACCCTGGAACGGGGTGCGCCCTTCCGGGAAAACCTGAAACGCGTGAAAGAGGCGTTGAAAGCGTCGCGTTACGAAAAGCACACCATTCGGGAAAAGGATGATCAGCAAAAAAATTAACATCACATTTACAATGTGAGTCGTATCACAACCCGTCGATCATATAGAATAGATAACCATGCTGTGTCCACAGACCAGGGCACGCTTAAATGTTTACGGAGTCCTCGATGTCAAGACGTCTCAGAAGAACCAAAATCGTTACAACCCTCGGCCCGGCCACCGATCGTGATAATAATTTAGAAAAAATCATCGCTGCCGGCGCGAACGTTGTACGACTCAACTTCTCTCACGGCACGCCAGAAGATCACCAGATCCGCGCCGATAAAGTGCGTGAGATTGCCGCAAAACTGGGTCGCCACGTGGCCATCCTCGGTGACCTCCAGGGTCCAAAAATTCGTGTTTCAACCTTCAAAGAAGGCAAAGTTTTCCTGAATATCGGCGACCGTTTCCTGCTGGATGCCAATCTGGGTAAAGGCGAAGGCGATAAAGAGCGCGTCGGTATCGACTACAAAGGCCTGCCTGCAGATGTGGTGCCGGGCGATATCCTGCTGCTGGATGATGGCCGCGTGCAGCTGAAAGTGCTGGAAGTTCAGGACATGAAAGTGTTTACCGAAGTCACCGTGGGTGGCCCGCTGTCGAACAACAAAGGCATTAACAAGCTGGGCGGCGGACTCTCAGCTGAAGCGCTGACCGAAAAAGATAAAGCGGATATCATCACTGCCGCCAAAATCCGCGTCGACTATCTGGCCGTCTCTTTCCCACGCTGTGGTGAAGATATGAATCTGGCACGGCGTCTGGCGCGCGAAGCAGGTTGTGACGCCAAACTGGTCGCAAAAGTGGAACGTGCTGAAGCCGTCGCCAGCCAGGAAGCGATGGATGACATCATTCTGGCCTCTGATGTGGTGATGGTGGCGCGTGGCGATCTGGGCGTTGAGATTGGCGATCCGGAACTGGTCGGCATTCAGAAAGCATTGATTCGTCGTGCCCGCCAGCTTAACCGCACCATCATTACCGCGACCCAGATGATGGAGTCGATGATCACTAACCCGATGCCGACCCGCGCAGAAGTGATGGACGTGGCGAACGCAGTACTGGATGGCACCGATGCCGTGATGCTCTCTGCGGAAACCGCAGCGGGTCAGTATCCGGCTGAAACTGTCTCAGCGATGGCGAAGGTCTGCCTGGGCGCAGAGAAGATCCCGAGCGTCAACGTCTCCAAGCATCGTCTGGACGTGCAGTTCGACAATGTCGAAGAAGCGATTGCTATGTCATCCATGTACGCCGCGAACCACCTGCAGGGCGTCACCGCGATCATCACCATGACCGAGTCGGGCCGTACCCCGCTGATGACCTCACGTATCACCTCAGGCCTGCCGATTTTTGCCATGTCACGCCATGAACGCACACTGAATCTCACCGCGCTCTATCGCGGCGTGACGCCAGTGTTCTTCGACAGCAATAACGATGGTGTGGCTGCTGCACACGATGCGGTTAACCTGCTGCGCGACAAAGGCTTCCTGGTCTCTGGCGATCTGGTCATTGTGACGCAGGGCGATGTGATGGGCGCAACCGGCACCACCAATACCACACGTGTGCTGCGCGTGGATTAATTGAGTCCGGGTTTACAATGTCGGTGTAGAATAAACGACGCGACTGCCTGGCAGTCGCGTTTTCTTTTCTGACAAGGAGGCCAGATGGCCCGTTTCCACCCCATCAGCCAGCTTACCGGCCGAATTTTACTCTTTCCTCTGGCGTTAGTGCTGTTCGAGTTTGCCACCTATATTGCTCATGACATGATCCAGCCTGGCATGCTGATCGTCACCAGCGAATTTTCCGTCGGCCCTGAATGGGTCTCCACCTCCCTGACCGCCTACCTGATTGGCGGCGTGGTGCTGCAATGGCTGCTGGGTCCTCTCTCTGATAAGTTTGGCCGGCGACCGGTGATGCTCTTCGGCATCCTGTTTTTTGCCGTCGCCTGCATGCTGATGCACTGGGTCAGCTCGATTGAGGAATTTGTCAGCCTGCGCTTTATTCAGGGCATCAGCCTCTGCTTTATCGGCGCGGTCGGTTATGCCGCAATTCAGGAAGCCTTCGATGAGGCGCTGGCGGTGCGCATGATGGCGCTGATGGCCAACGTGGCGCTGCTGGCTCCGCTGGCGGGTCCGCTTGCTGGTGCAGCCTGGCTCACCATTGGCAGCTGGCGCAGCATGTTCTGGCTGTTTGCCGCCTGCAGCCTGGTCGCCTTTGTGGTGCTGTGGCGTGTGATGCCCGAAACCGCAGGTGACCGCAGTCATTCCATCGCCCTGCCCAATCTTGCACGCAACTATGGCCGGCTGATGAAAGACCGGCTGGTGATGTTTGGTTCCTTCGCTATCGGGCTGGTGTTTATCCCGATCCTCACCTGGGTTGCTCTTTCGCCGGTGATCCTGATGCACGACGAAGGTCTGTCACGCATGCAGTACGCCCTGTTGCAGCTGCCGGTATTTCTGGCGATGATCGCCGGTAACCTGACGCTGAGTAAGCTGGCGGGACGCGTGCCGATTGAGCAGCCGGTGAAGTTCGCCGCCTGGCCGATTCTGATTGGTCTGAGCCTGGCGCTGGTGGCGAGCCTGATGAACAGCCACGGCTATCTGCTGATAACCGCTGGCCTGAGTCTCTACGCCTTTGGCGCGGGCATGGTCAATGCCGGACTGTATCGCCTGACGCTCTACGCCAGCAACGAAGGCAAAGGCAGTGTGGCTGCGATGCTGGGAATGATCAGTATTATGACGCTGGCGGTGGGAATTGAGCTGGCGAAAAGCGGCTACTTCAGCGGCGGCACGCTGTGGTTCTGCCTGGTCAATTTTATCAGCGGCATGCTCTGGTTTGGTCTGGTGATCCTGTTTATGCGCGAGCGTAAACGTCGCAGCAGGCTGGAGGCGTTATAAAAAGGCAGCCCAGCCACAGGTGTGTCCTGAGCAGGCAGCTCAGAAGCTCAAAGCAAGGGAGCACACACCTGTAGCCAGTGATTAGGAGATAAGAAAAGGCCGCTTTCGCGGCCTTTTTGCTATTTGCGCGGATAGAGATCTTTGCGCGAATAGGGCTCGATGTCACCCTCTTTGCGGGTCTTCAGCAGCTTGAGGATCCAGGTGTACTGCTCGGGATGCGGGCGGACAAACACTTCCACTTCTTCATTCATCCGGCGAGCCAACTGGTGATCGTCAGCTTCCAGCAGATCGTCCATCGGCGGACGCACATAAATCTCAAGCTTGTGCGTTTCGCTGTTATAAACCGGAAACAGCGGCACCACGCGCGCGCGGCACACTTTCATCAGTCGCCCTACCGCAGGCAGCGTCGCTTTATAGGTGGCAAAGAAATCGACGAACTCGCTGTGCTCCGGGCCATGATCCTGATCGGGCAGGTAGTAGCCCCAGTAGCCCTGACGGATCGAACTGATAAAGGGTTTAATGCCGTCGTTGCGGGCATGAAGCCGTCCGCCATAACCGCGGCGTGCGGTGTTCCACGCATAGTCCATCAGCGGATCGCTCTGGTTATGGAACATTGCCGCCATCTTTTGCCCTTCTGACGCCAGCAGCATGGCAGGAATATCCACCGCCCAGCCGTGTGGCACCAGGAAAATCACATTTTGCTGGTCCGCTTTCATCTGGTCGATAATGTCACGACCATGCCACTCTACACGTTCACGGATACGTGCCGGATCGCGCAGCACCAGCTCGGTCATCATTGCCATCGCCTGCGGTGCCGTCGCAAACATCTCATCGACCAGCGTTGCACGCTGCGCCTCGCTGAGTTCCGGCAGACAGTAATAGAGGTTAATCAGCGCACGGCGACGTGCGCCCTTTGCCAGCTTACCGGCGAATTTGCCTAACCGACCCAGCAGCGGATCGCGCACTTTCGGCGGTAAATACGCCAGACCCGCCAACGCACCAATTGCCAGCCAGCTGCCCCAGTATTTAGGTTTGAGAAAAGAACGTTCAAAAACGGGAATAAATTCAGTGTTATTTTTTTTACGGGTTTCCATGCACTCGCCTCAAGCAATGACCGGCTAATGATAGTGACGACCTGAAAATTTGCAATCATCCTGCGCCATATAGCAAAAAACCGACGGGAAACCCGTCGGTTTTTGCGCGATTTGACGAAATTCGCTTACTTCAGACCCAGCTGAGGCAGCCAGGATTTAACCTGTGCCATGTAATCGCTGCGATCTTTACCGGTCAGGCCTTCCATGCGCGGCAGTTTCGCCGTTAATGGGTTGACCGCCTGATTATTGATCCAGATTTCAAAATGCAGATGCGGCCCGGTGGAACGTCCGGTGTTGCCTGACAGTCCAATACGGTCGCCACGCTTCACTTTCTGACCTGGCTTCACCAGCACTTTCTTCATGTGCATATAGCGCGTCATATACTGACGGCCATGACGAATGGCGACATAGTTACCCGCGGCACCGCCGTTCTTCGCCACCACTATTTCACCATCACCCACTGCCAGCACCGGCGTACCGATCGGCAGCGCAAAGTCGACGCCTTTATGAGGCGCTATGCGGCCGGTAACCGGGTTGAGACGACGCGGATTAAAGTTAGAGGAGACACGATACTGCTTAACCGTCGGGAAGCGCATAAAGCCGCGCGCCAGACCGGAGCCGCTGCGATCGTAGAACTTGCCATCTTCGGCGCGGAAAGCGTAATAGTCTTTACCCCCGCTGCGCAGGCGCACACCCAGCAACTGGCTTTGCGCACTCTTGCCATCCAGCATTTCGCGTGACATCAGTACGCTGAACTGGTCACCCGCACGCAGTTTACGGAAGTCCATCTGCCACTGCAGCGCTTTGATCACGGCGCTGGCTTCGGCACTGCTCAGTCCGGCACGCTGGGCGCTGGCGGCAAAACTGCCGCGCACTTCGCCCTGCATCACGCTGTTGCGCCATTCACCCTTCTGCATCTCCGCATCCATCTTAAAGCCACCTTTAGGGGTGCGCTCATAGGTGCGGGTTTCACGGCGGGAAATTTCCCAGCTCAGGGTTTTCAGGCCACCATCATCATCCAGCGTCCAGCTCAGCTGCTGACCAACCTGCAGATTACGCAGATCGCGGTCGCTCATCACCAGCGCATTAATGTCACTGATGTCGATGCCATACTGATTCAGGGCACTGCTCAGAGTATCGCCGGATGAAACGGTGTAGTCGTGAACACCGGCCGTTTCGGGCACGTCGGTGTCCACATCGTCCGCAGGCAATTCTTCTTCCGGTTCCGGTGTGCTCTGATCGATAGGCTCACTGGCTTCCGGCAACAGCGTGCGGAACGTGTTCTTATCCAGTTCGATGTTTTTGACGATGGGCGTCACATCATCCGAAGGATGATAAACGTAAGGCCGCCAGACAGCGACGGCCAGAGTGACTACAGTTAAAGAACCCAGCATTACGCGGTGGGGGCGCGGCAAATTATTAAATGCGAGGGCGACAGAGCGGGCTATCTGCTGCACTTTTACCTATTCCTCATGCTCCATTCAGGCAGCTTTCATACTGGCTCGACAGTTGTGAGAGGAATTTCACATAGCTGTCTTTGGCTAAGCTGATGTCTGTTCCCAGGGGATCGAGCGTGCCTTTACGCACCTGCGTTCCGCGGGCGACAGCATCGATGACTGCTGGCCTGAATTGTGGCTCAGCAAAGACGCAGACCGCCTTTTGCTCAACCAACTGTGTTCGTATCTGATGTAAACGCTGAGCGCCCGGTTGAATTTCAGGATTGACGGTAAAGTGCCCGGTGGGCGAGAGACCGTATTGTTTTTCAAAGTACGTGTAAGCGTCGTGAAAAACGAAATATCCTTTATTTCTGACCGGAGCGAGTTGTGCGCTAACGCGTTTGTCCGTGTCCGCCAAAGCTACCTCAAACTGCTGGAGGTTGGCGTCAAGTTTGGCTTTATCTTGCGGCATAAGTTCCAATAATTTTCCATGGATTGCAACCGCGGTCTTGCGCGCAATCTCTGGCGACAACCACAGGTGCATATTAAACTCGCCGTGATGATGGTGATGGGCATCGGCCTCCTGTTCTTCGGATTTTTCCGCTGTGTGTTCATCTTCATCTTCACCACCGCTAATCAATAACGGTTTTACCCCGTCGATGTTCACCATCGCGAGGTTTTTTTGGGCCGGAAGTTCAGCCGCAGACTTCGCCATAAAGGCTTCCATTTCAGGCCCGACCCATACAACTAAGTCCGCGTTTTTTAAGCGTTTTGCATCTGAGGGCCGCAGGGAATAGTCGTGTTCAGAGGCACCGTCCGGTAGCAGAACATCAACCGGTGTGACACCATCGGCAATGGCCGCAGCGATAAACCCTACCGGTTTGAGTGAAGCCACGACATTCGCCTGAGCTGGAAGGGTTAACGAAGCTGTAACGGAGAAAGCAGTTAAGGCGAAAATTGCGCCCTTTTTATTATGTAACATATTGCGTCATTCCATCGTGACCATGAGGTGGAATGTGATATTATAACATTCGAAATTCTGTGCAACCTGTAAATACTATGACCTCACTTGTCACACTCGATAATGTTTCGATAAAGTTTAACCAGCGCAATGTGTTATCCGGTGTCAGCCTGGCACTGCAGCCTGGCCGCATCCTCACCCTGCTGGGTCCTAACGGCGCCGGAAAATCAACGCTGGTGCGTGTGGTGCTGGGACTGCTCGCTCCCACCACCGGTTCCGTTCAGCGTGATCCCGGTCTGCGAATTGGCTATGTGCCACAGAAGCTGCACATCGACCCGACCCTGCCGGTGACCGTTGAACGCTTTATGCGTCTGACCCGTGGCAGCAAAAACGCCGAGATCCTGCCGGCACTGAAACGCGTGCAGGCGGGTCACCTGCTCAACGCCCCGCTGCAAAAGCTTTCCGGTGGTGAAACCCAGCGTGTGCTGCTGGCGCGCGCTCTGCTGAATCAGCCTCAATTGCTGGTACTCGATGAGCCTACTCAGGGTGTGGATGTGAATGGTCAGGTGTCACTCTATGACCTTATCAATCAGTTACGTGTTGAACTGAACTGCGGCGTACTCATGGTCTCCCACGATCTGCATCTGGTGATGGCCAAAACCGACGAAGTGCTGTGCCTTAACCATCACATCTGTTGTTCCGGCACCCCGGAAGCGGTATCGCAGCATCCGGAATTTATCGCCATGTTTGGTCCGCGCGGCGCGGAGGAGCTGGCGATTTATCGTCATCATCATAATCACCGTCACGACCTTCAGGGACGTATCGTTTTACGCAAAGGACAGGGTCCATCATGATTGAGTTGTTATTACCGGGCTGGATAGGCGGTGTGATGTTAGCGCTGGCTGCCGGTCCGCTGGGATCGTTTGTTGTCTGGCGCAAGATGTCCTATTTCGGCGATACTCTGGCACATGCCTCTCTGCTGGGCGTGGCATTTGGCCTGCTGTTTAACGTGAATCCTTACTACGCGGTGATTCTGGTTACGGTCTGCCTGGCGCTGGGACTGGTCTGGCTGGAGCGTCGTCCACATCTGGCTATCGATACCCTGCTGGGGATTATGGCGCACAGCGCGCTGTCGCTGGGCCTGGTGGTGGTCAGCCTGATGAAGAACGTTCGCGTCGATCTGATGGCTTATCTGTTTGGCGACCTGCTGGCGGTGACGCCAGACGATCTCTGGATGATGGGTGGCGGCGTGGTGATCGTGCTGCTGGTGATGGCGTGGCAGTGGCGGTCGCTGCTGTCGATGACCATCAGCCCGGAACTGGCACAGGTGGACGGCGTCAATATCCAGCGTACCCGTCTGATCCTGATGCTGGTCACGGCACTGACTATCGGAGTGGCAATGAAGTTCGTGGGTGCGCTGATCATCACCTCACTGCTGATTATCCCCGCTGCGACCGCTCGTCGCTTTGTGCGTTCACCGGAAGGCATGGCGGCCGTCGCCGTAGTCATCGGGGTGATTGCCGTCACCGGCGGCCTGACCTTCTCCGCCTTCTACGACACGCCTGCCGGGCCGTCAGTGGTGCTCTGCGCCGCCATCCTGTTTATTTTCAGTATGGTCCGGAAACCAGCAGTCTAGTTACTCTTCGCGCGTGATGCCGAAGTGACGATAAGCGTGCTGCGTGGCCATCCGGCCACGCGGTGTGCGCTGAATGAAGCCCTGCTGAATCAGGAAGGGTTCAATCACATCTTCGATGGTTTCCCGCTCTTCACCAATGGCCGCAGCCAGGTTATCCAGTCCCACCGGCCCACCCATAAATTTGTCGATGATCGCCAGCAGCAGTTTACGGTCCATATAATCGAACCCTTCGCTGTCTACGTTAAGCATATCCAGCGCGCTGCAGGATACTTCACCGCTCAGGTCACCATTTGCCCGCACTTCGGCGAAGTCACGAACGCGGCGCAGCAGGCGATTGGCAATACGCGGCGTGCCGCGGGCGCGACGGGCGATCTCTAACGCCCCTTCGTCACTCAGCGCCAGACCCAGACAGGCGGCGCTGCGGCCTACGATGTGCTGCAAATCTTTAACCTGATAGAACTCAAGCCGCTGCACAATGCCGAAACGATCGCGCAGCGGCGAGGTCAGCGAGCCAGCACGCGTGGTGGCACCAATCAGGGTAAACGGCGGCAGATCGAGCTTGATTGAGCGCGCAGCCGGGCCTTCGCCAATCATGATATCCAGCTGATAATCTTCCATCGCCGGGTAGAGTATCTCTTCCACCACCGGTGAGAGACGATGGATTTCATCGATAAACAGGACGTCATGCGGTTCAAGGTTGGTCAGCATCGCCGCCAGGTCGCCCGCCTTTTCCAGCACCGGACCTGAAGTAGTGCGAAGATTGACACCCATCTCGTTGGCCACGATGTTCGCCAGGGTGGTTTTACCCAGTCCCGGCGGACCGAAGATCAGCAGATGATCGAGCGCATCGCCGCGCAGTTGCGCTGCCTTGATGAAAATCTCCATCTGCTCACGCACCTGCGGCTGACCGACATACTCGGTCAGCATCTTCGGGCGAATAGCGCGGTCAATAACCTCTTCTTCGCTGATACTGGCAGCGGAGATCAGGCGGTCGGCTTCTATCATGACTTACCTCAAATGGCGGCGCGTAGCGCTTCGCGGATCAGGGTTTCGCAATCCGCATCCGGTCGACCGACTTTACTGATCATACGGCTCGCTTCCTGCGGTTTATAACCCAGTGATACCAGCGCGGCAACCGCTTCGGCTTCCGCATCATTGGTTTCCGGCTCGGCGCTCGGCGTGGTCAGCGTAAAGGCAGAATCGCCGCCAAACAGGTCGCCGTGCATTCCTTTGAAGCGGTCCTTCATTTCGACCACCAGACGCTCAGCCGTCTTTTTGCCCACGCCTGGCAGTTTCACCAGTGACGCGATCTCCTCTTTCTCAACAGCGGTCACAAACTGCTGCGCCGACATGCCGGAGAGGATCGCCAGCGCCAGCTTGGGTCCGACGCCATTCACTTTAATCAGTTCGCGAAACAGCGCGCGCTCCTGCTTGCTGTTAAAACCAAACAGCAGCTGCGCATCTTCACGCACCACAAAGTGGGTAAAAATCACCGCTTCGTGCTGAAGTTCAGGCAACTCATAAAAACAGGTCATGGGCATATAAATTTCATAGCCGACGCCGTGTGCCTCAAGCAGTACCAGTGGCGGCTGCTTTTCCAGAATATTGCCCCGTAAACGACCTATCACCTGAACGCTTCCTTAACTAACGAATGTGGCGGATTTTATAACATAAAAAAGGCTGGATGAATATCCAGCCTGTGAGTGCGACCTGAGCGATGACGGCTAACCTGAGCGTAACCGTCCGCGCGTCAGCACCAGCTTGCTGTCACTCATGCGAGCCGCATTCTGAGCCACATGACAGTGCGTAATGGCAATCGCCAGCGCATCGGCGGCATCCGCCTGCGGGTTCGCCGGTAGCTTCAGCAGGGTTCGCACCATGTGCTGCACCTGACTTTTCTCGGCGCTGCCGATGCCAACCACGGTCTGTTTTACCTGACGGGCGGCATACTCAAACACCGGCAGATCGTGGTTTACCGCGGCAACAATCGCGGCACCACGCGCCTGGCCGAGCTTCAGTGCGGAGTCTGCATTCTTCGCCATAAACACCTGTTCAATGGCGAAGAAGTCGGGTGAAAACTGCGTAATGATTTCACAGACGCCCGCATAAATCAGCTTCAGACGGGCGGGCAACTCGGTGGTATTAGTGCGGATACAGCCGCTGCCCAGATAAGTGAGCTGGCGGCCAGTCTGACGAATAACACCATAACCGGTGATGCGTGAGCCGGGATCGATACCCAGGATAATCGACATTACGCCTCTTTGGTTAAAGTGATTACGGTAGACGCCATTACAGCGTTTCCGCTACCTCGTCGGAGATTTCACCGTTGTGATAGACCTCCTGCACATCGTCGCAATCTTCCAGCATGTCGATCAGACGCAGCAGTTTAGGTGCGGTTTCCGCATCCATCTCTGCTTTGGTGGTCGGGATCATTGCCACTTCTGCAGTGTCCGCTTTCAGGCCGAGCGCTTCCAGTGCATCACGCACCGTGCCCATCTCTTCCCATGCGGTGAAGACATCAATCGCGCCGTCGTCATAGCTGACCACATCTTCTGCGCCCGCTTCCAGAGCCGCTTCCATCACCGCATCTTCATCCTGACCCGGCGCATAGGAGATCACGCCTTTTTTGTTGAACAGGTAAGCCACGGAGCCGTCGGTGCCCAGATTCCCGCCGGTTTTGGTGAAGGCGTGACGCACTTCGCCCACGGTACGGTTACGGTTGTCACTCAGGCATTCAATCATGATGGCCGAGCCGCCAGGACCGTAGCCTTCATAGATGATGGTTTCCATGTTGGCATTGTCATCGCCGCCTACACCGCGCGCAATAGCGCGATCCATGGTGTCACGCGTCATATTGTTCGCCAGCGCTTTATCCATCGCTGCACGCAGGCGCGGGTTTGAGCCCGGATCGCCGCCGCCCAGCTTGGCCGCTGTCACCAGTTCACGAATGATTTTGGTGAAGATTTTGCCGCGCTTGGCATCCTGCGCCGCCTTACGGTGTTTGGTATTTGCCCACTTACTGTGTCCTGCCATTTTAAATTTTCTCCGATCTTTTACAGGGTGCAGGCTATCCTGCTTGCGAGCCTGTTTACCGTCCGTACGCATACAGGTGACTGACAACCTGAATGCCCCGAGGGCGAGCGTCGCGAAGCATCCTCACGTACAAGCGTACGCTGACGACGTCGCGCGGGCGGTGAACAACCTCACGGTGCCGATTACGCCTGACTGTTCAATATGTTGGTGAAGTCCTGTTAAAACTCACCAGATTCATAAAATTTAATCTATCCGCCGCCGGAATACCGGGCGATGGCGAGCATTCAGATAAATTCTTCAATTGCCTGGCGGTTACTCCATGATCGGGTTAATGCTGCAGCGTCAGCGGGTGCCATCCAGCGAAACGCCAGATGCTCGGTGAGCATCACATCGCGCTCCGTCGGCAGTTGCAGGCGAAACCAGTGCTCGTGATTATGGGTGACATCAGGGGCGTAGCGATGGCGGAAATGGGGAAAGATTTCAAAGTCGATCTGACGCTGACAATCCTCCACCTCCAGCCGCTCGGCCAGCACGTCGATGCCGATTTCCTCATTCACTTCACGACACGCGGTCGCCAGCGGTGACTCTCCCGCCTCCAGGCTGCCGGTGACCGACTGCCAGAACGTGGGATCGTCACGCCGCTGCAGCATCAACACCCGGCCAGTATCGCGCGCCGAAATGACGACCAGCACTGAAACCGGGTGTTTATAGCCCATTATTTATTCTCAGGCTTTTCTTTTTTAACGACCTGAATGCCGAGCTCCAGCAGGGAAGCCGGATTGGCTGCGCTTGGCGCTTCGGTCATCATGCAGGCGGCCGCCGTGGTTTTCGGGAACGCAATGACGTCACGAATGTTATCGGTGCCGGTCAGCAGCATGGTCAGGCGATCCAGACCAAAGGCCAGGCCCGCATGCGGTGGCGTACCGAACTTCAGCGCATCCAGCAGGAAGCCAAACTTCTCACGCTGCTCATGCTCTTCGATACCCAGAATGCTGAACACCGTCTGCTGCATTTTGCCGTTGTGGATACGCACTGAACCGCCGCCCACTTCATAACCGTTGATCACCATGTCGTAGGCATTCGCCACGGCACGGGTTGGATCGGCGGCCAGCTCTTCTGCGCTCATCTCTTTTGGCGCCGTGAACGGATGGTGCATCGCAGCCAGACCGCCCTCCTCGTCCTCTTCGAACATCGGGAAGTCGATTACCCACAGCGGTGCCCAGGCTTTCTCATCAGTGATGTTCAGCTCGCGGCCCACTTTCAGACGCAGCGCACCCAGTGCATCCGCGACCACTTTGGCGCGATCGGCACCAAAGAAGATAATGTCGCCATCCTGAGCGCCGGTGCGGCTCAGAATGCCTTCTACAATCTCCGCATTCAGGAATTTGGCAACCGGGCTCTGCACGCCTTCCAGGCCGTCAGCACGGACGTTAACCTTCATCCACGCCAGACCTTTGGCGCCGTAAATCTCCACGAACTTGCCATATTCATCAATCTGCTTACGGCTCAGCTGTGCGCCGGTCGGTACGCGCAGCGCGGCAACACGGCCCTTTTCATCGTTAGCCGGGCCAGAGAAGACCTGGAACTCCACGTTTTTCAGCAGGTTGCCGACGTCCACCAGCTCCATCGGGTTACGCAGATCCGGTTTATCTGAACCGTAGCGATGCATTGCTTCCGCAAAGGTCATTTGCGGGAACTCACCGAGATCAACGCCCTGCACGTCCTGCCACAGATTGCGGATTAAACGCTCCATGATTTCACGCACCTGTGGCGCGGTCATAAAGGAGGTTTCCACGTCGATCTGGGTAAATTCTGGCTGACGATCGGCGCGTAAATCTTCGTCGCGGAAGCATTTAACGATCTGATAGTAGCGGTCAAAACCGGACATCATCAGCAGCTGTTTAAACAGCTGAGGTGACTGCGGCAGCGCATAGAATTTGCCTTTATGTACCCGGCTTGGCACCAGATAGTCACGCGCGCCTTCCGGCGTCGCTTTGGTCAGCATCGGGGTTTCGATATCCAGGAAACCTGCGTCATCCATAAAGCGACGAACGAAGCTGGTGATTTTTGCGCGGGTTTTCAGACGCGTCACCATCTCAGGGCGGCGCAGATCCAGATAGCGGTACTTCAGGCGCGCTTCTTCGCTGTTGGTCTGATTCGAGTCCAGCGGCAGTGGCTCAGAGCGGTTAATAATAGTCAGTGCCTGGGCAAACACTTCCACTTCACCGGTCGCCATGTCGCTGTTTTTGTTCTTCTCATCACGCGCACGCACGGTACCGGTGATCTGGATACAGAATTCGTTACGCAGTTCAGAAGCCAGCTTAAATGCGTCCTGGCGATCGGGATCAAAAAACACCTGCACGATGCCTTCACGGTCGCGCATATCAATAAAAATCAAACTGCCCAGATCGCGACGGCGGTTTACCCAGCCGCAAAGCGTGACTTGCTGACCCACATGAGACAGATTGAGCTGTCCGCAATATTCTGTACGCATAACACTATCCTTTTAACTTCGCCGCTGCATCTGACAGCATCCGGCCGCGTTACCTGTTGCGATGCTGTCGCAAAAATGGCGGTCATTATAATGGAAAAAGCCAGACAGGATAAGCAGATCCGCGCCAAAGCGCCGATTTCCTCTGTGCATTTGCCCCCCAGCCTGACCATAGCGGATAATGGGGTATCTTAATCTGCAGCCAGGAGCGCGCGTGACACTTCGTATTGGCCTGCCCCAGTGGCAGCATTCACACTGGAAACGCTGGGGCATCGAAAGCCTGGCGGACTATGCCCGCTATTTCCATTGTGTAGAGGGAAATACCACGCTCTATGCGCTGCCGAATCCGGAAACGGTGATGCGCTGGCGCGATATGACGCACGATGCGTTTCGCTTCTGCTTTAAGTTTCCCAATACCATCAGCCATCAGGCGGCGCTGCAGCACAGCGACGACCTGCTGACCGATTTCCTGCGCCTGATGGAGCCGCTGGCCGATCGCATCGGTCAGTACTGGCTGCAACTGCCTGCCAGCTTCTCTCCGACGCAGCTCGACGACCTGTGGCGCTTTCTCGACAGCCTGCCGCGCCGTTTTCACTATGGCGTCGAAGTCCGCCATCCTGCTTTCTTCGCTAAAGGGGATGCTGAACGGGCGCTGAATCGCGGCCTGCTGGCGCGCGGCATCAATCGCGTGATGCTCGACAGCCGTCCGGTTCACGCCTCTACCTCGCAAAGTCCGGCCGCGCTGGTGGCCCGCGCGCAAAAACCCCGGGTGCCGCCTCATGCATTGCGAACCGGCTCGCAGCCGATGGTGCGGTTTATCGGCAGCGACAGTGTGGAAGAGAGCGTGCCGCTGTTTCAGATCTGGCGTGACAAACTGACAGATTGGCAGCAACAGGGCGACGCCATGCTGTTTCTGCACACGCCCGATATGGGTCAGGTCTTTCCGCTGGTGCAGGCGCTCTGGCCGCAGCTACAACAGATCGATCCCGGCATAGGTAGCGGACCGGACTGGCCGCAGCAGACGTCACTGTTTTGATTCCTGCCCAGGACAGCGGGCTGCACGCCCGTTAGAATAGAAGCATTATGGACAGTCGCAGGGGTGGCAATGGTTAGCGCGTTATATGTGGTGATGGGTGCATTACTGGTGATGAAATTCACGCTGGACGTGGTCCGCTATCGCCGATTCTACCGTGTGGCGTATGGCGATGGCGGCTACCATGACCTGAAAATGGCGATTCGCATTCACGGCAACGCCATCGAAACCATTCCGCTGGCGCTGTTTCTGCTGGTAATGATGGAGATGAACGGTGCCGATATCTGGATGGTGCATCTCACGGGTCTGCTGTTCTTTATCAGTCGCCTGCTGCACGCCTGGGGTTTGCGCAGCAGCGCAATGGCAGGCCGCAAATATGGCATGCTGCTGACGCTGTTTTCCCTGTGCGGCATGGTGATTTTTAACCTGATCTATATGCCATGGGAACTGGTGCTGACGCTGCATTAAGCTGGCCTGGGTTAAGGGGTGCAGCCCGCCCCACTTTCTGCGAGAATAGCGCCCTTTCCGTCGTCTCTTCGGATTTTCGATATGTCTGACCGCGATCAACTCTTCTCAGCGCCCATTGCAAAACTGGGCGACTGGACTTTTGACGAGCGTGTAGCTGAAGTCTTTCCTGACATGATTCAGCGCTCGGTGCCGGGCTACTCCAACATCATTTCGATGATTGGCATGCTGGCAGAACGTTTTGTTACCCCGGACAGCAAGGTTTATGACCTGGGCTGCTCGCTGGGCGCGGCCACCCTGTCGGTGCGCCGCAATATTCAGGTGCCGGGTTGCCAGATCATCGCAGTGGATAACTCCCCGGCGATGGTGGAGCGCTGTCGTCGCCATCTTGATGCGTTTCGCGCGGACACACCGGTAACGGTGCTGGAAGCGGATATCCGCGACATTGAGATTGAGAACGCCTCTCTGGTGGTACTCAACTTTACACTGCAGTTTCTGGAACCGCCTGCGCGTCTGGCGCTGCTGGAAAAGATCTGGCAGGGACTGAAACCGGGCGGCGCGCTGGTGCTATCAGAAAAATTCAGTTTTGAAGATGCCGAAGTCGGTGAGCTGCTGTTTAACATGCATCACGACTTCAAGCGCGCCAACGGCTACAGCGAACTGGAAATCAGCCAGAAACGCAGCATGCTGGAAAATGTGATGCTGACTGACAGCGTTGAAGCTCATAAAGCCCGTCTGAAACAGGCCGGCTTCTCGCACGCCGAACTCTGGTTCCAGTGCTTTAATTTTGGATCTCTGGTGGCGTTGAAATGATCGACTTTGGCCGTTTTTATCAGCAAATTGCGGTGGGACCGCTGGCGAAGTGGCTGGAAGTGTTACCGGCGCAAATCAGCGAGTGGCAGCGTGAAAACCTGCATGGGCACTTCCGCGACTGGTACAAGTCGCTGGAGTATCTGCCGCTGCTGGAGCCTCAAAAACTTGACCTGTTGCACAGCGTTACTGCCGACCGCGATGACATCAGCGATCGCCATCGTCAGGGTATTGAGAAATTACTGCGCAACCTGATGCCGTGGCGCAAGGGGCCCTATTTCCTTTATGGCACCCACATCAACACCGAATGGCGTTCGGACTGGAAGTGGGAGCGCGTGCTACCGCACATCTCTCCACTGGCCGGCCGCACAGTGCTCGATGTGGGCTGCGGCAGTGGCTATCACATGTGGCGGATGATTGGCGCGGGTGCCCATCTGGTGGTTGGCATCGATCCAATGCAGCTGTTCCTGGTGCAGTTCGAAGCGGTGCGTAAGCTGCTTAACGACGATCGCCGGGCGCATATGCTGCCGCTGGGCATTGAGCAGTTACCGGTGTTGCAGGCGTTCGATACCGTGTTCTCGATGGGCGTGCTCTATCACCGCCGTTCGCCGCTCGATCACCTGTTACAGCTTAAGAATCAGCTGGTCAGCGGTGGCGAACTGGTGCTGGAGACGCTGGTGATTGAGGGCGATGTGAATCAGGTGCTGGTGCCCGGTGAGCGATATGCGCAGATGCGCAATGTCTTCTTTATTCCGTCAGCTGAAGCGCTGAAAAGCTGGCTGGAAAAAAGCGGCTTTGTGGATGTCCGGATTGTCGATTTCGCCCTCACTACCACTGAAGAGCAACGCCGTACTGACTGGATGACCAGCGAGTCTCTGGCTGAATTCCTCGATCCCGATGACCCCAGCAAAACGGTCGAGGGCTATCCGGCGCCTCTGCGCGCCGTGCTGGTCGCCACCAAACCGTAATGCCCTAGCGGCGAGACAATGCCAGTTTCGCCGCAAATCCTATAAACACGCAGCCAGTCAGACGATCCATCACCTTCAGCACCCGCGGTTTGCGCAAATGACCGGCGAAATAGTGGCTGCCGCCAATCAGTACCGCATTCCAGATCAGCCCCAGCAGCATGTGTGCCAGCGCCATCAGACTACACCAGAGCGCCACCGACGCCCCCGCCGGGATAAACTGTGGCAAAAAACTCACATAGAAGATGCCCACTTTGGGGTTTAGCAGATTGCCAAGCAGCCCGCGGCTGAAACAGGCAAGATAGCCCTGTTGCAGCGCCGGTTGTTGCGAGTCGATTGCTGCCTGGCGGGGTTTCAGCAACAATTTCAGCCCCAGATAAAGTAACCAGGCGGCACCCAGCCACTTAAGCAGGTTATAGGCCATTTCGGAGGCCAGCAGCAGCGCGCCTAATCCGAATCCCACCGCGACACCCCAGACCAGACAGCCGAGCGTGATACCCAGTGCCGTCACGCTGGCGCGCTTTGCGCCCTGAGCGACTGCTGAGCGCAGTACCAGCGCGGTATCAAAGCCCGGCGTCAGCGTCAGTATGGTGATGGCAAACAGAAATGAAAACAGCGTGGTGGTCATGGCGTTCTCCCTGGAGGTAACAGCCGGTCAGCAGCGTATGGGTGTCCTGCCAGCGTAACAGGCCCGTCGAATTATCTCACCCTGGACACTCTCCCTGTTCGTCAGCGTGTGCCAGGCTAAGGGCGGTTTAACTTCATATTAAGGAGCTGTGATTATGAGTAAATTTATCTTCTCTTCACCCCGTAAATATGTGCAGGGCGCGGGCGTGCTGGATGAGCTGGGCCCCTACGTGGCCGAACTGGGTGATAACGCTTTCCTGGTTGCGGATGATGTCGTCTGGAAATTGATCGGCGAACGCGCCCAACAGGCGCTGCAAAAGGCGGACGTTACCTTCAACTGGCACCCGTTCAACGGCGAGGCGTCGAGCAATGAGATCACCCGCCTGAGCCAGCTGGCAAAAAGTCAGGGCTGTAATGTGGTTGTCGGGCTGGGCGGCGGCAAAACGCTGGACACCGTTAAAGCGGTGGCGGATGAGCTGAAGCAGCCGGTAGCCATCGTGCCTACGATCGCCTCCACCGATGCCCCCTGTAGCGCCCTGTCGGTCATCTATTCTGATAGCGGCGTATTTGAGAGCTATCGCTTCTACAGCAAAAATCCTGATTTGGTGCTGGTGGACACCGCAGTCTGCGCCAGTGCGCCAGCACGACTCTTTGCCTCCGGCATTGCTGATGGACTGGCGACCTGGGTTGAAGCGCAGGCGGTGGCGCGTTCGCATTCAAAATCAATGGTTAATGGTGATCCGACAATTGCCGGGCTGGCGATTGCCCGTGCCTGTGAAGAAACGCTGCTTACCTGGGGTTACAGCGCCTATGTTGCCGTCACCCAAAAACGAGTGACGCCCGCCGTGGAAGCGGTGGTTGAGGCGAATACGCTGCTATCAGGGTTGGGCTTTGAAAACGGAGGGCTGGCAGCTGCGCACGCTGTTCATAATGGTTTCACCGCGATTGATGGTGATATCCACCATCTGACTCATGGCGAGAAAGTCGCCTACGGCACACTGACGCAGATGGTGCTTGAGAAGCGTCCGGATGAGGACATTGCGCGCTATATCCGCTTCTATCGCTCGATCAACATGCCGACCACGCTCCGGGAGCTGCATCTGGAAAATGAGAGCTGGGAGAATCTGGTCAAAGTGGGTGCACTGGCGAACAGTGAGGGCGACACGCTGAAAAACCTTAATCCAAACCTTTCACCAGAAGATATTGCAAACGCACTGCTGGCGCTGGATGCCTTTAGTCAGACGGTTAAATAACCACCCGACAGGCGATCATCCGATCGCCTTTTACTCCGCCGCCGCTGGCTGGTCCCAGTACTCATATTTGTAGGCGGAACTGAGATGGCGCTCAATAGTGCCGCGCGTGAAGATTTCGGTCTCATGCAGATAGCTCAGGGTACAGTTACCCACCTGATCCCAGGACTGACACTCATCTACTGACCGGATGGTGCTCAGCGGTGTGGTCGCCGTGCCGTTGAGCCGCACTTCACGCCATTGGGGATCGTAGGTATAACTGTCGGTGCTGCGGGCCGATGTGGTGCGGGTCACCAGACCCTGCGGATTCCAGTGGTAATGATTTTCACCGTTGGTCAGGGGATCGCTGCCGCGTGCCACGCTCTTCTCCAGCCGGAACTGCCGATCATAGCGATAGGTGGTGTCGGTAAAGCCGCTTTTACCCATACTGGTAAACCTGTCGGAGGCGCTGGTAATGTTGCCATGCTGACCTTTCTGCCAGTTAATCGTCCCCTGTCGGTTATCGACCACCACCTCTTTGCCCTCTTTCAGCACTTTTACCAGATACGCATATTCCGCCACCCAGCCGCCCTGCACACGGGCAATGTGTTGCTCCATGCTGAGAATCACGTTGCGCTCACTTTTGTCATAGCTGACGTCGGCAACCGTCAGATCGCCACAGGCGTCGAACTGCCCCAGTACGCGCTTTTGCGAATTCACATCTTTACCAAACTCACCCGCAACCACCTGCTTTACCGCACCTTTCGCATTCCCGCCCAGCAAAATCAGGTTATTGCTGTTAGCCACAGCAGCGTTGTTCGGGCTGCATGCAGTGGCTGCAGCGCTGCCACTGCAGAGAGCAGTCAGGATCAGAGTCAGGACAGCAATCGGATTGGGTTTCATAGGATACTTTTCCAGGCGACGTTGCTTTCAGTGTAAACGCTGCGGTGATGAACAGCGGCAATCTGTGAAGATTTCAGCCTGCATCGCCTTTTAAGGTTTTAAGGACCGGAGAGGCAACACGGCATCAGCATAACGAATAAAGCGGGTGATTACGTTGCTGCCGGGCCTGAAAGTCCTGGATGACATGTAATGATTAATAAGGGGCAGGTGATTTTTATCGAGCCAGGCGAAAGAGTGATAATTTCGCTGCAGCCAGATTTAGATCCCTCTGACATCAATAACATGCCAGAGAAGCGCAAAACAATTTAACCGGGATGGAGTGTGTTTTACACAAAAAGAACCCCAGCAAGGATACTGGGGTTTGGTACTTGCAAACACCACGTCAATGATCGGCGTGCTGCGCGGCAAAATCTGTTGTGGTTCAGGCGACCCGAACGGTGCTCATCTGCATCACGCTTTTCATCGCCTCAACCACATCTCCGTCTACACAGTAGCGGCTGAACTCGTCAGTCTCGGCTTCTGAACACATGGAGACCCCCGCTTTGCGGTAGCGCATCGGCGACGCCACCAGGCGGCTGGCCGAGCTGTGAACTTCATCAATCCCCATGTCGAGAAACTTTTGCAGGTTGCTGAGACGTACCCCGGCACCCGCCATAATAATAGGACCGGTGCTGGCCTCATTTAGTTCCCTGAGTAATGCAATTCCGTTTTCAGCGCTCTGCTGCTGACCGGATGTCAGAATACGCGCCACTCCCAAATCCGTTAGTTCTTCCAGCGCACGCTTAGGGCTGTGACAGAGATCGAAGGCGCGATGAAAGGTTACGGCCAGGCCGTCACACAGCGCCATAATCTGCCGCATCTGACCATGATGAATGTGAGCATCTTCATCCAGCATCCCAATCACCAGACCAGGAAAACCAAGTTCACGGATTAACGCCACATCCGATTTCATCGCTTCAAATTCGCGTGCGGTGTAACAAAAATCGCCACCACGTGGCCGGACAATAGGATGAACCGGAATCGAAACTTCTTGCCTGGCGGCATTCAGCATCCCCGCTGATGGGGTCAGGCCGCCTTCACGCGGTGCGGCACAGAGTTCAACCCGATCGGCGCCCGCCTGTTGTGCGGTCACAGCGCAATCCACGCCATAGCAGCAAATTTCCAGTGTGGTCATTCTCTTCTCCTTTACATGACTCTGGTTCAAGGCAGATTCATCAGTTAGTCTGGCTGCTGGAATGAGTTTACCGGGAAAGTTAACTATGGCATTCAATTTCGACCAACGGATAGACCGTCGTCACAGCGATAGCCTTAAATGGAACAAATATGCGGACCAGGACATTCTGCCGTTGTGGGTGGCAGACACCGATTTCCGATCGCCTGACTGCGTCATCGATGCGATTAAAACCCGTGCCGAACATGGGATTTTTGGCTATGGCGACACGCCAGTTGAATTTATCGATAGTGCGATAGCCTGGCTCGCCTCGCGCTATCAGTGGCACGTTAATCCGGAATGGATTGTGGTTTTGCCGGGTGTCGTAAGCGGTCTGAATCTGGCAGTGCGCGCTTTCACCGCGCCTGATGAGCTGACGATTGCGCCAACACCCATCTATCCGCCGTTTCGCGGTGCAGCAAAACTGGCAGAGCGCGGTCAGATCACGCTGCCACTGACGCTGCAAGAGGGACGCTGGCTACTGGATCTGGCTGCGCCGCAAGGTCAGCTGGACGATAAAGCGCGGCTGTTAATGCTGTGCAACCCGCAGAATCCGGGCGGCACCGTCTATCGCCGCGAGGAACTGCAGGCGCAGCTGGAATTTGCGCAGAAGCACGATTTGATTGTCTGTTCCGACGAGATCCACAGCGATCTGCTGCTGGAACCCGGCGTTAAGCACCTACCCTTTGCTTCACTGAGCGAAGATGCAGCCCAGCGTAGCGTGACGCTGATGTCACCCTCAAAGTCCTTTAATATTGCCGGTCTGGGGGCTTCCATCGCCATCATCCCCAACGCCGGGCTGCGCGCGCGCTTTAACCGGGTACGACGCGGCATTGTGCCGGATGTTGATATTCTGGCACTCACGGCAGCAGCAGCGGCATGGCGCGAGGGTGAGCCCTGGCTGAATGCGCAGAATGCCTATCTGCGCAGTAACCGTGACTGGCTGGTGTCGCAGGTCAATAAGATGACCGGCCTGTCACTCGCCTCGCCGGAAGCGACCTACCTGGCCTGGATCGACGCCAGCGCGCTGGGTGTGGCCAGCCCGGCGCTCTATTTTGAAAAGCACGGGCTGGGCTTAACCGCCGGACGTGAGTTTGGCAATGACCAGTTTGTCCGGCTCAATTTCGGCTGTACCCGCGCGCTGCTCGACGAAGCTGTTGCGCGCCTGAAGCGTGCGTTAGCCGCCCGCCTTTAGTTCTGTTCGCTGGCGACAATCTCCTCCAGTCGCCACGGATGGAACTTGATTGTCGTCTGCCCATCCGTAACCGCCAGGGTCGGATTGGGCAGGCGCTCATTCTCGCCCTGCGGTGAACTGGTTTTAAATGAAATACCCGGCTGCGTCAGCGCCTCATCTGACAGCAAGGCCATCGCGCGCACGCCCAGCGTCTGATGATCGCCCCGTAACACCACCTCAATATGCTCCCAGCCTTCATGGCGATAACGCTTTTCACCCGGCCATGGCAGTTCAACCACATCAATCTGCCTGCCTGCGACAATCAGCGGGTCATGGAGTTTAAACAGGCAAATCTGTCTGCCGTTGATCATCGCCGCCGAAAACTGCGTGCCAATCTGCTGCAAACCTTGCTGCCAGCGCATCGCCGTCGTGTCCTGATGGCAACGCACCGCGATATGGTCCACTTCCAGATCGGTAAGACGCAAACCGAGCCGCTGCGCAAAACTTTGCAACGATTCTTCAAAACGTCCTAAATCTGTCTTTAAATCATCCAATTCTGCCGGAAAAGATCTCTTCACTACCCCAGTTCCTCTCAATTTGTTTAGCATTTATAACCCGCCTGGCTTTTGGCGCGCCGCGTGCTGAGCATCACATAATGATAAGATTCATCTTATTTGGCCCGAAATTTAACGCTAATCCTTATAATAACATCTTTCATTTCGGATTTATCTCCTGTTTAGGACCATGAGTTCCTTGATGAAATCATGTTAACTATATGATTATTATCAACTTCTTTAATACAATAAGATAACTCTCATTTACCTGGCAAACAATTGCAGCCCACCCCGCCTTCCTATAAATTTGACCTAACACAACCAAAAGGAATGGCTCTATGTCTATGCTCATCGTTGTCGCTGTCCTGATCGCACTGATGGGATTTGCAATCTCCCGCCATTGGAAGGTGCGTGAAGATAAAAGCGTAAAGAACCCACGCCGTCATCTGCGACGTCGTTAATGCCTCAGGGAAACATCTTATTCAGCTCTGTTTCCCCGCTTCATCCAACTGCTGACGCCCACTGACATTTCACGTATACTTTTCCCCTCATTTTTTTCCGTTTTGTCTGCCCCATCCGTTTCTGCCTCTCCGTGACGCGATGCGCTCAGGCAAGATGATGACAGCCCGGCTTTCTGGTCCGGGCGTTGCTCAGCACATGAAGGTAACTCGGTGAATATTCAGGCACTTCTTTCCGCAAAAGTCAGTCAGGCAATGGTTTTAGCCGGCGCACCCGCCGATTGCGAACCCCAGGTTCGTCAATCCGCCCGGGTTCAGTTTGGAGACTATCAGGCCAACGGCATTATGGCCGTGGCGAAAAAGCTGGGACAGGCACCGCGACAATTAGCGGAAACGGTGATTCAGCACCTCGACCTGACCGGCATCGCCAGCAAAGTCGAAATTGCCGGGCCGGGCTTCATCAATATCTTCCTTGACCACAACTGGCTGGCCAGCCATGCCCGGGAAGCGCTGCGTCTGCCGCGCCTTGGCGTGCAGCTGGCCGAACCCCAGACTATCGTCGTCGACTACTCCGCGCCTAACGTTGCGAAAGAGATGCATGTGGGCCACGTCCGCTCCACCATCATTGGTGATGCGGCGGTGCGCACGCTGGAGTTTCTCGGCCATCAAGTGATCCGAGCGAACCACGTTGGCGACTGGGGAACGCAGTTCGGTATGCTGATCGCGTTCCTGGAAAAGCAGCAGAATGAAGATCATGCAGAGATGGCGCTGGCCGATCTCGAAGGCTTCTACCGTGAAGCCAAGCGCACTTATGATGAAGATCCTGAGTTTGCCGAGCGCTCGCGCAGTTATGTGGTGAAATTACAGGGCGGCGATGACTATTGCCGCCAGATGTGGAAGAAGCTGGTCGACATCACCATGAGTCAGAACCAGAAAATCTATGACCGCATGAACGTCACGCTGACGCGCAACGATGTTATGGGTGAAAGTCTCTATAACGATATGCTGCCTGGCATCGTCTCCGATCTGAAACAGAAAGGCTTAGCGGTAGAGAGTGAAGGTGCGACCGTGGTGTTCCTGGATGAATTCCAGAACAAAGAGGGTGAACCGATGGGCGTCATCATCCAGAAAAAGGATGGCGGCTACCTCTACACCACCACCGATATCGCCTGTGCGAAATATCGTTACGAAACGCTGAAAGCCGATCGTGTGCTCTATTACATCGACTCACGTCAGCATCAGCATCTGGTTCAGGCCTGGACTATCGTCCGCAAAGCGGGTTATGTGCCGGAATCTGTTCCGCTGGAGCACCATGCGTTCGGCATGATGCTGGGCAAAGATGGCCGTCCGTTCAAAACCCGCAGCGGCGGCACCATCAAGCTCTCCGATCTGCTGGATGAAGCCTATCAGCGTGCCTACACGCTGGTGCGTGAGAAGAACCCGGAGATGAGCGAAGCGGAAGTGAAAACGCTGGCGGAAGTGGTTGGCATCAGCGCGGTGAAATACGCCGATCTGTCAAAAAGCCGTACTACCGATTACATTTTCGACTGGGACAACATGCTGGCGTTCGAAGGCAACACCGCGCCTTACATGCAGTATGCCTATACCCGCGTACTCTCCGTGTTCCGCAAGGCGGGCATTGATGCCGATTCGCTGGATGCGGAGATTGTGATCAGCGAAGAGCGTGAAGCGCAGCTGGCCACCCGTCTGCTGCAGTTCGAAGAGGTCATTACTCAGGTCGCTCGTGACGGCACGCCACACGTGATGTGTGCCTATCTCTACGATCTGGCCGGTCTGTTCTCCGGATTCTACGAGCACTGCCCGATTCTCAACGCAGAATCAGACACAACCCGTCTGAGCCGACTGCAGCTGGCCGCGCTGACCGCGAAGACGCTGAAGCAGGGTCTGGATACGCTGGGCATCGACACCGTCGAGCGCATGTAACCTCTTAAACGGAGAGGGGTTTCCCTCTCCGTTGCTGAATTCGTATATCCGCTCTGATCCCCCAAATCTTCGCAGCAGGATGGTGTTATGTCTGTAGCCGCGCACCTCATCAGCAGCCACCTTCCCACCATAAAACAGTTACAGTGCTTTCTGGCTGTTGCGCACGAGCTGAATTTTCGCCGGGCCGCAGAACATCTCAGCATGACGCAACCGCCGCTTACCCGTCAGATTCAGAGTCTGGAAGATCTGCTGGGCCACTCGCTATTCAGCCGCACGACCCATGAGGTAACGCTCACCGATTCTGGCCGTGCGCTGGTCGCGAAAGCGGAAGCGATCCTGACTGCGCTGAATGCCCTGAAGCAGGATGCGCAGCCCGCCGCGGCACGGCTACGCATCGGGCTGACCCGCACGCTGAACTTTGAACTGATTTCGCCACTTAACCGGCAGCTCGCCGCTTTTCATGCCAGCGAAGAGATGGAGATGCCCCGCCTGACCTCCCCTCAGCTTTTGCAAAGCCTGGCCAAAAACAGTCTGGATTTAATACTCACCGGAGAAAAGGGGTCGGATACGGAAGAGACCGTTCAGTACGCCTGGGTTTACCGTGAGCCGCTGCTGATTGCCATACCGTCGGCGCATCCTGCCAGTGTAGCGGAACGGGTCTCGCTTGAAGCGCTGGCCGATCTGCCGCTGTTCTGGTTTGCGCGCAGCGCCAATCCGCTGTTTTACGATAAATGCGAGCGCTACTTCGCCACGCTCAGCGTCACGCTGAAACGGGTGAGAGAGCCGGACGATTCCCTGCTGATGCTGTCGCATATCGCCAGAGGAAAAGGATTCGCCCTGATGCCGCAGTCAAAATGCACTTTTAATCAGGCAGGTCTCTGTTACCGCCCGCTGACAGAAGATGCGGCACAGCAGCTGGCGATTGATGTTTACACGGTGATTCGCGCCGATGAAAAAAATGAGGCCGTTCTCAATGCGTTGAGAGAACTCTCTCATCCCGGGGATGCGATAAAGTCCGCATGATGCCGCGCCGCTGAAACAGAGCGAAGCATCCCCCTCTTCTTACTTGTTAATCCCCGCTCAGCCTGTTGCTGCGAGCTTAGTGTATCGGCATGCCGGATATATCTCTGAAGCCCTTTCATCCGCCTGATACCTTTTTTGCATGACGGAAAGAGCAATTCATTGCTTTCACGCGGAGTGAAACAATCGCGTCTCACATACGAGGAGCGACAATGAAAAAGCGAACGTTAACTCAGGGTCTGGACGTCAGCGCAATCGGCTATGGCGCGATGGGGCTCAGCGAATTTTATGGTCAGACCGATGACTGTCATTCCCTGCAACTGCTCAATAAGCTGCGCGATCTGGATATCACCTTTATCGATACCGCCGATCTTTACGGTCGCGGTCACAACGAGCAGTTGATAGGTCAGTTTCTTGCCGGGCTCAATCGGGCCGAACGGCTGAAGTTCACCGTGGCCACCAAATGTGGCATTGAACGTCCTGCTGACGAGGCCTATGCCCGCACCATCAACAACCAGCCGGACTACATTACCCGCTGCTGCCATGCATCACTGAAACGGCTGGGCCTTGAGCGTATCGATCTCTTTTATCTGCACCGGATCAGTCCGGCGACACCGATTGAGGAGAGCATGCAGTGTCTCAGCCGTCTGGTGCAGGAGGGAAAGATTGCCCGGATCGGGCTGTGTGAAGCGTCGGCTTCAACGTTGAATCGGGCGCAGGCGATCCATCCGCTGGCCGCGCTGCAAACGGAGTATTCACTCTGGACGCGTGACATCGAAGAGGAGATTCTCCCTATGGTGAAAAAGCTCGGTATCGGACTGGTGCCCTATTCGCCGCTGGGCAGAGGATTCCTGACGGGTAAATACCGTAAAAACAGCGATTTTGCCGAGGGTGATTTCCGCAAAAATAATGACCGTTTCCGGCAGGAAAATATCGATCACAATCTCCAGCTTCTTAACGCGGTGACGCCACTGGCTGAGAAATATCACGCCACCACCGGGCAGATTGCGCTGGCCTGGCTACTGGCCCAGTATGACAAAATTGTGCCGATACCGGGCACCAAACAGATCGCTTACCTTACTGAAAACGCGCAGGCCGCAGATATCGAGCTGGAAGAGGAAGATGTCCGGTTGCTGGATGCTGTTCATCAGCAGATTGAGGTTAAAGGCGGTCGCTACTCTGAGGAGGGAATGAAGGGGGTGAACGCCTGAATACAAACTACGCACTTGCGCACTGTGCCTCGGTGCGTTAAATTGTTTTCAGTGTTATACAGGGAGGTAATGAGGTGGCGACGTTAAGGAATATTGAAAGTTTCAGGGATGACTGGCTTAAGGATTATTTTTTATATGGCAAATTTTCCAAAAGAATACCGTCAAGCCTCTCATCAGCGCTGGCGCGAAAGCTCGACATCATTAATGCGGCGATTAACTATAAGGATTTAAGGTCGCCGCCTGGCAATCGTTATGAGGAGCTAAACCCGCCTCTCGAGGGATATGCTTCAATCAGGGTCAATGAGCAATATCGGCTGATCTTTAAATGGATAGAAGGTAAGGCCGTTGACCTTTATCTGGATGCTCATAGCTATAAAATGCACAAGCGATGAAAACTGAGCCTGGCTGCATCAGGCGCAGTAAGACAGCATGTAACACATCAACCTCTGTCAGTAATAAAGAGAGCAAGACTATGAACCAGGCGACCCGCAAACCGACCACTGTCGGTGACGTATTACTTTACGAATATCTGGAGCCAACCGGCCTGAAGATTCTCGACTTAGCGGAGATGCTAAAAGTGCACCGCAACACGGTCAGCGCCCTGGTCAACAATAACCGGAAGCTGACGCCGGATATGGCTTTCAGGCTGGCTGCAGCCTTCGAAACCAGCGTTGAGTTCTGGCTTAATCTGCAAAACAGTGTCGATATCTGGGAAGTGATGCATGATGCCAGGGCACAGGAGGAGATCAGTCGCGTAACACCGTTGAAGGATTTTCTGGTGCAGAAAGAGAATCAGCTGGCGTGAAAAGCTTTATAACGCACTGGTCATGACGGGATTTGAAACGGGCCAATTATCTGTCAGCCGCTGGGTCAGGGTTAGCATCGGTTTACAGCCAGGGTCATCACGTAACAAGGGAGCCAGGAGGCGATCTCTGGCTCGCCTTCAGTCAATTCAGCAACGATATCCTTACTCGTAATTGACCATTACTTCACTGCTCACCACCCGTAATCCGGGTGGCAGCGCCCCGCTTCCGGCAAAACCAAACACCATGTGCAGGGTCTCACCGGCGCTCAGATGTGCCAGCCCGCGCGTGGTGCCGCTGGCCCCCTCCAGGGAAGTGCAGCGCTGTTCGCCGCACAAGCGCACCTGCAGGCCGGACGGGGCCGGTCTGCTCAGCTGATAACGCCAGTTAATAACGCTGACCTCCCCGCCAATGTCGGCGGGCGGCGTCAGCGGCTGCGCCCGTTGCCAGCTGCCGCGGTTCGCCAGCAGCGGCCCATTGGCCGTGGCGCTCCAGGCACCACCGGCCGCCTGCGCCATCAGTGGCAGCATCACGAATGCCATCACCAGCCAGCGCATTATTTGCCTCCGATGGTGGCAGTCATACGGATCTGGCGGTTGTCGCTCAGCTCCAGATTAGAGAGCACCACCAGCTGTGGCAGATTGCGGCGCAGGAAGCGCGCCAGCAGCGCACGCAGCGGATGATTGACCAGCAGCACCGGTGGCGCACCCAGCATCTCCTGACGCTGCAATGCCGCCTGTGCCTGACTTAACAGCCGATCGGCCAGACCCGGCTCCAGTCCGCCACCGCCCTGCAACGCCTGTAACAGCAGGCGCTCCAGCGTGGAATCGAGCCCGATAACCTGCACTTCATCATTACCCGGGAACCACTGCTGAGTAATCGCACGGCCCAGCGCCACACGCACCACGCTGGTCAGCTCCTGCGGATCGCTCTGCACCGGCGCGTGTTCCGCCAGCGTTTCGATAATGGTGCGCATATCGCGAATCGACACCCGCTCCACCAGCAGGTTCTGCAGCACCTTGTGCAGGGTGGTCAGCGAGATCACACCCGGCACCAGATCTTCGGTCAGCTTCGGCATCTCCTGAGTCACACGATCCAGCAACTGCTGCGCTTCCTGACGGCCAAACAGCTCGCTGGCGAACTGGCCAATCAGATGGTTGAGGTGGGTTGCCACCACGGTACTGGCTTCAACCACGGTAAAGCCCTGAATCTGTGCCTGCTCTTTCAGCGCGCTATCAATCCAGACCGCCGCCAGTCCAAAGGCGGGATCAACGGTCGCTTCGCCTGGCAGACTTCCGGCAGCCGTGCCCGGGTTAATCGCCATCCAGCGGCCAGGATAGGCATCACCGCTGCCAATCTCCACCCCTTTCATCAGGATGCGATAGCGTGCCGGTGGCAGCTCCATGTTGTCGCGGATATGCACTACCGGCGGCAGGAAACCGACATCCTGAGCGACTTTCTTACGGATACTGCGGATACGTCCCAGCAGCTCACCGTTTTGCTGATGATCGACCATCGGAATCAGGCGATAGCCCACTTCCATGCCCAGCGTATCTTCCAGCTGCACATCGGTCCACGACGCTTCGGTGGCGGCTGGCGTATCCGCCGTTTTGGCGATGCCGCCCGTGACTTCCACTTTCTTCTTCGGCTGCATTTCGCGGCCGCGCAGCCACCAGGCCAGACCCAGTAAGGCGGCGGTGAACAGCAGGAAGACGAAGTTCGGCATGCCCGGCACCAGACCGAGCAGACCAATCACGCCGGCGCTCAGCATCAGCACGCGCGGATCTTTGAACAGCTGGGTGACCATCTGTTCGCCGACATCCTGATCGGTGGCAACGCGCGTCACGATAACACCGGCTGCGGTAGAGATAACCAGCGCCGGGATCTGCGCGACCAGACCATCACCGATGGTCAGCAGCGTATAGGTCTCTGCGGCATGACCCACATCCATACCGTGCTGCACCACGCCCACCAGCAGGCCGCCGATGACGTTGATCACCATGATCATGATACCGGCGACGGCATCACCACGAACGAACTTACTGGCACCGTCCATCGAACCGTAGAAGTCCGCTTCCTGGGTCACTTCGGCACGGCGGCGTTTGGCGTCATCTTCACCGATCAGACCGGCGTTGAGGTCGGCATCGATCGCCATCTGCTTACCGGGCATCCCGTCCAGCACAAAGCGCGCGCCCACTTCGGCGATACGGCCGGCACCTTTGGTGATAACCATAAAGTTGATGATGACGAGGATGATAAACACCACGATACCGATGGCGAAGTTACCGCCCACCAGGAAGTGACCGAACGCTTCAACCACCTGTCCTGCCGCGGCGGCACCCGTATGCCCTTCCATCAGGATGATACGGGTTGAGGCCACGTTCAGCGCCAGACGCAGCAAGGTAGAGAACAGCAGAATGGTCGGGAACGCCGCAAACTCCAGGGTTCGCTGGGTGAACATTGCCACCAGCAGGACCATGATTGACAGCGCAATGTTAAAGGTGAACAGCAGATCAAGGATGAACGGCGGTAATGGCAGAACCATCATCGACAGGATCATCAGGATCAGTACCGGCCCGGCCAGCACCTGCCACTGCATATCTTTAAAGTTGCCCGGTAAACGTAGTTTTGCGGCCAGGTTATTAGCCATCGTTTTTGCTCTCTCCTGCAAAGTCCATCTCTGCCGGAACCGGCAGGTTTTTTGGTTTGGTTGGGACCAGGCCGCCTTCGCGCTTCCAGCGACGCGACTGCCAGACCCACGCCAGCACCTCGGCCACGGCGGCATAGAGCGCGCCGGGAATGTGCTGACCAATTTCAGTATGTCGGTATAACGCACGCGCCAGCGGCGGTGCTTCCAGAACCGGGATGCGGTGTTCGGCAGCCAGTTCACGAATTCTAAGGGCGATCTCACCTGCGCCTTTCGCCACCACTTTCGGCGCACTCATCTTCTTCTCGTTGTACTGCAGTGCCACCGAGTAGTGCGTCGGGTTGGTGACGATGACATCGGCTTTCGGCACATCCGCCATCATTCGGCGTCGCGCTGCGGCGCGCATCTGCTGCCGGATGCGCCCTTTAACGTGCGGGTCACCTTCCTGCTGCTTATGCTCGTCGCGGATCTCCTGCATCGACATCTTCAGCTTTTTAAAGTGGCTGTGCAGCTGCCAGAAGACGTCATATCCGACCATCGGGATCAGCCCCAGCATCACCAGCGAACAGCAGACCGCGATCATCTCCATGCCGTGAATCAGCGCGGTGACGGGCGCTTCGCTAATCAGCCGCAGCATCTCGGGCCAGTGGCTCCAGATGTACCACCAGCCCACCGAGCCAACCAGAATAGTCTTGAGGATGCCTTTAAACAGTTCGGTCCAGGCCTGCGCCGCAAACATTCGCTTGAACCCAGCCATCGGGCTCATCTTCTTCAGGTCGAACTTGATCGATTTACCGCTGAAAACGATACCGCCCAGCAGCATGGGCGCGGCGATTGCCACCAGCACCAGACCGCCCATCAATGGCAGCAGCGCCATCAGTGCCTGCGTGATCAGGCTGCCGATGTGGCTGACGATAATTTTGTCATCTCTGACCATGCCGTGATCAAAACGGAGTCCGGTGGCGACCATCGCCGCCAGCCGGTGCGCCATCATGTTGCCGCCCATCCACAGGATCATGATGCCGGCCAGCAGCATCAGTACGGATGTGAGTTCGCGCGAACGCGGAATCTGGCCCTCTTCACGCGCTTTCTCAAGTCGGTGGGCCGTGGGCGATTCTGTTTTGTCTTCGTCGCTATCTTCAGCCACGACAAACCTCGGTTGGCAGGAATTCTGAGCATAGGATGCCAAATCTGGCTTAAGTTAAAGCGGAGATAAGATGGAGAAAACAGGCGTTCTTTCGGGGATGGGTCTGACAATGCGGAACGGGGCCACCCGAAGGTGACCCTGTTTATTATAACCTGCAGCTGTTTCGCCCGCCCGCAGGCGGACGAAACCTAGAACCCTAAGCTGTCCAGCAGGTCATCAACCTGATCCTGGTTCGCCACCACGCCCGGTGCATCGGCGTGAATCTGGGGCCCGTTCAGCAGGCTGGTGCCTTCCTGACGCTTCTCAGCGCTGACTTCTGGCATATTCTCCAGCAGCACCATTAACAGCTGGCGCTCAATTTCCTGGATCACATCCATCATGCGCTTGATCACCTGACCGGTCAGGTCCTGGAAATCCTGCGCCATCATGATTTCAAGCAGCTGCTTGTTGGTAAAGGCGGTATGCTCTGGCACGGCGGTGAGGAATGCGCGCGTATCCGTCACCAACTCCCGCGCATCACCCAGTTCAATCGGGTTCTCAAACCACTCATCCCAACGCCCTTTCAGCTGGGTTGCCCCGGCTTCCATCTTATCCTGATGGGGTTGTGCTGCTTCAACACAGTTCAACGCACGGTCAGCGGCCTGCGCCGTCATCTGCACAACATAATCCAGACGGTCGCGGGCATCAGGAATGGCTTCAGCCGCATCGGCTATGGCTTTATCCAGCCCCAGCTCGCGCAGGCTGTCGCGCAGCATGCGCGTCAGAGAGCCAATACGTGAAATGATGTCGTGTGCCGCGGCATCCTCAGTTGGTTTCGGAAAGTCGCTCATCACATCCCCTTACATGCCCAGTTTTTCGAAAATTTTACCCAGCTTTTCTTCCAGGGTTGCCGCAGTGAATGGCTTCACGACATATCCGCTGGCACCGGCCTGGGCGGCGGCGATAATGTTCTCTTTCTTCGCTTCCGCGGTCACCATCAACACCGGCAGCGAACTCATTGCCGCGTCGGCACGAATGGTCTGCAGCAGCTGCAGGCCATCCATGTTTGGCATGTTCCAATCGGAAATCACGAAGTCGAAACCACCCGCTTTCAGTTTGCCGAGGGCGTCCACACCATCTTCCGCTTCTTCTACGTTATTGAAGCCCAGCTCTTTCAGCAGGTTACGCACAATACGACGCATCGTATTGAAGTCGTCTACTACCAAAAAGCGCATGTTTTTATCAGCCATATCTACTCCTGAGTTGTCTCGCCCGGCGGGACGGGCCTGTTAAATACGCAATGCCTGTCCGGCGCTAATTTTCGCCAGCATGTGCTGGCTGATGTTGCTTAAATCCACGACTTCGCTCACGCCGCCTGTGGCAATGGCCTCACGCGGCATGCCAAATACCACACAGCTGGCTTCGTTCTGGGCAATAGTCCAGGCGCCTGCCCGATGCATTTCCAGCATCCCGGCGGCACCGTCGTTGCCCATGCCGGTGAGGATGACCCCCACCGCATTTCGTCCGGCGTAAGTTGCCACCGATTTAAACAGCACATCCACAGAGGGTTTGTGCCGGTTAACCGGTGGTCCTTCATTCAGTTTCACCACATAGTTGGCGCCACTTCGGGCCAGCTCCATGTGCATTGCGCCTGGCGCGATGTAGGCATGGCCTGGCAGAATACGCTCACCATCTTCAGCTTCTTTTACCGTGATCTGACACAACTTGTTCAGACGCTCGGCGAAAGAGCGGGTAAAGCCTGGCGGCATATGCTGGGTAATCAGCAGTGCCGGGCTGGTCGCCGGTAACGGCTGCAGCACATGGCGAATCGCCTCGGTACCCCCGGTGGAGGAGCCAATCGCAATCAGCTTCTCACTACTCAGCAGCGGGCCCGCTTTCAGCGTCGCCGGCACCGGCATCGCTGCACGGTTGTGCAGTCGGGCACGGGAGGCTGCACGAATTTTGTCGCCAATCATCTGACTGTAAGACAGCATCCCTTCGCGGATACCGAGCTGTGGCTTGGTGACGAAATCCACCGCTCCCAGCTCCAGCGCGCGCAGGGTAATTTCAGAGCCTTTCCCGGTCAGCGATGAAACCATCACCACCGGCATTGGCCGTAACCGCATCAGTTTTTCCAGGAAATCGAGGCCATCCATGCGCGGCATTTCCACATCCAGCGTCAGCACCTGCGGATTGAACTGCTTAATCAAATCGCGGGCGACCAGCGGATCGGGCGCCGTAGCGACCATCTCCATATCCGGATGGCTGTTGATGATTTCAGTCATCAACTGCCGCATCAGCGCAGAGTCATCTACGCACATCACGGTGATTTTGCTCATCATCTTTCCTTCGTCAGTCCATAGACGGTTTGCCCGCGCAGCCAGAACTCTTTACTGATCTGACTGAAGTTTTCTGAGTGCCCGGCGAACAGAATGCCACCCGGCTTCAGGAGCGGGACAAACCGACGCAGAATCTTCTCCTGCGTCTCTTTATCGAAATAGATCATCACGTTGCGACAGAAAATAGCGTCGAACTGACCCGGCAGCGCCCAGTCATTGGCCAGCAGGTTAAGCTGCGCGTAAGTGACCATATTGGTCAGCTCGGGACGCGCACGCACCATACCGGCATGAGGACCGGTGCCGCGCAGGAAGTAGCGCTGCATTTGCGCGGGTGACAGCGTGCGCAGCTCCTCCTGGCGATAAACACCCGCCACCGCTTTTTCCAGCACCTGGGTGTCGATATCGCTGGCATGAACCTGGAACTTGCCCGGTCCGGTGCCCAGCGCTTCCGCCAGCGTCATGGCGATGGAGTAAGGCTCTTCGCCGGTTGACGCTGCGGTACTCCAGACGCTGAAGTTGCCCTGTCGCTTACGTGCATGCTCCGCCAGAATCGGGAAGTGATGCGCTTCGCGGAAGAACGCGGTCAGGTTAGTGGTCAGGGCATTGATAAACGCCTGCCACTCGGCACTGTTCGGATCGGACTCCAGCAGCGCCAGGTAGCGACCGAAATCATCGATATTCAGCGTACGCAGGCGACGAACCAGACGGTTGTAAACCATCTCACGCTTGTGATCGGCCAGTACGATACCGGCACGCTGATAGATCAGCTGGCTGATACGACGAAAATGCGTATCGGAGAGCGGTAAACGCTGCACCATTTGCGACAGCAGCGTTGTCGTCTCATTTTGATCTAAAATTGTCGATTTTTTCATCTCTGCACCTGGCCCGAACTCAATACATTATTTGTCTGCTGCGATGCCCGGCGGCTCAATGGCGGCCGGGCCACGGGCGTTTAAAAGGTTTCCCAGTTGTCGTCGCTGCGGGTAGCAGGCGAACGACCAACGGCTAACGGTGCATCTGACTGGAGAGTTTTCATCGCCGTTGTCTTGTTAACGGCCTGAGCGACAAATTCTTTACCAATATTGAACACTGATACCGCTTGTTTTAAGTGACTTGCCTGATCTTCGAGCGCTGCAGCCGCTGCCGCTGACTCTTCGACCAGTGAGGCGTTCTGCTGGGTGACGCGATCCATCTCGGTCACGGCAAGGCCCACCTGGTCAATGCCACGGCTCTGTTCGTCTGACGCTGAGGCGATCTCACCCATGATGTCGGTGACGCGGGTGACCGCGCTGACGATGTTGCTCATGGTGTCACCGGCGCTCTCTACCAGCACCGAGCCGGTATTAACGCGGCTAACCGAATCTTCAATCAGACCTTTAATCTCTTTGGCGGCCTGGGCGCTGCGCTGCGCCAGGCTGCGCACTTCACCGGCAACGACCGCAAAGCCGCGACCCTGTTCACCGGCACGCGCCGCTTCAACGGCCGCATTCAGCGCCAGGATGTTGGTCTGGAAGGCGATGCCATCAATCACACTGGTGATATCGGCAATCTTCTTGGAACTGCCCGCAATTTCTTTCATGGTGGTGACCACGCCATCCACCACTTTGCCGCCCTGCTGCGCGGTTTCAGAGGCGGTCAGCGCCAGCTTGGACGCCTGACGGGCGTTTTCGGCATTCTGCTTCACGGTCGCGGTGAGCTGCTCCATGCTGGCAGCGGTCTGCTCCAGCGAAGCGGCCTGCTGTTCGGTACGCGAAGAGAGATCGTTATTGCCGATGGAGATTTCGCTCGCACCGGTATAGATGGCATCAGAGCCGTCTCGAACGGTTCGCACGGTACGGACCAGCTCCTGCTGCATGTGCTGCAGCGAAGTCAGTAACTCCCCGATTTCGTTACGCACGCTAATCTCAACCGGCTGGGTCAAGTCGCCCCGTGCGATGTGCTGGATATGCTCAATACTCTGACGCAGCGGACGGATCAGCACCGAGCGCATCACGTTCCACACCAGGATAATCATCAGCAAGGTCACTGCCAGTGTGGCGATGACAATAGTGATGGAGCGGGTATACGCGTGCTGGTTGGCTTCCACACCCTGCTGAGACAGCGCTTTATTGTGCTCAAGCCACTCGCTGTAATCTTTCTGGAACTTGTCCTGGTAGCTCTGGGTCGGCTGATCCACAAAACCTTTGAAATTGCCGGCGGTGAAGAAGACCATCAGCTCCGCCAGCGCATCGTGATAGGCCTTGTAGTTCGCCTGTAACGCCCGGACGTTTTCGGCCGTTTTGCCTTCTTCTGACAGGTTATCGTTGAATATCTGATAGCTGACTTCAGCCTGCTTCAGCTCCTCGCCCGCCAGGGCGACCAGCTCTTTCACGCTGGCACCCGAGCCCGACATCTGTGCATCCTGCAGAAAACGGATACCGGCGCGGTTAAGGGTGTTGCGCGCCTGAACCAGCGAAACCCATGAGGTGCCCATCGCCTGTTGCAGAGTATTCAGGCGTTGGTTGTAGGCAAAATTCTCTTTATCTGAACTGACAGTTTTGAAAAACATTCCGCCGGAAAACAGCTGCAGCAGCGCAAACAGCGCCAGCACACACAGCAGGCCGGAGACGACTCGTACTCGACTAAACATAAACACCTCATTGGTTGGCGATTCGTGTGTATTTATCGGCGGAGACGGGGGGAACTTTATGCATGGCGACGGCTTTACGCCGCCGCCATGTTGAAAGAGGAAAAAATCAGGCGCGGGAAATTTTGAAAACGGAGACGGCCTGGGTCAGGACGCTGGCCTGCTGCTCCAGTGCGGCCGCAGCGGCGGCAGACTCCTCAACCAGCGAGGCGTTCTGCTGGGTCACGCGATCCATTTCGGTAACGGCCAGACCGACCTGCTCGATACCGCGGCTCTGCTCATCGGAAGCCGAGGCGATCTCACCCATGATGTCGGTAACGCGGGTCACGGCACCCACAATCTCATTCATGGTGCTGCCGGCGCTTTCAACCTGCAGTGAACCGCTGTTGACGCGTGACACCGAGTCTTCAATCAGGCCTTTAATCTCTTTGGCGGCCTGGGCGCTGCGCTGGGCCAGACTGCGCACTTCACCGGCCACCACCGCAAAACCGCGACCCTGTTCACCGGCACGTGCCGCTTCAACCGCCGCATTCAGCGCCAGGATATTAGTCTGGAAGGCGATGCCGTCGATCACGCTGATAATGTCCGCGATCTTCTTCGAGCTGCCGGCGATCTCTTTCATGGTTGTGACCACGCCATTCACCACTTTACCGCCCTGCTGCGCGGTTTCGGAGGCGGTCAGCGCCAGCTGGGATGCCTGACGGGCGTTGTCAGCATTCTGCTTCACCGTGGCAGTGAGCTGCTCCATGCTGGCAGCGGTCTGCTCCAGCGAAGCGGCCTGCTCTTCGGTGCGGGCCGACAGGTCGTTGTTACCGGCGGCGATTTCGCTGGCACCGGTAAAGATGGCATCAGAGCCGTCACGCACATTCCCCACCGTCATCACCAGCGACTGCTGCATCTCATGAATGCCTGCTGCCAGCTGGCTCATCTCATTACGCCCCTCAACCACAATCGGCTGGGTCAAATCGCCGGAGGCAATAGCGCGAATCTGTGCCAGCAGCTGTTGCAGCGGCTGAATCAACACCTGACGCAGGCCAAACCAGCAGGTAATAATCACCGCAAGCACCGCAACACCAATCGCGGCCAGCAGCCACATCATCTGTTTAAAGGCTTTCTGGTTCTGCGCCATTCCCTGATCGGAAAGCTCAGTCTGACGCGCACGCCATTTGTTGTAGCTCTCCTGCATCGCGACCTGTTTCTGCTCAATGTTCTGTTTAAACATCCCTTCCAGGTCACGCGCCTGCAGACTTTTTACCATCGCCTTCAGGCCGTTTTCGTAGTTAGCGTAATCCGCTTCAAGCGTGTCGCCCATGGTTTCGTCAAGACCTGACGTGGTTGGCAGATGGTAATAGATTTTAAAGTGGCGATCGGCTTCCGCTAACTGGGTATTGGCTTTGTTGATCAGCTCATCAAGCTGACCGCCGTTCATCTGCGAGGCCATGCTGGTCTGTAAGCGCAGCATGCCGCGGTTCAGCGTGGTACGGCTATTGTTCAGTGAAATATAGGCGTCAGTCATCTCGGTGACATTGCGATTAGAGATCTGCGACAGCGCAAAGGACTCTTTGTCTTTATTGAGGGCTGACCAGAAAAGGCTGCCAGCGACTAGCTGGAGCGCGCCAAAGATGACCAGGACTGCGATTAAACTGGTCACCACTTTTATTTTTTTTAACATCTTGTTCCCCTGCAGGTTAATTTAGGTGCAGCGGCTATATCGGCGATGTAACAGGATTAATTAATGCTATTCAGCGCTTTCAGGAGAGAAGTGGCTTTTGTAATTATTTTTATCAGCATGAGCTGCTGAGTTTGGCTTTACGCAGAGGAATCGCGAGGGGTTGCTGCGCATCCCGCAGGATGCGCAGCGTGACATCAGAAGGTTTCCCAGTGAGTATCACTGACCGGTGCCGTCAGGGCTTTGCGTGGTGCCAGCGCCGCCGTAGCGGGTGCGGCAATCGGCAGATGCTTTGTCAGCGTCTGCTGCAAGGCGCCGCGTTTAATTTTGAAGACCGACACTGACTGACTTAACCGGCTGGCCTGATCTTCCAGCGAGGCGGCTGCGGCTGCGGACTCTTCCACCAGCGAGGCGTTCTGCTGGGTAACGCGATCCATCTCAGTGACCGCCTGCCCGACCTGATCGATTCCGCGACTCTGCTCGTCCGACGCCGAGGCGATTTCACCCATGATGTCGGTGACGCGCGTAACCGCACTGACGATATCGCTCATGGTTTCCCCGGCGGTGCCGACCAGTTGCGAACCGACATTGACCCGGTTCACTGAGTCGTCGATCAACCCTTTGATCTCTTTGGCCGCCTGGGCGCTGCGCTGTGCCAGATTACGCACCTCGCCCGCCACCACGGCAAAACCGCGACCCTGCTCTCCGGCTCGCGCCGCTTCAACGGCGGCGTTAAGCGCCAGAATATTAGTCTGGAAAGCAATGCCATCAATCACGCTGGTGATATCGGCAATCTTCTTCGAGCTGCCGGCGATTTCGCTCATGGTTTTCACGACACCCGCCACCACGTTGCCGCCTTTTTCTGCGGTTTCTGAGGCGCTGAGTGCCAGCTGTGACGCCTGGCGGGCGTTTTCGGCGTTCTGTTTCACCGTGGCTGTGAGCTGCTCCATGCTGGCCGCCGTCTGCTCCAGTGACGCAGCCTGCTGTTCTGTGCGGGCAGAAAGATCATTGTTTCCGGCAGAGATCTCGCTGGCACCGGTGAAAATCGCATCCGAGCCGTCACGCACATTGGTCACCGTGCGCACCAGTGACTGCTGCATGTCATGCAGACTGGCCGCGAGCTGAGTCATCTCATTGCGCCCTTCCACCACAATCGGCTGGGTTAAATCGCCCTGGGCGATATGCTGGATGTGATTAATGCTGCTGTTGAGGGGTGTCATCACGATTTTGCGCAGTCCAAACCAGCAGAGCACGATCACGGCGACCACGACGGCCATGATGGTGGAGAGGATCCACATCATACGGCTGTAAGCAGAACTGTTCTCTTCAACACCAAGCGTAGTCAGGCGATTCTGATCGGCTCGCCATTCACGGTAAACCGTCAGAAACGCACTCTGGCTTGGCGCCACCGGGGCTTTACCGGCCGCAATCAGATCGTTTGCCTGTAGCGCCGTCTGCAACTGATCCAGCGCAGCGCCATAGTCGCTGTAGCGCTGCTCCAGCTGGTTGTTTAACTCACTATTCTGTCCCGGCGTATCGGGTGTCTCTTTAAAGACTTTGAAAAAACCGGCGGCCGCCTGCTGAAAGTTTTTGCTGTCGTCAAACAGCGTGGCGACATCGGCCGTTTTGCCTTCCAGCTTACTGGTGGCGAAACGCAGCTGAATACGGGTCAGCAGCACCCGGCTCTGGTTAAGACTCATATAGGCGTCGTTGAGCGACTGCGTATTTTGCATCGCCAGCTGCGACACGGCGAAGCTTTGCTTGTCGTGGCTTAATGCGGAGTAGAAAACAGAACCGGAGAAGGCCTGTAACAGCCCAAACACCAGCAACACCAGTAACAGGCTGGTGACAACACGGATTTTCGTTAACATGAGTAACCCTGAAGAAAGTAGGTAATTAAAGTGACTGAGGGATTATCGGCAGGTGACAGCGGGAAATTAGAGTGCAATGCGGCTTTATTCTATGAATAGAAAGGAATTATCGCTCAGTGAAACTATCACGGGCCAGCCATAACCGGCCCGTGATGATTCAATTACGCGCTACGCAGGTTATCCACCAGCGCCATCTCGTCGCTGCTCAGCAGCTTCTCAATGTCGACCAGAATCAGCATGCGATCGCCCAGCGCACCCAGACCGGTCAGGTACTCGGTGGACATGGTCACAGCGAACTCTGGTGAAGGACGGATCTGATCCTGGGTCAGCGACAGCACATCAGAGACGCCGTCAACCACGATACCGACCACGCGATTTTCCAGATTCAGCACGATAACCACGGTGTTTTCATTGTACTCAACATCGGGCTGCGCAAACTTCACGCGCAGATCGATAATCGGCACGATTACGCCGCGCAGGTTAGTGACGCCGCGGATAAATTCAGGGGTATTTGCGATACGCGTTACCTGATCGTAACCGCGAATTTCCTGAACTTTGAGGATATCGATGCCGTACTCTTCGTCGCCCAGCGTGAAGACCAGAAACTCCTGACCCACAGTTTCGCCAGCGATTTTTGTCACGGTTGCCATTCCATTCATGTTATTTACCCTTTCGTTATCAATCAGGCGGCAGCGCCAGCCACACGTTTTTCACGGTTAAGTGATTGCAGTGCTGAAACATCAACAATCAGCGCCACGCTACCATCGCCAAGAATGGTGGCGGCAGAGATGCCCGGCACTTTGCGATAGTTACTTTCCAGGTTCTTCACCACCACCTGATGCTGGCCAATCAGCTGATCGACCAGTAGCGCGTAACGTTTGCCCGCGCTTTGCAGGATTACCACGATGCCCTGAGTGGCCTCGGTTTTGGCATCCTGCACATCAAAGACGTTCCACAGCTCGACCAGTGGCAGATATTCGCCACGCACTTCCAGCACGCACTCGCCACCGGCCAGCGGTTTCAGCTCTTCGGCGCGCGGTTGCAGCGACTCCATCACCGCATTCAGCGGCAGAATAAAGACTTCATCGGCCACACGAACGGACATCCCATCAAGGATGGCCAGGGTCAGCGGCAGCAGGATACGAATGGTGGTGCCTTTGCCCTGCTTCGAGGCGATTTCGACGTGACCGCCCATCTCCTGAATATTTCGTTTCACCACGTCCATACCGACGCCGCGTCCTGAAACATCCGTCACCTGCTCTGCGGTGGAGAAGCCCGGTGCGAAGATCAGCATGCCGACCTCTTCGTCGCTCATGTTCTCGTGAACCGGCAGGCCCGATGAGAGGGCTTTAGCCAGAATACGTTCACGGTTCAGACCGGCACCATCATCAGACACTTCAATGCAGATGTTGCCGCCCTGATGTTCCGCTGAAAGCGTCAGGTTACCGGTTGCCACTTTACCGGCCACCAGACGTTTCTCTGGCGTTTCGATACCGTGGTCAAGACTGTTACGCACCAGGTGCGTTAATGGATCGATGATGCGTTCAATCAGGCTCTTATCGAGTTCGGTTGAGCTGCCCAGCAGCGTCAGTTCGACCTCTTTGCCGAGTTTGCTGGCCAGGTCACGCACCAGACGCGGGAAGCGGCTGAAGACATATTCCATTGGCATCATACGAATCGACATCACCGATTCCTGCAGATCGCGGGCGTTACGCTCCAGCTGACCCATGCTGTTCAGCAGGTCGCCGTGCGCGACCGGATCGAGTTCGCCGGAACGCTGAGCGAGCATTGACTGGGTAATGACCAGTTCGCCCACCAGGTTGATCAGCTGATCGACTTTCTCCACCGCAACACGGATGCTGGTGGATTCGCTCGATTTGGCAGGTGCCGCGACGCGCTTACTTTCACGCTTCACTGCGGCCACCGGCAGTTCGGTGACGGTGGCGGTGTGAACGTCTTCCACCACCGGTTCGGCCTCGGCTGCAACAGCAGCTGGCGCGGCAACGGCTTCGTCTGCTGCCGGGAAGCGGATCTGTGCTTCGTCGATGACGAAGCAGAGCACCGCCACGATGTCATCTTTACCGACGCCATCAATGCAGACATCCAGCGTGGTGCTGCCTTTCTGTACGTTGGTCAGGGTGCCGAGATTACTCATCTCTTCCAGCATCAGATCGACCTCTTTCTCTTTGAGATCGATCAGCTGTACACGCAGGCCGCTGGTGCTGGCCGGTTCTGCGCTGGCAGTGGCAACACTGGCCGGAACATCAACCGGCAGACCTTTGGCCTCTAGCGCCAGCTGGCGCAGCGCTTCACAGATATATTTGAAGCTCTCCGCGTTAGGCTCCTGCGCGGTTTTATAAGCATCGAGCTGTTCCTGCATAATATCTTTGGTTTCCAAAAACAGGTTGATGATGTCGGTGCTGAGCTGCATCTCGCCGCGACGAGCACCATCCAGAATGTTTTCCAGGATATGAGTCGTTTCCTGTAATACCGTAAAACCAAAGGTTCCGGCCCCACCCTTAATGGAGTGAGCGGCACGGAAGATGGCGTTAAGCTGTTCCGAATCTGGCTCCTGCGGGTCTAAGCCCAACAGGTGTTGTTCCATATCCGCTAATAGCTCATCGGCTTCATCAAAAAACGTCTGGTAAAAATCGCTGATGTCCATACTCACGGGAATCACCTCGGCTGTGAGGGGGCTGCTGTATTCACCGCGCCGCCTGGTGTTGCAGGTGCGGTAATCTGTTCAATGGCCGCCGGATCGCTGATCTGGACGGCATCACTTTCTGCGTTCTCTTTTTCTATTGCCGCTTCGGTGTCGTGGTTCAACACCAGCAGGCTGATGCGGCGGTTAACGGCGTCATTACCGCCACGATTTTTCAGGCGCATGGTGTCGGCCATACCCAACACCCGTAAAATTTTTCCACTGTCTAAGCCGCCCATCACCAGTTCACGGCGTGAGGCGTTAGCACGGTCTGTCGACAGTTCCCAGTTGCTGTAGCCTTTGTCACCGCTGGCATACTGAAAATCATCGGTATGTCCGGCCAGGCTGATGCGGTTCGGAATGTCGTTAAGGACTGGCGCTATCGCACGCAGAATATCGCGCATATAGGGCTCAACCTCGGCCCGACCGGTCTTAAACATCGGGCGATTCTGGCTGTCGATAATCTGAATACGCAGCCCCTCTTCCACCATGTTGATGATCAGATGCGGGCGCAGCGCTTTCAGACGCGGATCCGCTTCAATCAGCTGGTCGAGCTTTTCACGCAGCCGGTTAAGGCGAATCTCATCCAGCTTGCGTTTCTGGGCGTCCATATCGACGACTTTGTTCACTTCGCCAATCTTTTTGGTCGGATCATCACCGCCGCCGGGGATCGGGCTCTCGCTGTCGCTGCTGCGCGCCCCGCCGGTAATCGCTACCTTCAGCGGTGTTTTGAAGTAGTCTGCTATCTGCACCAGCTCCTGCGGGTTGGCGATTGAGAGCAGCCACATCACCATAAAAAAGGCCATCATCGCCGTCATAAAGTCGGCGTAGGCAATCTTCCACGATCCGTGGCTGCCTTCATGGCCTTTATGTTTGCGCTTTTTGATCAGCACAATTGGGCGATTGCCGTGTTTCATGAAGCCTCGTCTGAAGTCTGTTTAGCCGGGTTCTTGGCGTTACGTACGTGCTCTTCCAGTTCGCTGAACGACGGACGCTCGGCGGAATAGAGCGTCTTACGACCAAATTCCACCGCAATCTGCGGCGCGTAACCATTCAGGCTCGACAGCAATGTCACCTTAATGCACTGCATCATCTTGGTGGTTTCCGCACACTTCTGACGCAGCACTGACGAGAGTGGAGAGACAAACCCGTAGGCCAGCAGGATGCCCAGGAAGGTGCCCACCATCGCATGCGCGACCAGCGCACCGAGTTCAGCGGCTGGACGATCGGCCGAAGCCAGTGCATGGACCACGCCCATTACCGCGGCGACGATACCGAATGCCGGAAGACCATCACCCACTGCAGCAATACTTTGCGCTGGTACGTCACACTCGTGTTCGTAGGTCTCAATCTCTTCATCCATCAACGCTTCGATTTCAAAAGCGTTCATGTTGCCGCTCACCATCAGGCGTAAATAGTCAGTAATAAAATCCACTAACTGTTTATCGGCAAGAATGCGGGGATAATTAGCAAAAATTTCACTCTGGCTGGGATCTTCAATATCGCGTTCCAGCGATAACATGCCCTGCTGACGCGACTTCGCCATCAGGCGATAAAGCAGCGCCATCAAATCCATGTAAACCGCTTTGTTGTACTTGGAGCCGCGAAATAACTTAGGCAGCGCCTTCAGCGTTTTTTTAATCGACTTACCGTTGTTGCCGACTAAAAAAGCACCGGCACCGGCACCGCCGATCATTAATAATTCGGCTGGCTGATAAAGCGCGCCCAGATGGCCACCTACCAGCGCATATCCGCCCAACACGGAGCCTAAAACAATCAGGTAACCTATAATTATCAGCACAAAAAAATCCTTACGTCCGTAACGTGTTGGTGGAAGTTAAGCCAGAGAGCCGCAGATGTTATTACTGAACCGCAAGCAAAAAAAAAGCAGCGGTATTAACCGCTGCTGGATGGCTTCCACAGTGCGAACAAACTTAAACGGCGTGTTTAACCTGTTCATCCAGCAGTTGTGGAAACATATCGGCAGGTTCTGCAGAAAGTTTACGTCTTTTTACTGCCCGTGATGGTGGCTGGCACAGGCTGCAGGTAAAGCTGCCAACCGGCTGATGCGCATGATTAATAAAGCTGCCGTTGCAGCTTTTACAATCTGCCAGTTCCAGCATACCGCTATCAACGAATCGGACCAGGGTCCAGGCACGAGTCAGCGCCAACAGCGGGCCCTCGTCCGATTGAGGACACTGTTCAAGATACAGGCGGTAAGCTTTAATCACGGCATCGACGCCGCTGCACAACCCGGTTTTCAGCAAAAACTTCCAGGCGTTACAGAACATAGAAGCATGAATGTTCTGCTCCCACGTCATAAACCAGTCCGTAGAGAACGGCAGCATACCTTTCGGTGGCGGACTGCCACGTAATTCTTTATAGAGCTTGATGAGACGACCGCGGCTCAGCTGGGTTTCGCTCTCAAGCATCTGTAAGCGGGCACCTAATGTAATGAGCTCCATCGCGAGATGAATATCACGTGCTTCCTGAACAATACTTTTCTCACTCATGACATTGCTCTCTTTTTAGCAGGTGCATCATCTTTAGACGCATTACGCAGTAAACGGCTCGATAATAAAATGCCGGTGTGGATTTGTTGTAAATCATCCACGCGTGATTCCTGCGTCAGGCGATTAATGGTGCTGCTATCGGTAAAACGAAACTGGCAAACCAGTTGATTGGTTTCCGCCATTTTTACCATCTCAGGCAATGTTAATTCAGATAATGCATTCGCCATTTTCTCGTCAATTCCGAGGCGAAACATTGCAGAAGCTTTATCCTGGTTAATTAAACGCTGCGCAAGCAGTAAATAAGACAAGTTGAGATCGTAAATATGTTTCAGTACTTCAGAGGTGCCCATTATTTTTCCATCCTGAGAGATGCGACGTAACTGTATCGCAGAATAAATCTGCGGTTCGAGCTGCTGTTTGTTAAATCAAAAGATGGCAAAAAAAACTTCACGTAACGTTAATGTCACCGTTTTCGCCTTCCATTTTTGTGTGGGTTTCAGACCCACCGAAGGTCGAAAATCCATGCCATTTTATTTTCGAGTTCTGGACATCTTCCGTGACGTCTTCTTACATTTTTTAGGACTATTCCGAAAACAACGCAAATCTATATCGTCTGATTTCGACATACAACGACAGTGATGTGAAATTTTAGATAAAGTGTGACGCAGATCACACTTTTAACGCAAATTTCTTCAGCAACCCTTTACCATTACTTACCGACTGGTCATTTTTTGAGCAAAAATGCCCGATTTTAAGTCCAATTGGTCCTGAGAAAGGTTTAATAGGGGGTAAAAGCATCGCTATTCGACGCTTTGCGCAGTCCGGAATGAATATCGGGTGTTAATCGTTTTAACACCCTATTTAGAACCACCCAAAGAAAGGTTATCAGCATATTATGCTGCTGCGACCTTCAGGTATTTGCTTTTAAATTAGTTACTTAAGGGGAGTATCGCAGAGGGTGAGTAATGAAATCGTTAAGGTTTATACGGCAGCAGGTCAGATTTCTGGCAACCTGGCGTTAACAGTGGTGACCGGGTGTACAGACTCTGATTCCCACTGTAACAAGGGGTTATATAAGAAAGTCGAATGAATTAACGAAGGGTTATGCGTTGGCACTATCACTATCGGCAGCCTGAAGAGAAACTTGAGTAAAGAAGGTAAAGAAAGCGGCAGGGGCTGACAGGACGGGGATTTCCGGGCTTACCTGCATTTATCGGGCCACTCCGGGCAGCCACTGACGTTATCAGCGTAGAATCGTAGCAAACGGTCATTAACAGATAGCAGGCGAGTTTTCTGTGACCTGGGCCGAAAAAAAAGCAGCGACGCCGTAGAGGCGCCGCTGCTTTCATAACCCTGAGTCAGAACAGATATCAGGCGAGTTTTGGGAAGGTCGCGACTTTATTAACCGTGTTGTGGTCAACGCTGCGCGGTTCAATGCGTTCCAGGTCTTTCAGGAAGCCTTCACGCCAGGCGGTAATATCATTTTTACGCAATACCGCCATCATGTCGTTGTAGCGTGAAATCCTTTCGGTACGCGGCATAGTAATCGCCTTATCCAGCGCGGCGGCCACTTCATCACGGTCATACGGATTCACAATCAGCGCGGAGGTGAGCTCGTTAGCCGCACCCGCAAAGCGCGACAGCACCAGTACACCCGGATCATCCGGGTCCTGCGCAGCCACGTACTCTTTCGCCACCAGGTTCATACCGTCACGCAGCGGCGTAACCAGACCGACATCGGTCAGACGGAAGATTTTCATCAGCAGTCGACGGTCAAAATGCTGGTTAAGGTAGTAGAGCGGGGTCCAGCCCAGCGTACCGTATTTACCGTTGATGCGCCCTGCTTCGGTCTCCAGCTGATGACGGATATCCTGATACGCCTGCACATCGCCGCGCGAGGTCGGTGCAATCTGCGAGTAGCGAATTTTGCCGCGATGCTGCGGGAAGTTCTCCAGCAGCGCTTCATAGGCAAGAAAACGCTCAGGCAGACCTTTGGAATAGTCGAGACGTTCGCAGGCAATAATATTGCGTGCATCGCCCAGCTCTTTCTTCATGGCGGCCATTTTTGGTGGCAGCGGCCCTTCGGCCATCTCTTTAATACTGTCTGGCTCAATCCCGATGGGATAAACCTCAGTCATAAAGGTGTTGCCAAAGGCGCGATGTTTTTTGTCGCCCTTATTCTGCAGCTGTGTAAGCTGGCTGACGCTGTCGAGGAAGGCCACCCGATCCGATTCGGTCTGGAACCCCAGCAGGTCATATTCGCACAGCATTTCCAGCAACTCTTTGTGCGGCGGCAGCGCATTGAATATTTCAGGCGTCGGGAACGGAATATGCAGGAAGAAGCCGATGCGGTTATTAATGCCCGCCCGACGCAACGCGGCTGCAAACGGTAAAAAGTGATAATCGTGGATCCAGACAATATCATCCGGCTTGATCAGCGGTTTTAAACGCTGTGCCACCGCATCGTTAACGTCGCAATACCCTTCCCAGGCTTCCCGCTGGAACTGAACCAGGTCAAGGCGATAATGGAATGCGGGCCAGATGACAGTGTTTGAGAACTGGCAATAGTAGAGATCGTAATCGTTCTGGCTCAGCGGGAACGAGGCATACTCAATACCTTCATGTTCCTGAACCGTGACTTCTTCTACCTCTTCGCCTGTGTACTCGCTGATTTCACCGTTCCAGCCAAACCACAGTCCACCGGTGCTTTTCAGTGCATCGAGAATACCGACGGCCAAACCGCCAGCGCTGGTTTTTGACCCATCGGGCATGGCGACACGGTTAGATACAACCACTAAACGACTCATAACCTAAACTCCTTACCGACGTTGTCTTGATCTGATAGTAATAATGTTCTTTCCAGCCAGCCGTAAACCGCATCGACATCATGAAGCCGATAATGGGCCTGGGTGGAACCTTCTCCGACTTTGATCGAGACGCCCTGCCGTGCGTTCACGGCCAGAAAGCCCTTTTCATCCGTCAGATCGTCGCCAATAAAGACCGGCGTACGTCCGGCAAAAGGGGGCTGCTGCATAAAGTCGCTGATTGCGGCGCCTTTATCGATACCTGCCGGTTTAATCTCAACCACACATTTCCCCGGCTGAAGCGCCAGTCCGGGAAAACGTTTTACTGACTGTTCAGCCAGTCGCATCACATCCTGCTCATGCTGCATCGCCTGACGGTAGTGAAGTGCGAAAGCCATGCCTTTTACCTCCAGCTGGGTGCCAGGCCAGGATGCCATGGCATCCTGCAACTCCGTCCTGAGCGATTGCTCCACCTCGACCGGCAGGCTGATGCGTTGCAGATTACCCTCTGCATCACGGCGCTCAGCACCATGTACGCCCGCAGCCGGGCCGTACCAGGGAGCGGCCAGCGCATCGAGTTGTTCTATGGGTCTGCCGGAGACCAGCGCCAGCGCGCCCTGCGAGAGTGCAGAGAGCTGCTGCAGTTGCGCGATGACCTGCTCAGGAATAAATACCGCTTCGGGACGGGACTGAATCGCTGCCAGCGTGCCGTCGACATCAAAAAAGAAGGCGTACTGCCCGCCGCTTAATGTCGGGTACCTGGCATGGGTGTCTGCCGCTTGGGTCACGTTACTTCTCCTGAAAATCGAATTTTAATAAAACATTGAGTTAAAACAAGAATGTCCTGACGCAGTCAGGTCAGCAAGCGGGAAATTCTGATAAAGCGGTGATTGAGGGATAAAACGCGGTAACGGGATAGGTCACTCTCCTCAAACTTGCAAGCGCATTGCTGACAATACTGGCTAACTGAGAACATCTTCACAGTAAGTGTAGTCATTAACAGGGGTTATGCCAGAAAGATGCAGGTTTCATGCCAGCCGCTGCGGTTAAGTCAGCATAAAAGCGCCATTCAATTCTGCTTCGCTTCCGATGATCAGGCCAGACACGATCCGCTGCTGACTGGAGTCACGCACGTATCGCACCCGGCAGAGTCGGCACTCCTCAAACCTTAAGCTTCTTAAGGTATTCCTAATATTGAAAGCGCATTCTCGTGACACTTTTATTACTCTGGTTCCTGCTCACATGGCGTTTACCCTGAAGAGGCCGCTGATTAGCCGCCTTACGTTGCTGATTCTGGCTGCGGTTTACATCGCGGTTTTCCTTAACGTTGCCTATTACCGTCAGGTGCTGGCGGTGATGCCGCTGAACGACCTGCATACCACGCTGGTCTTTTTATCGATGCCGCTGGTCGCCTTTAGCGTGATCAATATCGTGATTACGCTGGCCTCATTTATCTGGCTGGATCGGCTGCTGGCCGCTCTGTTTATTCTGCTCTCCGCCTCGGCACAGTTCTTTATTCACACCTATAACATCGTGGTCGATCGCTCGATGATCACCAACATGATGGATACCACCGCCTCGGAATCTTTTGCGCTGATTACGCCACAGCTGCTTGTAACCCTGCTCACCTCGGGCGTGCTGATGACGTTGCTGCTGTTCTGGCCGCGAATCAAAAAACAGCAGTGGCGTGGCGTGCTGTCGCGACTGCTCAGCGTATTGCTGTCAGCGGCGCTGATTGTGCTGATCGCCCTGCTCTTCTATAAAGATTACGCTTCGCTGTTCCGTAACAACCGCGAACTGGTAAAAGCGCTGAGCCCCTCTAACAGCATCGCGGCGACGCTCTCCTGGTATAAGCATGAGCAGTTGCAGAACGCGCCGCTGATGCGTATCGGTGAAGATGCGCACCTGCAGCCCAGCCGCAGCAGTGGCAAACCGAATCTGACGATTCTGGTGCTGGGTGAGACCTCGCGTGCGCAAAATTTCTCGCTGGGCGGTTACGGTCGTCTGACCAACCCCTTACTGGCCAAAGATAATGTGATCTATTTCCCGCACACCACCTCATGCGGAACGGCGACGGCAGTTTCCGTGCCCTGCATGTTCTCCAATATGCCGCGCGCCCACTATGATGATGTGCTGGCCGCCCATCAGGAGGGATTGCTGGATATTATTCAGCGCGCCGGGATTAGCGTGTTGTGGAATGAGAACGATGGGGGCTGTAAAGGAGCCTGTGACCGCGTTCCGCATCAGGACATGACCAGCCTGAACCTGCCCGGCATGTGTATTGATGGTGAGTGCTACGACGACGTGCTGTTCCACGGTCTGGATGAGTACATCAGCCAGTTAAAAGGCAACGCGGTGATTGTGCTGCACACCATTGGCAGTCATGGCCCGACTTACAGCCATCGCTATCCGCCACAGTTTCGTCAGTTTGAACCGACCTGCGACACCAACCAGATTCAGGACTGTTCGCAACAACAGTTGATCAACACCTATGACAACACGCTGGTCAATGTGGATCACATCGTCGATAAAGCCATTAACGTACTGCGTGCGCATCAGGACCGCTTCACCACCAGCCTGGTCTATCTGTCTGACCACGGTGAATCCCTGGGTGAAAATGGTGCTTACCTGCATGGCCTGCCCTATGCTATCGCGCCGGACACCCAGAAACATGTGCCGTTGCTGATCTGGCTCTCCGATGATTATCAGAAACGTTATGCGGTTAATCGCGGCTGTCTGAATAAACTGGCGGCGACAGACGATTTTTCACAGGATAATCTGTTTTCAACCATGCTGGGATTAACCGGCACCGCGACCCACGAATATGTGCCTGCGGATGATATTTTGACGTCGTGTCGGAGCCAACCTTAATGAAGATACTGATTGTTGAAGATGATGCCCTGTTGCTGCAGGGTCTGATGCTGGCGCTGGAAGGCGAAGGCTACGTCTGTGATGGCGTTACGCGGGTGCGGGATGCTGAAGCGCATTTCGCCAGCGGCCTGTATAGCCTGGTGGTGCTGGATCTTGGCCTGCCGGATGAAGATGGACTGCATTTTCTGATACGACTGCGGCGGCAGAAGAAGATGACGCCGGTGCTGATCCTGACCGCACGCGACACCATCAGCGAACGCATTGCCGGACTCGACGCAGGCGCGGACGACTATCTGATCAAACCGTTCTCGCTGGATGAGTTGCTGGCGCGGATCCGTGCCCTGATCCGCCGCCACGTCAATCAGGGCGACAGTCATGTCAGAGTGGGTGCGCTGGCGCTGGATATGACCCATCGCCAGATTACGCTCAGCGACGTACTGCTGGATCTGACACCCAAAGAGTTTGCGATTCTGTCACGGCTGATGCTCAAGGCCGGGAATCCGGTTCACCGTGAAATTCTCTACCAGGATATCTATAACTGGGAGACCGAGCCTTCTACTAATACCCTGGAAGTGCATATCCATAATCTGCGCGACAAAATCGGCAAAAGCGCTATCCGCACCGTGCGCGGTTTTGGCTATGCGCTGGTGACGCAGGATGGCGTTCGTGAGGCAACATGATAAGACGTTTCGATCATCGCAGTATGCGCTTTCGTCTCATCCTGACCATCGGTCTGATCCTGCTGGTTTTCCAGGTGATCAGCGTGGTCTGGCTTTGGCATGAGAGCAAAGAGCAGATTCAGTTTCTGGTGGAAGCGCAGCTGCAGAAGCGCAACATGGACAGTCACGTTAAGCGTGAAGTGCATGAAGCGGTAGCCAGCCTGGCGGTGCCAAGTCTGGTGATGATTACCCTGACGCTGCTGCTCTGCTATCAGGCGGTGAAATGGATCACCCGGCCGCTTTATCAGCTGCAGCGTGAACTGGAGAGTCGCAGCGAAGAGAATCTTGATCCCGTCGCCTGCCACAGTCAGGTTCAGGAGATCGATGCGGTGACGCAGGCGATAAACCAGCTGGTCGCACGTCTGAACAGCAGTCTGGAGCGCGAACGGTTATTCACTGCCGACGTGGCACATGAGCTGCGCACGCCGCTGGCGGGATTGCGGCTGCATCTGGAGTTAATCGAACGTAACAGCGATGTCAAAGTTCAGCCGCTGGTGCAGCGCCTGGATCAGATGACGCACAGTGTGTCGCAGCTGCTGAATCTGGCGCGCGCCGGACAGTCCTTTACCTCTGGCACCTATCAGAACGTGGGGCTGATTGAAGATGTGATCCTGCCAATGGAGGCAGAGCTGAGTATTATGCTGGAGGCGCATCAACAGACGCTGGTGCTCGATCTGCCGCAGGAGCAGTTTGTGCGTGGTGATGCCACGCTGCTGAAGATGTTGCTGCGTAACCTGGTCGAGAACGCCCATCGCTACAGCCCGGATAACAGCACCATCAGTGTGCAGCTGGTGTTAGCTCCTCAGCCGATGCTGGTGGTGGAAGATCAGGGCCCGGGAATTGATGAGAGTAAAAGTGGCGAGCTGAGTAAAGCGTTTATCCGGATGGACAGCCGCTACGGCGGTATCGGACTCGGGCTGAGCATCGTCAGCCGCATCGTCCAGTTACACCGGTTTCAGTTTTTCTTAGAGAACCGCCGCGACCGAAGCGGTTGTCGTGCCGTGGTGAAGTTTTAAGCGCTGAACCAGGCGGAGAGGAACAGAACGACCGTGGCTGCGGCAATCAGCAGTGCAGCATATTCACTCATCGGACGCGGAGCAGTCACAGACAGGGCAACAGGAGCAGTTTTCATAGCATCATCCTCAGTTAAAGCAGGCAGTATCGCGATTGCATATTAAGGAAACCTTAAGCTCGCGACGCTGCCGCTAAAAATGTCTGCGCTGCCAGACGCCGCCATCAACCTCGCATTTCTGCCCGCTGACACGCCTGCTGCATCCGCCCGGTGCTCTACACTTAATGGCTACGTTCCGTTTCAGGAGTTACGCCATGAGCCAACGCATGCACAAATATGCTTTTCCGGTCAGCAAAGCCCGCAAATACCTTGAGCCCGGACCGGTGCTGCTGCTCAGTTCGCAGTACAAAGATCAACATGACATCATGACGCTCGGCTGGCACACGGTGCTGGAGTTTTCTCCGTCACTGGTCGGCTGCATGATTGCCGGTATGAACCATAGCCATGAGCTGATCCGCAACAGCGGTCAGTGCGTGCTGAACATTCCTTCTGCCTCGCTGATTGATGAAGTTGTGGCAATCGGCAACAGCCACGGCGACAGCATTGATAAGTTTGAGGCCTTTGGCCTGACGCCGGAACCCGCTCAGGTGGTTGGCGCGCCGATGATTGCCGAATGTTTTGCCAGCTTTGAGTGTCAGCTTTATGACGATTCGATGGTCGCTAACTACAACCTGTTTATTTTTGAGATTGTTAAAGCGCACGTTGCCGAGCAGCCGGAATACCCCACTACCCTGCACTACACTGGCGAAGGCCGGTTCAGCGTGATGAGCGACAAAATACTGGATAAGAGCGGCGATTTTAAACCGGAGATGCTGATCTAGTTGAAAGCGCTCTGCCGCGCCCCCATTCACCTCTTTCGACCTGACAGGAGTAAATTATTATGGCAATCGAATACGCAGTTATCGCTGGCGGCTGTTTCTGGTGTACCGAAGCGGTATTTAAGGATGTGATCGGCGTAGAGTCGGTGGAAAGCGGTTATACCGGTGGTGCCCGTCCTAATCCGACTTATGAGCAGGTCTGCAGCGGTGCGACCGGTCATGCAGAAGCGATCCGCATTGGCTTCGACCCGGAGAAAGTCAGCTTTGGCGATCTGCTGGATATCAGCTTTGTGACGCATGATCCGACCCAGCTTAACCGTCAGGGTAATGATATTGGCACCCAGTATCGTTCCGCCATTTTCCCGGCCAATGCAGGGCAGGAAGCGGAGGCACGCGCCGCCATTGCCCGCGCTCAGGCTGACCATGATGTGCCGGTGGTGACCACTATTGAGCCGCTGAAAGAGTGGTATCCCGCTGAAGCTTATCATCAGGATTACTGGGAAGGCGCGGGCCAGCGCAACGGCTACTGCATGGCGGTCATTCCACCGAAACTGCAGAAGCTGCGGAAAAGTTTCGCTAACAGAGTAAAGAGCTGATTCCGGCATCAGTCGGGGCGGCGTCTGACCAGTAACGAGGGTGAGAACGCCGCCCCGGTTTATTTGCTGCCATAAAACTCACCTGACCGGGCTCATCAGGATGGCGGGATGTGGCCGGTAAAACGGCGGGTTTTATGCCGCAGTAAATCGATTCGTTCAGAGCTTAAGCGAATAGATCAAAAGAGAAAAATAGTGCTTGACCGTTTTCAGTCGACTCCCTATAGTACCGCCCCGTTGACCCATCGCGGTCAGCGAAGTAAATCTGGTGAGGTGTCCGAGTGGCTGAAGGAGCACGCCTGGAAAGTGTGTATACGGCAACGTATCGAGGGTTCGAACCCCTCTCTCACCGCCATCTTCAAAAAAGAGCCTGAACTTTTGTTCAGGCTCTTTTTTTTGCATATTTCACTCTGAGAGAGCGTAATAACTCCCGCCGGGGAACGACCACGGGCGCAGCCCTGTCCCACAATAAGAAAACCCGGCCGGAGCCGGGTTTGGGCGCTACACTTCTACTCAATCAAACGCTAGCTATACGCGTGCAGGGTGCGCTGACACAGCGCAGAACGCACACAATCTTCTTTGCCGAAGCGTACAATGCCAACCATCTCGTCCTCTTCGAAACGCGCCAGCGCGTCTGCGAGACCGGAAGGCACCCCAGCGGGCAAGTCGCACTGGGTAATATCGCCGTTAACAATGACCGTGACATTTTCGCCCAGTCGGGTCAGGAACATTTTCATCTGCGCGGCGGTGACGTTCTGCGCCTCGTCCAGAATTACCACAGCATTTTCGAAGGTGCGACCACGCATATAGGCGAACGGTGCAATCTCTACCTTGGCAATTTCCGGACGCAGACAATATTGCATAAAGGATGCGCCAAGACGTTTAACCAGAATGTCATAAACCGGGCGGAAATAAGGCGCGAATTTCTCAGAAATATCGCCGGGAAGGAATCCCAGATCCTCATCTGCCTGCAGTACCGGGCGCGTAACGATAATCCTGTCGATATCCTTATTAATCAGGGCCTCAGCCGCTTTTGCGGCACTGATCCAGGTTTTACCGCACCCGGCTTCACCGGTTGCGAAGATCAGCTGTTTTCTCTCTATGGCGTTAAGATAGTGCGCCTGAGCTTCATTACGGGCTTCAATCGGCAACCGGTCACGCGTATCGCGCGCCATGCCAATGGCATCCAGTCCACTCATATGCACCAGCGAAGTGACCGACTCTTCTTCACGCTGACGATGACTTCTTGAGTCACTACGAAGCACTCTTCTTGCTTCACGACGCGCTTTGATCACTGCTTTCTGTCTTCCCATAGTGGCACCTTTCAGTTGGTTTCATTTCCTGCGTCAGGCCGGTGGCCCGTTGCGATAACGTGAACGCTTTAGAGGTTTCAGTTGGCTTCCTTTTGAGCCATGACAGGACAGGATAGTGGGTATGCAGCAGCGCAATAGCGTAGCTGAACACCGGATAAAACAGGATGCGATAAAACAAAAGAGATGGTTGAAGGAAGGAAGAAATAACGAGGCAGAATTGCCCTCGCGGTCAGGCGCAATCTATTTACTGACAGTGACTTTCCATTAAAGACTCGACCCATGCGCGAACTCCAGTGTGATACATCAACACATCCGATTACGCCTGTTTAATAAAGTGCACCATTTTGTTGGGCCTTTGCAATAGTAATTTTACCTGCTGGCAAAAGAATTGCTAATCACGTGTATGTATTTCTTTTAAGGCAAAATGTAAAATCTTTTAATTACAGTGTATTAGCTTATTTTATATATGCCAGACAACCGCTAAAACTCAGTTTAACCTCAGCCAGCAAAGCACGAAAACCGTAAAACGTGGGCGACCAGAACAGGGACGCCCACAGTGGTTGAATTTTAATCAGGCTTCCAGCAACGACTGCGCTAAATAATGGCTGGCGTCTGGTACACCGGGCAAAACAAAAAAGTAACCGCCGCCAAAAGGCCGGATATATTCTTCCAGCGCTTCGCCGTTCAGGCGCCGCTGCACCGTGAGAAAGCCGCGTTCCAGATCGTGCTGATAGCAGACGAATAGTAACCCCATCTCCAGCTGTCCCGATGCAGAGATACCCGCGGAGTAACTGTAGCCGCGCCGCAGCATCAGGCTGCTTGCCGTCTCTGGCGTGCGGGGGTTGGCAAGACGGATGTGCGCATCCAGCGCAATTACCTCACCGTCCGGATCACGGGCGTAATCCGGAACGTCGCGCTCATGCTGCATCCCCAGCGGCGCGCCACTTAATTTCTCGCGACCAAAGATAGTCTGTTGCTCGCCCAGCGGCGTGCGATCCCACATTTCGACGTGAAAGCGGATTAACCGTACAGCCTGATAGCTGCCATTGCGCGCCCAGACCGGTTCGTCCTGATCGTCGGTCACCCACAGCAGCTGATTCATCAGAGCAGGATTGTGGGTATCGGGATTGGCGGTGCCATCTTTGAAACCCAGCAGGTTGATCGGGGTCTCCTGCCCCTGACTGCGCGCGGCGTGATCGGAGATAAAGCCTTCGCGCCGCCAGCGTACGCCAAGCAGGTCAGGCGTATGCTTGATGATATCCCGCAGGGCATGAATCACCGTATCCTGGGTGTTGGCACAGAGCTGCAACAGCAGATCGCCATGACACTGACTGGCATCCAGCGAATCATTGGGAAAGCGAGTCATCGGCTGCAATTTTTTCGGTTTGTGCGGCGCCAGACCAAAGCGTTCATCAAACAGTGAATTGCCGACCGACACGGTAATCGTCAGATTATCAGGCGCGATAGTCGCCCCAAGAATGCCGGAATCCATTGGCGGCAACCGCGGATTGGTGACTACCGGTGCCGGACCGCCCGTGGTCAGGAAAGCGATACGCTGGGTCAGCAACCGGAACAGACGCACCAGCTCCGTTTTATCGCTGCTGAGCAGATCAAACGCCACCAGCATCATCGATGCCTGCTGTGGCGTCGTGATACCTGCCTGATGCTGACCATAAAACGGCTGCATCTGCTGTCGGGCCTGCGGCGTAACCGTCCCCGGCGAAAAGCTGTCGGCGGCGGCTGCATGGAACGGACAGCCGCCGCCCAGCGCTGCCGCGCTGCCCAGCAGCCCCAGCCCTTTTAGTAACCGACGACGCGCAGGCTGCGCGTCATCTTCCTTGCGACTCATGATTAATCCAGACCCAGGGTGCCACGAAGTAATGAAAGATCTTCCGCCAGTGCGGTGATCGGTCCTTTCAGCGCGTTACGGTCGGCGCTGGTCAGTTTCTCATAGGATTCAAAACCGGTTTGGGTGCGGTACTTACTCAGGATCGCATCCACTTTTTTGAAGTTGGCGTCAACCTTGGCCAGCAACTGCGGATTGGCTTTGCTTACCATGGGTCGCAGCAGCTCAACGATTTTCTGCGCGCCATCAATGTTCGCCTGGAAGTCCCACAGGTCAGTCCGGCTGTAGCGATCTTCTTCACCGGAGATTTTGCTGGAAGCGACCTCTTCAATCAGGCCGGCTGCGCCGCCGACCACTTTGGCTGGCGGGAAGGCCAGTTCGCTGATGCGCACCTGCAAATCTTTCACATCTTTATTCAGCTGCTCAGCGTAGTCCGCCATGCCTTTCGTGCTGTTATCAGCAAACAGCGCTTTCTCCAGACGGTGGAAACCGGTGAACTTAGGATCGGCCGCTTTTTTCTCATAGTCATCTTCACGGGCGTCAATGCTGCCGTCGAGATCGGAGAAGAGCTCAGCAATCGGCTCAATGCGCTCATAATACTGACGGGTCGGAGCAAACAGCGCTTTGGCTTTTTCAACGTCACCCGCTTTAACGGCGTCAGTAAAGGCCTGGGTGTTGCTCACCAGCTGTTTCACCTGATCGGTCACATAGGCTTTGTATTCGGTGATCGGGCCTTCCAGCTGCATACGTGCTGAGGTGGCACTTTTTGCCGCACCCTCACCGGCTTGCACGATCAGCTTGCCTTTTGGATTGCTCAGCAGCCCACAGGTCATCTCATATTCGCCCGCCTCCAGATTGGCGGTCAGTTTCTGACTGAAGCCCGGCGCGATATTCTCACGCTCTTCAACCACCATCACGCCTTTGAGGATCTCCCACTCCAGCGCTTTCTGGCTGTTGTTTTTAATCAGGAACTGGGTCTTACCGGCCTTGACCGTTAAGCTCATCGGCTCGCACTGCTTGTCGGTGACGCTTACGGTAACCTGAGGAACCGCCGCGGCCGCCGTTGCGGAGATCGCCAGCAGAGGAAGCAGCAGTGCCTTGCGGCGGAAACGCATTGTCATCTCTCTTTCCCTATCATGTTGCAGGCGTAAAATGCGCCCGTTAAATGTCAAATTACACAGTGGCCGACGCAGCAGAACGCGCAGGCATAAAGAACAGAATCAGAGCCGGGATCAGGTAGGCGAAGTAAACGGTCACTTCACTGACGCTTGGGGACTCCTGATAACCCAGCACCCCTTCCAGCAGGGTGCCGAACAGCGAATGGGTCGATAAGGTATTGCTGAGATCGAAGGCGACATCCTGAAAGCGATTCCATAAACCCGCTTCGTGGAAGGCGCGGATGGCGCCCGCTGCCAGACCTGCGGCGACAAACAGGATGAATACGCTGGTCCAGCGGAAGAAATGGGCCATGTTAAGACGGATACCGCCCCAGTAGAGCAGCATGCCCAGCACGACCGCGGTTGCCAGACCCAGCACCGCGCCAATCGGCGGCGCATAACCGACATCCTGGGTAAACGCCGCCAGCAGGAAGAACACCGACTCCAGCCCTTCGCGCGCCACGGCAAGAAACACCATCAGCACCAGTGCCAGACCGCCACGACCTGAGCGTTGCAGCGCCTGATCGACCGCCTGTTCAAGCTCGACCCTGATGTTGCGGGCGACTTTGCGCATCCAGAAAACCATTGAGGTGAGGATCACCACTGCAATCAGCGCCACGATGCCCTCAAACAGCTCCTGCTCTTTCTGCGGGAACTCACCGGTGGTGGCATTGATGAACAGACCCAGGCCCAGACAGAGCCCGGCGGCAATAAACACGCCAGCCCACATCGCGGGAAACCATTGGGTGCGCTGGGTGCGTTTGAGATAGCTGGCTATCAGGCTGACTATCAGCGCGGCTTCAAGCCCTTCGCGCAGCATGATGAGAAAAGGAACAAACATCGCCAACCTCTTGAATGTTAAGCAGCGTCAATAAACAGTAAAATAAGGTAAAGTGTAAACGATACCGATTATCATTATCGCTGAGAAAAAAACAAGTTGCCGGTGGAGATAATTTCATCTTTGAGTGGTTTATCTTTGTAACAAAAAAGCCCGCCCCTTTCGGGCCGGGCTTCAGCGATTAACGCCTCGCTTATTTTGTCTGGAACTCCGCCTCTGCGGCGGCAAAGCGCTGCTGCGCTTCTGCTGATGGCTCACGGCCCATCAGCGTGAACACTACAATGGCGATGCTGGCGAAAATGAAGCCCGGGATGATTTCATACAGTCCCAGCCAGCCATACTGTTTCCACACCAGCACGGTCAGCGCACCGACGATCATGCCCGCCAGCGCACCGTTGCGGTTCATCCGCTTCCAGCAGACACCAAACAGTACTACCGGACCAAACGCCGCACCGAAGCCCGCCCAGGCGTAGCTCACCAGGCCCAGCACGCGGTTTTCCGGGTTAGCCGCCAGCGCGATCGCAATCAGCGCCACCAGCAGCACCATCAGACGCCCTACCCATACCAGCTCTTTCTGGCTGGCATTTTTACGCAGTAAGCCTTTGTAGAGATCTTCGGTCAGGGCGCTGGAGCAGACCAGCAGCTGACAGCTCAGCGTTGACATCACGGCTGCCAGGATCGCTGACAGCAGAATACCGGCAATCCACGGGTTGAACAGGATACGCGCCAGCTCGATAAAGACCCGCTCCGCATTGGCGTTAACGCCAACCGCCAGCGTAGGGTTGTTCTGGAAGTAGGCAATACCGAAGAAGCCCACCGCCACGGCACCGGCCAGACAGAGCACCATCCAGGTCATACCGATACGGCGAGCGGTACGGATTGAACGATGCGAATCCGCCGCCATAAAGCGCGCCAGAATATGGGGCTGCCCGAAGTAGCCCAGGCCCCAGCCGAGCAGGGAGATCACCGCGACGAAGTTCAGTCCCTTCAGCATGTCGAGGTTTTCCAGGCTCTTCGCTTCAATCACCGCCAGCGAATCAGACCAGCCGCCGACCGCGATAATCACAAACACCGGCGTCAGGATCAGCGCAAAAATCATCAGGCTCGCCTGAACGGTATCGGTCCAGCTCACCGCCAGGAAACCGCCCACCAGCGTATAGAGAATGGTCGCCGCTGCACCCGCCCACAGAGCGGTCTGGTAACTCATACCAAAGGTGCTTTCAAACAGACGCGCACCGGCTACCACGCCTGAGGCGCAATAGATGGTGAAGAATACCAGGATCACAATGGCGGAGATCACGCGCAGGATTTTACTGTGGTCCTCAAAGCGGCTGGTAAAGAAGTCCGGCAGCGTCAGGGCGTTGTTGTGTTGTTCAGTCTGAACCCGCAGGCGACCGGCCACGATTTTCCAGTTCAGCCAGGCACCGATCGTCAGGCCAATCGCAATCCAGCTTTCAGAGATACCGGAGATGAAGATCGCACCCGGTAAGCCCATCAGCAGCCAGCCGCTCATATCGGATGCACCGGCAGAGAGTGCCGTAACCACGCTACCCAGACTGCGGCCACCGAGGATGTAATCATCAAAGTTTTTGGTTGAGCGATAAGCCACAAACCCGATTAATACCATCCCAAGAATATAAACCAAAAAGGTCACCAGCAAAGGTGTACTTACACTCATCTGTCTCTCCACTTATTATTTGATATCCCAGAGAAATCGCCAGCTACCCGCCTGCCGGAACGGGGCAAAGCGGGCCGATTTTCTTCGTCAGGGCGTCACTCATTTCCCAGCGGCGCGGTATCCTGCCGGAAAGGCGTTGTGCGCACAATGGATTTAACACAGGCGTTACAGTGATTTCACTAACCGTTTGTGAAAACGTGCTCATAGGTTGCACTCGCTCACAGTTATCCGGTTGCACCATCGTATTACCTGCCTGAAACCCGCTTTTCATCGGGTCTGCCAGACTGGCGAGGATCTTGCAGCAATATCCGTGCCGCATTGCGGGATTTAACAATCGTCGACGTTAAAAGGGTGTTAACTGGCTCACATTTAACACGGTTGCACAAAGTTGCAACTTAAGTGATAGTGCAGCCAACGCCGTATCGAACCACTATCAAGGAGCTCTGGAGTCATGGCTACAACTACCATGGGTGTAAAACTGGATGACGCGACACGCGAGCGCATCAAACTGGCTGCGCAGCGCATCGATCGCACGCCACACTGGCTGATTAAACAGGCGATCTTTAACTACCTGGGCCAGCTGGAAACCGGCGATACCGTGCCTGAGATCCCGCTTTCTGCCCAGGCGGCCGCGGAGTCCGACGACACCCAGCCAGAGGAGACGCACCAGCCGTTCCTTGATTTCGCAGAGCAGATTTTACCTCAGTCAGTGACCCGTTCAGCGGTGACCGCCGCATGGCGTCGTCCGGAGACTGATGCGGTGCCAATGATGCTGGAACAGGCACGTTTACCGGCGGCGCTGGCAGAGAAAACCCATCAGCTGGCTTACCAGCTCGCCGACAAGCTGCGGCACCAGAAAGGGGCAACCGGACGCGCTGGCATGGTGCAGAGCCTGCTGCAGGAGTTCTCACTCTCCTCCCATGAAGGTGTGGCGCTAATGTGTCTGGCTGAAGCGCTACTGCGTATTCCCGACAAGCCAACGCGTGATGCGCTAATCCGCGACAAGATCAGCAACGGCAACTGGCAGTCACATCTGGGACGCAGCCCGTCACTGTTTGTCAACGCGGCGACCTGGGGCCTGCTGTTCACCGGCCGTCTGGTCTCGACCCACAACGAGTCGAATCTCTCAAGCTCGCTTAACCGCATTATCGGTAAGGGTGGCGAACCGCTGATCCGCAAAGGCGTGGATATGGCGATGCGTCTGATGGGCGAGCAGTTCGTTACCGGTGAAACCATTGCCGAAGCGCTGGCTAACGCCCGCAAGCTGGAAGAGAAAGGCTTCCGCTACTCCTATGACATGCTGGGCGAAGCGGCCCTGACGGCAGGCGATGCCAAAGCCTATCTGCTCTCTTATCAGCAGGCGATCCATGCCATTGGTAAAGCGTCGAATGGTCGTGGCATCTATGAAGGTCCCGGCATCTCTATCAAGCTCTCAGCACTGCATCCCCGCTACAGCCGCGCGCAGTATGAGCGCGTGATGGAAGAGCTCTACCCTATTCTGAAATCGCTGACGCTGCTGGCCCGCTCCTATGACATCGGCATCAACATCGATGCAGAAGAGGCGGACCGGCTGGAACTGTCGCTGGATATGCTGGAGAAACTCTGTTTCGAGCCAGAGCTGGAAGGCTGGAACGGCATCGGTTTTGTGATTCAGGCCTACATGAAACGCTGTCCGTTTGTGATTGATGAGCTGATCGATCTGGCGCAGCGCAGCCGCCGTCGCCTGATGATTCGTCTGGTGAAAGGCGCGTACTGGGACAGCGAAATCAAGCGCGCCCAGATGGAAGGCCTGGAAGGCTATCCTGTCTACACCCGCAAGGTTTACACCGATATCTCTTATCTGGCCTGTGCCCGCAAACTGCTGGCCGTGCCAAGCCTGATCTATCCGCAATTCGCTACCCATAATGCCCACACCCTGGCGGCGATTTATCAGCTGGCGGGCAACAACTACTATCCCGGTCAGTATGAGTTCCAGTGCCTGCACGGCATGGGCGAACCGCTGTATGAGCAGGTGGTCGGCAAAGTGGCGGACGGCAAACTTAACCGCCCCTGCCGTATCTATGCGCCGGTCGGTACCCATGAAACCCTGCTGGCCTATCTGGTGCGCCGCCTGTTAGAAAACGGGGCCAACACCTCCTTTGTTAACCGCATTGCTGACACCTCGCTGCCGATTGATGAACTGGTGGCCGATCCGGTGAGCGCGGTGGAGAAGCTGGGTGCCAGCGAAGGTGCCATTGGTCTGCCGCATCCGAAAATCCCCCTGCCGCGCGATCTGTATGGCGATAACCGCGTCAACTCTGCGGGTCTGGATATGGCCAACGAACACCGTCTTGCCTCACTCTCCAGCGCCCTGCTGAGCAGCGCCGCACAGCCCTGCCTGGCCGAGCCGATGATCGACGGTGAAGCGGGTGCCGGCGAGTTGCGCGACATTCTGAACCCGGCAGCGCCTGGCGACCGTGTAGGTCAGGTCCGTGAAGCCACAGAGCAGGAAGTTTCTGTGGCGCTGGATGCCGCGGTGAACAGCGGGCCAATCTGGTTTGCCACACCACCGCAGGAGCGTGCCGCCATTCTGGAACGCGCCGCACAGATCATGGAAGGCCAGATGCAGCAGCTGCTTGGCATCCTGGTGCGTGAAGCGGGCAAAACCTACAACAACGCCATCGCGGAAGTGCGCGAAGCGGTTGATTTCCTCTATTACTACGCCGGAATGGTGCGTGACGATTTCGACAACGAAACCCATCGTCCGCTGGGCCCGGTGGTCTGCATCAGTCCATGGAACTTCCCGCTGGCGATCTTTACCGGTCAGATTGCGGCTGCACTGGCAGCGGGCAACAGCGTGCTGGCCAAACCGGCCGAGCAGACACCGCTGATTGCCGCACAGGCGGTTCAGATCCTGCTGGATGCGGGTGTGCCGCCAGGCGTGCTGCAACTGCTGCCTGGCCAGGGTGAAACCGTTGGTGCACAGCTGACCGGTGACGTTCGGGTGCGTGGCGTGATGTTTACCGGTTCAACTGCGGTGGCGACACTGCTGCAGCGTAATCTGGCGGGTCGCCTTGACCAGCACGGTCGTCCTGTGCCGTTGATTGCTGAGACCGGCGGGATGAATGCGATGATCGTCGACTCTTCCGCGCTGACTGAGCAGGTGGTGATCGATATCGTCGCCTCTGCCTTCGACAGTGCCGGACAGCGCTGTTCTGCCCTGCGTCTGCTCTGCATTCAGGAAGATGTCGCCGACCATACCCTGAAGATGCTGCGCGGCGCGATGGCCGAGTGCCGCATGGGCAATCCGGAACGCTTTTCGACCGACATCGGCCCGGTCATTGATGCCGAAGCGAAAGCCAATATCGATCGCCATATTCAGGCGATGCGTAATAAAGGCTTCACGGTCTATCAGGCGGTGCAGGATAACCCGCAGGACAGTAAAGAGTGGAATAGCGGTACCTTTGTTAAACCGACACTGATTGAGCTGGGTCAGGTCAGCGATCTCGATAAAGAGATTTTTGGCCCGGTGCTGCACGTGGTGCGTTTCACCCGTAATAACCTGCCGCAGCTGGTTGAGCAGATCAATGCATCCGGCTATGGCCTGACGCTGGGCGTACATACCCGCATCGACGAAACGATTGCACAGGTCACGGCGAACGCCCGAGTGGGCAATCTCTACGTCAACCGCAATATGGTGGGCGCGGTGGTCGGCGTACAGCCGTTTGGTGGCGAGGGCTTATCCGGTACCGGTCCGAAAGCGGGCGGTCCGCTCTATCTTTACCGCTTGCTGGCGCATCGTCCGGATAGTGCGCTGCGTCTGACTTTTGATCGTCAGGATGCAGAACGCCCGGCGGACAGCACGCTGCGTCAGTCACTGCTGGCACCGCATCTGGCACTCAGCAACTGGGCTAAGAATAAGCCTGAACTGGCTGAACTCTGCCAGCACTATGGCGATCTGGCCCAGGCGGGCGTGGTCCGTCTGCTGCCTGGCCCGACAGGCGAGCGCAATACCTTCTCACTGTTGCCGCGTGATCAGGTGCTCTGTCTGGCTGATAACGAGCAGGATGCGTTAATCCAGCTGGCCGCGGTGACCAGCGTCGGCAGTAAAGCACTGTGGCAGGATGATGAGCTGCATCGCGCCCTGCTGGCCTCGCTGCCGGATGCAGTGAAAGCACGCATCACGCTGGCGCGTGACCCGTTAGCGGCAGAGTTTGATGCAGTGATCTATCACGGTGATGCCGATCAGTTGCGTACCCTGTGTGAACAGATTGCCGCACGTGAAGGTGCGATTGTGTCGGTGCAGGGCTTTGCCCGCGGCGAGACCAATCTGCTGCTGGAGCGTCTGCTGATTGAGCGTTCGCTGAGTGTGAATACCGCTGCGGCAGGCGGTAATGCGAGCCTGATGACCATAGGGTAAGGGGCGTTCGCGAGATTGTTCGCTGCGCGAACGGGCTGAGGTGCGGTGCTGAAGCTGGGATGGTTCGCTGCGCGAACGGGCTATGAGAAGGTTTCGTTCGCCTGGTAAGCCAGGCAGTTTCAGATTCGCCTCTGCAGGCGACCGACAAGGGGGCGCCAGTCGCCGCGCCCCCTTGACCCCGGGCTCCGGCCTGCTTCACCGCCGCTTCGCGGTTCCTTCGCTACTTCAGGATTTCTCACGGACCAGCGGGACGCGCCATCCCTGGCGCGAGCCCGCCTCTTCGCGACATCCCGGTCGCTCGTCCTGAAATCCCTCATCCGCTCAGCGGTTCTGACGGCCTCCCCACCCCCTCGCTGTTATCTTTTCTTTTTATGTTGGGTTCGCTGTCGCTGTGAGTTTGGGATTGCCTCTGACTTTCGGCTCAGCAGACCGAATGTTATTCAACCCGCCCGCTGTTATCTCTTCTTGTTATGTCGGGAACTTTATCGCTGTGGTTTTTTGGGATTGCCTCTGAATTTTTGCTCAGCAGACCGAATGTTATTCAACCCACCCGCTGTTATCTCTTCTTGTTATGTCGGGTACTTTATCGCTGTGTTTTTTTGGGATTGCCTCTGACTTTTGGCTCAGCAGACCGAATGTTATTCAACCTACCCGCTGTTATCTCTTCTTGTTATGTCGGGTACTTTATCGCTGTGGGTTTTTGGGATTGTCTTTGCTATCGGGTCGGCAGACAGAGTGGCATTCGATCCTAACCGCTGTTATCTCGTTTTCAGGTAATTAAGATTGTTGCGGTGAGATTCCGGAATTGAGACTGGCTTTCGGGGCACCAGACAACGCTGCACTAAAGAAAACACAAAGAAATCACCGGCAGGGGTTTACCAGAGGCGTCCGAAGCGCTAAGGAACAACCGGAGGCCAGGATGAGCCGACAGGACGTCGGCGAAAGGACGGCACGAGCCAGGGATGGCGAGTCCGGACGGTCCGTCGGCCGCAGGGCGTGACGAAGGCACCCCGCACAGCGGGGCGCGCAGGCAGCCGGACGCCGGGATTGTTAAGGGGCGGGCGTCCGCCCCTTGACGCGTCCGCCTGCACAGGGAACCTGAAACTCCTCATCGCCTGGCGGGCGAAACTTACTCAGAGCATACCCGCTGCTAAGGGATCTCAACCCCCCCTCGGCTGGCGGGCGTAACCCGCTGAATGTCAGCCCGCTGCCAAGCGAAACCTACTCATTGCCAGCCCGCTGCTAACGCTGCTAAGCGTAACTTACCCACCGCTCGCGCCGCCAGGCGCCCTTTTCATTAACGTCGGGAACACAAACAGCGACTGCCCGACTCCGCGATTGGTCAGCGACCAGATGGCAACTGAACAGAGCGAGCAAAGCCCCACAATGGCCACCGGATAGAAACAGGCCCAGAGAAACGAAAACCACGCCTGCTCGAACAGATGATGCCGCTGCGCGAACAGAATCGCAGACATACCAAAAAACTCGATAAAAATACGGTGGATGACGTAAATCTGCAGCGTATTGCGGCCAACCCAGTTGAGATAGCGCATGCTGAAGTGCTGATTCAGCCAGCGACAGGCCGCGATACTGAATAACACCGCCAGTACACACAGGAACAGACTCTTATCCAGACCGAATAGCACATGAATCCCGGCGGCTGCCGCCAGTAGCGCCCAGGGCATCAGATTCTCACGCCGCCATTCACTCAGGCGCAGCATCGTCTGGCTCCAGAATGCCCCTAACAGGAAGAACACAAAATATTGGGCCAGGCTCTGGGGTCCCCAGAACGGGATCACTTTTTCTGCCGCCAGATAATTCAGCAGGATCGCCACCGCCACCAGGGCCAGCTTATATTGACGGAAAACTTTGGCACAGAGGAAATAGAGTCCCAGCCCATACAGATACCACGAGGTACTCATGGCCATAAAGGTCAGCTTGAGAAACTCGAATAGCGAACCCGCATAGGCGGCATTAAGGTTCTGCGAAATACGCTGGCCGGTAATTTCAGTAGAGATACCGATAATTGACCACCACTGAATAAACCCCCACAGAATATAGAGATAAAAAAGATTGGTGATGCGACTGGTAAATACCTGCTTCCAGGGCCGGTTCAGAATGCCATTGGTCGCCAGTAATCCCGAGACAAAGAAGAAGGCGGGCATGCGCAGCGGCGACAGTACCGTATTAAACTGTATCCATATTTCGGCGGGGATCCATCCGGCAGAGAGATATTTCATCGTCCCTTCAAAGCCGGGTAAAACCGTGTGGTACAGGACCACCAATAATATGCAGGCGCCCTTCAGGGTATCTACCCACAATATCTGATCTGACTTAGTCTGGTTCATTCAATGACTCCTGCTGTGTAGGTCAGAATGCTGGAAAGTAAAAGCGAGGAAATCAGTATTGCTTTTATGATTATCCGGCAATTATTCGCCATTGAACCGGTGATGAATGTAGCGAAACTCTTAAAAGCCGCTGGGTGGCCCTGTTGCCACAGTTATTTACTTAGCAGAACGTTTCCTTACACTTACTAATATCGACGCACTGCGCTAATTAGCAGTGCCGCAGCCAGCTTAAAGGATAATATTGCTTCATAATCCAGAAAATATAATTAAGAGAAAGTGGCAACGGGAAAAGCCAATATATCCCCGATGAAAAGAAAAGATTTGTCAGATGTGCCAAAAGGTTTAACAGCGGCAGAGTTATTTATGATATTGCGCCTGCTAATAGCGTGACCATAGCCAGTGGCAGCTTAAAAAATGAGGGTTTTAAACGGGTTAAAACTGCCTTCCGGGGAAGGCAGTGTGGATTACTGATTCAGAAATTTATCAAGAAACTGACGGGTGCGCGGCTGCTGAGGGTTACTGAACAACGCTTTCGCTTCGCCCTGCTCCACAATGCGCCCCTGATCCATAAAAATGGCGCGGTCAGCCACATCGCGGGCAAAGCTCATCTCATGCGTGACGATGACCATGGTGCGTTTCTCTTCGGCCAGCGCGCGAATGGTGCTGAGCACCTCGCCCACCAGCTCCGGATCCAGTGCCGAGGTCGGTTCATCAAACAGGATCACTTCCGGCCGCATCGCCAGCGCACGCGCAATCGCCACGCGCTGTTGCTGCCCGCCCGACAGACGGCGCGGATAGCTCTCTTCTTTGCCGTGCAGCCCGACCTTCTCCAGCAGCGTGCGGGCGCGGGCTACCGCATCCGCTTTCGCTTCGCCTTTGACGATAACCGGCCCTTCAATAATGTTCTCCATCACTGAACGATGCGGAAACAGATTGAAGTTCTGGAAGACAAACCCGACCTGCTGGCGCAGACGACGCACCTGCTCTTTCTGCTTACTCTGTGCCAGCGCCGCATCAACGGTAATCTCTCCGACCCGGATGGTGCCGCTATCCGGCACTTCCAGCAGATTGATACTGCGCAGCAGCGTGGTTTTACCTGATCCGCTGGGGCCGATAATGGCCACCACTTCACCGGCGGCCACATCAAGGTCGATGTCGTGCAGCACCGTCTGGCCGTTAAAAGACTTCACCAGCTTTCTGACTTCGATGGCGCTCATTTCGACTCCGAATCCTGACGATTAACATGCTGTTCAAGCCGGTTCTGCAACGCAGATAACACCGTTGCCATCACCCAGTAGATCAGCGAGGCTGCCAGATACATGGTAAAGACTTCCAGCGTGCGTGAGGTGATCAACTGCGCCTGACGGAACAGCTCCGGCACCTGAATGGTCGCCGCCAGCGAGGTATCTTTCACCAGGCTGATAAAGCTGTTGCCCAGCGGGGGCAGCGCGGTGCGGGCTGCCTGTGGCAGGATCACCCGGCGCAGGGTTTGCCAGCGCGTCATGCCGATACTTGCCGCCGCTTCCCACTGCCCGCGCTCAATCGATGAAATCGCGCCACGCAGTGACTCTGAGGCATAGGCTGCGGTATTCAGGGAAAGACCAATCATCGCGGAGGGGATCGGATCCAGTTCAATGCCAAACTGCGGCAGGCCGTAATAGATCATAAACAGCTGGGCGATCAGCGGCGTGCCACGAAAGATCGAGACATAGATTCGTGCCAGCCAGCGAACCGGCCAGAAGCGCGACAGACGCATCAGCGCCAGAATAAAGCCCAGCAGCAGGCCAAAGAACATGCCGCCGATGCTGAGCTGCAGCGTAAACAGTGCGCCTTTTAATAAAAAAGGTGCTGAATCCAGCACCAGTTGAAGACTTTCCTGCATTATTTCGTCACGTCCGCGCCAAACCATTTCTGAGACAGCTTGCTCAGCGAGCCATCTTTCTGCATGTCAGCAATGGCCTGGTCGATCGCTTTCAGCAGGTCGTCGTTGCCTTTACGTACCGCCACGCCCGATTCCTGACGAGAGAACGCATCGCCCGCGACCGCCATGGTATCGCCCGTTTTCTTCACCAGATCCAGCGCAGCCAGACGGTCAACCAGAATGGCATTCAGACGGCCAGAGCGCAGATCCTGATATTTCGTCGGGTCATCATCATAGGTGCGGATGTCCACACCCTTCACATTCTCACGCAGCCACTGCTCGTAGTTGGTGCCCAGACCGACGCCCACTTTTTTACCGGCCAGGTCCGCAGGTTTGGTGATGGTGTTCGCATTGGCTTTCATGGTCAGCGCCTGAATGCCGGAGACCGTGTATGGCGTGGAGAAGTCATATTTCTTCTTACGCTCATCAGAGATGGTGACCTGGTTGATGACCACATCGATGCGCTTCGCGTCGAGAGAGGCCAGCATGCCGTCCCACTTGGTCGGTTTCAGGCTCGCCTTGACGCCCATGTGCTGTGCCAGCTGTTCCGCGAATTCCACTTCAAAGCCGGTCAGCTTGCCCTTTTCATCCTGGAAGCTGAATGGCGGATAGGTGCCTTCCAGACCCACCAGCAGCGTGCCGCGCTCTTTAATTTTGTTCAGCAGATTTTCCGCTGCAAAGGTTTTAACGTTGACGCCAGCAATCAACGCCACGGCCATGACGCCCATCACCATCTGACGACCTGCACGAGAAAAGGACATATTCACCCCATTATTGACAGTATTGTGTGTGTGTTCTTATAAGGGCAGCACGGCTTGTCGCTGCCAGTCCAGTAGGATAACCCACGGAGTATAAACTGTTTTATTCGCTTGTCTCAGACCGAAGGATGATAAGCAAATAACGCCGGTGCGCCACCCGTATGAATAAACAGCAACGGACCTTCACGGCGGAAACGATTCTGGCTGACGCCGTCCAGCAGTCCGGCCATCGCCTTGCCGGTGTAGACCGGGTCCAGCAGGATCCCTTCCAGCCGCGCCAGCAGTTTCACCGCAGCCATGCCTTCATCATTGGGTTCGCCGTAGCGTGGCGCAAAGTAGTCATCCCACAGGGTAATCGGTGCCTTAGCCTGCACTTCCAGCGTCTCTGCCAGCGACTGACGCAGCCGCTCCACCAGCGGCATCTGCGCCTCAACCTGGCGTGAAACGGTGACGCCCACCAGCTCGGTCTCCGGCAGCAGATGCTCCAGACCCACCGCCAGTCCGGCATGGGTACCAGCACTGCCCGAGGCCACGACCACGGCGGCGAAATCGACCACACCCTCGCTCTGATGAGCAATCTCCTGCGCGCACTCTACATAGCCTAGTGCACCCAGCGCATTTGAGCCGCCGACCGGCACGATGTAAGGACGATAACCCTGGGCTTCCAGACGCGTGGCCTGTTCAGCCAGCTGTTCCGCCGGGTTATTCAGCGCATCCACCATGATCACTTCAGCGTCCATCAGATCCAGTAACAGTCGGTTGCCGTTGCTCAGGTAGTTTTCTGCGTGGGTGCCAATCGGGTTTTCCAGCAATGCCACGCACTTCAGGCCAAGCCGGGCCGCGACTGCCGCCGTCTGACGCACATGATTGGACTGGATTGCGCCCGCGGTCAGCAGCACATCGGCGCCTTCACGCAGCGCGTCCGCCGCCAGAAATTCCAGCTTGCGCAGCTTATTGCCGCCCATCGCCACCGGCGTGAAATCATCGCGTTTAATAAAAATATCGCGACCCAGGTAGTCAGAGAGCCGTGGCAGATGTTCTAACGGCGTGGGTGCGCCCAGCAGTTCAAGACGTGGGAATTGGTGTAACAGATGTAAAGACAATGCTGCCTCCGTTCGGGCATTCAATTTATCCTTACAGTGTTGCAGAAGATGCGAAAAGGATCACCCTGATTCAGGTGTCAGCAGATGCGGTGAGACAGATGCATAATGGAAGATGCAGGAGAAAGAAGCGCCGTGCTCCCCCTTCCCTTTTACCCGGCTGGCGGGCAAAAGGGGAACGTGCCGCAGGCACGCGGAGGAGCAATCGGTGCAGATCAGGGTTAACCCTGCTGCCAGCCTAAGAACTGATCGTACTTGCGCAGCGCGATGCGGTAATTGTTATTACCGGCATCGGGCAGATCGCTTTCCAGACACTGATGCCAGCTATTTCCCTGAAGCCTGTCGGCCGGGAAATTTCTGGCTTTCAGCATCTCATCCAGACGACGCAGCCGCACCACATATTCACGAATTGTGCTGGGGCTCATCTCTGTCTGTTCAAACAGATACTGTTTAAACGCCATTATGTCGAAGTAATTAGGATGGGTATTACAAAAAATATCACTGCAAAAACGACAAAGCGCGGTCAGTTCGGGCTGAAGTTTCAGCCACAGCTGCTCATCAATCATCTGGTCCATCCGAGCGATGGCCTCTTTATTGATGATCTGGCCACGAAAAACGAGCGCCATTCGATCTAATACCTTGCCACAGTGTGAACAGTTGCTCTGGCTGTGTTTATAGTCTTTAAGATAACGACTTAACGGTCTGGCCTTGGTCTTGGCTCCCATTACTGAGTCCCCGGTTTTTTATAATTTTGAATCGCCAGGAACTGATACTGCTAGCGCGCTCCCGCAAGTCGGGCACGCAGGCGTTTAATCGCCTGACTGTGCAGCTGGCTGACACGGGATTCACCCACATCAAGCACCGCCCCAATCTCTTTCAGGTTCAGTTCTTCCTGGTAGTACAGTGTCAGCACCATCTTTTCACGATCGGGTAATGCTTCGATCGCTTCAATGACGCGCTCACGCAGACTCCCTTCAAGCAACTGATGAAGCGGATTAGCCTCTTCATGGCCTTCCGTCACCAGCTCCGCGCTGTCGCCGTGCTCTTCCCGATACTCGTCGTAGGAGAAAAGTTGACTGTTGTTGGTGTCCAGCAGGATCTGCCGGTACTCCTCCATGGAAACATTCAGCTGCTGCGCCACTTCCTGCTCAGAGGCAGAACGCCCCAGCGACTGTTCCACTCTGTGCATTGCTCCGGCCACCTCGCGTGCATTACGACGCACACTGCGCGGTGCCCAGTCCCGACTACGAAGCTCGTCGAGCATGGCGCCACGAATACGCTGCACGGCATAGGTGGTAAAGGCTGTACCCTGGAGCGCGTCATAACGCTCTACGGCATTTAACAGCCCTATCCCACCCGCCTGCAGCAAGTCGTCAAGCTCAACACTGGCCGGCAGGCGAACCTGCAGACGCAACGCTTCATGGCGCACCAGCGGCACGTAGCGCTGCCAGAGCGAATGCTTGTCCATCACGCCTTCGGCGGTATAGAAATCGTTCACGTTGACTACCCTGCGTTAATGAAGTTATCGGCATGATTATCCAATTCTGTAGCGTTTTCGATTGGCTGAATAGGCGGGGTAAAACGAGGCTATTTCATTTTTGTTACGTCAGAGTGCAGATCCTTCTGCACTCTTCAGCAGGGATTAACGACGGGCGCGCAGCCGTTGCCGGGTGGCGGGCGGCACTGCCGCCCACAGGCTGCAGACGCGACCCTCCAGTTCCTGATACCAGGGCGCCAGATGCTGCTGCGCCTCCTCGCCAGGATGCACCAGAATCTCGCCCGATTCACCATCAATGCTAATCAGTCGGTTAATAAACAGCCGCTGCAAATCACTGCGTAAAAACAGGCCGTTATCGATGCTGTTATCTGCCAGGACACCGTCATCCCCTTCCTGTGTGTCGATATGGCAGGCTTCCACCCAGGGCCAGTTATGCCGTTCAGTCAGCTCGGTGCCGGTCATCACACAGGCGCCGTAGCGGGCTTTGACACCGGCGCTGAATTCCGCCTGGCTGGCGCGCTGCAGCACCCGGGCTTTGACACGACGCCCGACCTCAGTTCCCGGCATCACTGCCGCCGGGACTTTATGCTGCGGCGTACTCAGTACCACGATGAACTGAATGCGCTGCGACTGCGGAAAACAGGGATCCGCCTGTGGATTGAAAAGCTGCCAGTAAGCGTCTTCATCATCCTGATGCATCAGGACCAGTTTATAGCCGCGACTGTTAAGCAGATTCTGTGCCGTGGCGGATTGCGGATCGATCATCGCGAAGACCTGGCTGCTGCCCATCACTTTCCACAGGTTGTCGCGCTTCTCGCTATCGCTGCGACGGAAATAGAGGAAGGAGAGATTCTGCTTAAGGTAGTGCTCAAAGCGACGCAGGTAATTTTTACGTTCGTTGTCATGGGAGATGAACAGCAGATCCTCCAGCGGACTGTTGCTCTCTTCCTGCGCAAACACTGCGCGGATTTTCAGCGTGCGCAAGCCGGTTGACGGACTCAGCAAGGCGCGCGCCGTCAACTCTTTATCATCAGGGTATTGCAGAGCATAACGCCGGGCGATCTCTTCAAAGGTCAGCCGCTCACCCGGTAACAGGTCATAATTGAAGCGCATAGACACTCCACAAAGTTAAAATCAAAAATGATGTTGTTCTGTGAGGAGTTATCGGCAGTCTGGGGGGGAACTGTAACGGGCTGGGGGGATTGCCTGGGATTGAGAGACAGGCAGCCTGCAAGGTTGTGGTCAGGAAACCGGTTTGAAGGAAGCGGGTGTTAAATTGCGTTGCATTGCCTGGAGCTGCTGGCATAAAAATAAGCCAGCACACCAGCCGCAATTCTTTCAGCGATTAGCTAATGCCCGCACCTGTCTATCAGGGAAAAACAGGCGATGCCGATGATGCGAAACTGCATCGCCTCAGATCATTTAAGCAGATAAATCAGCGACAAATCGTCATTGACCTTGACCTTATCAATCTCGGCCAGAAACGCCATCACCGATTGTGGCGTATGTTTTGTTATTGAGTGGTAGCTGTAGATGATATTAATAATATCCTCTTCACTGACGGTTCCGACCAACTCAACATTGGCCGCAATCAGTGATTTAAGCAGGAACCATTCTGCCGTCAGAAGATATAAGCTCAGTAACGGGCTGCGATTTTCGTTATTAGGGAAGAAATCATCATAAATGCGGTACTGAATATAGTTATTCATTATCCACGGCCGTTCAGCAAGCCAGGGCATAACCTGCTTCTGCCAGACGTTGTCCAGCCGGATCATTGGCTGACTGACGTCATCGGTTTTGGCCCCTTCGGCCTGAATGTAAATCAGCTTATTAACGTAGTGATTCAGGGTAGGAAAGGCGCGCTTATCGGCCATGGTGCTGAACCAGCTTTGCAATCTCAACAGTAAAGACCATTGCAGGTTATAGTCAGGTTTAACCTCATCAAGCTGCCGCCTGATTTCACCCTGTGTCAGGTTGTTGAGGACATCAGAAAAATGATGCTCCATCTGGACCAGCCAATCTTCTTCAGGGCTTACTCTTTCCGCGCCCAGCAGAAAGCTGGCAAGCGCGTAAAACCCTTCATCAAGATAAATGCCGCTGAATTTAATGATGTTAAGACACATCAGATTCAGCAGTTTCTTTTGCTGATCGAGATCTTTAGCTTTATTGCCATAAGGTTGTTGCCTGATGCTCTCCCCGAACAGCATCGCGTCAGGTGAGGCTAATAATTGCCGGGTCGCCTCCGGACAGGAGAGCGCCAACGTTTTTTGCTGTTCATATTTAAAGGTGTTCGCCGCTCGGGGATAGGTCGCACAGGTGTTGCTCAGTGCGGCAGCACCCAGCCGGGAATGCACTTTGCACAGGCGATTTTCATCCATAAATGCACAGTTGCCAGAAGCATTAAGCTTCATAGTTCCCCAACTGGCAAAGCTTTTGCGGGTGGTTGTGATGTTTTCAACTGCCAGCGTTTTGATTTCAATCAGCGAGGATTTTAAATAGCGATTGACCGTGGGCTTATCCAGGTGGATATCCCAGCCCTTACAGCAGTGATCGCGACACTCACTGCCAATACATTTGAAGGCGCTGACAAAGAGCGGTTCCACGACAGTAATATTTTTCATTATTTACCTGCTCAACAAAGGCATTTAAAAAAAGAGTCTTAACGTGAGGATAAAGTAACGCGGGGAGATTGATTGGCAGAGAAACAGGGCAAAAACAGGCTAATCGCAGGCATAAAAAAACCCCGCCGAAGCGGGGTTTGTCTTTTATACGTTGGGTGATTAGCCCTGCAGCAGAGACAGAACCTGCTGTGGAACCTGGTTAGCTTTAGCCAACACTGAGTTACCAGCCTGCTGTACGATCTGCGCTTTAGACATGTTTGAAACTTCAGTTGCGTAGTCAGCATCCTGAATACGAGACTGTGCTGCAGACAGGTTAGTGGTGGTGTTGTTCAGGTTAGTCACGGCTGAGTTCAGACGGTTCTGAATCGCACCCAGTGAAGAACGGAACTTATCAACGCTGGCAATCGCTTCGTCCAGCTTTTTCAGTGGATCAGAAGTTGAACCCGAGGTCACGTTAGACAGGCTCATGTTAGCCGTATCCAGTGTGAACGCAGCGGTATCGCCACCAGCAGTCGTTACTGCAGCCTTCGCATCAACTGCAACGTAGAAGTCCTGGTTTGCACCGTTAGCAATGTCAAAACCGTTCGCTTTCAGGCTGTTGGTTTCTGCATCGCTGGCTGATTTCACGTTAACTTTAGCGAACAGGTTACCGTTGTCATCTTTATACACTTTGTCTGCAGTAACAGTGACGTTTGCGTTAGCAACACCCAGACGAGTCGCCAGGCTGTTAGCAGTACCTTCTGCAACGGTTGCTTTAGATACGTTACTGGTAGAACCGTAGACGCTCTGGAAGTCAGCAGCCGCTGCAACGGTAGGTGTACCCTGTGGACCATTCACGTTGAAAGTGTTCAGTTTCAGCGTAGAAGAGTCAATTTTCTTCAGGTCGATGGTGATAGTTTCGCCATCGTTAGCGCCAACCTGAATTTTCATTGAGCCATCTTTAGCCAGCACGTTCACGCCGTTGAACTGAGTCTGACCAGATACGCGGTCGATTTCGCTCAGACGGGATTTGATTTCGTCCTGGATTGAAGATTTGTCAGAAGCTGAGTTGGTACCGCTGCTAGCCTGTACAGTCAGTTCACGAACACGCTGTAAGTTGTTGTTGATTTCTGACAGCGCGCCTTCAGTAGTCTGCGCAGCAGAGATACCGTCGTTGGCGTTACGAGCAGCCTGAGTCAGGCCCTTGATGTTAGAGGTGAAACGGTTGGCAATTGCCTGACCAGCAGCGTCATCTTTCGCGCTGTTGATACGTAAACCAGAAGACAGACGCTCCATTGAAGTAGACAGAGCTGACTGGTTCTTGTTGATGTTGTTCTGAGTGATCAGCGAGAGGCTGTTGGTATTAATGACTTGGGCCATGATGAATTTTCCTGTTAATCAAGTCTTTCGGTTAAGGTGTGGGCTTCAACCCGCCGGCTTCAGCGCCGTCAAAGTTGTTATCGTCTGCCGTTTAACAACCTTTAGAATTTTTTTAGTACCAGGCGAATTTTTCTGCTTCAACCTGTCACGTTTTAAGTTATCGCCACCCGCCCGAACTTCTTTAGGCTTAATTCATTAATTTTCTAGCCGCTGAATTACCCTTCTCTATAGTGCTTATTTACCTCATTACCCTAAGGCAAATAACCTTAAACTTTCCTTATTCAAGGCCGATAACCCAGGTATCAATTTTCTGTCGACCTTATAAAGGAATTAATATGGCTAGTATAAGCAACCTCGGTGTGGGTTCCGGCCTGCCACTCAGTACCATGCTTGACAGTTTGACCACCGCTGAAAAAGCTTCACTCAAACCTATTTCTACTCAGCAAACAGCTTATACGGCCAAGCTCAGTGCTTACGCCACCCTGAAAAGTTCACTGACAACTTTCCAGGCTGCTAATACCAAGCTGAACAGTGCTGACCTGTTTACCGCTACGACTGCGGCCAGTAGCTCCACAGCGTTCAGCGCGACCACTTCTGGCAGCACCGTAGCCGGTAAATATGCCATTAACGTCTCGCAGCTGGCACAGGCGCAGGTTCTGACCTCAGGCGTACAGAGTAGTAACACCGCCGCGCTGGGCGACAGCTCCGTGGCCAGCCGCAGCATCGCGATTACCTTAAAAGATGGCACCAGCAAAAGCATCACGCTCTCCAGCGATCAGACCTCGCTGACCGGCATGCGTGACGCCATCAACGGCGCCAATGCCGGCGTCACCGCCAGTATTATTAAGGTGTCAGACGGCAGTTTCCGACTCTCTATGAGCGCCAATAAAACCGGCAGTGATAATGCCGTGGCGACCATTGCCGTCACCGGTGACAGCACGCTGCAGGGGATTGTGGGCTTTGACGCATCCGCCAGCAGCAACGTGATGACCCAGAGCGTCGCTGCGCAGAATGCCAAACTGACGGTCAACAATGTTGCGATTGAAAACAGCAGCAATCAGATTAGCGATGCGCTGGAAGGGATTACTTTAAATCTGACCGCGAAGACAGTTGGCGATGAGACGCTGACGATTACCAAAGACACCTCAAAAGCCTCCAGCGCCATCAGTGCCTGGGTGGATGCCTACAATACGTTGCTGGATCAGTTTAATACCCTGACCAAATACACCAAAGTCGATACCAACAGCGATGCACAGGACTCCAGTAATGGTGCCCTGCTGGGTGACAGTACGTTACGGACGATTGAGACGCAGCTGAAAAGCATGCTCACTAATTCGCAGAGCACATCTACCTTTAAATCACTGAGTCAGATTGGTGTCACCACCGATCCCACCACCGGTTCATTAAAACTGGATTCGACAAAGCTGAACAGCGCACTGGATAAAGATGCTGCAGGTGTGAAAGCGATGATCGTAGGTGACGGTAAAACCGGTATCGCCGCTAAAATCGACAGCAAGCTGACTGACTGGCTGGCTACTAAAGGGATTATTCAGTCCGCCACCGATGGCGTGAGTAAAACACTGAATAGGTTAACCACCCTCTATAACACCACCAGCGATCGCATTGATGCGGATATCGCACGCTATAAAACGCAATTTACTCAGCTGGATATGGCCATCAGTAAACTCAACTCGACCAGCACCTATCTGACGCAGCAGTTCGACACGTCCGATTCGTCTAAAAAATAACAGGAGTGACCATGTACAGCGCTACAGGCACCAAAGCCTATGCAAAAATTGGCGTCGAAAGCGCCGTGATGAGCGCCAGCCAGCAGCAGCTGGTTGTGATGCTGTTCGACGGTGCCCTGAGCGCGTTAATCCGCGCCCGCTTGTTTATGCAGGATGGCAATATTGAAGGCAAAGGCAACTCGATCTCCAAAGCGATCAATATTATCGAAGCCGGCCTGAAAGAGGGCCTGACTGAAAACCGTGGTGATGAGCTGGCCGATAATCTGCTGGATCTTTACAACTACATGACGCGTCGCCTGTTGCATGCCAACCTGCACAATGATGTTGCAGCAGTCGAGGAGGTCGAAGGCCTGCTGCGCAACATTGCTGACGCGTGGAAAGAAGTGGTTCAACCTAACCTGATTCAGGACGCCGTTTAATGACTACTGCACCGCATCTGATTACCGTTTACCAACAGTTACTCGATCTCAGCCAGGGAATGCTGCGTCATGCAGCACAAGGCGAATGGGATGAATTGATCAGCAGGGAGATGGAGTATGTCAGTGCGGTGCAGAACTTAGCCCAATCGACAGAAGCCGTGTCGCCGTCGGCACAGACTCAGGAGCAGTTACGTCCGGTGCTGCGCCGTATTCTCGATAACGAATGTGAAGTGAAACGTCTGCTGCAGGCGCGGATGGATGAGCTGGCCTCACTGGTGGGTCAGAATAGTCGCCAGAAATCGGTGATGTCCGCTTATAGCAATCAAGGCGGCGTTGTTATGGTGCCGCACGAAACCCTCTCCTGATCCCCTGCTCTGTCACGCCGCCAGATTTATTTTTCTGCGCGGCGTCTCTTTTTTGCCGCTTACTCCATACTTGATTTTCATCATCCCCTGGAGTGCGGTACATGCAAAACCCAACGTTATTACAGTTTTTCCATTGGTATTACCCGGATGGCAGCAAACTGTGGCCGGAAGTCGCCGATCGTGCGGCCTGGCTCAGCGAAATAGGTATCACCATGGCGTGGTTGCCACCGTGCTACAAAGGGGATTCGGGGGGCTATTCTGTCGGTTACGACAGCTACGATCTGTTTGACCTGGGTGAATTTGATCAGAAAGGCAGCGTTGCCACCAAATATGGCGACAAACAGCAGTTACTGGCGGCAACAGAAGCCCTGCGTAGTCACAACGTTGGGGTGCTGCTGGATGTGGTGCTGAACCACAAAATGGGTGCCGACGAAAAAGAGGCGATCAGCGTTAACCAGGTCAATCCCGATAACCGCGATGAAATCTACGACGAAGTGGTCGGGTGCGAGGCCTGGACGAAATTTACGTTTCCGGCACGCGCCGGGGAATTTTCGAAATTTGTCTGGGACCACAAATGCTTTAGCGGCGTAGACCACATCGAAAATCCGGACGAAAACGGCGTATTCAAAATCATCAATGACTACACCGCCGAAGGCTGGAACGACCAGGTTGATAACGAGCTGGGTAATTTCGACTATCTGATGGGCGCCAACATCGATTTCCGCAACAACGCGGTCAGGGAAGAGCTGAAATACTGGGCGCGCTGGGTGATGGAACAGGTGCCCTGCACCGGCTTTCGTCTGGATGCGGTAAAACATATCCCGGCCTGGTTCTACAAAGAGTGGATTGACCATATTCAGGAGGTTGCTGAGGAGCCGATGTTTATCGTCGCGGAATACTGGTCGTTTGAAACGGAGAAGCTGCAGGAGTATGTGCATCAGGTGGAAGGCAAAACCATGCTGTTTGATGCGCCACTGCACATGAACTTCCACCAGGCCTCAACCGCGGGCAGCGCCTACGACATGAGCCAGATTTTTGCTAACTCGCTGGTGGTTGCTGATCCGTGGCATGCCGTGACGATCGTGGCTAACCACGACACCCAGCCGCTGCAGTCGCTGGAAGCACCGGTAGAAGCCTGGTTTAAACCGCTGGCCTATGCGCTGATCCTGTTGCGTGAGCAGGGTGTGCCCACCATCTTCTATCCCGATCTGTTCGGGGCGACCTATGAAGATGAAGGCGGCGACGGCGAGAAGCACAAAATTGAGATGCCGGTGATCCCTGAACTGGAAGGATTGATCCGGGCGCGCCAGCAGTATGGCTGGGGTGTGCAGACCGACTATTTTGATCACCCAAACTGCGTGGCCTTCAGCCGCAGCGGCACCGAAACACAGCCAGGCTGTGTGGTGATCATGTCGAACGGCGATGCCGGTGAGAAAAGCGTGCCGATGGGAGAAGGTTTTGCTGGCAAGGTCTGGCGCGATCATCTGGGTAACCGTGAAGAGACCATTACTGCCGACGAGCACGGCACGGCGGTCTTTGTATGTAACGGTGGCAGTGTCAGCGTCTGGGTGGTTGCAGAATAAGCTCGTTGCCGAAGAAATGACTCAAAACTCAAACCGCCCCGGCAGGCAGAAGCGTAAAGTGCGCTCTGCCCGTCGGGGCGGTTTTATTATGGGTCGGCCGTTACGACTTCGCGTTATTTTCTGTAATCGGTGTGCGCAGCAGTTGCGGTTCGATGTTCTGAATCACCGCGGCTTTCGGCTGCTTCGCCACCTCGTCAAGTGCCTGCTGACACTCAACGGTCGGACGCGCCACTTTACGCAGGGTCATCCTGTCATAGCTCAGCTCGCCATTCTCCACGACCAGCGGCATCACCCGCACCTGACGCGTTACATTGACATAATCGCCGCTTAACCGGGTCAGTTTGCCCGGCTTCGCAATCACTCGCATCCACTGACGGCAGTCCAGCGTGCTGCCATCCGCATTGATGATCACACTGGCTATCGCCTTATCGCTGATCAGGCTGCTCTGTGGGCCGACGGTTTGCCAGGTTCCCTGCAGTTCAGCGGGCGCCGGTGTTTGCACCGCATTCTCATAATCGTTGATTTGTGCACAGCCACTCAGTGCCAGCGCGGCAATCAGCATCCACTTTTTCATGTTTAATCCCTAAGATCCCATCAATGGCGGCTACGTTATAATTTTTCCACCGCGTTGCGCAAGGTATCTGGGTGTTCAAACACCACGCAGACCCTGATTGCGCCAGAATTTATCCCGCAGTGAGCTCCACGGTCAGGTTTTTGACCGGAAGTTCAGAGGCTGAACTGATGCAAACTCCGTCCTTTGTCACGCCTGACAAGCGGAAGACAACCCGCTACACTGACGCGCTGCAACAGACTTTCAGGAATATGAATATGAAAACGCCAGAAGCCTACTATGCCCAGGCGCGCGAGATGTTTTTTACCGCGCATCCCGACTTTCAGTCTGCACTTGATGAATTAACGGAGAGCGACGCCCGTGCAGCTAACCTGTCACTGCGACAGCTGCGCGAATGGCATGCCGAACGCATCTATGCGGCCTTTTTGCGGCAGAAGAATCTGGATGGAATGATCTTTTCTATTCAGCTCGCTGAGCCGGATAAAGCGGTGGCGGCTGAAGCTATCGAGACTTATCTCAAATCTCATGCTGAGTCGCTGGGGATGAGCTGGGAAGAGTTTTGCATCAAAAACGAGCTTTAATCAGGGCCGCGCTGAAGTTGTATATTGCAAACACCTCCAACCAGTTCCGGCACTGCAGATAAAATTGTACTAACCGGGGGAAAGTGTATAACTTCGGCGTGCGACTCAGGTCGTGATTGTCCTTTAACGAATAGTGCTGATGCACTGCCTCTGCAGGTGTTGTCTCAATTCCACCTCCAGAGGCGAATTTTTTTATCCGCCCCTACCCTTCACCTTCCGTCGCTTTACCCTTTACTTCAACATAACTCGCTACCGCCAGCAGACGATTAATATGCGTCAGCAGCAGATCCACATCAGACTGCAGAAACTCGGTCGAAGATTGCGAAGCGGTAACAATGGCATCCTGCACCGTTTCTGAAATAGTCAGCGAGTTGTCCTGTTTCGCCTGCACCAGCAGCGCCGCAACCAGCAGGGACTGCGCTTCAAGCTGCGCCGTCAACTCTTTTGCATCGACGTCCATCTTTGCCAGTTTTAGCAGAATATCAATTACCAGTTGTCGCATCGCGGACCTCCTAAAAGTAAGCCGCCATTATGTCGCGATGCGTGCGCATTTTGCTAGTCGAAGATTGAGGTTTATGCGAGATAAAAATTTACGTGAAATCGGGCACGCCGCCTTGCCACTGTTTTTATTTACAGTATTATATGTCAGCGATTTTGCCCTGAATGGATTGCCATCATGTTTGTTGAGTTGATTTATGACAAGCGCAACGTTGCCGGTTTACCGGGTGCCCGCGAGATGATTCGTGAGGAGCTGGAAAAGCGGGTGCATCGGGTGTTTCCTGACATTGAAGTTAAGGTCAAGCCGATGGAACGTAATGCGATTGATACTGATTTGAGTAAGAACGATAAAGCGACGGTTGCGCGGATTGTTGAAGAGATGTTCGACGAAGCGGAAATGTGGCTGGTGGCCGATTAATCCCTTAACGGCCACCACATCAGTTAGCGGGAGATGACTTAGCTCTCCTGCTCGCTGTGATTAACTTCAATCTCGATGTCCTGAATCGCGGCATCCAGATCTTCCAGCAGTTTACCCTGCTTATTAAGCAACGCATCGATTCGGTCGGCGTTGGTCTTGTCTTTGTACTCACCCGCATCAAACGCTAACCATTGGCTGGAAAGGGTTTCGGTGTTGGTCTGAGCATAGTGACGCATCTCTTTTAGCTGAGAAGTCACGTCACGCAGATATTCAGTTTTGGTCTTGGTTTCTGTTGAATCGCTCATGCTAAATTTCCTTCTGGTCATCTATCCAAAGTGAGTAGGCTTAGCGGTTCATCAACCGGCCAATCAGCGGGCCTGCATTCAGGTACAAAATGTTGCCCGGATATTTAAAACTAGTCGATAATAGCGAAGCCGCATTAAGAATAATCGGAAGTTATGGTTTATGACCGGATTTCACGGCTGGCACCTCACTCTCAGTGACGACCTCTTTGACTTTTATGACCGTTTTGTCGGCTATGCGATCCGGTATTGCATCCAGCTTATGCTGTATTGCTGCAACCTGATCGGTCAGCAGCTCCACTCTGTCATCACGCCGCGCCGCAATTAAGCGGTAATCCGCCCGAATCTCCTCGACCCGCTTGTTTGCGGTGTTACTGACGTAGAGAAAAATGATCGTCATCAGGATGCAAATCATCGAACAGCTCAGCAATACGCAGCCGAGGATAACTTTGCGCCGGTAAGACATAGGTGCCTTAGTGCTATTAATCGTGGCCATCACTGCGATCCTCCAGAGTTGAGATAAGCCGATCAATCTCATTACGAAATTTATCGTTCTGATCGGTTTCGGTCATTGCCAGTAAAATCCCTACCGCATTCTTGATTAACCGAAGATCGGTTTCGAGTGTCGAGATACGCCGCAGATTCCTGTCGTGCCGTTCGCGTAATTCATCGTTCTCCTCCCGTATCAGCAGGTTGCTCTCTTTCAGCAACACCACCTGCTCTTTGTAGCTGGTAATAATTTCGCCGCCGGCTCGATTACTGGTTACGATTGACGCAATTCCCGCCAATAACGGTTTCCAGAACAGTGCTGCTGCCCCCCCACCCAGAACTAACGCACCCATACTGGTAATCAGACTACTTTCCATGCCACACCCCTTTGTACGGTAAGGTCTCTGGAACTTACTGCGTGCTGCTTAGCCACGTCCCCCGCATGAAATTTAAGATTGCTTAAATACCAGGCTTAAGTATACTTAAGTCACTCTCAACCAAAAAGTCAAGCTTATGAAAAACGAAACGCTGGGTGACCGCATCCGACTCCGACGTAAATCGCTGCAGTTAACGCAGAAGCAATTGGCGCAACAGGTAAAAGTGTCCCATGTGGCGATTTCGCAATGGGAAAAAGAGGAGACGCTGCCGCGCGGTGAGAACCTGCTGCGGCTCGCCGAAGCGCTGGGCTGCGCACCGGCTTTTCTGATAGATGGGGATGGTCCTGTTTTCAGCGAAAGCGCCTGGAGTGGTCTGCACCAGATCCCACTGCTTGCACAGCGCGACGTGCCGCGATGGCTGAGCGAGGCCGGTTCCGTCCGGCATGAACTGCTAATGCATAACGACATGGCGCTTTCACAGCAGAGCTTTGCCTTCCGGGTAGAAGAACAGGCGATGACGCCCGCGATTCTGCGGAATGATGTGGTGATCATCGATCCCACGCAGTCACCTCAGCCCGGCGACTGCGTGCTGGCATTGCAGCAGCAGGTCGTGCTGCTACGCACCTGGCGTCAGCGCGGCAGTGAAAATGGCGTCATGCAGTTTGAACTGGCACCGGTCAATATCAACTTCCCTGAGCTGCAATCCAGCCGGGACAGCCTGAAGCTGATTGGTACGCTGGTGGAACTGCGACGCTACCGCCAGCCATAAAAAAACCCGCCGGGCGCGGGTTCACTTTTCATCGTACAACAGTGGCTGAGATTATAGCCGGGCAACTACAGGGCATCGGTCAGTTGATCTACTACCACTTTGCCCTGCAGATCGGTCTGCATAATGCGATAATTGACGGGCCATGAGCGGCGGGTACTGAGTTTATCGAACAGGGTTACGCCGCCTTTTTTAACTCCCTGGCTATTTACAATAATCCATTCGGTGACCTCTTCCTGACCACGATTTTTTAGGCTCAGCGAGCGTTGTTCGATTAACTGATCTTCAGCTTCAATCTTTAAATAGTCTCTTAACATAATTTCTATCTCCTGGTAACGCAGGCCACTATATGCCTTTTGCTAATCCGTTCAATCGAATTTATTTATCGATCTGTTTATCGACGGGAATGTGACCTGCCGCAAGCGACATGACAGGTTTGTCCATTACTGCATCAGGGATTCCCGGTTAGCATGAACCTGCTGTACACACCCAAACATCGAAAAATGACGTGTTCAGTATGAGAGAAACTCCGATTAGCCCGCCGCTGGCGGGCTTTTTTTTCTTCTTTAATCCGCTGCGCATGCGGGATGTCAGTGCTGGTCTAAACTTAAGAGACTGGAATAAAAGGAGAGAGTTATGTTTAAGCACAATACGAATGAAGAACGTAAGAAAGAAGGTGATGTCAGCAAAAGCCTGCCGGAAGCCGCGCCAAACGCTGGTAATGCTTACGAGGAAGATGATCATCCTGCCACTGATGCGCCGAAAGATCATGGCGAAGTGCCGCGCAAAAATGATGACAGCCAGGATGACAAAAAAGATCCTTACAAGGCAAGCTGATGTGCGAGAGGCGCGCCCGCTGGGCGCGCTGGTCAGCGTTAAGATTTAATGAGATCGGCAAGCTGGTGCTGATTTTCAACCAGCCAGGCTGGAAAATGTTCGGATGTCACCGGCACTATCTCCATCCTTCGCGGACGGTTCCAGATATCAATATTGTTCTCAACGCAGCGCCGTATGTGATCCGGATTATTAAATTCGGGACAGTTACGTTCGGTATGAGAAATCGAAGACATTTTTTCACTGATGCGCTCATCGCTCATTACCCAGGAAAAATGCCACCCTGCGTTCTTAATGGTTTTCGTCCGGAAATTTAGCCACTTCCAGCGCAACCAGTTCTCGCGTATCGGTGTTCCACGACGCTTAACATTGCGAAGCAATTCCGGTTGTCCCATAAAAAAGTTTCGCAGCGTTTTACAGGTCACCATTTTTGCCAGGGTGGCACAGCGCGGTGTGCCGTCGTCATTTAAAACCCGGACATTAAATTTAAAATTGAAATATTGCTGATGCAGCGTCGTGCAAAGATGCTGATGACTGAATGCTTTTATCGCCTCGGGTCGGGGAATTTCATCGACGTCTGACACAATAACAATATCATCATCCTGCGCGCCGGCCAGCCCCTGCATAATCTGATTACGTGCAGTGGCTTCATTTTCCCAGGGATCAGTCTCACCCGCATTAACCAGAGAACTATTCGATTTAAAGGCTTCCTGATAAAATCTGGGCGCAATATCGTTAACAATATAAATAATTTTATCGCGGAAACGATCGAACTTCTCAATATCAAAATGAAGCTTTTCCCGGCGTTTTCCGGTAAAGGTATAGCGCGATTCCACAATGACAAACCGATCAACAACATGCTCAAGCGTGTTCAGACGCATCTCAAGCAAGATATCTTCATCGTAGTACAAAAAACAGTCATAAATCATAATATTCAGAGGCACTTAAGTAGTAAGGATTTTCATCAGGACACCTCAACATGCGTAACACAACAGAGGTATAACGCCTTTTGTTGAGGCCGATTTTTAATGAACCTTATGTGTGTGTAATGTACTGCGTAAAACTATCCATGTTTATAATAAACTGGCTAACAAAGGCTGCAGGCAATGATTTTCGGGCATCCACCTCAAAGCAGACTAACGATATGATGAGCAACGGGTATAGAGTGATATTTACCTGACATTCACCTGACAACGGTTAACAGCAGCAGGCAGCGTGAGTCATCTGATGCGGCTACCTTTTGTTTATGCTCGTTGCTTACATCATAATCCGTTGCGAAGAATGTTACATTTAGTCCGTAACGCTAGCAATATTAAGCGCAGATTTTTGATTAAAATGAACGATACGATCAATATCCGGATATTATTGGTCAAAAAAATAACTATGATGGTTTAGTTAATGAAGAAGATCATTATTGCCCTGAGCATAAGTCTGATGGGCGGATGCGTAGATATGGGACGGGTTGGATTACACCCGACAACAAAAACCGCTTATTTCGACGGTCATCCTTTTCAGGTTGAATCCTGCCTTAGCGTAGCAGCACAGGATCAAAGACTCTATCTGGAGCAGGATGAGCCTCTGCCGGATGGCACGAAGCGATATAACCTTGAGCAGGATAATGAAACCGTGGCCTGGGTTGAAATTGCAAAGTTCAGCCCTCATCAGACCAGTGCGACATTTTACTATGATCCAAAAGCATCAGATATCAGCACAGCAGTTTCAGGGATGATCGCGCGGTGCAAAACATCGAGTTAGAGGCATCGTCGCCATGTGCGTGATGCAGGATAGACGACCAGGAGACAGAATAAGTTGTCAGGCCAGCCCGAGCATAAGCGCTTGCCTGACAAACTTTCGCACTCTTATACTCAAAGGGTTTTATCACGCCCGCTTCCGGGCTATGCCATGTTCAGCAGTAGGCAGTCGAAGCTCAGCCTATTTAGCCGGTTCGCAATCATAGGCGCCTCGTATGCGGATCTGACTCTGGCTGGTGCGGACGATTTCAGCTCTTAACAGCCCTTTACCCTCACGGTTCGTCAGTTCCATATCCACCATCCCCGGCGCTTTGCTGTTTTTCACCAGCAGTTTGACCGTCGCGTTGTCGTAATCGCCCTTCTCTTTCGCAAAGGTGACTTTCTGCGTTTTTGCGCGTTCTCCATTCACCGAGAACCAGCCGCTCTTGTCAGGTTTAAGATAGAACGGCCCGCATTGCGTGGCAGCAAAGGCTGGAGCCGATAAGCTGATTAACGATGCGATAAGGATAAGTTTTTTTAGCATTGGGCTGGCGTCCTGCTGATGGGTGATGAGGGGTCGGGTCGCCTGCACCGAAGAGTGAGTTCCCTGCTGCACGGCTCGTAATAAAGAGCAGTATAGTCAATGACACCTGCATTATCGCCAGTACAGGGTCATAGACTCAGCAAAGTGATCGGCCTTGATGCGGGCAACCCACTACCCTAATCCAATGCCACGCAGGCGTGCCTTGTTCAGCGGAATCAGCTCACTAAACCTGCATATTCATAATTTCACTATACGCCGACACCAGCTTGTTCCTGACCTGAATACCCATCTGCATTGAGATGGACGATTTCTGCAGATCGACCATCACGTCATTAAGCGCGATACCCGGTTTCCCCATCTCAAAATCCTGCGCCTGGGTGCGGGCGGTGGTCTGCGTCTCGCTGATCTTATCCAGCGCCGCTTTCATAGTCGCACCAAAATCGATCTGATTAGGGGCTTCACTACTGCGGTTGCTGGCCTGCAGTGAGGTCGCCTGAAGCTGCTGCAGTACGCCGTCAATTGCCTGAATGGACATGAACGATACCTTATAAAGGAGGATGATATTTTTTCTGTGGGGAAAAGTTAGCACGTTGTCAATGAGACAAAGCCGCTAAATGACATCAAAAACCCTACCTTATCCAGCCATCGAATTTTGCTTATCACCTAATAATGCCTGGCATTGAAGTGGAAATTTTATCTACGCAGGTCAGGGAGTCTGTTTTGCCATCTCAACTTACCCGGTCAATTACGTCAGGCAGGAATCGGTCATGAATGCGAGTACAGCCGCCACAACAGAACAAGAAAAGAAAGGCTTCGGTGACCTGCTCGCTCGCCTGCGCGCAAATCCGCGTATTCCTTTAATCGTCGCTGCCGCCGCCGTTGTGGCGATAGTGATCGCGATGGTGCTCTGGGCGAAGCAGCCCAGCTATAGCGTCCTTTATAACAACCTTACAGATGAAGATGGCGGTGCCATCGTCACGCAGCTGACGCAGATGAACATCCCTTATCGCTTCGCCGAAAATGGCGGCGCGCTGATGGTGCCGGAAGCGAACGTGCATGAGCTGCGTCTGCGTCTGGCTCAGCAGGGTCTGCCGAAAGGCGGCTCGGTGGGTTTTGAGCTGCTCGATAAAGAGAAGTTCGGTATCAGCCAGTTCAGCGAGCAGGTTAACTACCAGCGCGCGCTGGAAGGCGAACTGGCTCGTACCATCGAATCACTCGGCCCGGTTAAAAGCGCCCGTGTTCATCTGGCGATGCCAAAACCAACCTTATTTGTGCGTGAGCAGAAAGCGCCATCCGCCTCTGTTACCTTAACCCTGCAGCCTGGCCGTGCGCTGGATGAAGGCCAGATTCAGGCCATCGCCCACATGGTCTCAAGCAGCGTCGCCGGTTTACCGCCGGGCAACGTCACCGTGGTCGATCAGACCGGTCGCCTGCTGACCCGCTCTGACTCCGCCGGTCGCGACCTGAATGATGCACAGCTCAAGTATGCCTCTGAAGTTGAAGCACGCTACCAGCAACGTATCGAAGCGATCCTGAATCCGATTCTCGGTCAGGGCAATGTGCATGCGCAGGTTACCGCGCAGATTAACTTCGACACCGCCGAGCAAACCGACGAGAAATATCAGCCTAACGCTAACCCGTCGAACTCAGCGATTCGTTCGCGTCAGACCAGCACCAGCGACCAGTCAGGCAGCCCTTATCCGGGCGGCGTGCCGGGCGCACTCTCTAACCAGCCTGCGCCAGCTAACACTGCGCCGGTGACGACGCCGAACAACAATGCCGCCAATGGCCAGAACGCCAATGGTCAGAATGCTAACGGTCAGAACAACGCGGCGAATAACGCTAACCAGACCACCAGCACCGCAGCGGCCAGTGCCGGACCGACCAACTCGCGTCGTGACGACACGGTGAACTACGAGCTGGATCGCACCATTCGTCATACCAAGGTCAACGTTGGCGACGTACAGCGCCTGTCGGTTGCGGTCGTGGTGAACTTCCGTGCAGATGATAAAGGTAAAGCGGTTGCGCTGAACGAACAGCAGCTGAAGCAGATTGAAGATCTGACCCGCGAAGCGATGGGCTACTCCCAGAACCGTGGCGACAGCATCAACGTGGTGAACTCGCAGTTCAACACTACTGAACCAGTGACCACCGATCTGCCCTTCTGGCAACAGCAGTCGTTCTTTGATCAGCTGATGAATGCCGGTAAGTGGCTGTTGATTGCTCTGGTAGCCTTCATCCTCTACCGCAAACTGGTTCGTCCGCACCTGGTTCGCAAGCAGGCCGCAGAGAAAGCCGCCGCGGAAGCCGTTGCTGCCCGTGCGACTGAGCAACCGGAAGAAGAAGCCTTTAATGTGCAGCTCAGCAAAGATGAGCTGGATCAGGAACGTAAGTCTAACAACCGCATGAGCGCAGAAGTGATGAGTCAACGCATCCGCGACATGTCAGAAAACGATCCGCGCGTTGTAGCGCTGGTAATTCGCGAATGGATGAGTAAAGAGCTATGAGTCTGACCGGAACCGAAAAAAGCGCCATCCTGATGATGACTATTGGCGAAGAGCGCGCCGCGGAAGTTTTCAAACACCTGAACCAGCGTGAGGTCCAGCACCTGAGCGGCGCGATGGCCAACATGCGTCAGGTGTCACATAAGCAACTGACTGAAGTGCTGCGTGAGTTCGAAGCGGATGCTGAGCAGTTCGCGGCGCTGAGCCTGAACTCCAACGAATACCTGCGTTCGGTGCTGACCCGTGCGCTGGGCGAAGAGCGCGCCTCCAGCCTGCTGGAGGACATTCTCGAAACGCGCGAAACCACCAGCGGCATGGAAACGCTCAACTTTATGGAGCCGCAGGCTGCTGCCGACCTTATTCGCGACGAGCATCCACAGATCATCGCCACCATCCTGGTCCACCTCAAGCGTGCCCAGGCCGCCGATATTGTGGCGCTGTTCGACGAACGTCTGCGTCACGACGTGATGCTGCGTATCGCCACTTTCGGTGGTGTCCAGCCAGCCGCGCTGGCCGAACTGACAGAAGTACTGAACGGCCTGCTGGATGGCACCAACCTCAAGCGTGCGAAGATGGGCGGCGTGAGAACCGCAGCCGAGATCATCAACCTGATGAAAACGCAGCAGGAAGAGGCGGTTATCGAAGCCGTACGCGACTTCGATGGCGAACTGGCGCAGAAAATTATCGACGAGATGTTCCTGTTCGAAAACCTGGTGGCAGTGGACGACCGCAGCATCCAGCGTCTGTTGCAGGAAGTGGAGTCCGAGCAGTTGCTGGTTGCACTGAAAGGTGCCGAACAGCCACTGCGCGAGAAGTTCCTCAAAAACATGTCAGCCCGTGCGGCGGATATCCTGCGCGACGATCTGGCCAACCGTGGCCCGGTGCGTATGTCCGCAGTGGAAAACGAACAGAAAGCGATCCTGCTGGTGGTACGCCGCCTGGCCGAGTCAGGCGAGATGGTGATTGGTGGTGGCGAGGAAACTTATGTCTGATGCATTTTCTGCGCGCCCCTGGCAGCTGTGGCAGCCCACGGATTTAGGCCGTTTCGATGAGCCTGCTGAACCGGAGCTGCAGCCAGAAATTTACGAAGCTGAAGATGGCGTTGATGAGCAGCAACAGCAGCTCGAACGCCTGCAGCAGCAGATGCGTAAAGAGGCACAGGGTCAGGGTTACAACGAAGGCTATCAGCAGGGTGTGACCGAAGGCCAGAAAGCCGGTTACGACGCCGGTTTTCAGCAGGGTCTGGCCGATGCCCAGCAGCAGCAGGCGCCCCTTCAGGCGCGTATGCAGCAGCTGGTAACCGAGTTCCAGAACACGCTGGAGTCGCTGGACAGCGTGATTGCGGCGCGTCTGATGCAGCTGGCGCTGGAAGCGGCACGTTCGGTGATTGGTCAGGCGACCACGGTGGATGGCACCGCCCTGCTGCGCCAGATTCAGGCGTTACTGCAGCAGGAACCGATGTTCAGCGGCAAACCGCAACTGCGCGTTCACCCGGATGACTTACAACGCATTGAGCAGACCCTGGGGCCGACGCTGGATCTGCACGGCTGGCGGCTGATCGCTGACAGCACCCTGCATCCTGGCGGCTGCAAACTCAGCGCAGAAGATGGCGATCTGGATGCCAGCGTCGCGACGCGCTGGCAGGAACTCTGCCGTCTTGCCGCACCGGGAGAATTGTAATGACCACTCGTCTGAATCGCTGGCTCGGCTCGCTCGATGCCTTTGAGAAACGCATCGCCCAGGTGCAGCCGGTGCGCCGTTATGGCCGCCTGACCCGCGCCACCGGCCTGGTGCTGGAAGCAACCGGCTTACAGTTGCCGCTGGGTGCGACCTGCGTAATCGAACGCAACGATGGCAAAACCATCAGTGAAATCGAAAGCGAAGTGGTGGGATTCAACGGTCAGAAGTTGCTGATGATGCCACTGGAAGAAGTGGACGGCATTTTACCGGGTGCGCGGGTCTATGCGCGCCAGAACGGAGAGAACCCGCAGGCAGGCAAACAGATGATGCTGGGGCCGGAACTGCTGGGCCGCGTACTCGATGGCAGCGGGCGACCGCTGGACGGCCTGCCGTCTCCGGATACCGGTTATCGCGCGCCGCTGAACACCCCGCCGTTTAACCCGCTGCAGCGTACGCCGATCACCGACGTGCTGGATACCGGCGTGCGGGCGATCAACGCCCTGCTGACGGTCGGTCGCGGGCAGCGTATGGGCCTGTTCGCCGGTTCGGGTGTGGGTAAAAGCGTGCTGCTTGGCATGATGGCGCGTTACACCAAAGCGGACGTTATCGTGGTCGGTCTGATTGGCGAACGTGGCCGCGAAGTAAAAGATTTTATCGAGAACATTCTCGGCGCTGAAGGCCGCGCCCGTTCGGTAGTGATCGCCGCCCCGGCCGACGTTTCGCCGCTGCTGCGTATGCAGGGTGCCGCTTACGCCACGCGTATCGCAGAAGATTTTCGCGACCGCGGCCAGCATGTGTTGCTGATTATGGATTCCCTGACCCGCTACGCCATGGCGCAGCGTGAGATCGCGCTGGCGATTGGTGAGCCGCCGGCCACCAAAGGCTATCCGCCTTCCGTATTCGCCAAACTGCCTGCGCTGGTTGAGCGTGCCGGTAACGGCATCGACGGCGGCGGCTCAATCACCGCCTTCTATACCGTCCTGACCGAAGGCGACGATCAGCAGGACCCGATCGCCGACTCCGCGCGCGCCATTCTCGACGGCCACATTGTGCTGTCGCGTCGGCTGGGCGAAGCGGGTCACTATCCGGCCATTGATATAGAAGCCTCGATCAGCCGTGCGATGACCTCGCTGATCGATGAGAACCACTATGCGCGGGTGCGCCAGTTTAAGCAGTTGCTCTCCAGCTTCCAGCGTAACCGCGATCTGGTCAGCGTCGGTGCTTATGCCGCGGGCAGTGATCCAATGCTTGATAAAGCGATCACGCTCTATCCGCAGATGGAAGCCTTCCTGCAACAGGGCATCTTTGAGCGCAGTGATTACGACGACGCCAGCCTGCATCTGCATGCGCTGTTTGGCTAGTCACACGAATTAACGCGAGGTAACGGCAATGAAAACTGCAAATGCCATCGATACGCTGCGCGACTTAGCGGAGCAGGATCTCGAACGCGCTGCCATCTATTTAGGCGATATGCGTCGCGGCCAGCACGCCGCGAACGAGCAGCTGACGATGCTGCTCGACTATCAGGACGAATATCGCAACAAGCTCAACGATGACATGTCGTCGGGCATTGCCAGCACCCGCTGGACCAACTATCACCAGTTTATTCAGACGCTGGAAAAAGCGATTGAGCAGCACCGCAACCAGCTTAATAACTGGAATCAGCGGCTGGAACAGGCGCTGATCAACTGGCGTGACAAACAGCAACGGCTGAACGCCTATCAGACGCTGATTACGCGCGCAGCGGAAAATGCATTACGACAGGAAAACCGTCTCGATCAGAAACGGATGGACGAATTTGCCCAACGGGCCGCATCGAGGAGAGGTGAATGATTACGCTGCCAAACATTGCTATGAAAGCGACGGTAAAAACCGACGCAGAACCCTCAGTCTCAACTGACCTTGCTGCGGGTGCCGATGCCCTGCCGCAGGACTTTCTGACCGCACTGGGAAACCAGTTACTCGGCCTGGCTAAACAGCAGGGAAAAGCGGCGCAATCCGCTGACGTCAAAGCAGAAATTGCCGATGACGCCCGCCCGAAAGCCCCGCTGAATGCCCTGATGGCAGCACTGGAAAATCCTGCTGCGCTGACCGCTCTGTTTAAGCCGGAAAATATTAAAGGTGGGTCAAAATCAGCCGATGATAAAGACAAGCCGGACGTTGCACCCTTAAGCGCCAGCGATATGCAGAATATGCAGGCACTGTTCGCCATGTTACCGGGTGTAGCGGCTGTTACAGCCACCTCGTCGACCCCGGTCAGCAGTGAAGCGGGCGAGATGATCGCCCAGACCGATATCGGCCGGAAAAGCCAGAGCTCGCTAACGCAACTGCTGAACAGCGCGCAGCAGAGCCACGCACCGGGCGAAGATGAGAAGTCTGACGCCAGAAGCGACGCACAGAGCAAACCTGCCGTCACCACTGCCGCCAGCCAGAGCAACAACACCGCGCAGAGTGCGACCAGCAGCGGCCTGACGCTCGACAGCAGTTTCCAGCAGGCGCTGAGCAATATGGTTAAGCAGGATGATCAGGCTGCGATTAAAGCCAGCATCAGCGATAACGCGATCAACGCTACGCCAATCGCCACTGCCAGCAGCCTGCCTGCGCCGGTGACCGCCTCCGCGACCACCAGCACACCGTCAACGCCGATGCTGAACTCACAGCTGGGCAGCGACGAGTGGCAGCAGGCGCTGAGTCAGCAGATTGTGATGTTCAGTCGCAATGGCCAGCAGAACGCGGAGTTGCGTTTACATCCGGAAGACCTTGGCGCTATCCAGATCAGCCTGAAACTGGATAACGACCAGGCACAAATTAATCTGGTTTCCAGCCATAGCCACGTCAGAGCAGCACTGGAAGCCGCGATACCGCAGCTGCGCAGCGCGCTGGCAGAGAGCGGTATCAACCTGGGCGAGAGTCAGGTGAGCAGTGACAGTTCCGCGCAGGGCCAGCAATTCCAGCAGCAGCAGGAGGCGCGCCGCGATGGACAGCATGGCCGCTTCTCCCTCACCCAGGACAGTGACACCGACATTACGCCGATCGCCGTTCCCGCCGCCCTTCAGGCTCGCGTTAACGGCAACAGCGCCGTCGACACTTTCGCCTGACAGCGGCAAACGCTGAAGGTAAGCGTAAAACCCGCGTCTTTTCTACCCATTGGTTTGACTTAAGACGCGGATAATCTGTCTCGTGAGCCGAGAGGCTTGCCCATAATTCACAGGAAGTAACTGCACCATGTCTGATAACGCGAAAGCAAAAAAAGGCAGCAAACGTAAACTCTTAATACCAGTGCTGCTCATTTTGACGCTGGCCGCTTGCAGCGTGGCAGGCTATGCAGTCTGGCGAATGATGAATAAACATGAGGGCGATAAGCCTGAGGTGGCGAAAGTTGAACCGCCTCCCGCTCCGGTCTTTTTTGCACTTGATACATTTACGGTTAACCTGGTCAATCCCGACAACGATCCCGACCGCGTGCTTTACGTAGGCTTTACCCTGCGTCTGGCCGATGAGGATACCCGGCGTCGGATGAACGACTATCTGCCTGAGGTGCGCAGCCGTTTGCTGCTGCTGCTCTCGCGTCAGAGCGCTGCGGCGCTGGCGACAGAGCAAGGAAAGCAGGCGCTTGTTGAACAAGTCAAACAGGCGCTGACACCCCCGCTGGTAAAAGGTCAACCTCCGCAGGCTGTAAACGATGTGCTGTTTACTGCCTTCATTTTGAGGTGAATCAATGGGCGATAGCATTCTCTCCCAGGCTGAAATTGACGCCCTTTTAAACGGCGACAGCGGCAGTGCGGAAGAAGAAAAGAAACAAAACGGACCGGAAGGCGATATTCGTCCTTACGATCCGAACACCCAGCGCCGTGTGGTTCGCGAGCGTTTGCAGGCGCTGGAGATTATTAATGAGCGTTTTGCCCGTAGTTTCCGTATGGCGCTGTTTAACCTGCTGCGCCGTAGCCCGGATATCAGCGTCGGGGCGATCAAGATTCAGCCGTATCACGAGTTTGCCCGCAATCTGCCGGTGCCAACCAACCTGAACCTGATCCACCTGAAGCCGCTGCGCGGCACCGCGCTGGTGGTGTTCTCACCGAGCCTGGTGTTTATTGCTGTCGACAACCTGTTTGGTGGCGACGGACGTTTTCCGACCAAAGTCGAAGGCCGTGAGTTTACCCATACCGAGCAGCGCGTTATTCGCCGCATGCTGAAGCTGGCGCTGGATGGTTACAGCGACGCATGGAAGGCCATTTATCCACTGGACGTCGAGTATGTACGTTCAGAGATGCAGGTAAAGTTCACCAACATCACCACTTCACCGAACGACATCGTGGTTAACACGCCGTTCCAGGTGGAGATTGGTAACCTGGTGGGTGAGTTTAATATCTGTATCCCGTTTTCAATGATTGAACCGCTGCGCGAGCTGCTGGTGAACCCACCGCTCGAAAACTCACGTCAGGAAGATAACCACTGGCGCGACAACCTGGTCAAACAGGTGCAGCACTCTGAGCTGGAACTGATCGCGCACTTTGCCGAAACCTCACTGCGTCTGTCACGGATTTTGCAGTTGAAACCCGGTGATGTGCTGCCGATTGAGAAGCCGGAACGCATTATCGCCCATGTCGATAGCGTCCCGGTCTTAACCAGCCAATATGGCACGATGAATGGTCAGTACGCGCTCCGTGTCGAACACCTGATTAACCCGATTTTGAATTCGCTGAACGAGGAACAGCCCCATGACTGACAGTAATAAACCGTCTGACGATATCTCTGCGGACGATCTGTGGGCTGAAGCGATGAATGAGCAGGTCGGCAGCGGCAGTGCGCCGCAGACCGACGAAGTCTTTAAATCATTCGACAGCGGCAACGTCGCTGGATCGCTGCAGGATATCGATCTGATTATGGATATCCCGGTGAAACTCACCGTGGAACTGGGTCGCACCAAAATGACCATCAAAGAGCTGCTGCGTCTGGCGCAGGGTTCAGTGGTGGCACTGGATGGCCTGGCGGGTGAGCCGCTGGATATCCTGATCAACGGTTATCTGATTGCTCAGGGTGAAGTGGTGGTGGTGAACGACAAATATGGCGTGCGCATCACTGACATCATCACCCCATCTGAACGTATGCGTCGCCTGAGTCGCTAAAGAGTTACATTATGAATAGCCAGAATCAAACGCTGCAACCGGCTGCACCGCACGCTCAGGCGATCTCGACCGGCTCCATGCTGGCCCAGGTCAGCAGCGTGTTAGCCGTGATTATCTTATTGATTCTGGCCTGCGCCTGGCTGGCACGCCGTGTCGGCTTCGCGCCGAAAAAGGTCAGCGGCCAGGAGCTTAAACTCACAGCCAGCGTCTCAGTGGGCCAGCGCGAGCGGGTGGTGATTGTCGATACCGCTGATGCGCGTCTGGTGCTGGGCGTCACCGCACAGCAGATTACCCATCTGCATACATTGCCGCCGGGTGAACCGGTCTCTGTGACGCCGGTTAACAGTGCGCCACAGGATTTTCGTCAGCTGTTACAGAACCTGGTTAAACGTCCCGGAAAACCACAATGATGCGTCGACTGCTTCCTTTATTGCCACTGTTGTTACTGGCACCGGTTGCCCATGCCCAGCTGCCGGGTCTGGTGAGTCACTCGCTGCCGAATGGCGGTCAGAGCTGGTCACTGCCGGTACAGACGCTGGTCTTTATCACTGCGCTGACCTTTATTCCGGCCGTGCTGCTGATGATGACCAGCTTCACCCGTATCATCATTGTGTTTGGTTTGCTGCGTAACGCCCTGGGCACGCCCTCTGCGCCGCCTAACCAGGTGCTGCTCGGACTGTCGCTGTTTCTGACCTTCTTTATTATGGCGCCGACCTTCGACAAGATTTATCAGGATGCCTATCTGCCGTTCAGCCAGGACAAGATCAGCATGGAAGTGGCGATTGATAAAGGTGCCCAGCCGCTGCGCGAGTTTATGCTGCGTCAGACCCGTGAAGCGGATTTAGCCCTGTTTGCCCGTCTGGCGAATACCGCCCCGATTGCCGGTCCTGAAGCGGTGCCAATGCGTATTCTGCTGCCCGCCTATGTTACCAGCGAGCTGAAGACGGCTTTCCAGATTGGCTTTACCGTCTTTATCCCGTTCCTGATCATCGACCTGGTGGTTGCCAGCGTGCTGATGGCGCTGGGGATGATGATGGTCCCGCCAGCGTCCATCGCGCTGCCGTTTAAACTGATGCTGTTTGTTCTGGTCGATGGCTGGCAACTGCTGGTCGGTTCACTGGCGCAAAGCTTCTACTCCTGATCCCCCTTTTCTTACCGGAGCAACACATGACACCCGAATCAGTAATGGTAATGGGACAGGAAGCGATGCGCGTCGCCCTGATGCTGGCCGCCCCGCTGCTGCTGGCCGCACTGGTCAGCGGTTTGCTGATCAGCCTGATCCAGGCCGCGACCCAGGTCAACGAACAGACCTTATCCTTTATTCCTAAGATTCTGGCGGTTGCCACCACCGGAATCATTGCCGGCCCGTGGATGCTGAATCTGCTGCTGGACTATATCCGCACCGTCTTTACCAACCTGCCTTACATCATCGGCTGATGATTACTCTCGACAGCAGCCAGCTGGTTCAATGGGTCAGCCAGTTCTTCTGGCCTCTGGTGCGCATCATGGCGCTATTCGCCACCGCACCGATCCTCAATGAACGATCCGTCAGCAAACGTGTCAAAATCGGTCTGGCGGTGATGATCACCTGGCTGCTGATGCCGCTGTTACCTGCGGTCAATGTCACCCTGTTTTCCCCTGAAGGCTTCCTGCTACTGATTCAGCAGATGCTGATTGGTATTGCACTCGGCTTCACCATGCAGTTCGCTTTTGCTGCCGTGCGCCTTGCCGGGGAAGTGATTGGTTTACAGATGGGCATCTCGTTCGCCACCTTTTTCGATCCTGGCAGCCGTCTTAACATGCCGGTGCTGGCCCGTTTTCTCGACATGCTGGCGATGTTGCTGTTCCTGACCTTTAACGGACACCTGTGGCTGATCTCGCTGCTGGCGGACAGTTTTCATACGCTGCCGATTGGCGGTCAGCCGCTAAATGCCAATGCGTTTATGGCGCTGGTGAAATCTGGCGGATTAATTTTCCTTAATGGCATGATGTTAGCGCTGCCCTTAATCGTTTTGTTACTCATGGTAAATCTGGTACTGGGTTTGTTAAACCGTGTTTCACCACAGTTATCAATCTTCGCAATTGGCTTCCCGATTACCTTATCAGTCGGAATTTTAACCATCAGCTTGCTGATGCCTCTGCTAGCCCCGTTCTGTGAGCATTTGTTCGGTGAAGTATTTGATTTACTCGCCGTGTTCCTGACAGAACTATCCCGTCCCTGAACATTAAGTTTCTAACTATCTTTGCATAACGATACTTAAGTATCGCAAAACCATCCGTGCATTTTCCGAACCATGTTTTCCAGAATGCAACTAAGGAAATTCTGATAAACGTGCGGAGAGTCTGAAAATAATTCTTATTAAACCGGGCTTCGCGTATTTTAGTGGGGTGGTTCACAGGAGCGGTCAGACTGTGAATGTGCAGGCAAAATCGACAAGACACTGAATTTACAAGAAAAAAATCTTTAAGTGATTTTTCTTGTTAAAAAATGTTTTTTCCGGCATTGTCAACGCACGCTGAGACATCACACTTTCGTAAAACAAATGTTTTTGAGAATTGTCCTATCAGAAAACTCCGCGTTTTCAAGGATAGTGACCTGGCTCCCAAAAAAATGAGTCTTACTTAACCTCCGACATTTCACTGGCATTCCCCGCCATGGCCGGAGAATGTGTGACGTCATGGCAGCACAAATTTTTTGCAGAACGGGTCAGGGATGAAGACTTTTACGGGCGTTTGCCTGTTGCCAAACTGCACGAGCAGAATAAAAAAGTACCTAAGAAATCTCTCTCGTACCGCAACGCGTATTCATCGTTGATTTAAACGGATAACAAATTGGTGAGGGTCGCTATTATGCCAACTATTATTATGGATTCCTGCAACTACACACGCCTGGGATTATCAGACTACATGTCTTTAAAAGGAGTTAAGAAGAAGAATATCTCTTCTGTCTCCGATATTGAGCAACTACAGCAAAAATGTGAGCAATTAAACCCTGGTGTCGTCTTTATTAATGAAGATTGCTTCATTCATGAATCCGATTCCAGTGAACGTATCCGCAGCATTATTACGCAGCATCCTGATACGCTGTTCTTTATATTCATGGCGATTAGCAATATCCATTTTGAGGAATATCTCTACGTTCGTAAGAACCTGATTATTACATCAAAATCGATGAAGACATCGACCCTGGACTCCTTACTCAGCACCTATTTGCAGAAGAAGCTTAACCAGTCTGCGCGTATCTCTTCGGGCATGGATGTACATCCATTAACGCTGAGCCAGACTGAGTCAAACATGCTGAAGATGTGGATGTCAGGTCATGATACCATCCAGATCTCAGATAAAATGCAAATTAAGGCCAAAACGGTATCGTCACACAAAGGTAATATTAAACGCAAAATCAAAACCCATAATAAGCAGGTTATTTATCATGTGGTGCGTTTAACGGATAATGTGACTTCAGGTATTTACGTTAATATCCGCTGATCATAACATCTGAAGAACCGGCCTCTCTGGCCGGTTTTTTTTTGCCCGGAATTGCGATCCAGGTCTCACTCTTACTGCTAAGCCTTTACGCTCTTTTGCCGATGTTATGCCTTATAACAACAGCCTCAAGAGAGCAAGGATATGAACACTGCACGAGATAATAATGGACAGAAAAGCGCAGGCATCTGGCAGAATCTCCGCCTGGTGCCGCTGTTTAGCCTGATCTTCGGCGGCATTTTGCTGCTGTTCGCACTCTGTATTGGTGTCGCCAGTTACTTTCTGATTTCCGGCAATCACTCCCTCGATGATGCCACGGACGAAATTCAGGTTCGTATGGGCCTCTCTAACAGTTCAAACCACCTGCGTACTGCGCGCCTGACCATTATTCAGGCCGGTGCCGCCGCGCGTATTGGTGAAATGGACGAGTTTCGCGCCAATATTGCCGCCGCCGAAAAACGGATCCAGCAGGCAAAAGCTGGCTTCGCGATTTATCAGGCTCGTGAAGTTAAGACGCCCGCGGATATGGAACTGGATGCCACGCTGCAGGCTCGCTTCAACGATTACATTACCAAAGGCCTGATACCGATGATTGAATCCGGTAAACAGGGCAGCTTTGAGGGCATCATCGCTCAGGAGACCGATGTCACCCGCAAGCTGGATGACGACTATAACGCGGTGTTGCTGAAGGCGATCAAGATCCGAACTGATCGCGCCAATGCCATTACCGCCCAGGCCGATCAACAGTCACGCATCGGCTTTATCTCCATGGCCGTGGCATTCAGTGCCGCCCTGGTGCTGGTGCTGTTGACCTTTGTCTTCCTGCGCCGCGTGGTGATTAGTCCGCTGCGTCAGTCGGTGCTGCGTATCGAACGCATTGCGCAGGGTGATCTGACCTCCGCTCCCCTGCCCCATGGCCGCAGCGAGATTGGTACGCTCATCCATAACCTGCAACTGATGCAGCAGGCGCTGGTGACCACCGTTGGTACGGTGCGTGAAGGCGCCGTCGCGATTTACCAGGGCTCCAGCGAAATCTCAGCCGGTAACACCGATCTCTCTTCACGCACCGAGCAGCAGGCTGCGGCACTGGAGCAGACCGCAGCCAGCATGGAACAGCTTACCGCTACGGTGAAGCAGAACGCCGAGAATGCGCATCACGCCAGCCAGCTGGCCGCGGATGCCTCGGGCAAAGCGCGCAGCGGTGGCGAGCTGGTGAACAGCGTCGTGAAAACCATGACCAATATTTCCGGCAGCTCGAAAAAAATCGCTGAGATCACCAACGTCATTAACAGTATTGCGTTTCAGACCAACATCCTGGCGCTGAATGCGGCGGTAGAAGCGGCGCGTGCCGGTGAGCAGGGTCGTGGCTTTGCGGTGGTGGCCAGCGAAGTGCGTAATCTGGCCCAGCGCAGTGCACAGGCGGCGAAAGAGATTGAATCGCTGATTGCTGAGTCCGTCACGCTGATCAATGACGGTTCGCATCAGGTTGGCGCAGCCGGTAGCACCATGGGTGAGATTGTCGAAGCCGTACGTCGCGTTACCGATATTATGTCGGAGATTGCGGCGGCGTCAGACGAGCAGAGCCGCGGTATTCAGCAGGTGAGCCAGGCGGTCACCGAAATGGATAACGTCACCCAGCAGAACGCCTCGCTGGTGGAAGAAGCCTCCGCTGCAGCGGCCTCGCTGGAAGATCAGGCGGGTAAACTGACGCAGGCGGTCGCGGCATTCCGCCTGCAGGACACGCCTGCAACCACAGGTGTGGCTGCACGTGTCTCTTCACCATTAAAGACACCGGCTCTGGCCCCCCGTCCGGCGCTGGCAGGCGGCAGCGATAACTGGGAAACCTTCTGAGGTTATAGCGGTTAACCGTCAGCGGCTGATGTCAGCCGCGTAATCTCCGACAGCAAAAAGCCGCCTTTCCGGCAAACGGAAAGGCGGCTTTTTTATTGCGCGTCAGGCTCAGGCTTCGTGGTAAGGCTCGACGAAAATGCCATCCGGCTGGTGGGTCTCGTTAAAAAACCAGATGCCCAGCGGATAATCTTCCAGCGCCACCAGGAACATGGTGCCTTCATTAAACGGCTCCATAGCCAGAATGGTGCCAGCACGACGCGGGCCGCCATCGGTTTTGACGCTGACGCGGTCATTTACCTTCATTTCGGTTCTCCAGATTATTGACTGAGTACAGTCTAAACGAAGAACAGTGGTGATGCAGCGCGTTAGCGGCGAGCAATGACCCAGACGGCGTGGATGATACCGGGGATATAACCACAGAGTGTCAGCAGGATGTTCAGCCAGAAGGCGCCGCCAAAACCGACCTGCATAAATACGCCCAGTGGTGGCAGCAGAATAGCGATAATAATTCGTAAGATGTCCATAACCATTCCTTTAGGTATTGATAAAAATCAGCTTTATCGTTAACTATAGCTGAATCTGCTCTGTTTAGTCGAAAAGTCAGGTAAATCTGAGTAAGGAGAAACTTTTGCAATTCCTTAACATTTCACCGCAAGACTTCTTACGCGTCAGACCTTTAAACTCTTCTCACTGCACCACCCCATAGGTGCAGCCAACCTGAAAGTAACAAGGATTTTGCCCGCGCAGCGCGGGCTTTTTTTTTGCCTGCGATCTCTCCGCTCCCGCCTTTCTGCCCTGCGTTCTATACTGATTACTCTGTTTGCTCTCAGGAGTCAGAAAATGACAGACGAAAAACAGCACGGCGATGCTCAGCCATCCGATCTGCAGATTGATGTCGAAGGTTTACTGGCGGCAATTCAGGCCAGAACGTCGGGAGAGGTACGGGAGTATATGGAGCAGGATCAGACACCACGGCTGGAAGTAGAAGGCCGGGTTTTCCACTCCTATAGCGAACTGGCGGAGGCGTTTGAAATTGATATTTGTGATTATCGCGCCTATGAAGCGAACCGCTGAAATCGATTTCAAAAAAAACCCGGCGGGAAGGCCGGGTAAAAAATCAATTCGTTACACCAGGGAATTCTTAACACCTCTGCAGATTACCCTTTCCCGACTCCGAAACAAGCATCAGATATGCACGTTTCTGCAACCGATCGGGTGATTATGGAGCGACTGTTACCAAAAACACCGCGCCCGCCAGTGACTTAGCCCTGCACACTTCTTGCATACCCACTTTTACTGCGGTTTCGTTTTAAGAATTATCCTGGATTTCCAGCCGGCGTGGCAGGAAAAAAAGTGTGAGCCATATTCAACTATAATATTGAAAAATCGCCGCTTTAGCCGCGAATGTGATGAAAGGAGCCTGTAAATGCCCGATCTCCACCAGCCGTTAATGATAATTACCGATCTGGATGGTTCATTACTTGACCATCATACCTATCGCTGGGATGCGGCCACCGAATGGCTCACCACGCTCAGGCAGTACGCCGTTCCGCTGGTGATCTGTTCCAGTAAAACGGCAGCCGAGATTATTCCGCTGCAAAAAAGGCTTGGCATCAGCGGTTCACCGTTTATTGCTGAAAACGGTGCCGTGGTGCAAACGCACGATCAGCAGCGTATCCGCCTGCCCGATAACACACTGACCTATGACGCTATCTGCCAGCGGCTGGCTGCCTTGAAAACAGCGTACCGTTTTACCGGCTTCCATGACTTCTCTGATCCGGAAGTGGCCTCGATGACCGGCCTGAGCGAGGCGGATGCAGAACTGTCGCGTCAGCGCGATGCGTCAGAAGTGATTGTCTGGCGCGACAGTGACGAGGCGTTTGACCAGTTCCATGACGCACTGCGTGCAGAGGGCCTGGCGCTGACCCAGGGCGGGCGTTTCTGGCATGTGATGCCTGCGGGCAGCGGCAAAGGCGAAGCCCTGCGCTGGCTGCTGGCGCATTCACCCGGTGAGGCACGCGTGACCATCGGACTGGGTGACGGCCCTAACGATGCGCCGATGCTGGATGCGGTTGATTATGCGGTCGTAATTAAGGGCTACAGTAAAACACCGGTGACACTCAGCCGATCCGATCAGCAGCAGATCTATCACACAGCTCACCATGGCCCTGAGGGCTGGCGTGAAGGACTGGACTATTTTTTGACTCAACCTCAATGAGCTGCCCACGGGCATTAAAAGGATGATGCGATGAGTGACTTTTATCAGAATGGCGTAATCACCAACTTTCACAACCTCACCCACCGTAGCGTGGAGTCGCTGGAAAAAGAGATGGTACGCTTTGCCCGCAAACGCAAAATGGGGCTGATCCTGCCATCGCTGTTTTCCGAACTTGAAGGCCCGGCGCTGACGAAAATCGTCGATGAACTGGCTAAAGTGCCCTATCTGGATGAAATTGTGATTGGGCTGGATCGTGCCGACCGCGACCAGTTCCTGTTTGCCCGCGAGTTTTTCTCCCGTCTGCCTCAACGGCATCGCATTCTGTGGAACGATGGCCCACGTCTGAAGGCGATTGATGCCGAGCTGGATAAAGAGGGTTTATCACCCACTAATCCCGGCAAAGGTCGCAACGTCTGGTTCTGCACCGGCTATACGCTGGCGTCAGACCGTACCAGCTGTGTGGCACTGCATGACTGCGATATCGTCACCTATGAGCGCGGAATGCTGGCACGCCTGCTCTACCCGGTGGCGAACCCGGCGTTTCAGTATGAGTTCTGTAAGGGGTTTTATGCGCGCGTCGCGGATGGCAAGCTTAATGGCCGCGTGGGACGTCTGCTGGTGGGTCCGCTGCTGCGATCGCTGCAGAAAGTTTATGGCCATTCAGAATACCTGGAATATCTGTCGAGCTTCCGCTATCCGCTCTCCGGGGAGTTCGCCATGCGGACGCATGTGCTGAACGGGATTAAAATCCCCGGCGACTGGGGGCTGGAGATTGGCGTGCTGTCAGAGATTTACCGTAACTACACCACCCGCCAGTCGTGCCAGGTTGAGATCGCCGATAACTACGATCATAAGCATCAGCCGCTGGCTGAAGATGACGGCACCGGCGGCCTGAAGCGCATGAGCAGCGATATCGTCCAGTCACTGCTGCGCAAGCTCGCCACCATGGGTGTGCCGCTGACCAGCGACTCGTTCCGGGTGCTGAAAGCAACCTATTATCGTAATGCGCTGGATATGATGGAGACCTATAACCACGAGGCGGCGATGAACGGGCTGAAGTTTGATCAGCATGTGGAAGAGGCAGCGGTAGAGATGTTTACCCAGTCGATTCTGGAAGCGGGTCAGGCGTTTATTGAGCGTCCTAACGATAAGCCGTTTATACCAAGCTGGAGTCGCGTCCAGTCAGCCTTCCCGGATGTGCTGCAGCGGATCTATCAGGCGGTTGAAGAAGATAACGACGGTAACGTCTGAAAACAGGGCGGCACAGGGAGCGTGCCGGGCCAGAAAAAGCAGAAACCGGGCCTGGCGGGTAGCAGAACCCACAGGCCTGATGCTGTCAGCCCGCCAGTTGCTGCGCGGGATTCAGGGCGCAGAGTTCATCGCTGCGAAAGGCTTCGCTGCGCACGGCATAGCCATCATACCAGCGGCACTCCACCATGCCACTCGCGTAGCCGGTCACTACCATCGTCTGCCCCTCTTCCTTATGCTGTACTTCTTCACTGATTGCGAAAACCATGATGCGCTCCTTTTATTAACCTGAGTGTTATTAACCTGAGTGATTATTTTCTTTATAGCAGGCGAATAACGTTCCTGCCTGTTAAGGCACGCAAAAAAAGGGCAAATTCGGAATTAATCAGCTGGATATGCGGAAAATAAAAAAAGCGGATAAAAAAACTTATCCGCTTTGATGAAGTATTGACGCTGACGTCAGATTTTACAGCCTTCGCAATCGGCTTCGTCGCCGAGATCATCCGGCACTTCGCTGGCTTTTTTCTCTGCTTTCGCTTCAGCCTGCTCCAGTTGTGCGTCGATATCAAATTCAAACATGTCGTCGTTCATCGTCATTCTCCTGACCGTAAATCACAGTGCGCTTTATACCGATTTTCCGCGCACTCTGGCAATAAGGTTGACCACTAACAGCACGATCGACCCAATGATAAAGCCGAGCACCAGGTTTGCGCCGTTGCTGAGCAGCATAGCGATCCAGCCGCTGAAGCCACTGCTGACTTCCTCGATCAGATGATGCAGTGGTGCGATGCCGTGCACCACAATACCGCCGCCGACCAGGAACATGGCGATGGTACCGACCACCGAGAGGATCTTCATCAGCCAGGGCGCGGCAGTCAGCAGCACGCTACCCAAGCCCTGCGCAAGGCGTGACGGTTTTTCACGCAGCCAGAATCCGAAGTCATCAATTTTGACGATGGCCGCCACGATGCCGTAAACGCCCACCGTAACCAGAATAGCGATGCCCGCCAGGATAATTACCTGGTTGAGCAGCGGCGATTCCGACACGATGCCTAAGGTAATCGCAACAATTTCGGCTGACAGAATGAAATCGGTGCGAACCGCGCCTTTGATCTTCTTCTTCTCAAACTCTGCCGCATTCTGATTCGCCAGCGAATCGAGTCGCTGCTGACGCGCTTCCGGTGATTTGCTCTGCTTGTCATGCTGCAAACTGTGCATCACCTTCTCCACGCCTTCGTAGCAGAGATAGGCACCGCCAATCATCAGCAGCGGCGTAATCAGCCAGGGCGCAAACGCGGAGATAATCAGCGCCAGTGGCACCAGGATCAGTTTGTTAAGAAACGATCCTTTGGCAACGCCCCATACTACCGGCAGCTCACGGTTGGCTTTCACGCCGCTGACCTGCTGAGCATTCAGCGACAGATCGTCGCCCAGTACGCCAGCGGTCTTTTTCGCCGCCACTTTCCCCATGACGGAAATATCGTCCAGAAGTGTTGCAATATCATCAAGTAAAGTCAGTAAACTGGTTCCCGCCAAAATCTTATCCTTAGTCTGGTTCGTTATGTTGACAACATGGGCAGCGCTCAATTTCCGTAACGGTCATCTCGGCGATGCCCTCACAATCCCACTCTACCCGCACCGTCTCGCCTGCTGCTCCTTCAGCATGCAGATATTTGCTGACCGGGCTTTCGGTCATGCCGGTGATCTCCTCCGTGGCGACAAGCCTGTCACCGCAGTAAACCCGCGCGGTCGCTTTGGTATTCACCATCCGCTCGTCACGAATCTGGTAAAGGCGTTTTACCGTCAGTTTTATGCTGCTCATTTCAGGCTCCTGGCCACGGAGAAAGCGCAGATCTAACCAATTATGTCTGTGATTAGCAATCGGCGTTGTAATGATGAATGCCCTGATGGTCGACTTCGGCACTCTCCGGCATCGCCAGCAGCCACTCCTCCAGCCGCTCCAGCAGGTCCTGATCCGTCAGGCGCAGTTTGCCACGTAGCGCACACTCCCAGATGATCAGCACTTTCCAGCCGCTCTCCTGTAGCTGTCGCACATAACGCCGATCACGTTCAACGTTGCTGTTGATTTTGCCGGTCCAGAATTCTGTGCGTGTCGCTGGCAGTTTAAACAGATAGCAGTGATGACGATGCCAGAAGCAGCCATGAACAAAAATAATTGCCTGATGTTCTGTCAGAACGAAATCGGGCCGTCCCGGCAGGTTTTTATCCTGCACGCGAAAGCTGAATCCCCGATCTTTCAGCAGCAGCGCAATACGTTGCTCAATGGCCGTATCCTGAGCGCGAATGGCACGCATATTTTTGCTGCGTATTTCGCTGGAGTGAACATCAGCCATAACCTCTCCTTTTTTGCTGGTACTTCAACTTTAGTCTGCGCCACGAAAAGTGAAAGCCGCCGCCCGACGACTTCACACAGTGCGCCGCAAAAACAGAACATTCCGGGGGCTGACACAGGGCACATCCAGGCAATTTCCTCACAGCGTCTGGAGTGATAGCATAGGCACCTTACTGTTAAGGAAAAACGCATGCATCCCGCCGCCCTCGCTGAACCACTCTCTGCTGCACTTTCATCTGCTGATGCGTCTGAACTCTTTCAGCAGGTGCTGGCAATCTATTCGGTTCGTGATCTCACGTCCCGCCTGCAGCAGGCAGGATTTTCCTGCTGGACGCCGGCACTCCTGAACCGGATTCGTCAGGGTAAAACCGCCCTGCCACCGTTGTGTGAAGCGGAACTGTCGCTGTTACAGGGGCTGCTGCCGTCCCGTCCCGCCCATTATGATAATCCTGAATTTCGTTTTATCGATCTCTTTGCCGGTATTGGCGGCATTCGTAAGGGGTTCGAGGCGATCGGCGGCAAGTGCGTGTTTACCAGTGAATGGAATAAAGAGGCGGTCCGCACTTACAAAGCCAACCACTACAGCGATCCGCTGGAGCATCACTTCAATACCGATATCCGTCAGGTCACCCAGCCGGAAGGTCTGACTGACGATGAAGCGATATACCGCGCGATTGATGCGGCAATCCCCGATCATCAGGTGCTGCTGGCCGGTTTTCCCTGCCAGCCCTTTTCGCTGGCGGGCGTCAGCAAGAAAAATGCGCTGGGTCGTGCACATGGCTTTGAGTGTCAGGTACAGGGCACGCTGTTTTTCGATGTGGCCCGTATCCTGGCTGCCAAGAAGCCGCCGTTCTTTGTGCTGGAGAATGTGAAAAACCTCAAGAGCCATGACAAGGGCCGCACCTTCGCCATTATCATGGAAACGCTGGATGAGCTGGGGTATGACGTTGCGGATGCGGGTGCCAGCAGCCCGGATGCCAAAGTGATCGATGCGCGTCACTTCCTGCCGCAGCATCGCGAACGCATTGTGCTGGTGGGTATTCGCCGTGATCTGAAAAAGCAGGATTTTACGCTGCGCGATATCCGCCGTTTCTACCCGGCGCAGGTACCCAGCCTGCAGAGCCTGCTGGAGAGTGCGCCGGACGACAAATATATCCTGTCACCGGTGCTGTGGCGCTACCTCTATCAGTATGCGAAAAAACATAAAGCCAAAGGCAATGGCTTTGGCTTTGGCCTCAACGATCCGCGTAATCCCGACTGCTGCGTGCGTACGCTGTCAGCACGTTACTACAAAGATGGCTCAGAGATTCTGATCGATCGCGGCTGGGACAGTGCGCTGGGCGAAGCGGAGTTTCAGGATGCCGATAACATGGCGCGTCGGCCACGCCGCCTTTCCCCGCGCGAGTGCGCCCGTTTGATGGGCTTTGATGTGCCAGGACGCGAGCCGTTCCGCATTCCGGTTTCGGATACCCAGGCTTATAAGCAGTTTGGTAACTCGGTGGTAGTGCCTGTGTTTGCAGCGGTGGCTCAGCTGTTACTGCCACATATCCGTCAGCTGAAGTCGTAAGCACCGTGAAATGAAAAAACACGTCTGGCGACGGGTTTCAGGTTCCTGTAAAACCTGGCCAGATTAGCGGTGAGATCGAGCCTGCTCAGGGAACAGGGTCAGATCGGAAAGACGCAAAAACTGTCATCCATGACCGCTCGGCCCGCGCCGTCCCTGGCGCGGGACGCTTTCCTTATCTGACCCTGTTCCCTGCGCGCTGAGGTATGCTGAGGTATTGAGTTGCGGCCAGATTTAGCCGGTTTCAGCAAACCCTGAAAAGTAAAAACCCGTCTGGCGACGGGTTTCTGTTTTATTTCTTCTTCTTGCTCTGCTTCTTCAGCAGCAGCCGAATCTGCTTCAGCTCTGTTGCACTTAATGCATCGGTCTTCACGTCAGCGGCACTGGATCCCTCAGTCCCCTCTTCAGTGATATCCTGGTTATCAATCGCCGGATGTGGATGCGTTTCCAGACTGGCCTGCAAACGTTGCACAATCTCCTGGCTCATCGAAATCTGATTTTCCAGCGCCAGCTGTTTAATCGTTTCTTTCAGCTCAGGATCAATTTTAATTGTTAAATTAACAGTTTCAGTCATCGGGCAGCTCCTTTTTGTTATTGCTACAAGCTACCGGATGACCGTTTCGATTAACATACTGTCACAAAAATTTAATATTCGGTTTGTAAAGGTGTGAAGTCCCGCAGCACACCCTCATCCATACCCACCAGATTGCCCTGCAGCTCGGCATAAAGCTTCGCCATATAGCGCACCAGGAAATCTGCGTTATGCTCAGCCAGCATGCGACCGGTTTCAGTGTGCATGGTTTCCGGCAGACGTAGCAGCTTCTTCTGGAAATGATCCAGCGTCCACTTAACATCATTCAGCTCGCGATCTTTACCCAGCGGGTCCTGGCTGTCGAATAATGGCCGATTCAGCGCACCAGCGGTGTAGAAGACCCGCGCCAGCCCGATCGCGCCCAGCGACTCCAGCCGGTCAGCATCCTGTACAATTTTAGCTTCCAGCGTCTGAGGCGGTATGCCGGCGCTGAAACTGTGTGTTTTAACGGCATGCATCACGGCATCAATCTTTTCAGCCGGGAAATCGAGAAAATCCTGCTGCAGAATGCGCTGGGTTTCCGTCGCGGCATAGGTAGAGGCGAGATGACGTTCCGGATGATTCTTCGGCAGGTTCACCACATCGTGAAAATAGCAGGCGGTCAGCACCACCAGCGGATCTGCGGGCGTGCCGTTCATGATTCGCTGTGCGCTTATCCAGACACGCCGCAGATGGGCGATATCGTGCGCGCCGTCGTCGTGGATCCAGTTCGCCTGAAACCAGCTTTCATAGCGAGATTGCCAGAGTGTAAGTGACATAATCTATCTCCCTGTAGTGATCGACAGCAGTTTTTCTGTCGCGATCAGTGCGCAAACGGCAAGCCATCATAGCGACTGGCTAATGACACTTTTTTTACAGTGCAGTTGAAAAGAGCAGCGCTGCCAGCAATTCCGGGCAGAAAAATGAGACCTGGATCATCTGTATAGCATCTCTGTTACACAATAACCGCAATTTCGGCTGTTTTCAGTCTTTCCTCAGTGAATTGCTGCTAAGAAAATTAGTTTAACAGGCGTAATGTTTGGTTCGATCTTAACCAACTTCCTGCCTCATGCTCAGCGTTTTTTTGTCACGCGATTAAGTGTAAAACTGCACGTTATGACAGGTGAAAAAGTCTGAAAAGGTTCCTATTTTTACGGTTATAACGTACTGTATCCGGGCTATTCGTCGCTTTTTGCCAGTTGCGTGATAAGCTTTGGTGCGCTTTTTGCATTTTGCTGGTTTTTAACTACTAAAGTGACAATTATACAGTGACAGTCAGCCGACAAATTATTAAGCAAAATGATTTAAAGCTTTTATGATAACTCTCAGATGTGAAGCAAATGGACTTTTACAGCAGTAACCGGGTTCTACTAATAAAAAGAGGTAATCCATGAAAGAACGGCCGATTCTTTTTTCCGAACAGCGTGTTCGTGCCCTGTTGGTTGGCCAGCAAACGCAAACCCGGCGCATTATGAAAACTCAGGCTTTCGGTCCGGGACAGGATCATCACGAGGGCGTACACGCTTTCGATGTGAGTGCTAATCATCTGCATGGTTATAAAATGATGTCGATGACGGACATCAGCTATCAGTGTCCTTACGGTAAACCGGGTGACGTGCTCTGGGTGCGTGAAACCTGGCGTGGCCCGATGGTACCCGAGCAGCATCTGGCCGATTATGAACGCGACCCGACGCCCTTCCGCCAGCCAGAATATTGCCAGTATCGTGCAGACAGCAACGAGCTGGGCCAGCATGCACTGAGCACGCCGGAAGCGGAACAGTTTGGCTGGCAAACCGCCATTCATATGCCGCGCTGGGCCAGCCGCATCAATCTGGAAATTACCGGCGTGCGCGCCGAGAAAATTCAGGACATCAGTGAAGATGACATTATGGCGGAAGGTGTGCAGACCGATTCGCACTTCCTCAACAACTTCTTCACCATGAACGTCAATTCTGAATCGCCCAAAGAGGCGTACCGCAAAGCCTGGGAAAAACAGTATGGTGCGACCAGCTGGGAAGTGAATCCCTGGGTGTGGGTAATTGAGTTTCATCGTATTGAGCGCAACTGACGCCCCGGCCCCACGCTTTGCGGGCTGAATCACAGACAACGACCGTGCTAACAGGTTGAATAGACGGCCCTTAGCCCTGTCGCCAGATGAACAGTGCCAGCATGGTGTTTCGATGCTGGCATTTTTATGTCTGGCGCGTCAGGATAGCGAAATAGTCCGGTTCTGTGCGGGAGTTGCGATGTTTAAATGGCCCTGGAAAACGCATAACGACGCCACCCTGGCCGCGCTGCCATGGCAGCATGGGCTGGCGCAGCCGATATTCAGCCAGCTGGATGAGGCTGAACAGCAGGCGCTGGTTGAGCTGGCGCAGCGCTTTCTGCAGCAGAAAAAGCTGGTGCAGCTCGACGGTGTTCAGCTGGATGAACTGCGCAGTGTGCGGATCGCCCTGCTGTTCTGCCTGCCGGTGCTGAAACTGGGTCTGGAGTGGCTGGACGGTTTCCACGATGTGCTGATCTATCCCGAGCCGTTCGAGGTGGACGATCAGTGGCAGGATGACGATGGGCTGGTTCACAGCGCGCCTGCGGTTCACGCCGGACAGAGCTGGACGCAGGGGCCGGTCGTACTGAACTGGCTCGATATTCAGGACTCGTTCGATCTCTCCGGCTTTAATCTGGTGATCCACGAAGTTGCGCACAAGCTGGATGCCCGCGGCAGCGGTTACACCAGCGGTATTCCGGTCATGTCGCTGCGTGACGTCGCACTTTGGGAGAAGGATTTGCGTGCCGCGATGGCGGAGATTGAGAGTGAAGTTGAACTGGTGGGTGAACTGGCCGCCACGATTGATCCCTACGCCGCCAGCGATCCGGCTGAGTGCTTCGCCGTGCTCTCTGAATATTTCTTTACGGCTCCGGCTTTGCTGGCCGAACGCTTTCCCGCCATGTATCAGCATCTGCGCCAGTTTTACCAGCAGGATCCCCTGCCCAGAATCGCCGCTGACACTGCGCAAACTGCTTAAATCACGATCGCTTTGCGTTAAAGCTAGCCAGTTGAATGATAATGTATTTTTTGCTGTTGACACCTTAGAGCGACGCCGTTAATATTCGCCTCGTTCACACGATTCCTCTGTAGTTCAGTCGGTAGAACGGCGGACTGTTAATCCGTATGTCACTGGTTCGAGTCCAGTCAGAGGAGCCAGATTAGAAAAACCCGCTCAGGGAAACCTGAGCGGGTTTTTTGCTTTTCAGCGATCCCAGTATTCTCTTCCTGTCTGACTGTTCATCTCAGCTCGTCTGCTGCTGTTACCGAGACCACCGTTAAGTCTGAATCAACGCAGGCTGTCTGGCGCAACCCTGTCATGGTGTAATGACAAGCTGGCTTTAAATAAAAAACCAGCCGGGCAATATTTGCGCCAGCTGGCTCATACTATTGACGAATTATTAATCAGGAATGGTCAGTACCTGACCCGGTGCAATTTTATCCGGGCTGCTGAGAAGGTTTTTATTCGCCTCAAAGATTTTCATATACTGGGACGCATCATTGTAAAACTGCTTTGCGATGGCGCTGAGCGTGTCGCCTGATTTAACCGTATATGTACGATTACTCTCTGCGGCGGTTACAGACTTATCTTCAACATTTTTATCTACAGCATGTAACAACTCATCGCCTATATTTTTAATATTATCCAGAATGCTCATATTTACTCCCCTATCGTTTCTGATACGTTTAGTTTAATAAAGAAAACAGGATTGCCAGGCAAACACTACGCGGCGTACGATACACCTGCTTTTAATTCATGGGTTAAACCACTGCTAAACGTTGCTGTAATTAATATAAAAACAGAGGATATTAATGATGGGTATATTGTCATGGGTTGTATTCGGATTACTTGCCGGCATTATCGCCAGATGTATTATGCCAGGTAAAGAACATATGGGCATTTTCATGACCATTATTCTGGGTATTATCGGTGCGCTGATTGGCGGTGTAGTCAGTACCGCTCTGGGTTTTGGCAAGGTCAATGGCTTCAATATTTACAGCATTGCTATTGCCACCGTGGGTTCAATTATTGCGCTGTTTGTCATTCATAAAATCAGAGCGTGTAAACAGTCTTAATAGATTACTTCAAAGGGGATAACAGAATGAGTTTACTGGAAACAGTACTGGCCATGTGCGGCCTGAATAATCAGACCAGCCAGGAAGTGAAAGGTGTGCTGGAGTGGGTTGAGCAGCAAGGCGGTTTACATACCATCGTGAGTCACCTGCAGAGCGGCGAGTACAGTGAAATGGTTAACTCCTGGCTGGGCGATGAGCAGAACATTGCGCTGAGCAGCGACCTGGTGCAGAAGATGATTAACTCTGAGGCGATTGAGCAGCTGGCTGCGCGGATGGGCATCAACACCAGCGATGCACTGAATCTGCTGGCGAAATATCTGCCGCAGCTGGTGGATAAAGCGTCAACGGCGGGCGTCGTGGATAAAAAAGCCGATCTTACCGGACTGGTTAGTCAGTTAATGCACTAAGCGTGATGCTAGTGAAAGATAAAAGCCTGCTGCGAAAGTATTGGGCTTTTATCTTTTAGATTTTTGACCAGCATTGTAAGGAAATAATTAGCCAAATGGTTTGAGCTGTTAATGTTGAGTTGGTTAAGGATGTGTAACTAAATAATTTACAAATGAAGCATCACCATGATGGCTGCAACTTCATATTAGCAATATGCGCCAGAGATATCCGGGGTGTAATGACTTAATGACCATTTTGGCATTTATTGAGGGCTTTACCAGCCAGAAACGCTAAATATATTAGTAACTTAGCCAATTCAGCCACCCATATATTTATGGCGCAGCATTTAACCAGGATAACAAAACCTCATCAAAAAATTGAAATTCACTCGAGAATAAATTCAAATTCTTTTTCATTCCCTTTGCCCTGATACCTATCTTTAGTTTTCTCAAATAGATGAACAATAACATCAAAAGTGGATCCTAATTTTTTTCGGGAAACGGAAGATTTCTTCCAATTTATACACACACCGCAAGCCATACCGGAGCTTAACATATCCCAAAGAGCATCAGCGTTGTTACCATAATACTCACCAAAATCTAAAGCATTAGCTATTACACGATGGAAATCGCGTTCTGAATCCACTTCATCACCTTCAATTATGATATTACGATACATATAGCCCCCTTATTACTTCCATTTCCCAATTGATGTCGCCGTTTCATAATGGTCTGTAGTGATATACAGTAACCCATCTTTAGAATATAACAAGCGTGTACCTGCTTGCCTTGCTCTGGGATAACAGAGGCAATAAGAATAGCCCGATCACCGAGGCGGGAAGATGGGCTTTAAAAACTTACAAGTAGAGATCCCGTCATAAGTCGGGATCTTACATTGAGTTAATAATGTTACAAGATGGTAATAATCTTTCGATTTCACCCTGATCTTTTTCATTGAAATAAACTTCAAGTTGATGTTTTTCATCATTAACCCAATCTAGGATGCAATCTTTTAAAACTTCTAAATATATACGTAAATCAGAGTCCGGAATGCCGGGCAAAGACTCATGCACAATCATTACTTTATTTTCACTAATCCAATCCAGATCGCGTAAACAATCATAGAGGGCGTTCCAATTGAAGCCAAAATACCCGGGAAACCAAAGTAAATAATAGAGGGATCTTAGCAACTCGTCAGTGTCAGCGATGTTTGGATCGATCCTGGCTAAAAATACAGCGCCCTTTCCATAACACACTGATTTATCTTCATATTTAAACACACTCATTACATAATCACCTGATTTTTATGAACGTCTTATAATGATCATTCGTATAATAAGCCTCACCATTTTGCCCAACGATGATTCGCTGAGGTCCTGGCCTTGGTATATCCGGAGTTGGATGAACATATTCTTTATAGTATCCATTAGGTTGGTTGGGCAAGCCAGATATTCCTGTCGTGCGATCAGGATAGTTTCTGAATACTGAAAAATTATTTTTATGTGGATACTTTCCGCCACTAGTAATTCGATTAGGTGTAGTTTTAAATAAAAATCCTAAGTAAATATTCTCCATAATATATCTACTTTATTATAAATATTTATTAAAAATAGCAGACTCTTGAGTTATATTGACTGGTTGTGTCGATCCTTTACTACTGCCAGCAACAATGCCGCTTGCTCCCATCACATTCCTTTCATAATCCATAACACCAGGCTTTATTGCATTTAATGCAATGACTTTTGCCGGGCGATTGCCATGTTAATGGCTGCAACTCAACATAATCACTTCCCAGAATATTATTTCCTATTACATTATTTAATTGCTAATAAATACAATTAGCCAAGTTATATACGTCAGTCTTGATAGCCAAAGAAAAATCGAGCCAAAGGATAGGTCTGACTTTGTCAAAAAAACCTTAATGAAATAAAATGGTTTTTCATCATCAGTTAATCCTTGGTGAAAATACTTTCCATATAGTGCAAAGAGAAGAAATGAAAAACCTCCGGACAAATTAGATATTAACAATAAGTTATCGGCCTCCCTTCTATATTCAGCTATCGCTGCCGCTATATATCCAAGAATAAGAAAAACCAATGCGCAATTTGATAAAACATCTCGTTTAAAAAACATATAATTGAAATAGAGCAAGGAATCCTTACCTACCTTAGCGCCACCAAGATCCCTATAAACAAAAATAAAAAAACACCCACCCCATAAAAATAAAAAAAACAATAACATAAATGATGATGCATTTAAAATAATATCATTTGAAATCATAGTGATATATTTCCTTAGTAGAGTCACCGTTCAGATCTAATTTTTCGTCATGAGAACCAGTGGCAGAACCTGTAAAACCAATACTTGGTCCAATAGAAAAGGAAATACCAATTCCATCTTTTCCGCCAGACATTCCTACAGAACCGGGACCAAAACCTATGCTAGTTGAATAATCACGATTTAAGTCTCCAAACAATCCTGGGAAATATGGGCCAAAGTCAATACCGATCGAAGCTCCAGCCTTAATACCAAATTCTTTAGTGTATCCTGAAGAAATAGATAAGTAATCATTATTAATCTCAGATCCTCCTTTCAAAGCAAGTCCCACACCACCTGAAACCTCAACTTTTCCATTAGGTTTAACCTTATACTCAGTACCCCAGGAAGGCCCTTCGCCAACAGCAATACGATTCAGCCCTGCCTGTTTCTGCTCCGGCGTAAGACCATTAACTTCCGCATACTGGTTCCAGGATTTTACTGCCGCACCGTAGCTGTTCATACCCGTACCAAAGCTCAGCGCGTTATTCTCAACCGCATTTTTACCCGCAACCGCGCCCTGAATCCCACCGTCAACAGAACCAGAAGCCACTCCCGCGGACAGTTGCGCAGCCAGCTGGCCGAGTGCGCTGACAACCTGCTTCTCTTCCTGCGTCAGTTCGCTGGCCTGCTTGCCGGGATACATTGAGTTGAGGATAGCTCTGGCCATCAGCTCGCCACCCGCTGTTGCGTTGTTGCCCGCAAGCTGCGCCAGTACGGCACCCGCAACTGCGTGCGCCATGGTGTTAGCCAGGACGTTAGTCTGCTCCTGTCCGTCGACAACTTTGCTGGTAGCTTGCTTAATTTTATTGGCGATGTAAGGCGCCATTCCACCTGCTGCAGCTGCACCCAGGTTACCTGCGCCAAGGCCACCCAGCACGCCAGTTACCGCTGCTGCTGCCATGGAATAGCTGCCGCCTGTGCCCCACTTTTCTGCAACGGCCTTATAGCCGGGATCATTTACGATTAAAGTGTTTAATGCATCGGTTGAATAACCAGCAAGTTGCGGGTTTGCTTTCAGCAACCTTTCTCTGGTTTCATCCTCAGCAGCCTGCATTTTGTAGCTGCTGACATCGCCTGCTACGCGCTGACCCAGCTCCTGCATTCCCTGTGCAAACTCAAGCTTGCGTGCGACCTTATCCTTGTCGAATATCTTGTCGATATGGCCGTTGGCGTTGTCGGTATCTCTGCTCAGGTCGGCGACGTTCTGTGTCTGAGCCTGACCGTTACGTACCGTGATGGTACCGTCCGCCACTGCTGAACGGGTGGTGCCAGATGCACTGCCATGGGTATTAGCAGAGGTTGGTATCGCACCGCCTGACATTTTATTATCTTCGTTACCTCCACCCATGCTGATGGATGAGCTACTGGCTTTGTAAGAAGCGTGGTTGTCGATGTCAGACCAGCCCAGCGTACCGGTGGAGAGCGCATTGTTCGCGGACTGCGCCGTTGAGGCGATCACCGCGCCATTCAGCTGGGTGTGGTTGCCAACATAGATGTCATAGCCACCATTCCCTGCAAACAGGCCGCTCTGATCGCCGACGCTGGCATACTCACTGTTCACTTTGCTCTGGCTCAGGCTGAGGCCAGCGGAGCCGGTCATGCTGCCGAACGTGAAGCTGAAGCCGCCGCTAGCGGTGATGCATGTTCCGGCATCAGTCTTCTGTGTGCCATCTGGCGGCGTGACGGTCTGATTAACAAATCGCGGATCGATCCCGCACAGATAGTAGCTGTCACTTCCGGGCTACCGCTGACGGAAGCGCTCATTGCAGCCGCTATCTTCACCAGCAGGGAAATCTTTTCGTTATCATTTTCGGCGGCGATACGTGCGTAATCAGGAAGACAGACTGAAGACAGGTTAACGCGGATTTACAGCATGAAAGCCCGCCCACAACTGATATTTCAGAAGGCTACAGGACGAAGGAATAAGTGAATTTCAGACCGGGAAAAAGAATCCATTTTTCAGAGGCGAATCGCATTTTATGTCTTAGCTTTCAGCGAGTTTTCCCGGCATAAGGTGTATCTTTAAACAGGTAAAAACGGAACAGGAAGAGCCCAAGAAGAGATTTTTAGCGCGGCTGAAGCGGGGGGCAACCCGCAGCAGCCGCTGACCACAACTAACTATACGGGAGTTAATTATGGCTGATAAGCATCATAAGTCAGGAACACGCACGGTCACAACCGCTGCGCATTATTACAGAGTCGGATATCGGCCTAATAGGGGCCAGCCGAATCCCCTGCCCCAACTCACTATTAAGGGCCGCTGGCTGGAGCCGCTGGGCTTTACCACTGGCCAGCGGATCGAGGTGATCACCGAGCCGGGTCAGTTGATCATTCGCATCACGTCCGACACGGAGGGAACCGCATGAACATCACCTTTACCCCTAAGCCGATACTGGCAGGCGGCGCGTTGGCCGCATTGGGATTTACCACCGGCACTCCGATACAACAGACGCTTTAGCAGCATACTCTATGGATCTCTATCGTTACCAACAACGCCACTTAGGAAGCACTGTGCGGAACCAGCCAGGACTGACAGGATTTGGGTAGTGACTGGCTCATCGAGTCCGGCATTACCAGTGCTGAACAGTTTGAGTTGACCGCTGCTCCCAATGCGCTCCAGTTACAACGGCGAGAAGTGGATGTTTTTAAGGTATTAACGCCAAAATCCCCGGCTAACTAGCCGGGGCTCCTATCTTCACTTTGTTGTTGATAACGTTCATCTTGTTGAATTAATGGCTCTATCTCTTCTTCCCATATACGTTTTTGGTATAACTGCCCTTCACTGGTTTCCTTGCGAGCTGCTAAGTATTCTCTAATAACCTTAATAGATGTATTGAATTCAGACTTATTCAACTCATTGAAATTTATCTGGTCAAGAACCTGAACTTCCATGATTTTTTGATGTATTACAGGATAATTATCCTGTAATACTTCATCAAGTAACGCCTCCAATACATCGGATGCTTGACGATTTAGCACTACACTTAAATTTCGCTCACCATAGTTATTATTTAGGGCTCTATAACCAATACCAAAATAAGCACCCATGACTCACCTCATAATAATGATTTTATCTCGTTGTGATTTAGGCAATGTCTTTATGAAATCCATAAAGATCGCTTGGTTTTTTTGAGTCAGTACACTGAAGTCTACAGGGACTAAATCTGCTTTCTTCAGATGTTGTAAGATCTGATCCTGTCCATGAGGTATGTCTCCTAGCGATTTCGATGTTGTCATATTCTTTTCGTAAAACTTATTGATCCCATCAATTTCTTTTTGAGATAGATTTTTAGTTGTATACATTAAGTCTACTGTTTTTCCTGCGTTCGGCCCGCTTGTAATAATGAAGTCAGCATTCTTATCAGTCGAAGAGTTCGTTATCCTGTCAAGTTTACCTATAGCGGTTTCCAACCTTGCAGCCGCCGCCGCTTCTGCAGGATTATACTTCCCATTACCCAGTAAATCTGGCGTATTCAGGCGGTCATGGCCTTCCAAAGGCGTTAAATTTATTTTTACCTCATAAATTCCATCAGCATTCTTAACAAGTGAACTTGCTGCCCCTGAAGCCGAAGCTTTATTGTTGAGCGCTACATCCTTTCCAAACTGCTTCGCCAGTGCACCAGACGCGACTACAGCACTCACTCCACTCGCGATGTACATGGAACCAACATAAGCTCCTGCTCTCGCTTTGGCCTCATCCTCCGTGTACCCAAACGACATGAATGCCTGAGTATACCCTTCCAGAATATTGAATACTTCCTTCGCATTCGGATCTGTAGAGTTCAGCAAGTTCACTATCTGCTGATAACCCGCCTGAGCCTCTTTCGGATTCTGGTAAGTCTGGTTGAAGTAGGTATCTTGCGCGGCTTTCGCTTTTGCTCTTTCTGCCTGACAGCCAGCTCCTGTGCCATTACAGGCCGCATAAACCGCCATATCGCTTTCCAGATCCTTACGGTTTAACCTCTCCTTATCTTTCTGCTCTTCTGGCGTCAGGTTCTGTTTATTGTTGAGATATGTCTGGCGGCTCTTCTCTGTGCTACTCAGGTAGTTATTCTCAACCTCAGTTCTACTGGCAGATGCCCCGCTACCCACCTCAGAGTTGCCATCAACCGCACCGCCCGCTGTTGCGCTAGCATGAGTTACAATGTTCGCAACCAGCATCTTGTCATCGGCTGACAGTTCCGAAGCATCCTTGCCGTATAGCAGGTGGCTGAGCGCGTCGTTATAGCTGAGCATCACGGCAGTCGGTTCGTACCTATCTAAAAGTGATACCTAAAATAAATCAGATGAATATTTTTTTATATGCGCAATGATTTCACTTATCTCATTTTTTGGAATGGTAATATCCTCAAGGTTTGGTTGTTCTATGTCCACCCAGGTTCTTCCGTTGTCTCCGTTAACTAACTCCGTTATTTTACCCCCAACAACCCTCACTGAATTTTCATTTGCAATAGCAAAAAAATATGCCCCTGAGTCGTTAATGATTGTAGTAGACGCGCAAAAATCAAACACTTGCTCAGGATATTCATCATCATGTGTCGATTCTGGATATGTCAGTTTAAATAAGGCATTAAAAGCTTCAGTTGTAGTGGCCTTGAAGATCTCATCATTGCATGGAAAAGAAAGAAGGGCATTTCTTTCATCAATAACATCATAAATATCAACAGATAATGTAGATGTTCTGATATCTTCTGGATACATATGTCCATTTATAAAAAAATAAAAAAAACCATTTTTACAGGATTCACTCCATTGAGGAATACACTCTATCCAGATAGCAAACCGATAAGGATCACCGAAAATCATATTTATCTCCATTTCCCAGGTAACCCAAATTATTTTTTAACAGCGTTGGGAATATCGCTTTTTTTGATTGGGACTGATGCATCCCCCGTGCTCCCTGACCAATGCCACGAACCATCATTTGTATTCGTAAACGGATGTACATTGCCATTCTCGTCCAATACATACCTTTTCTTACCATTCTCTACTGAATTACTAAACAACTGAATAGAGTTTGTAGGTTCGGTTACAGCGTTTCTATTATAACCGGCTTGCCCAGGCGTATGTTTACCATTCGATTGATAAACTAGCCCATTTTCAGCTCTGGTTGGGATAGGAACAGGCATCGCGCTTCCTTTATTTTTCCCGATTCCAGCTGCTATCCCTGCCGCGCTCGTTCCAACTGCCTGAGCCAGAGAGTTTATAGCAAGTTGCTTCGCTTCTGGCGAGTCCCCCGACGTTAATGCATTGTGAATAGCAGCCAACCGATCCGCTTCCAATTGAATCGAAGCAGCCAGAAGGATTGATAGTTCGTACTGTTCAAACGTGTTTAAGTTGCCATGAAGGCGGGATTGTTCCATTAGCTCATTTACGCGATTGGCATAATCTGCCATCAGTTGGCTAACTTCATTAGCTTTGTTGACGCAATTCTTAGCGCCTGTGCATCCAATAACGCCCTGATGCTGTTCTGCATTTAACTTTCTATACTTTTTAATGACATTCTTTTCGCAGTCAGAATCACTCTGGCACTTTGTCATCTCAATTGCGCAAGACTGGTTCTGTTTAAGACTCAGCGTATTATTCTCAACAACAAAATCCCGGCTCGATGCCCGAGGTGATTGTTAAAATTCTTTATATTAACTCGTAATAAACTCGTATTGCCGTTCTGATATTTTTTGTAAAAACCCAGATGAAGCCATTTCATCTAAAGTGCTTTTTATTTCATCATCAGTATGATTCGAAAAATATTGTGACAATCGCCATACGTCAATTATTTTCGCATTGTTAACATTATCTATTATATCAACCACTACTCCTGCGCTTGAGTTATTTTTAAAAAACCTAATCCCTTTTCCATGTTTTTTAAAATCCCATGATTCATTGCCAACCAAAATAACCCCCTTGCTCGGAAAATCCAGTAACCATTTAAAATCCTTTACTAAAGGATAATGAATGAAAAATGACCTCATCAAAGTTATCTGTAACTCTATGAAATGAATGACTTCTATTTGATTAATCATATTAGTACCTCACCCTTGCTTCAGCAGCTTCTCGCAAAAGCTGCTCACCTTGCTCTTTAGTCACTTCATGTATTCTAACTGGTATATCTTTGAGCCCAGCTTTTGCAGCTGCTTGAGCTCGATGATGTCCGTCAATGATAATCATTTTCCCGTTTACTAAAGCTACATCAACAGGATTATTCGCGTCAAATCCGTTTTCTTTCATATCTTTCACAAGACGTTTTACTTGTGAACCTGACATTTCATTCTTATCTTGTCTGCTAATTAACGTCTTTGGATCAACATTCTTACTGAAAGTTTTGTCGGTATTGTTATGATTATCTGATAAATAAGCCAAATCATCTTTATTCGGCCCGTCAGAGATCGGTGTTACCGTAGTATTCCCACTTGTAACGGTGTTTCCTTCTGTGTTTCCGGTATTTGTCGCGCCCCTCTGACCGGATTGATCCGGGCTGATGAGCGTCGTTCCTTTATTCTGATCGTGTACCGGATTAACCAGCTTACCGCCCGTAAGATCCCTGTCCGGCTGCGGAAAGATAGTGATTAGACCTTTCTGATCCTGGCCTACCATATAATCGTAAGCTTCACGCTGCTCTGGCGCTAACTTCTCTATCAGATCAGCCTTGCCCGTCATGGCAACGTTAAAGACATATTCCTGCTCTGAAACAGAGAGATTGTCCAGCACGGTATTCGCTGCGCCTATGCCCAGCAACGCCCCCAGGCCTTTCTCAACCAGCGCATTCCGGCAGGCAGCAATCTTAGAACAGCCTTGTGCGGCAAGCTTACCGCCCTCAACCAAAGCACCCAGCGCATTATTCTCAACCTCAGTTCTACCGGCAGATGCCCCGCTACCCACCCCAGCGCTGCCATCAACCGCACCGCCCGCTGCTGCGCCTGCCAGCGTTACAATGTTGGCAATCAGCATCTTGTCATCGGCTGACAGTTCCGAAGCATCCTTGCCGTATAGCAGGTGGCTGAGCGCGTCGTTATAGCTGAGCATTCCTGCAGTCAGTCCACCCGCTGCGCCGCCAATGGCGCTGCCACCCTGCGCTTTAGCAATCAGCCCTGACGCCAGCGTGTGCAACAGTACGCGCATAGGCTCGTTACCCTGCGATACCTGCTTGACCATCTGCGCCAGCAATGGAGCTGCGCCTGCCGCCACCGCGCCGCTGACGTTACCGCCCGCCAGCCCGGCAAACAGCCCGCTGATAGCCTGTGCCGCAATCTGCAGGTCTGACCCGATACCGTACTTCTCTTCAACATTCTGATCGATTTTATCGAGTGCTTTTTTCTGATCCGCTTCTGAAAGCTTATTGAACGCAGCATCGTTTTTAAGCTTGTTTCTCTCCTGCTTCTTCAACGCATCAAAGGTCTGCTGAATCGCCTGCTGTCCGAGTACGGCCATTTCTCGCTGGATGGCAAGGCTGCCTTCTGCTTTTTGCACATCAAACTTATCTTTCAGCACATTCTCCGCCGCGGCGGTGTCGCGGCTGATTTGGGACACATCCTGCTTCTGCGCATCCGGATTGCGGATCTCAATCGTTCCCGGTGAGATGGCGCTGTAGGTGGTAGAACTTGCCCTGTCTTTCGTCTGCTGCAGCGTGCCCATGGGCAGCGAGTTATCGCCCGACTGCTGGGAATAACCAGATTTTGATGTGTCGTTCCCTGAACTGTCAGATGTATGAGTAGTGTTTTTTCCCATGCTGCCGCTGACAGCTGCGCTGAAGCCGCTGCCGCCCGCATTGGCGTGGTTTTCAATATCCGTCCAGCCCAGCGTCCCGGTGCTGAGGTGATTTTTGTCCGGCGTTGCAGATGAGGCGATGATCGCGCCATCAAGCTGGGTATGGTTGCCGACGTAAATTTTGTAGCCGCCATCACCCGCGCTGATCCCGCTCTGCTGCTGTACAGAATCAAAATCATTGTAAATTTTGCTGCCGCTCATGCTGGCACTGCCCTGCACCGGTACGCCCGCACAGATAGGCGGTATGCAGATACTGGCGCTGAAGCCTGATGAGCTCTGATGGCTGTCGTAGCTTGCGCGATCCTGCTGGCTGGCAATTTCCAGGTTACGGCCCGCGTTGAGGTCAACGTGATTGCCGTTGAGGTTTGCTCCGTTCAGCTTGACGTCCTGACCCGCTTTGACCGTCAGATCGCCCGCTGCGGACACTTCGCTGTTGTGATGAGTAATGCTGCTGCCATTTCCGTTTGCACTGTTCTGGCTGGCAGCCAGCTCAAGGGATAAGCCGTTCTGGCTGCCGCCAAGGCCGAAGCCAACACCGACGCCGTATTTGCTGCCACCGCTGCTTGACTGCTGGCTGCTGCTGTCCTCGGCGCTGTTCAGGGCGATATCGCGCCCCGCATTCAGCGAGACGTTATCACCGCTGATTTTTACGCCTTCGCCTGTGATGTCCTGCTTAGCCGTGACTGCTACGTCGCCGCCCGCCTTAAGCACACTGCCGCTCTGCTGCGTGCTTTTCTGTTCCACGGACTGATGGCTGCTACCCACGGTGGCGCTCACGGTGACTTTGACGGCTGCGGTGTTCTGGTTGTAAGCCGACAGCGCGGTCATGGCCGCCTGCGCGGCATAAATGGCCTGCAGGCGCGGATCATCACTCTGTTTGTGCGACTGAGCCACCTTGTCCGCCGCCTGCGCCATGCTCACGCCGTAGCCGGAGACCTGCGCGGTGATGCCATACTGCGAGGATTTACTGCTGCTGCTGCCTTCGTGCGTGTCTTTTGACGGATCGAGGTGGATGTTCTCACCGTTGACGCTCAGCGAATTGCCTGCATAAACGTCAGCCCCCTGCAGGTTAACGTCTTTGCCTGCATTAATCGAAACGTTACCCAGCGTACTGACGATACCGCTGCGTACGGTGTTCTGCTGCGTGCCCGTGCTGGCGTTTTTCCAGCTGTTATGACCCACGCCAACCGTTCCGCTGTAACCATCGCCGCCCAGATCGCCTATAGCGTGGTCAGACCCGGAGGTCGATGCCTGCTGGCGGTCTTCGCCTGCTACGACGCTGATCTTACCCTGCTCCGCGTTAAGCGAAACGCCGGAGGTGCCGGTCAGGGTTGAACCGCTGATTGCGATGTCACCTTTATGGCTGGTGACGTCAACACTACCGGCGGTTATTGCGGAAGTGTGTTGCGCGAGCATGCTGCTATCACCGCTCATCTGGTTGTTTTTCGAGCCGTAATTAGTCCCTGCCGAACCATTGTTTGGCGATCCGCCGCCGCTACGTGCCAGCGCACCAATTGAAGCTGATGTTGTTGCCGACCAGCTCTTACTGCTACTGCTGCTGGCAGCCTTCTGGCTGTCAGAGGCTGTGGTGATGTCAATATTACGGGTAGCGTCCAGTGAGGCTCTGGCACCGGCGTTCAGGCTGCTGCCCTCAACCAGAATGTTGCCGGTGTGGGTATCTGAATCGCCGCGGGCCTTCAGTAGCAGATTTCCGGTGGTATTGAGCGTGCTGCCGCTCTGATAGATGCTCTCGCTGTTCTGGCTGACTTTACTGCCTGAACGGCCATAGGTCAGTCCCGGCGCCGGAGAATCCAGCGAACTGGCGCCCAACTCATTGCCAGTCTGCTTCATCTGCTCGTACACCGAACTGGTGTTGTTCATGATGTCACGCAGATTGCGCACGGTGTCCAGTGGCGTTAAGTTCAGACTCAGACCAAACCCGCTGCTTTTCGACGCCTGCTTCGCGGTTTCGCGCACCAGGTCCTGCCCGGACACGATGGCGATGTTTTTCGCCGTCACGCTGATCTCGCCATTCTGGCCGCCCGCAATAACGTCGCTTCCCTTGATCAGCGCGTTGTTACCCGCCGTAATGCTGACCACACCGTTGCCTGCACCCACCAGGCTTCGCGCATCGCTCTGCGTGACCTGGTCGCCGTTACGTTCACTTTTAGCAGACTGCTTACCGTAGCTGAGTCCCAGACCACCACCCATCAGGCCACTTTTCTTCTTCTCTTTCAGGCTGTAGGTAGATTGAGTATTGGTGGCGGTAACAATATTCAGGTCATTGCCTGCACTCAGTGCGACGCCTTTGTCACCGGCCACAGACGAGCCCTGAACGTTCAGGTCGTTTCCGGCAATGACAGACACGGTGTTGCCGCTCAGTTGTGAAGCCTTTTCACGGGTGTCGCTGTTTTCCTGAATGGTGTGCGTAGTGGTCTTTTTCAGGAAACCTTTCTTGGTTTTGGTCTCTTCACGGTAGGCATAATCACTCTCCGTCGCAGTGGTGATATTGACGTCGTGTCCAGCCTGCAGCGCCAGATCCTTATTGGCTGTGACTGTTGCGGCCTGGCTTGTGATGTCATTGCCCGCCAGTAGCCTGGTACTCCCGCCGCTGGCAATTTCAGTGCCCTGCTGGCGTACCGACTCATTAATCTCAACCTTCTTGCCGGATTTGTAGCTATTACCAGAACTGGTTTCAGCCGCCAGCAGATTGATGTCGCGTCCTGACCGTACGGTAATATCCTGTTCCGCCGCAATCGCCGCTGCGTCACTGGTAAGGTCGCGTCCGGCGGTTAACATCAGATTGCCGCCGCTGCTAATGGCAGTACGATCTATGCCGGTTTCATGGGATTCATCCCGCCACAGATTATCGTTCTGGCTGGTGTTCACTCCTTTGAGATTGAGATCGTTGGCGGCCACGAGTGCGGCATCGCCTCCTGCACTAAGGGTGCTGGCTGTGACGGTCACATCGCGACCCGCCTTAATATTCATTGCACCAGCTGATTCTAGCCTGGAAGCGGCGGAGGTTCTGCTGATGAAACTACGCCAGCCATTATTAAAAGAAGTATCGATAACGTTAGCAACAATCGACACATCGCCAGCCGCATTAAGTAAGGCATCGCCGCCGGACTGAATCGATGCGCCACGATTCATTATATTTTTACCGGCGTTGAAGATCAGATTATCGAGTGAATTTATCTTCGCCTTTTCGCCCTGTTCATCGAATAATGAACGGCTGAATGTTGAGCTGTTATCATTTTGCGTGAGCTGAGTGATATTATTAATGTTACCACTGATGCTTTCGAGCTCAACCCGCTTACCACTGATCGCTGAGCCGATATTGTTAATATCATCGAGCGCGCTGATTTTTAAATCATCACCGGCCTTAATGAGGGCGTGGTTGAGATTATCAACACCGTTCTGACTGTTAAGCGTCATGGCATTCTGTGCCAGCAGAGTACTGGCGTTATTACTTACCTGACCTGCATCAACGGTGACGTTTTTGCCAGAGATCACACTGCCGTTATTGATAGTGGTATCATTCGCAACCAGATAAAGCTTCGGCACCAGCACGGTTTCGCCATTAATCGTCGCCGCTTCCCACCAGAGAATACTGTGATCCAATGAGGCAATCTGCTCTGCAGACAGCGTTACGCCGCTTTGTAATCCCAGCGATTGCTGCGCGGCCGCAGCGTTATCCATCAGATAGCGCATCTGCTCAAGATCGGAACCGAGACTGTTGATATAGCGATTTCCCGTTTGGCTCAGCACGGTATTGCTCACGTAGCGCGTATCGAATGCGGCATCGCCCAACAGACGATAGTCATATTCTGGTTTCAGATTAAGCCTGTTCAGTAAATATGATGAGCCCAGGAACGTGTTTTTATCTGTCAAAGCCGCTGACGTTTCTATCGGGGCTTGTGAAGGTTGTTTTCCCAGTAGCTGGTTAAGCTCGCTAAATAAGCTTGTATCGAGTTTGCCTAATCCGTTTAACTTTGGGTTAAGAACAATAAGATAATGGCTTTTTATATCATTTGAGACAATAAAATAGCCGTCGCTTCCCTGCGGCAATGGATAGGCGCTGGTATCAACAGAGGTCAGTGATGGCTTTCCTACTTGTTGTCGTAAAAGATCGTAGGGCGTCTTACCCAAGGCCCCTCTTTCCTTAATTTCAGTAGATCGAAGCGGGTCGGCAGAATAGGTATTCAGGTCCGTCTGCGGCACATTTGCGGCATCCAGGCCGGTGGCGCCATTAATCTGTTGCAAGGCGCTGGCGATTTGGTCACGCCAGTCAGGCCCTCCCACGTTAACCGAAGCAACGGCAACAGCGGCAAGCGGGGACCGTGCGCCGCTTACTGATTGTTGTACAAGCGTATTGAGTCCGGGGCGCGATAGCGTTGGGGAGATGGTACCGCGAACGTCCTGAGACTCACTATCATTGATAACGTTATTGAACTGTATGCTAAGGCTGCCGTTGGACTGAACAACGCCACGAATTGTCGCGGCCTGCTCGGTGCGATAAGTCTCGGTGGCTACATAGGTTACCCTATCTTCTAAATCTGCCGCCTGCCCCTTATAAGTATATTTACCTGCGCTGCTGGATTTTAAATCATCGATATTATCGGTCAGCATCGTGCTATTACCGTTTTTGACCGAGTTATAATTACTATAGCTGGGCGATGGCTTGAAAATTCTCCATACGGCCTGCGTGCCCGACAAATAAGACTTATTATTTAACATGTCGCCGCTGAGCGATAAATTTTGTCCGGCAAGGATATAGCTGCCCAGATTGTCCAGCGTACTGGCCCGCCCTGTCAGATTTTTTCCTGCAGTTATTCTTCCGGCCTGCCCCGTTACGCGCGTGCTTGACATCGTTCTGGCGACGAGTATTTCTTTGTTCTTATCCAGACTGGCCGGGATAGGTTTAATATTCCAGATCCAGGCAATAAAGGGCGGCGCGGGTGAAAGCGGGTGTTCCGTAAAGTAGTATTTCAGTTCGCCTCGTTCAAACAGGCTCAGAGGAAGTTCAACCGTACCCGGCGCAACTGATCCATAACTATTGGTGACATTTTCGGTGGTGGTTTCACCTGCGGTAATCGATTCCCACTGGTTTACTAAATGCCCGGTATTAATCGTAATATCGCCGTCCTGCGACTCAATGGTGCCGGAGGTATTGATTACTTCGCCATTAGCATTGCCTGCTGCATCGCGCTGCATCCACAGGCTGTTACCGGCCAGCACGTCGCCGCGCTGGTTTTTAATACTGTTGGCAAAAAGAGAGAGATTCCCCGCCGCATAGAGCAGCGCATTGTTAACGATGCTGCCAGGCGCACTGAGCACCAGGTTGCCGCGGGTACCGGTAAATCCGTCCAGGACAATATCGCTGCGGCTGGCTAAGTTGATGTTACCGCCGCCCTGCAGACTGCCATTCCCGTTCATGGCGATGCGGTTGCCGCTTAACGCACTGTCACCCGAACCGGTAGTGAGCTGACCATTATTAGTGAGATCGCCGCCTGCACTCAGCGTCAGCGCCCCACCCTGCATCGTGCCCTGGTTGTCTATCGCGCCATTACTGCTGACGGAGAGTCGCCCGCCCGCAGCCAGCACATCGCGACCGGTAAAACCATTCGCGATCTCCAGCGTGGCATCACCCAGCGCCACCACCTGACCGGTCTGATCAAAGCCATTGCTGTGAACCAGCAAATTGCCGCCACTAAACAGGCGACCGCTGCTTTGCTGATTGACCTGAGCGCCCATCACACTCAGCCGGTTGTTACCCAGCAGCGTGCCGCTGTTGTTTACCTGCTGATAATTAACCTCAAGGTTGCCGCCCTGGGCTGTGCCCTGGTTGCTGAAGCCATTGCCGGTCAGCGTGCCCTGACCGTCGGCCAGCAGCGTACCGTTATTGCTGGCATTAGTCGCATTGAGGATGAGTTGAGACGCCTGTAACCAGCCGTTGTTATTCAGCTGCGGCGTATTGAGTGTCTGCGCGCCACCCGCGAGCCATCGGCCATCGTTTTGCGTTAAACCGGTTATTGTCGCGACGCCGTTGCCATTGCCCTGAATCAGGCCATAGTTGAACAGTTCTGGCCCGGTCAGCGTCAGGGCGTTTTGCGTGATCATGGCGCCATTGCCGCCGTTGGTGATGCGTCCACCAGCATTGACCAGCAGGCTGTTGTCACCCTGTAAGCGCCCGTTGTTATCAACCGCGCCCGTGGTGATCTGCAGATCGCCGCCCTGCACGCGTCCGGCATTATTAAGCGAAGATGACTGAAGCGTCAGCCTGCCCGCACTGAGCAGCGTTTTATCCTGCTGCTGAGTCAGTGCACCGTTAAGGCCAACCGTCAGCGCGTCGACACCGGTGACGGTGCCGTTATTGTTTAACGTGTCGCCCCGTAGCGTCAGGTTTCTGGCAATCCATTCACCCTGATTGGTCAGCGTCAGTGCCTGCAGTGCCGCAGTGCCATTCGCTGAAATCTTACTGCCAGCGCCCGCATCAAGGCGATCGGCCAGAATCAGTTGCAGCGCATCCGCACTCTGGATCGCGCCATTATTGGTCAGTTGCCGGGCATTCAGCAGGATCTGCTGTCCCTGCCAGCTGCCGTTATTCACAACGTCCCCGCCGTTGATGTTCAGCGTGCCCTGCGTCAGCAGCGATCCGCCCTGATTATTGATCAGCTGACGTGATGGCGCGGCCAGCGCTCTGAGCAGCATTCGCCCGGCCACCTGTGGCGCAGCGGCAAACGTCAATGCCTGCAGACCAATCAGGCTGCCCTGATTAATGACGCTGGCGGTTGAAATGGTCAGGGTTTTGCCCTGCACCGATCCGCTGTTATTCAGCGCGGCACCGTTCAGCACCATCGCCCCTTCGCTGAGCAGTGAGCCGCTGTTGTTCAGCGTGTTCGCCGTAACCTGTGCGGTGTTCTGACTCATCAACGAGCCGGTGTTATGCAGTTCATTGCTGATGCTGGCGTTCAGATCTTTGCTGCCCAGCAGCGATCCCTGATGCAGCCAGTTATCAGCGTTAACCGTTGCCTGCTCGCCCTGCAGCGTTCCCTGGGTGTTGAGCTGACCCGCGGTCAGCGTCAGCGTTCCGCCGCTCAGCGTTTTGCCACCGGCAGATTGCGTGATGTTATCAGCCTGAGCAGTCAGCGCCGTGTTGCCCTGTAACAGACCGTCGTTGTTCAGGCTGGTGCCCTGCAACCCCAGGCGGTCCGCCATTATTTTGCCGCTGTTGCGCAGTGTGGTGGCATTCAGGTCGCTATTGCCCTGGCTGACCAGCGTGCCGCTGTTGATCAGATCGGTGGCGATATTACCGTGCAGAGCGCTGATGCCATTGATGCTGCCGCGATTGTCGAGAGAATCCAGCGTGACGTCGAGTTGCTGGCCCTGCCAGCTGCCATCATTGATCGCGCTACCGCCCTTGACGATCAGTCGATCGCCGCTCAGCAGTTGCCCATTGTTGTGGTTGAGGGTCTGAGCAAATCCGAGATCCAGTAGCGTGTCGCCCTGAAGCAGCCCGCTGTTTTCCAGCGTATTACCGCTGGCGCTGAGTTGCCGGGCCGCAATCTGGCCGCTGTTACTGAGCGTTTGGGCATGCAGGTCGGCCTGCTGGCCAGTCACGATCTGTCCCGTGCTGCTGTTATTCAGCGTATCGGCAATCTGAAGGTCGAGGTCATCGCTCAGCAGGCGTCCGCTGTTGTTGAGACGGTTGCCGTTGATTAAAAGCTTACCGTTAACCTGCAGCAGCCCGTCGTTATCCAGTTGATCTAACGTCAGCGTCAGCGGTCCTCCGGCGATTAACTGGCCGCCCTGGAGGTTGTGGAGTTGCTGATGATCCAGCGTTAAGGTGCTGTTGCCCTGCAGCAGACCGCCGTTACTGAGCACTGGCGCATGCAGGCTGAGGTTATCTGCCGCCAGTGTGCCTTTGTTATCGATCTCCCCAGCCTGTAAATTCATCTGCTGCTGGCTGATCAGGCTTCCGCTGTTATCCAGCACACCCCCGACCTGGGCTGTCAGTGCCTTTCCGGCGCGAACAGTGCCACTGTTCTGCAACGCCTTCGCGTTTAACGCCATCTGATCGGCCTGCATTGCGCCGCGGTTATTCAGTGAAGTGATGTTGCCGTTCAGGATGCCGTCACTCAGCAACTGTCCGCCCTGCTGATTATCCAGCTGGTCGCCTGCCAGGGTAATCTGCTGATTACCCTGAATCAGGCCACTGTTAATCAGGTCGCCACGCAGCGTCAGCGCCTGGGCAATCAGCCAGCCGCTGTTGTCAGTGTGGTTCGCTTTTAGCGCGATGCCCTGTTGTCCCAGAATCTTGCCGCTATTGACCAGCGTGTCGCTTTGCAGGTCGGCGTCGGCTTCACTGAGGGCATTGCCGCTGTTCTGCCAGCGGTCAGTATTCAGTTTCAGCTGTTTGCCCTGCATCAGTCCGCCGTTGTCCAGCGTCTGCTGTTGCACATTCAGCTGACCAGCGCTGAGCAGCGTGCCGCTGTTGGTTAACCCGCTGCCCTGCAACGATACTGCCTTGTCACCCTGAAGTGTTCCGCTGTTATTGACCTGGCTGACGTCGCTATTCAGCGTTGCGGCGGCGATGATGCCCTGATTAGTCAGTACATCGCCGTGCAGCTGGAGTGAGTCACTGGCCAGCAGTTTGCCACCCAGCTGATTATCCAGATGCCCGTACCGGGCGCTGAGGCTGGCAGCGTTGATTTCCCCGCTGTTGTTCAGCTGGTCGCCGCTGACTACCAGTGTTTTGCCGCTGGTGATCAATCCGCTGTTATTAAGCTGTGGCAAATCGAGCGCAAAGTCGTTGTCGGAGCTGATCGTCCCCGCAGCAAGGTTATCCAGCTGTCCGGCATGTAAAGAGAGCTGATTAGAGCCCTGAAGCAGGCCGCCGTTACTGATTTGCGCGGCGATCAGCGTCAGATTCGGTGCGGTTAACGAGCCCATGTTACGTAGTTGTGCACTGTTCAGGGTGAGTGCGTTCTGACTGCTGATGGCCCCCTGATTTTCCAGCCTGCCACGAGCGGTCAGTTGCGCGTCACCGCGTGCAGTGATGGAGCCGTTTTGTTGTAGCGTATCGCTGTTAATCACAGCATCGCCATGACTCACCATCTCGCCACTGTTATTCAGGGTCGGGACATCGATTTGCAGACGCTGACTGACCAGATTGCCGCTGTTGCTGAAGGTATCCGCAACACTGAATAGTGCGTTGCCCTGTGCGGAGAAGATTCCGTCCTGATTCAGACGATTAGCCGTGATCGTGGCATCACCCGTACTGATCAGTTTGCCGCTGTTATCAAGAGTGCCGCTTTGAATGTTCAGGCTGCTGCCACTGATTTCATCGCGGTTAGTCAGCTGTTCGCTAACAGCCAAAGTATTTTTACCCTGAGCCAGCAGCTTACCGTTCTGTTGCAGAGTGTTAGTGCGAACCTGCACGTCACCATTACTGGCCAGGCTGCCACTGTTAGTGATCTGCGCGGCCTGAATATCGAGTGTTTTTGCGGCGGCGAGCTGACCGGCATTGTCCAGCTGAGAGGTGGCAGAGAGCTGCAGCGCGTCTACCGCACTACCGCTGCTGCTGTTATCAACACTCAGGTTAGCACCGCTGAGACGCACATTCTGGCCTGCTTTAACGCTGCTGCCTTTAAGCGTGATACTGCCCTGACTGTTGAGATCCAGCGAAGCGTCGCTGCCCAGCGAGGCCCCATTTAAGGCAATATCCTGCTGCGCTGTCAGTGCGACGTTACCACCCGCTTTATGTTCGCCCTGCAGGGTGATGCTGCTGCCTTTTGCAGTCAGGGTGCCGCTGGTCAGGCTGTTGTTGACGCTTAACCGACCCTGCGCATCCAGCACCATATCGCCCTGACGGGCATTAAGATTGCCGAGATTGACGCCAACGCCGTTTTCGCTGGAGACCAGATGGATGCGGTTGGCGTACATGCCGCCCAGCGCGCCGGTATCCACGGCGACCGATGGCGCAGCACCTTCGCCCGCGATGGGTGTCACGCTGCCATCAGCACCGACCCGGTTTGCGCCCAGCGTCACATTAAGATCTTTGGCATGGATGCCTGCGTTGATTTCGGTTGCGCGCGCAATGATCGAGACAGCATCAGCCTGGCTGCCATCCAGTCCTTTACCCTCAATGCTGATTGCGCCTTTCGTCACTTCCAGCGATTGCAGATTGCCCTGCGCATCAAGCTGCGGTTTACCGGTGGTCAGCGTAACGTTGGGCGTATTGATAAAGCCGCAGCCGTTACAGGTAATGCCATAAGGGTTAGCGACCATCACGTTGGCCGCTTTGCCCGCTACTTCGGTATAGCCCTGCAGCTGTGAACGGTTGGCACCCACCACCTCATTAATAATGGCCCGGGCTTCCTGCCCTGCTTTGAGATTCGGGTTGTTCTGGACAAGTCCACCCAGCTGGGTCTGCGTCAACCGGCCGGTTGCGTTGTTCAGGATCAGCCCTTCCTGACCCACGTTGTAATTCTGATACTGGTTATGCGACAGGCCCGCCGCATTTGGCGTCGCGATATTAATGACCGGAACACCATTTCCGGCAGCATCGACGTTGGTCCCTGGTGTGACGGGCGCTATCGCCGCAGAAAAGGCGGGCAGCAGTGGCTGAAACGCGATTAGCGAGCAGATGAGATAGCTCAGCAGACGACGCGGCAGTGAAAGCTTTATTTGATCATCCATAATCGGGGCCTTTTTTTAAAAAACGAGTCCAACACGCGCGTAAACGCTGAGGCGATCGGGCGCAAGATAATTGGGGTAGCTGACAGGGATACCCAGCGACAGCTGAGTGGAGACATGCGCGTTACGGGTGCCAAGTCCCAGCGAACTTCCCCACAGCGTGCCTGCTGCGTAGCGATCCTGTTTGTCGCTCTGGAGCCACCCGCCGTCCAGCGCCAGGGTGGTGCTGACCTCGCCGATTGCAGGCAGGGTAAACAGTGAGTAATTCAGTTCGTTACGCAGATAGCCGCCAACATCGCCGGACAGGTATTGCTCCTTGTAGCCGCGAACCGAGTTTTCGCCACCAATCGTCAGGCGTTCGCTGCCATAAAGGTGATCCGGCGACCACTGAGCGTAAAAGCTGCTGAGCCACCAGATTTTCTGAGTGACTGGCCGCTGAAAGCTGCTGCTGACGCTCCATTTGCGGAATTCAGCTTTCGGAAAATCGTCGCTTTTACCCTTGTCGCTTTCCGCATCGAACCACGGCATCCCGCGGCTCAGCATCGGGTTCAGGGTGGCCACCCCACCTGCAATTTTTTGCGTATGGTTAAAACCGATCTGCAGACTGGTCAGTTTGCGGCTACTGCTTTGAAGCAGCGTCTCATTCAGCCAGTTATGGCTGACGTAATGGTTCAGCCCAACCTGAAGGCCAGTTTTGATTTGCCCGTTGCGGAACAGCACCCACGATCCGCTGAGGCGGTTAGAGATGTTGTCGCCGTTGCTATACCAGTCGAAACTATTGGCGTTAAAGCGGCTGTGATAGTTGCTCCAGCTATAGCTGTAATCCAGCAGCCCATAGCCATAAGGCACACTGACACCCGCCTGGAAATTTTGCGCATCGCGCCAGTCGCTGAAAGCGCTGCTGCGGCCGCCGCTGACAAACCAGCGATCGGCAACACCCAGCAGGTCATTACCCACCAGCGAGCCGGAAAGCTGACCGACGCCGGTGCTTCGCTGGCCACTATTGTCCATATTCAGCCCCAGCGTCAGAGGAAACTCAGGTGTGCTGGTCAGGTTAACAATGGAATAGCCCGGCTGAGTCGATGGGATGATTTCAATCTGAACCGGCGTAGTACGAAGCCGGTTTATCTGCTCCATACCCTGTTCAATGTCGCGTAAATTTAAAATACGACCTGCACGGGTCGGGAACGCCATGTTCAGCTGACGTGCACTGGCACCCTGCAAATGAATCGCCTCAAGCTTTCCTTCCAGTACGGTGATATTTAACGTTCCGTGGGAAAGGTTCTGTTCTGTCAGGAAGGCCCGGCTGGTGATATAGCCGCGCTGGACATACCACTCTGAAATGGCGCGAACCAGCTGATTAATACGGTCCAGACTCAGGCACTGATTGATATAGGGAGCGACAAGTCTCTTCTGTGTATCAGGCGTGATTAAGCTCGCCTGTTGCAGTGAAATATGGTTGATTTCAAAACAGGGGCCGCTGGCTGGCGCCGACTCGGTTTTTTGCAGCTCAACCTGATGCGCCTGTGTTAATGCGTCACGCTGCTGCTGATCCTGCTGCAACCGCTGCTGCTGCTGATTTTGAATAACGTCAAGATCACCCGGCGTGACCGGTGCAGCCATGACATTGCTGATAAACAAACTGGCTCCGAAAACCAGCCACTTCCCTGTTTCAGGCATTTTCATCGAAGGATTAACAACGCTTATTGTAAGTTTTGTGTAAGCACAGGCGTGCAGATTACCATCTTAACAATCGGAAGTTCCTTATTGACTTAAAATAATGATGTGGTTTTACAAAAAGTAAAATTAGCGGTGATAAAACGTTTTCTAAGCCAAATTTGTAATGACTTAGCCACTTTCTTTGTGCAGAGCTCATTTATGAGTGTTAAGGGAATGGATGTAACGGCGTGCACTGATGAATATAGATCCGCGCCGGATTACTCATTCATATAACGGCGCTGGGGTATTAAGTGGGATAAAAAATAATGATATTACTGCTTTTCGTGGTGAAGCCTGCTGGCTGAAATGACTCGGGCACTACAGATGCAAAAAGGCCCGCAACGTAGCGGGCCTTAACCAGACAATATACAACAACCATTATTTTTCATGGTAGCGATGCACTGCCGGATAATATTCCAGTCCATACAGCTGGCTCAGCGGCAGCAGCAGTTCCACGTTAATATCATGCACACGTTCACTCGCCACAGGGCCGCTCAGCAGCTGTTCAAACCAGGCTATCAGTTTCTGTTTCATTTCAGGCTCTCCGCATCAGTTGATGCTCTGAGTTAACCCGCTTACACGCCCAATCTGAAGCAAAAATTTCTGCGCTGCTTATGCCGGAAATGGCATAAGCAGCCCCCATCTGTTTAGCCAGTGCCAGACACTGGCTGCTCAAAACGGTTACTGCGTTATCAACGTCACCCAGTTCGCGCCTTTACCAGCCGGGGCTTCAGCAACCCGTTTGAGTTCGCCGCTGGCGGGATCGATAGCGTAACTGCCAATCACCGCGCTCTTCTCCCCGCTGACGATCAGCCATTTACCCTGCGCATCAATCGCAATACTGCGCGGCTGTTTTTCAACCGGCCAGCTGCCGATAAGTGTTAACTCACCCGACTGCTTATCGACCCGGTAGCCGCTGACGGTGCTGGAGGTGCGCTCAGTCACATAGATAAATTGTCCGTCCGGGGTGATTTTAATGTCTGCCGCCCAGATGCGCGGCGTGGGATCGCTGTAGCCCGCCGGGCGCTGCTCGCCATGCTGCAGGTTATATTTTTTCGCCACCGCATTCGGCCAGGTTTTCAGCTCCGTCAGTGACCCATCCGCCGCGCGCCGGAACTGCGTAATGGTGCCGCTCATCTCCGCGAGGTTATAGAGAAAACGATTGTCGGGCGATATCACCGAATGTCGTGCGCCGCTGTTCTTCTCGCCCTGAACAAAACCGGTTCCCAGCGGCGTTATCGCGCCGTTATCGGCAAAGGCATATTGCAGTACGCGATCTGCGCCAAGGTTGCCGACGTAGAGGGAATGATTGCTAACGTCGGTGATCACCGAGTGGGCATGCGGCCCGGTTTTCACCTCGCCTGTCACCTGGGGTGTCACAACTCCTTTGTCATCAATCCGGTTGCTGGTGACGATATCGCTGTCATAGGAGGCAGCCAGCAGATAGCGCCCACTTCTGTCGGTGGTGATCCACGGAAAGCTGGCTGCAACCGGTGTCACCGCCAGTTTCTGCAAGTCACCGTGCGAACCCGAGACGCGCCAGCTGATGATCGAATAAGGCGGACTCCGCAGCGCACCATAGAGCCGTTTACCATCCGGGCTGGCCGCCAGCGGCATAATCTTTTTACCGGCAGGCGTATCGCCACGCCATTGCAGGCTGCCATTCGCCTCGCTGAGCTGATAGCGGGAAACGGTGCCGGATTCGGCATTGGAGACATAGACAAAGGTTGTCGCCCATAACGGGGCGCTACACAGCAGCGGCAGGAGTGCCAGCGCCGTTTTCAGACGGATCATAGGGTCACCTTGATAAGTAGTGTCTGCATCATTGCGCAGCAGGCATTACGCTAACCCTGTCCGGGGAGGCTGGCTTTGTGCAACTGTCTGAAATTAGGTTCGAAAGTCTGGAGATGTGACGGAGATGTTATTTTTAATGGTGCTGAAAGAGGTAAGACGCCTTTCCCCACGGCGGGTGAAAGGCGTTAACAACGCGCTAACCGGTTTTCGCGATCATTTTTCGATAGCGGTTGAGCCACTTGCCGCTGTTAAGTCGCCACCAGAAGAAGATGCCACGCACCGTCCAGTCGAGGAACATCCCCAGCCAGACGCCGGTGACGCCCATCCCCAGCATAATGCCGAGCACGTAACCGACCACCACGCGCGCGCCCCACATGCTGAACATCGACACATACATGGTGTAACGCGCATCGCGTGCGCCCTTAAGTCCGGCAGGCAGTACCCAGGAAGCGGCCCATAACGGCATAAACAGCGCGTTAAGCCAGATCAGCTGCTTCGTCACGTTAATCACTTCCGGATCGCTGGTATAAAACCGTGCCAGCAACCCGGCCAGCGGCACCGTCAGCAGGGCCATCGCGGTCAGGCAGACCGTCGCCAGCCAGAAGACGTGCCGCACCTGGCGTTCCGCCTGGAACACCTGATTCCTGCCCAGACGGGTACCGGTGATAATCGTTGAAGCCGAACCCAGCGCATTGCCTGGCAGGTTGATCAGTGAGGCGATAGAAAAAGCGATAAAATTACCGGCAATCTCGCTGGTGCCCATTCCGGCAACAAACACCTGTGTCAGCAGTTTACCGCCGTTGAACAACACCGACTCGATACTGGCAGGCACGCCTATACCTAAAACTTCCATCAGAATGCTGCTGTTCCAGCGCCGGAAATAGCTCGACAGCGTGATTTTCAGTGACGCGTTAAAGCCGATCATCAGCACGTAAATCACCGCGATCGCCCCGATATAGCGGGTGATGGTCAATCCGAGCCCGGCACCGATAAACCCTAAACCGTCCCACGAGAAGCAGCCATAAATCAGCACGCTACTGATGATGATGTTGAGGATGTTCATGCCGCCGTTAATCAGCATCGGAATTTTGGTATTACCTGCACCGCGCAGCGCCCCGCTGCCAATCAGGGTGATGGCGGCGGCCGGATAGCTCCAGGCGGAAGTCTGCAGATAGCTCAGCGCCAGCGCTTTGACTTTTGGATCGGCGGCACCGGCAATCGCATCGACGATCAGATGGCCCCAGAACTCAATGGCGATCACCAGCACAAAGGCGAGTATCGTCATCATGGCCAGCGACTGACGCGTGGCGGCGCGGGCGCGCTTGCCGTTGCGTTTTGCCAGACTGAACGCCACCACCACCGTGGTACCAAGATCGATGGCAGCAAAGAACGAGATGATCACCATGTTGAAGCTGTCGGCCAGGCCGACGCCCGCCATCGCCTCTTTACCCAGCCAGCTGACCAGGAAGGTGCTCAGTACGCCCATCAATAGCACACAGGCGTTCTCGAAAAAGATAGGCACTGCTAATGGCGATATCTCACGCCAGTAGAGCGTGCGATACGAACGGCGTTTCGGGTACCACGCCGTGCGCTTGATCGCCTGCATCACTGCTACGCCGGGATTTTGCAAAGGATTACCAAATCAGAAGAGACTGGACAGGAGTTCTAATGATGATAGTGGCCAGAGAAATATGCAAAGTCTTTCCGGTGCAAATTAATCATGGTTACAAACTTTTTAATGCCGCCACGGCACAATCTGCCTCACTGCCCCGCCCGCTGTAGCAAACCTGATTATTTCCCTGACGTTATGATCGGTTGGCCATGCTTTGCTGCTGGCGCTTTTTCCGCCCTCTCCTCATCGGTAACGCATTCAAACGTGGCGGATCACCCCTTCTGATCGTAAAGATTTTCTTAATGGATTTCAGTGCAGCGGATCCTCATTTAAAACAGCACTGCTCAGAATTCCCGCTTCGCTGGCGCAAAAAAACGGCGATCACAGATTCTTCACCAATCTCCGCAACAAACCCGCTAAGCTTGGGGCAAATTGCGGAAAAAAAATGGAAGGAGAAACCATGCCGACACTACGGAAAAACCTGACCAGCCAGCAGGCGCTGGATGAACTTGAACGCCTGTACGATGGCGCCGTCGATGCGCTGCGCGAGGCGATTAAAGCCTTTACCGAAAACGGCACGCTGCCCGATGCCACCGCGCGGGCGCAGGGACTATTTGTTTACCCGGAGCTGCGCATCACCTGGCGCGGCGACGGTCCGCAGCAGAACCGCACGCGTGCCTGGGGACGTTTCACCCACACTGGCAGTTACAGCACCACCATCACCCGCCCGGCGTTGCTGCGCCACTATATTTCGGAACAGCTTCAGATGCTGGAGAAGGAGTATCAGCTGGAGATCGACGTGGGGCCCTCCAGCCAGGAGATCCCCTATCCTTACGTGATCGACGGTTCCGACCTGTCACTGGATCGCACCATGAGCGCCGGTATTGCGCGCCACTTCCCGACCACCGAGCTATCACAGATTGGTGATGAGACCGCCGATGGCCTGTTCCACGCCGATGCAAAATCCCCTCTGTCGCACTTCGACGCGCTGCGAACCGACTTCTCGCTGGCCCGCCTGCGCCACTACACTGGCACCAGCGTAGAGCACTTCCAGCCGTTTGTGCTGTTCACCAACTACACCCGTTATGTTGATGAGTTTGTGCGCTGGGCGATCGAGCAGGTGCGCGATCCCAGTACCCCTTACGACAGCCTGGCCTGCGCGGGCGATGTGGTGCTGACCGCCGACACCGCTGACAGTGAGTCGATGCTCTCGGATCTGGCGTGGAAGAAGCACCAGATGCCCGCCTGGCATCTCACCTCGCCGAATCGTCGCGGTATTACGCTGATTAATATTGGTGTTGGCCCGTCGAATGCCAAAACCATCTGCGATCATCTGGCGGTGATGCGTCCACATGCGTGGCTGATGATTGGTCACTGTGGCGGTCTGCGCGAGAGCCAGCGGATCGGTGATTATGTGCTGGCCCATGCCTATCTGCGCGACGATCACGTGCTGGACAGCGTGCTGCCGCCTGATATCCCGGTACCCAGCATTGCCGAAGTGCAGCGCGCGCTGTATGACGCCACCAAATCAGTGAGCGGCATGCCAGGCGAAGAGGTGAAGCAGCGGTTGCGTACCGGCACCGTGGTGACCACGGACGACCGCAACTGGGAACTGCGCTACTCCGCTTCGGCACTGCGCTTTAACCTGAGCCGTGCGGTGGCGGTCGATATGGAAAGCGCCACTATTGCCGCACAGGGTTATCGTTTCCGGGTGCCATATGGCACGCTGCTGTGCGTTTCAGACAAGCCGCTGCACGGTGAGATTAAGCTGCCCGGTCAGGCGAACCGTTTCTATGAAGGGGCGATTTCGGAGCATCTGCAGATTGGTATTCACGCTGTTGAGCTGCTGCGCGCCGAGGGCGATAAGCTGCATTCGCGTAAGTTGCGTACCTTTAATGAGCCGCCTTTCAGGTAAGCGTTTAACCGCCTGATGCGGGGAATAAGGCCGGTACTGCTGACAGGCAGTACCGGCCTCTTGCTTTGGAATTTACCCAATGCGCATGTCAGCGCCGGGATAATTTATACTTTAAAGGTCTCTACAATCAGCCTGAGAGACTGCGCTTGCTCAGAGAGAGACTGAGAAGCACTTGATGATTCTTCTACCAGAGCAGAGTTATTTTGCGTCACCCCATCCATCTGGCTGACTGCAATACTCACCTGAGAAATCCCCTGCATCTGTTCAGCCGACGACAGCGCAATAGCATCCATGGATTCAGCCAGTTCATCCACTAAATGCACGACTTTGAGAATACTCAAACCCGTATCACTGGCAACAGTGACGCCGCATTCAACCTGTCCGACAGCCTGCTCTATTAACGCTTTAATATCTTTTGCGGCAGTCGCACTACGTTGTGCAAGCGTTCTGACTTCAGACGCGACGACAGCAAAGCCCCTTCCCGTCTCTCCCGCTCGTGCCGCTTCAACGGCTGCGTTCAGGGCAAGAATATTAGTCTGGAATGCGATGCTTTCGATGACGGCGGTGATATCTCTGACTTTAGACGCGCTTTTTGAAATATCACTCATCGTATCTGACATTCGTTTGACGTCCGTTTCCCCTCGTTTTGCAATCGAGGCGGTATCTCTCGCTGAGTTGGCTGTGTCCCTGGCAGTTTTGCTGTTATTTTGTACCGTAGCGGTGAGCTGTTCCATACTCGCAGCCGTTTCCTGCAAGGCAGCGGCCTGCTGTTCAGTGCGGGATGCAAGCTCATTGTTTCCTTCAGAAATCTCATTCGCAGAAAGGGCGACTGAAGAAGAGCCTGATTTAATTTCTGAAACGATATCCCGTAACCGAACCTGCATGCTGTTTAAAGAGGCCATGAGACTGAGAGTGTCATTTTTCTTCAAGCTAACCGGTGTGGTCAGATCCCCATTAGTGATCGCATTAGCAAGTTTCCGCGCTGTACTCGGTTCATCGCCAAGCTCGCTCATGAGTTTACGAATAAGATAGATGCTGGTGCCCGTGCCGAACAAAATAGCCGCAACTAAAAGCGTCACCAGGATGATGTAGGCTCTTTCGGTATTTTTCGCGTTTTGAATAACTGAGTCATCCGACTGCTTTGCCAGGATTTCACTCATCAGGGTAAGACCTTCAAGCAGCGGAACCTGTGCGGGTCTGACTTTTTCCAACAGATACTTAACGGTGATATCACTGTTTTTAGCCAGTGCCAGCGGAACGGTGTTACTGAAGGCATCCAGAGCATTTTTCTCGCTGTCACTGATCTTCGCAAAGGCTTTATATTCTTCCGTATCGCCAGACTGGCTGATCATCGTATTCAGTTGATCCCTGCTGGCTGCAAATTTAGCCTTCAGTTTAACCAGACGATCAGACTGCTCCTGGATAAGAGCCTGATCTGAAAAGAGTGATAAATTCCTGACGGTTATCGCCATATCACGCTGTGCCAGGGTAAGTTCATTGATTAATTTTGTTTTTTTCATATCACCCTGAACAACTGACTCAAGCGTGCTTTTAGCCTGATATAAAGAGTGAATAGCGACAACGATACATATGGAGAAAAAGATGATTAACGTGCCAAATCCGGAACCGAGGCGCGTAGAGATTTTCATTAAAATTCCTTGAAGGGGGGCGGCGATATAGATCTATCGGCATCTCTTTTTTTAACTTCAATGAATATTTATCACATAAATAATATTAACCAGAATTAATGGCACCGCTGCAAAGCATCACAAAAACTCATAAATTTGTCAGGCTTTGATGCTTTCCAGTTCAACCAGAAATCGTTTTTTGTGCGTTATAAACAATCAGAACCCTTATGCTTACCGTTGTCTTAACTTATTACTGCGTTACGCTACACTGGTTTGCATGTCATAAAAATTTCATTTAACCCTTGCAGGCGCGGCTTTTAAGGCTGCTACAACCTGGATGCTTTTCGCATGCAAAAAATACCGCAATAAAAATCAGGAATACATAAATTATAATTATAAATAACGTCAGGAACTTCTGTAGATCACTTTAAACGCGGGCCGGTTCTGTGACGTCTCGCAGGATATAAATGCTTTATTAGTACGATGAATATGGCAGAACAGACCGGCATAAGGATGCTTCAGCCCGGCCGTAGCAATCCAGCCTTCAGGCAGAAAACGCGCTGAGTGCGTTGATGAGCGAGCCCGTCTGCACGATAGCCCTGGTCTGATATGCATCACGAATAAACTCTCCATCATCAGCCCTTGATACGAACGGATAGCCCGGGCAATCGCAGAGAGAAATAGATTTGCCTGACTCGCGCATCAGCTGCAGTAACAGATGAAATTAAAAGCCGTAACATAACTGAAGCATATTGCAGACGAAATATAAAAACATACACAGCAACAAAAAACATCATTATTGAGCTTGTCACTCCATAATTGCTGTGCAATATAAATAACAGCAGACTGTAGAAGCTATTTCTTAAAATTAGTGCCACATACTGGCAATGTATTCCCGCCTTTCACATAAAATAAAATAAAGGACGCATAAAGAAACTCCAAAACGGAGGAAGACTGACAAGAAGTATTTGAGGAAAATTAACATACCTTTGGCAGCGCAGATAATAAATTTAATTACTCACTTAAAGAGGATTCATTGTGAAAGTTAAAAATATGACTGTGTTAGCGAGTATGGTTTTATTCTACTCCGCTCAGGGTATGGCCAGACAATTTGATATCAGTGCAGCAAACATTGACGTCAATACCTCTAAATCTTCCTTCATTCTTACTGGTGCGGGAGGTGCCGGCGGCGCAGGTGGCGCGGGGGGTGCAGGAGGCGCGTTAGGCGGGCAAGGTGGTGCCGGAGGTGTTGGCGGCGCCGGAGGTGCTGGCGGAAGTGATGGTAATGGCGCCGCTAACGCCAGCCAGAATGGTAATAATTCCAATAATGATAACGGCAGTAAAAACGGCAACGGTTCTGATCAGGGTAATAACAGTAATAACGGCACCGGGAATGCTAACGGGAGTGGTGACGGTAACGGAAATGATGCAGGCAACGGCGGTGGTAATGGAGGAGGTGATGGTGGCGGTGATGGCGGCGGTGATGGCGGCGGTGATGGCGGTGGTGATGGCGGCGGTGATGGCGGCGGAGACTGATAGTCTGGCGTCCATTAACTAAAAAGCTCCTGTTTGTAACCGTTATAGCAGGAGCATTATCACTGTTAGCACAGGAACAGCACATGAAACTTACCAGAAGTTACCCATTATTTTTAGCCACCGTACTGACAGTGGCATGTCCGTTTTACTCCCTGGCTCAGACTGCCAGCGACATGAATACTTCATCCTCAAATACCTCCCTCCAGCCCTCAGCAGGTAAAGACGGACAACAAGGCAATGGTGAAAACGGAGGCGCGGGAGGCAAAGGAGGCGTTCCGGGAGAAGGTACTAACGGAGGAAAAGGAGGTAATGGCGGCAATGGCGGCAATGGCGGCAATAGTGGGAGTGCCGATAATCCCGATACATCAAGTAAAGGCGGTGCGGGCGGCGCAGGTGGTGCGGGCGGCGCAGGTGGTGCGGGTGGCGCAGGCGGTGCGGGTGGCGCAGGCGGTACGGGTGGCGCAGGTGGTGCGGGCGGCGCAGGTGGTAACGGAGGGACCGGTGGAGAAAGTTTTCTGAAAAGGATTTTCAAATGAAAACAATCACTTTGTTAGCTTCGCTAATCATCATTCCGTATGCGCATGCTGATTACAAAACGGATATGTTGAGTTCACACCATAATGTGATTCTCATTGATGCCGCTGCAGGTTCTGATGGCGGACCGGGTCAGAACGGCGGTGCCGGGGCCAATGGCGGTCCGGGTGAAAATGGAGGACGAGGGGGAAACGGAGGTATCGGAGGAAATGGAGGGTCAGGAGGAAACGGTGGTGCCGGAGCCAATGGCGGTGATGGCGGAAATGGCGGCCTGGGAGGAAGCGGTGGAAATGGCGGAAACGGAGGTGCTGGACAGAATGGCCAGGCCGGAGGCAATGGCGGGAATGGAGGAAGCGGCAGTATGGGGGGAGATGGCGGAAACGGTGGAAATGGAGGGAATGGCAGCAATGGTAGTGCTGATGGCGCAGGGGGGAACGGAGGAAATGGTGGCAGCACGGGAGGTGACGGCGGTGCGGGAGGTAACGGTGGTGACGGAGGAGATGGCGGCGACTAAATTCAACCACGCCTTAATATCTCTTCTCTCCTGGCAGCAGGCTTATAAAACAGGCGAGAACAGCAATTATCACGGGTTAATTCACAGCTAAAACAGGCATTTGAATAACACTGATTTAGCGTAAGAAAACTTTCCGTTAGCTCCGTCAGCTCAACATTAAAATCAGCTTACCTGAATTAACTAAAACGCTCAGAGATCCTGTCAACGCTGAGTATGTGTGAAACTCCTCTTTTTTTACCATCAGGGAAATGCAACCTGGAGTTGGCGTACAGTGGAGCCCCGGATTTTTGATAGCCATCATGTGAGAAATAATGGAATTAAATACACCGCTGAAATGGAGTAACGAGTAACAACAAACGCCACAAGTGAAATGCTTTTATAATTTAACCGCACAAACGAGAACAGCCGCGAATAACAACAGCTCCGCCATATTCGCTCTATTGCAATGTTTCGCAGTGTATCAGACACCGCCAACCCCATAGCCTGGCGAACGATACCCGCTCAGTGTTAACGTGCTGCTAAGTGATCTGAAACTCCCATACTTCTGGCGGGCGTAACCCTCTCAGCGCTAACGCGCGGCTAAGTGATCTAAAACGTTCCATCGCCTGGCAGGCGAAACCCGCTCAGTGTCAGCCTGCTACAAAGCGAAACCTTATGAATCTTTCCCCGCTTTCAGTAACTTGAGCCCCGCCCATCCGGGTGACAAACCCACCGGCAGGGGTTTGCCAGAGGCGTCCGCAGCGCTGAGGAACAACCAGAGGCAAGGATGAGCCGACAGGACGTCGGCGAAAGGACGGCACGAGCCAGGGATGGCGAGTCCGGACGGTCCGTCGGCCGCAGGGCGTGACGAAGGCACCCCGCACAGCGGGGCGCGCAGGCAGCCGGACGCCGGGATTGTTAAGGGGCGGGCGTCCGCCTCTTGACGCGTCCGCCTGCACGGGCAACCTGAAACTCCCCCTCGCCTGGCGGGCGTAACCCTCTCAGCGCTAACGCGCGGCTAAGTGATCTAAAACGCTCCATCGCCTGGCAGGCGAAACCCGCTCAGTGTCAGCCCGCAGCAAAGCGAAACCAGTCTGCTCCTTCCCCGCTTTCAGCGGCCTGAGCACAGTCAGTCCGGGTGACAAACCCACCGGCAGGGGTTCCCCAGAGGCGTCCGCAGCGCTGAGGAACAACCAGAGGCAAGGATGAGCCGACAGGACGTCGGCGAAAGGACGGCACGAGCCAGGGATGGCGAGTCCGGACGGTCCGTCGGCCGCAGGGCGTGACGAAGGCACCCCGCTACGCGGGGCGCGCAGGCAGCCGGACGCCGGGATTGTTAAGGGGCGGGCGTCCGCCCCTTAACGCGTCCGCCTGCACAGGCAACCTGAAACTCCCCATCGCCTGGCGGACGAAACCCTCTCAGCGCTAACGCGCGGATAAGTGATCTAAAACGCTCCATCGCCTGGCAGGCGAAACCTACTCAGTGTCAGCCCGCAGCCATGCGAAACCCGCTCATAGCCAGCCCGCTGCTAAGCGAAATCTACTCAGTACCAGCCCGCTGCTAAGCGACCTTCCCTGCCGCCAGGCAACAACTAAGCACTCAACCATCCCAGCTTAATCACAAACAGGATCGACAGGATCACCAGCGCCGCATTCACCTCTTTCGCACGTCCGCTCAGCAGCTTCACCAGCGTCCAGGTAATAAAACCAAACGCGATGCCGTTGGCGATCGAATAGGTCAGCGGCATGGTCAGCGCGGTCACGGTGACTGGCGCGGCGGTGGTGATATCTTTCCAGTCAATCTCTGCCAGACCCGATGCCATCAGCACCGCCACAAAGAGCAACGCAGGCGCGGTGGCATAAACCGGAACACTGGAGGCCAGCGGCGAGAAAAACAGGGCCAGCAGGAACAGCACGGCGACCACAATCGCGGTCAGGCCGGTACGGCCACCGGCACTCACGCCCGCCGCCGATTCCACATAACTGGTAGTGGTCGAGGTGCCGAGCAGCGAACCAAACAGCGCAGCCGCACTGTCAGCAATCAGCGCACGGCCCATCTTCGGCACGTTACCCTGCTCATCCGCCAGACCGGCGCGTTTGGTCACACCCAGCAGCGTGCCCGTGTTATCAAACACATCAACAAACAGGAAGGCAAAAATCACGCTGATCAGGCCGACGTTAAACGCGCCGGCAATATCCAGCTGCATAAAGGTCGGTGCAATCGACGGCGGTGCAGAGAAGACCCCGGCAAAGGGCGACAGACCAATGCCCATGGAGATAAAGGTCACCAGCAGAATACCGATCAGCACTGCGCCCGTAACCCGACGTGCTTCCAGTACCACAATAACCACAAAGCCGAGCATCGCCAGCAGCGGACCCGGTTTAGTCAGATCGCCAATGCCCACCAGCGTCGCCGGGTTATCGACCACAATGCCCGCCCCTTCCAGCGCAATCAGCGCCAGAAAAAGCCCGATACCGGCACCAATCCCGGCGCGCAGCGGCAGCGGAATACTGGCAATAATCCATTCACGAATCTTAAATAGCGACATCGCGAAGAAAATCACCGCCGAGAGAAACACCGCACCCAGCGCAATCTGCCACGTGTAGCCCATGTGCAGCACAACGGTGTAGGTGAAGAAGGCGTTCAGTCCCATACCCGGCGCCAGCGCAATCGGATAGTTGGCGATCAGCCCCATCAGCACGCAGCCAATCGCCGCCGCCAGACAGGTGGCGACAAATACCGCGCCCTTGTCCATGCCGGTTGCGCCCAGAATGCTTGGGTTCACAAACAGAATATAAGCCATCGCCAGGAAGGTGGTGATCCCGGCGATAATCTCAGTACGAACCGTCGTGTTATGCGCTTTGAGTTTGAATAGTTTTTCTAACATCATCATCTCTCGATACAGGAGACATCAGTCTCACTTGCCAAAGGGGTTTGCATGCTGATTATTCTGTTTCCGGGACACTGATGCCGGCCGCTGCATACTTGCGTGCCAGAATCGCCTGAAATCCCTGACTTACCCACTGCCCAAAGCAATTGCCATGCCATCTACCGACGCAATCGATTACCTGGCAGAGCCGGGTACGGCTAAGAGAATTCCGAACCAAAACGAGGCGCGATTATGGTGCAATGCACCGATGCCGCGCAATCGTTTTCCTGCGGCAAACGGCGAGCCCCGAAAAACTCTGCGCCAGCGCACGCTTCCGCACTCTCACAGGCGAAGCTGGTCACGTTTCAGCACGCTGCCTCAGCAAGCTTTTTTGGCCTGTGTAGACTCCTGAATTAACTCTTTCGTAACATTGAGGCCGCGCAATGAAGCCAGCAATTTTGGTGGTGGATGATGATCCTGCAGTCTGCGACGTCTTGCAGGATGCGTTAAGTGAACATCTGTTAACGGTCTACCGCTGTCATCAGGGACGCGAGGCGCTATCGATGCTAAGCGAACACCCGGAAATCTCGCTGGTGATGCTGGATATGATGCTGCCCGATACCAACGGGCTACTGGTGTTGCAGCAGCTTCAGCGTCAGCGACCCGAAGTGCTGGTGATTATGCTGACCGGTATGGGTTCTGAAGCGGAGATGGTGGTGGGCCTTGAGATGGGCGCAGATGATTACATCGCCAAACCCTTTAATCCACGCGTGGTAGTAGCGAGAACCCGGGCGGCCCTGCGTCGCAGCGGACGCATAGCGCAGGCCGACCCTGAACAGGAGGGCTGGCGTTTTGGCGGCTGGCAACTGGATGATGGCCGCTGCCAGCTGTTTAATCCGCAGCGCGAGCTGGTGCCGCTGACCCAGGGGGAATATAGCCTGTTACGCGCACTGGTTCGCCACGCCCGAAAAGTGCTGACCCGCGATCAGCTGCTGGAGCTGACCCACAGCGAAAGTCTCGACGTGTTTGATCGCACCATCGACGTGCTGATCATGCGGTTGCGCCGTAAAATCGAAATCAATCCGCACCAGCCCGACCTGATCCGCACCATTCGCGGACTGGGTTATGTCTTTTCGGCCGATGTGGTGAAACCCGATTCGACAACGCGTGCCAGTCAGATTGCCTGATTACGCCTGCCGCGCGCAGGATAGCCAGTGCGCGTAATCGTTGCACAGCAGCCAGCGCGGCGCTTCATCCTCCTCCAGTGGGTTGAAACGAGCCAGCGGCGTCAGAAACACATTGTCGTTTTCATCATCGTTTGTCATCGACACCTCGCCCACCAGCACGTCGCCGAAGCCACTTTCCCCCCAGAAACTGTGCCAGATGCCCGCCTCCAGCGTCACGCTTTCACCCGGTGAGAGCCGCAGCAGTGAACCGGCGGCGTGGGTCTGGCGCAGGCCATCCAGCGACACTGCCACCAGCGAGTCAGCCAGCCCGTCCCCATCGCGGTTATGCAGTTCGACAATCAGATTCCCGCCGCTGCGATTAATGATGTCTTCCATCTTGCGCGGATGGTAGTGCATCGGCGTCTGCTGCCCTTCCCGCACATGCATTATTTTCTCGGCGTAGGGTTTATGCCACGGCTGCCCGCCTGGTGAACCGTTGCGCAGGGTAAATAGTGTCAGCCCGGTCTGCAGAAAATCAGCTGCGCCAAAACTGGTGAGATCCCAGCCCAGTCGCAACGCCAGAATCTCCTGCGCGACCTCACGATCCTGAGCCCGCCACTGGCTCACATCGAAATCGGCCCACGGCGGCAGATGCACATCCTGCTGTCGGAAAAACTCGCGCGTATGTTGCAGGTAATAATTAACCTCTGAACGTTGCATGGTGGCCTCCTGAGGGTACTGACAAAGTCTGGCCCGGGTTAGCTGTAAGAGCGAGCCTGCGCAGAGAGCCCGGTCAGATCGGAAAGTCGCTAAGGCCAATCCCTGGCCGCTCGGCCCGCGCCGTCCCTGGCGCGGGACGCTTTCCTCCTCTGACCGGGTTCCCTGCGCGATAAGGTTATTCGTTGCTGCCAGATTCACCCTGATTTAAGTCTGTCAGAAGTCTGAAGCGGGTGCCGCACTAAAGCTTATTTCACCGTCCAGCCCTGATAGCTGCCGATATTATTACGATCGATCAGTTTCACCGGGATCAGCACCGGTTTGTCCGGTGCCGGTTTGCCCTGCAGAATGTCATAACCAATCTCGACCGCTTTGGCGGCCATGACCTGTGGATCCTGCGCAGGCGTCGCGACGAACAGTGAATTCTTGCGCTTCAGCGCCTCTTCACCGTCCGGCGAGCCATCGACGCCAACGATAAAGAACTCACTGCGCTGCGCCTGTTTCGCCGCTAAGTCTGCGCCAATCGCTGTCGGGTCGTTGATGGCAAACACCGCATCAATTTTTGGATTGGCAGAAAGCAGACCGGTCATGACTTCCAGTCCGCCTTCACGACTGCCTTTGGCGTTCTGGTTGTAAGAGAGCAGCTTGATGTCCGGATGGGTTTTCAGTTCGGTCATACAGCCTTCAACGCGGTTCTGCACCGCAGAGACAGGGGGTCCGTTGATGATCACCACGTTGCCTTTGTTCTTCAGGCGGTCAGCAATATATTTACAGGCCATCGCGCCCGCCTCGGTGTTATCGGAGGTGATGGTCGCATTCGCGCCATCGGCCGCCACGTCGACCGCCACCACGACGATACCGGCATCACGCGCCCGCTTCACCGCCGGGGCGATCCCTTTGGAGTCGGCGGCGTTGAGAATAATCATGTCGACTTTGGCCGCAATAAAGTTATCAATCTGGCCCACCTGCTGACCGAGATCGTAGCCGCTGGAGACCAGCGTCACATTCACTTTATCGCCCGCCAGCTGACGCGCCTTCATCTCTGCGCCTTTGGTGATCTGCACGAAGAAGGGGTTTGCCAGATCGCCGACCGTTACGCCGATAGATTTGAGTTCTTTTGCCTGAGCCAGGCCGGTACTGAACAGCGTCGCCGCCAGCAGCCCGGTTACAATCGGATTAAAACGCATAGACCTTCTCCTGCTGTTTTCAAGGTGCCAACCACTTAATGGCGTTTTTTAGGTGGCGGAGGTGAAATGGCACATCCGCCCTTATAAGACTCAACTCACATGATGACGGGTACGGTATTTGTCGATCAGGACTGCGATGATGATGACCGCGCCCTTGATCACCAGCTGCCAGAAATAGGAGACCCCCATCAGCGTCATGCCGTTATTCAGCGTGGCGATAATCAGTGCACCAATCAGGGTGCCGGTGATGGTACCGATGCCGCCGACAAAGCTGGTACCGCCGAGGATCACCGCCGCAATCGCATCCAGCTCATAGCCCACCCCAAGGTTGCCGTTGGCGCTGTAAAGCCGCGAGGCGCTCATCAGACCGCCCAGCCCCGACAGCAGGCCGCTCATGCCGTAGACAAACAGCAGCACCATTCCGACCTTGATACCGGTGAGACGCGCCGCCTGGATATTGCCGCCGACCGCGTAGATATGGACGCCCAGCGTGGTGCGGCGCAGGATGAACCAGCAGATGGCGATCACCGCAAAGGCAATCACAATCAGCCATGGCACCGGCCCGAGATAGCCGTTGCCGATCCACTCAAAGTTAATATCGGAGTTGATCACTGTGGTGCCATCCGCCAGCAGGTAAGCGGCTCCGCGCAGCGCGGTGTAGGTGCCAAGCGTGACGATAAAGGGCGGCAACCCGGCCCAGGCGACCAGGATGCCGTTGAATAGCCCCATCACCAGGCCGGCGCCCAGCGCCATCGGAATGGTCATGGAAGCCAGCATCGGATCCAGTGATGCCACCAGCGCCACCACCGCGGTGGTCCCCAGCATTGACCCCACCGACAGGTCGATGCCGCCGGTGAGGATCACAAAGGTCATGCCCGCCGCCAGCACGATATTAATCGACGCCTGACGGGTGATATTGAGCAGGTTTGCTTCGGTGAAGAAGTTCGGCGTGACGAAACCAAATACTGCCACGATCAGGATCAGAATCGGCAGGATACCCACCGTTTGCAGCAGATCGCCCATCAGGGCGCGTTTCAGCGTCGGTGCTTTGGTGCGGGCCAGTTGTGTCATGGTGGTCTCCTTAGATTTCGCCTGCTGACGCGCTGTGCGCACCGGTTGCCAGCGTCATAATATTTTCCTGACTGATGTGGCTGCCCTCCAGCTCACCGACGATGGTGCCTTCGTGCATCACGTATACGCGGTCGCTCATCCCGACCACTTCCGGCAGTTCGCTGGAGATCATCAGAATCGCCACACCCTGCCGCGCCATCTCCTGCATCATCCGATAGATCTCACTTTTCGCCCCGACATCGACGCCGCGCGTCGGCTCATCGAGGATCAGGATGCGCGGGCCAATCGCCACCCAGCGTGAAATCAGCAGCTTCTGCTGGTTACCGCCCGACAGACCGCCCGCCCGGACCTGAGCGTGAGGAACGCGAATATTGAGTGAAGCGATCGCCTCACTGGCGATGGTCTGCCCTTTGCGGCGGTTCAGCATCCCGTAACTGGCGTCACGTTCCAGCGTCGCCATCACGATGTTCTCCTGCGCCGCCATCTCCAGAAACAGTCCCTGCTCTTTGCGGTTTTCGGTGAGGAAACCGATGCCGCGTGCAATCGCATCGCGCGGTGAATGGATGGTGACCTTCTCGCCATCGATCCAGATCTCGCCCTCTTTCGGCTTGTGCACGCCAAAAATCAGCTGTGCCAGTTCGCTGCGGCCTGCGCCCACCAGCCCGGCCAGGCCGACAATCTCTCCGGCCCGCACTTCAAGACTGCTGGGATGCACTTTGCCGCCGTCGGTAAGGTGATTGACCGCCAGCCGGATATCACCCAGCGGGATAGCACGGTCTTTGTTAAACAGGTCGCTGAGCGGCCGTCCGACCATCATCCGCACCAGTTCGCTGGCGTTAAGCTGGTCACGGGTCAGGCTGCCCACATACTCCCCGTCGCGCAGCACGCTGACGCGGTCGGACAGCTCATATACCTCCGCCATGCGGTGGCTGATATAGATGATCGCCATGCCTTCGCTGCGCAGCCGTTTGATCAGGGCGAACAGCTGTTCGGTTTCGCGGTTGGAGAGCGCGGCGGTCGGCTCATCCATCACCAGAATGCGGCTGTTGCGCTGCAGCGCGCGGGCGATCTCCACCTGCTGCTGCTCGGCGATGCTCAGACGGCTGACCAGATCCCAGGCGCTGAACTGCGCGCCGAGCCGGTCAATGACCCGCTGCGCCTCTTCGGCCATCTGCCGCCGCCTGACCAGCCCGCCGGGCGCGATTTCGCTGCCGAGAAAAATGTTCTCCGCCACCGTCAGGTTGGGTGCCAGGTTGATCTCCTGATAAATCAGGGTGATCCCGGCGGCCAGAGCCTCTTTCGGCCCTTTCAGCGCCCAGGGCTTGCCTTCAATTAAAATTTCCCCGCTGCTGGCGGTATAGGCACCGGCCAGAATCTTCATCAGTGTGCTTTTACCCGCGCCGTTCTCCCCCATCAGCGCGTGGACCTCACCGGGATAAACCGTGAGATCGACGCCCTTCAGGGCATAAAAGCTGCCGAAGCGCCGGGTAATTCCCCGCATTTCCAGTATCGGTGTGGCTGTCATCGCCTCGCTCCTGCGGACTGTGGATAGCCGTCAGTAAAGCAACGCCAGATAAACGGAAAATGTCAGCGCCCATTCATATTTGTCATAAACGCCCGCCTGCACGCTCCTATACTCGGCCCATCGTTGCAGTGAATAAGAGGTCGTGGGATGCAGCGCACTTATCCGTGGCAGGCCGGGGCACGTGGACGCCTGTTACTGTTCAATCTGCTGGTGGTGTCGGTCACGCTGATGGTCAGCGTGGTGGCGATCTTCGGCTTTCGTCATGCCGGGGCGATTCAGGAGCAGGCGCAGGCGCAGACCCTGGCCGACATGAACGGCAGCCTGGCGCTGGCGCGGGATACCGCCAACGTGGCGACAGCGGCAGTGCGGCTGTCACAGGTGGTGGGCGCGCTGGAGTACCAGAGCGAATCACAGCGGCTGCAGCAGAATCAGCAGGCGTTGCAGCAGTCGCTGAGCCTGCTGGCCAGTGCGCCGCTGGCGGCACGTCAGCCGGAGCGCATCGCCCGGATCCGTGCCCGCAGCCTGATGCTGGAACAGACGATTAACAGCCTGCTGCTGACCGGCCACCAGCGTCATCTGCAGCGCAACAACATGCTGAGCGACCTGTGGCAGACGCAGATTCTGCTCAGCCATATCGACCAGCTGGTGCAGCGGGAACAGCGGACGCTGCCGGATGCCGCACTGCGGGAGCAAACCGAACGGCTGATCACCATCGCGATCCGCACACCCTCGCCCATCGCCGTCATCGAACAGCTCCAGCAGGTGATGGTACAGTGGCGCAACGTGCCGCTGACCGGCGTGACCGGCGAAAACGTGCAGCGACTGCTGGCTACCCAGCAGCGCCTGCTGCCGCTGGCAGAGGCGCTGGAGCAGAGCGACCTGGCGATCGCCTATGCCACCTACCGGATTAAAGCGCTGGTGGCGATGCTGAATGAAGATATCAGCGCCTCGGTGCAGCAGGTGGCGTTACAGAGTGAGGCGCGCACCCTGGCGACCCACCGTGAGCTGGATTCCATCATCGGCTTTATCGCGCTGTTTGCGCTGCTGGCGCTGGCGATCACCGGCTATGCCGGTATCTACATCTACCGCAATCTCGGGTCGAGCCTGACGGCCATTGCCGGGGCCATGACGCGGCTGGCGCAGGGCGAGCAGAACGTCAGCGTGCCAGGGCTGCAACGCCGCGACGAGCTGGGCGAGCTGGCGCGGGCGTTTAACGTCTTTGCCCGTAACACCGCCTCACTGGCTCACACCTCACGGCTGCTGAAAGAGAAGAGTAATCAGCTGGAGTCCACCTTTCTGGCGATGCGCGACGGCTTTGCGCTGTTTGATAACAACGGTCAGCTGGTGGTGTGGAACGCCCAGTATGCGGAGCTGCTCGGCATCGCGCCGCATGAACTGCATCGCGGCGTCCCCTGGCAGCAACTGCTGGCGCCGCTGGCGGTGGATCTGCACGATCCCGGTGAACCGCAGGAGATCCGGCTGGCCGATGGTCGTACGCTGGAGCTGCGCTTCAGTCCAATCCCGCGGCGCGGCATGGTCAATACCGTGCTGGACCGGACCTCGCGTAAAACGCTGGAGGAGGCGCTGCAGCACAGCCAGAAGATGAAGGCGGTCGGCCAGCTGACCGGCGGACTGGCGCACGACTTCAACAATCTGCTGGCGGTGATTATCGGCAGTCTGGCGCTGACCGAAGGCCAGCTGACGCCCGGCCCGCTGGCCAGCCGGATTGAGCGGGCGCGGCAGGCGGCCGACCGCGCTGCACAGCTGACCCAGCGGCTGCTGGCGTTCTCACGCAAGCAGGCTCTCTATCCCCGTGCGGTGTCGGTGGTGACGCTGGTGGATAACCTGCAGGGGCTGCTGCAGCACTCGCTGCTGCCCGGCCAGCAGCTGATTATTGATGCGCAGCGTCCCGGCTGGCCCGCCTGGATTGATGCCAGCCAGCTGGAGAATGCGCTGATGAATCTGGTGGTAAATGCCCGCGATGCGATGCATCAGCAAAGCGGCGAAATCCGGCTGCGCATCTGGAATCAGCGTCGTCTGGAGGGCGATGAAAAACGTGACAGGGTCACAATCGAGGTGATAGACCACGGCTGCGGCATGTCGGCCGGGGTTCGTGAGCAGGTGTTTGAGCCTTTTTTCACCACCAAAGCTACCGGCAGCGGCAGCGGGCTGGGCCTGTCGATGGTCTATGGTTTTGTACGGCAGTCAGGCGGCCAGATCGAACTGGAAACCGCGCCAGGCCAGGGCACCACGGTGCGGCTGCTGTTGCCACGCGCGCCGGAAGCCGCCGCCGCCATAGTGATCGCCCCGCCATCACCTGTGCACATTGAGACGGAGATTGCGGCGGCCAGTAACCGGCTGGTGCTGGTGCTGGATGATGAACCAGCGGTGCGCCAGACACTCTGTGAGCATCTGCATCAACTGGGTTATCTGACGCTGGAGTGTGGTGACGGTGAAGAGGCGCTGGCGCTGCTGCGCCAGACACCCGATATCGACCTGCTGATCAGCGACCTGATGCTGCCCGGCGAGATTAACGGTGCGGAGGTGATCCGCCAGGCGCAGCAGAACTGGCCGCAGCTGGCGACGCTGCTCATCAGCGGTCAGGACCTGCGCCATCAGCCGGTGACGCTGCCGCTGTGCGAACGGCTGGCGAAGCCCTGGCAGCAGGCACAGCTGGTGCAGGCGTTACAGCGCGCCTGGCAGCGCAGCGAACGGCTTAATCGCGCGCAGCAGGCTGCCACAACGGTACCGGCTTCCCACTGATGTAGCGCTTGCGCAGGCGGCTGGAGATCACATCCATCACCATCACTACCACCACCAGAATCAGCGTCAGGAACATCACCACATCCCAGTTCCACAGGCGCATATTCTCAGCGTAAACCAGACCGACGCCCCCGGCGCCGACAAAGCCCAGCACCGCCGCTGAGCGGGTATTGGACTCTATCTGGTAAAGGCTCAGCGCCAGAAACTGCGGGAATGACTGGGTGAAGATGCCGAAGCGGTGTTTCTGCAGGCTGTTGGCGCCGACTGCGCCCAGTCCGCGACCCGGTGAACGCTCCACCGCTTCGTGCCCTTCGGCGTAGAGTTTGCCGAGCAGACCGACATCCTGCAGGATAATCGCCAGCACCCCGGCCAGCGGCCCCATGCCGACCGCCCGGACGAAGATCAGCCCCCAGATCGCCATGTCGATACCGCGCAACACGTCAAACAGACGTCGCATCAGAAACGCCAGCGGTTTCGCAGTTCGGCTGTGCATCACGTTGCGCGCCGCCAGAAACGACAGCGGCAGCGCCAGCAGCGAGGCAGTCAGCGTGCCGGCAAAGACAATCCCTAAGGTGATGCCGACCTGCGACAGATAGTAGCCAAACGGCCAGTTCAGGAAGTCGTGCCAGACAAACATCCGCAGGAAATAGCGCCCCAGCTGCTGACAGCCCATCAGCAGGCGCGACCACTCCAGACCAAACACCGAAAAGAAAAAGAGGTAATAGAGCAGCAACGCCAGTGTGATCAGCGCCAGGCGACGCAGATAGCGCGGCTGTGCGGCGAAGAGTTCACGATGCTGCTGCTTCATTAGCGCGATATCGGGAACGGTGCTTATCATGTCCTGTCTCCTGTCACACGGCGACGAAGCTGGCCGGAGAGCGTATCCAGCAGCGACACCACAATCAGGATCAGCAGCAGCGTAATACTGACCTGATCGTAGCGGTCCAGTTTGATGTTGGTCATCAGCTCCTGGCCGATGCCGCCCGCGCCGACCAGCCCAAGGATGGTTGAGGAGCGGAAGTTAATCTCCAGCCGCATAAAGCTGTAGGAGAGAAAGACCGGCTTAACCTGTGGCCAGAAAGCGAAACGCATCCGCTGCAGCTTGCTGGCTCCGCAGGCCGCCAGGCCGCGTACCGGCTTATCCGACGCCGACTCAATCGCCTCGTAAAACAGCTTGGTCAGGCTGCCCACGGTGTGCAGCGCCAGCGCCAGAAAACCGGGGATCGCCCCGATGCCAAAGGCCATCACAAACATCACCGCCCACGCCAGCTCCGGCATGGTGCGCAGGAAGGCGACAAAGGCGCGAATCGTCATCCGCACGCTGACCGGCGTCTGGGTATTGTCGGCGGCGAAAAAGGCCAGCACCGCGGCCAGTGCCACCGCCACCAGCGTCGAAGCCAGCGCCAGTTGTAGTGTTTCCCAGATCAGCGGCAGCTGGATCGGCAGACGGTAGCCCCAGTAAGCCAGCGAGCCTTCGGTCTTGCCGTCGGCAAACAGCAGCGGCAGATGCAGTACCGGCAGGATTTCGTGCAGGTAGTCAAAGAAGTGCGGCAGCGACTGCCAGACGGTAAGCAGATTAAATTCTGCCACCCTGCCCGCCGCCAGGTAGAGTGCCACCAGCAGCAGTGACCAGAGCAGCGTGTCTCGTTTCTGCTGGCGGCGGATGCGTTGGTAGTAGTGTTCGAATTCGGTCAAAGGGGATCTCCGGCGCTAAAGCAGCGGGACGCAGGCGAGTTTGCCGCGCCCCGCTTTCCCCGCCTGAGCGGAGAAGGTAAGGAGTGGCTGGATTTAGCCGCGGCTGCCTTTCATCAGGTCGCGCTTCATATCGATGATGTTCTGATAATCGGCGACCGTCGCCTGACCGATATGCTGCTCGCCGCCCACCGCTTTCACGAAGCAGGCGTGATCTTCCTTATCCAGCTTTTTAATTGCCGACACCACTTTCGCTTTAAAGTCAGCGGGCAGCTTGTTGCTGACCAGCACCGGACCGTTGGGGATCAGCGGTGACTGCCAGATAATGCGGATCTGCTTCATCAGATCAGGATGGTCCATGCGGATCAGACGGCCAAACGCGCCAGAGGTATAGCCGCTGTTGTAGTCACCGACCAGTGAGGTCCAGGTCACTGCGCCATCAAACTGGTTGTTCAGCACGCCCAGAATGTCCTGCTCATGGCCGCCGGAGAAGGTGACGCTGGAGAAGGTGTTGTTATATTTGTCATCCACTGAGCCGCCGAACATCTTCTTAAACGCCTGGTTCGGCATCAGGAAGCCGGACGTCGAGTCGGGATCGGCCATACCGAAAGATTTCCCTTTCAGGTCTTCCAGTTTTTTGTAGGGGCTGTCCGCTTTGACGATCACCACCGAGTGGTAGCCGCGTGACTGATCTTTGTCATCCACCACAATGCCAACCACATCCACCGCTTTCGGGTCCTGAATGTAGACCGACGCAAACGAGGCTGGCGACATGCTCAGCACCATATCAATCTTGCCACCCAGCAGACCCTGAATCACGCCAGAGTAGTCGGAGGCGTTGCGCATCTGGGTATCCACACCCAGCTCTTTATCAAAGAAGGTCTTCACACACTGATTATCGCCAATCTGCTGGGTGGCGTTCTGACCGCCCAGAATCCCCAGATTAAGCTGTTTCGGCGCATCCGCTGCGCTGACACCAAACGCCATTACACTGGTCAGGAGTGCTAAAGAAGTCAGTTTCATTCGGGGTTGTTCTCTTGCTGTGGAAGTTAATGGATTTGGTTAAGTTCATCGCCGTACAGCTGGTGCAGCAGGCTGTCGGTCAGTCCTGAAGGATGGCCGTCAAACAGCACCACGCCGCGCTGAATGCCAATCACCCTGGTGCAGTAGCTTTTCACCAGCTCAATCGAGTGCAGGTTGACCATCACGCTGATGCCCTGCTCGCTGACCTGACGCAGCACATCCATGATGCGCTTGGTATTTTTGGGATCGAGTGACGCCACCGGCTCATCGGCCAGCAGGATTTTGGGGTTCTGCATCAGGGCACGGCAGATCGCCACACGCTGCATCTGACCGCCAGAGAGGTTTTCCGCCCGCTGCAGCGCCTGCGGCAGCATGTTCATCCACTGCAGCAGTTCGATGGCGTGCGCCCGGTCATTGTCGGAGAAGATTTTAAAGAAGGATTTCAGCGTACCGGTCTGGCTCAGACGGCCCAGCAGCACGTTGGTCAGCACGTCGAGGCGTGGCACCAGACAGAAATCCTGAAAGATCATGCCGCACTGGCTGCGCCATTCGCGCAGCTGGCGGCTGTTGAGCGTAACCACGTTACGATCCGCTTCGCCATGATGCAGACTGATAATCGCGCCGGAAGTCGCTTCAATCGTGCCGTTGAGCATGTGCAGCAGGGTCGATTTACCCGCGCCAGAGCGGCCAATCACCGCCACCAGCTCACCGGCGTGCAGGTCGAAACTGACCTGATCCAGCACCTGAGTGTCGCCGTAGGCTTTGCTCAGTTTCTGCACCGACAACACTTTTTGTCCGCTAAGGCTGGCCGGTGGCAGGTCGTTGTCGACCACCGTTTTCAGAAGTGCCTGTGCCATGGTTTCTCCGTCATCGCTGATTGCGTTCTGCGGGTTATTAAGGCGTGACGCGATGAACACGAGATGACAGTCAGATGATCAAACCGTGACAGGCCAGTGCGCGCCGCACAGCAATGTCTGGCCGTCACGGGCAGCCAGCACGCCGTCCGGTAACGGGTTCTCAGCTAACCAGTTATCCATCTCATGACTGAGGTGGGTGAGCCAGGTCTGACGCGGCTGGAGCATCTCTGCTATCGCCAGCGCCTGGGTCACATCATTATGGTTACGCGGTTCTGCTTGCGGCGGATCGTTGCAGTCAATCACCAGCTGGTCCAGCGGCTGACCGCGCAGGAAGTCGGCGGTGTCGGGTGGCAATCCGCAGGTATCACACAGCCAGGCGAGCCGGGTGCCGTGCCAGTCGAACAGATAGCCATGCGTCAGCTTCGAGTGCTGCAACGGCAGCGGCGTAACCTGCAGTTCACCAAAGGCGTGTGCTACAAACGGCGTTAAGGCGGGACGGAAATCGAGCAGGCCAGGATGTTTATAGAGATCGTCACAGCCTCGCGGATCGGGTGGACCCCAGACCGGAATCGGCGCGCCCACTCCCCAGCGCAGTGCAAAAAGCCCCTGCACATGATCCATGTGGTAGTGAGTCAGTAGAATGCGCGTCAGCGTGCCGGGCGGGAAGCGCGACGCCAGCAGCGGCAGACCGGCATCCAGCAGGATGCGCTCGCGACCAAACTCAATCAGCGCGCTGCAGGGTGCACGCGCGTAGCCACTGTTGAGCTGCGCCCGCTGACAGGCGCGACAGGCGCAGCCCGACAGCGGTGCGGCAGTGACCCCGCCAGTACCCAGAAAAGTGAGTTTCATTGATGCACCTTTGGTAGCGGATGTCGATGCCGGACTGTCACCGCCGGTGCCAGGATAAGAGAGTTTCATTGATGCGCCTCCAGTATCTGACGCAGCAGGCACACGGTATCCGCCAGCGCGCCGTCGTTGTTGAGGATAAGGCAGCCATCGGGCTGCGGCTGTGCGGCGCGCGCCAGCCGCCGGGCGATCTCCGCCTCATCTTCCCGTCCGCGCTGGCGCAGCCGCGCTGCCAGCACGGCGGGTGTGACCTGCAGACAGACCGGCAGCAGCTGCGTGCCGAAACGGGCCTGCGCCTGCGCCAGATGCAGCCGCGAACCGTTCACCACCACATTCTGCCCGCGCAGCAGCCACTGCTCTGTCTCACAGCCAATGCCATAGCTGAAACCGTGCGCCTGCCAGCTCACCGCGAACAGACCGAGTGCTGCGCGACGGGCAAACTCCGCCTCGGTCAGCGCCACATGGTTTTCACCGCCCGCATCGGCGGCGCGGGTAATGTAGCGATGGGCGATCAGCAGCCGTGGCGGGGGTGCTGCCCGCAGCGCGTCCAGCAGGCTGTCTTTACCCGAACCCGAAGGACCGGTGAGCCAGATCAGGCGCGCCATCAGTACACCTGCCGGCCTTTGCTCCAGACGTGCCGCACGTGCGGGTAGCCGTGTGCGGTGTGCGCCAGCACCAGATCGGCGCGGCAGCCTTCGGCGATCACCCCGCGATCTTCGAGCCCTAAGGCGCGCGCCGGGTTACAGGTGACCAGTGCAATCGCCTGCGCCATGCCGAGGCTGTTGCGCTCATCATCTGCCAGCCGGAACGCCGCATCCAGCAGGCTCGCCGGGTAGTAATCGGAAGAAAGAATATTCAGCAGGCCGTGTGACGCCAGCTCCCAGGCGGCGACGTTGCCGGAGTGCGAGCCGCCACGCACGATGTTTGGCGCGCCCATCAGCACCTGCATATTGCGATAACGCGAGGCGCGTGCCGCCTCCAGCGTGGTAGGAAACTCCGCGATGCGGCTGCCTGCCGCATGGGACTCCTCCACGTGTGCCGCGGTGGCATCATCATGGCTGGCAATGGCGATGCCATGTTCCCGGCAGAGTCCGGCAATCGCCTGACGATTGGGCTGTGACCATTCTGCTGCCAGGGTGAGCTGGTCATGCTCGAACTGATCCATCTCCGCGTCGTTGAGCTGATATTTGCCCTGATAATATTCGCGATACTTCGTCAGGGATGCGTACTGACGCTGACCCGGCGAATGGTCCATCAGCGACACCAGCGCCAGCTCCGGCGTGCCCATCAGCGCTTCAAACAGCGGCGCAGTGGTGGGATGCGGCAGTTCACAGCGCAGATGCAGCAGATGCTCGGCCCGGTTCAGTCCTTTGCGGTTGCTGTCGCGGATGGCGTCGATCATCTTGCTGAGGTTATCCAGCCGGTGCCCGCCGTCGCGCACATCCCCGACGCCAATCGCATCCAGCACCGTGGTAATGCCGCTGGAGACCATCAGCGCATCGTGGCTGCTCATCGCCGAGTGTGCCGGCCAGTCCACTTTCGGACGCGGCGTGAAAAACTTATCGAGGTTATCGGTGTGCAGCTCCACCAGACCCGGCATCAGCCAGGCGCCTTCGCCATCCAGCGCGCCCGGCTGCTGGCTGGTGGTTTCGCTGAAGCTGCTGATGCGCTCGTCGCGAAACTCCAGCGATCCGGTTACCACTTCGTTTTCCAGCACCAGTCTGACGTTATTGATGATCATGCCTGCGCTCCTGTCTCGATTGGGTGCATCAGGTGCAGCCGGTCCGCTACCCGCTCGCGCACCGCCCGATCGTGAAAAATACCGACGATGGCGGCACCACGGGCGCGCGCCTGTTTAATTAGGCTCACCACCGCCTCGCTGTTGACACTGTCGAGCGAGGCGGTGGGTTCATCCAGCAGCAGCACCGGATAGTCGGCGATAAAGCCGCGAGCGATATTGACGCGCTGCTGCTCTCCGCCAGAGAAAGTGGACGGGGCCAGCGACCAGAGACGCTGCGGCACGTTGAGCCGGGTCAGCAGTTCGGCGGCACGTGCTTCACATAAGGCGCGCTCGACGCCGCGCTCCAGCAGCGGCTGCATCACAATCTCCAGCGTCGGCACGCGCGGGATCACCCGCAGAAACTGGCTGACCCAGCCAAGCGTGTCGCGGCGCAGGGCGATAATCTGGCGCGCCGATGCCTGCGCCATGTCGATCCACTCGCCCTGATGCGCGACCCGAATGTGGCCGCTGTCGGGCTGATAGTTGCCGTAAAGCGCGCGCAGCAGTGTGGATTTACCGCTGCCGGAGTGACCGTGCAACACCACGCATTCGCCCTCGCCTGCCGTCAGGCTGGCGTTGTGCAGCACCGGCAGCGCCGCGCCGTTCTGGTTATGCAGCACAAAGGTTTTACACAAATTCTCGACCCGCAGGCGCGGAGTGATAGTTGTCATTTAATTGAGCACCGAAGAGACCAGCAGTTGAGTGTAAGGATGATGAGGATCGTCCAGCACGCGGTCAGTCAGACCGCTCTCCACCACCCGCCCCTGCTTCATCACCAGCAGGCGATGCGCCAGCAGTCGCGCTACGCCGAGATCGTGGGTGACAATCACCACCGCCAGATTCAGTTCGCGCACCAGCGTCCGCAGCAGATCCAGCAGTCGCGCCTGCACCGACACATCCAGCCCGCCGGTCGGCTCATCCATAAACATCAACTGCGGCTGCGTCACCAGATTCCGGGCGATCTGCAGACGCTGCTGCATACCGCCGGAAAAGGTGGTGGGCAAATCGTCGATGCGACCGGCGTCAATCTCCACCGCCTGCAGCCAGCGGCTCGCCTCGGCGCGGATGTCGCCATAGTGGCGCTGTCCGGTCGCCATCAGCCGTTCGCCGATGTTGCCGCCCGCGCTGACCTGCGAACGCAGCCCGTCCATGGGATGCTGATGCACCACGCCCCATTCGGTGCGCAGCAGGCGACGGCGATCGCTTTCACTCATCTGATAGAGGTCGCGGTTCTGATAGAGGATGCTGCCCTGCTGCGGCGTCAGACGCGCTGACAGGCTCTGCAGCAGCGTGGTTTTACCGGAGCCGGACTCGCCGACAATGCCCAGCACTTCGCCGGGCCAGAGATCAAAACTGACCTGCTCAAACCCTTTGCCCGGCGCATAAAGATGGGTTAGCTGGTTCACCGCAAGCAGCGGCTGTTCACTGTGCATGTTGCTGTTCCTGCTGCTGATGGCAAAAGTCGGTGTCGGAGCAGACAAACATCCGCGTTCCCTGATCGTCCATTACCACCTCATCGAGATAGCTGTGGCGCGAGCCGCACAGCGCGCAGGGTTCATCCCACTGCTGCACGGTGAACGGATGATCGTCGAAGTCCAGGCTTTCCACGCGGGTGTAAGGCGGCAAGGCGTAGATGCGCTTTTCACGCCCGGCACCAAACAGCTGCAGCGCGGGCATCATGTGCATCTTCGGGTTGTCGAATTTGGGAATGGGCGATGGATCCATCACATAGCGATCGTTGACCCGGACCGGATAGGCGTAAGTCGTCGCGATGTGGCCGTAGCGGGCGATATCTTCATACAGCTTCACCTGCATGATGCCGTACTCCTCCAGCGCATGCATGGTGCGGGTTTCGGTTTCGCGCGGCTCGATAAAGCGCAGCGGCTCCGGAATCGGCACCTGGAAAATCAGGATCTGATCCTCTTCCAGCGGCGTTTCCGGGATGCGGTGCCGGGTCTGGATCAGGGTGGCATCGGCGGTGCGCTCGGTGGTGGCAGCATTGCTGACCCGCTTAAAGAACTGGCGGATCGACACCGCATTGGTAGTGTCATCTGCGCCCTGATCGATCACTTTCAGCACATCCTGATCGCCAATCACGCTGGCGGTGATCTGGATGCCGCCGGTGCCCCAGCCGTAGGGCATCGGCATCTCACGTCCGGCGAACGGCACCTGATAGCCAGGGATCGCCACCGCTTTCAGGATGGCGCGGCGGATGGTGCGCTTGGTCTGCTCGTCGAGATAGCCGTTGTTATAGCCGGTGAGTTCAGCCATGGTTGCGCTCCTGATAATCGTGCTGCAGCTGTTTCAGCAGTTCCAGTTCCGCCTGGAAATCGACGTAGTGCGGCAGCTTGAGATGCGAGACAAAGCCTGCGGCTTCAACGTTGTCGGCGTGCGACAGCACAAACTCTTCGTCCTGCGCCGGGCTGGTAACACGCTCATGCTGTTCGCGGCTTTGCAGCGCCCGGTCCACCAGCGCCATCGCCATCGCTTTACGTTCGGCGCGGCCAAACACCAGCCCATAGCCCCGGGTAAAGTGCGGCGCCGTGTCGTCGCTGTGGGCAACGCCGTTGACCATTTCACACTCCGTCAGCAGCAGCTCACCGATCTCCAGCTCAAAACCCAGCTCTTCGGGACAGATACTGACGCTGAGAGTGCCGGTGCGGATCTCGCCGGCAAACGGATGGGTGCGGCCATAGCCGCGCTGGGTCGAGTAGCCGAGCGCCAGCAGAAAGCCTTCGTCGCCACGCACCAGCTGTTGCAGGCGCGCGGCGCGTGAGGCGGGAAAGCTCATCGGCTCGCGGGTGATATCGACAGGCTCGCTGCCGTCATCCATCTCAGCGGCAGCCAGCCCTTCATCGCTCATCATGCTGAACATATGCGGGCACTGGTCAGGTACCGAACGATCGTCACGCGGCGCGGCGGGCGTTTCGCCATTGGCCAGCAGGGTGAAGTCGAGCAGACGGTGGCTGTAGTCGTAAGTTGGCCCCAATACCTGGCCGCCCGGCAGATCTTTATAGACCGCCGAGATGCGGCGTTCGATGCGCATCGCACCGGTCGCCAGCGGCGTGCTCTCCGCCAGGCGTGGCAGCGTGGTGCGATAGGCGCGAAGCAGAAAGATCGCCTCGACCAGATCGCCGCTGGCCTGTTTAATCGCCAGCGCCGCCAGTTCGGGATCGTAAATCCCGCCTTCGGTCATCACCCGATCCACCGCCAGTCCCAGCTGCTGCGCCACCTGATCGCAGCCGAGTTCGGCTACCGCCCGATCGCCGCGCCGCAGATCGGCCTGCAACTGATGGGCGTTCGCAATGGCTTTTTCGCCCCCTTTTACCGCGACATACATCAGCACACCTCCACAACGGTGGTGCGCGGCACGGCCATAATCGCTTCGCCACAGGTGAAGATCAGGTCCACGCCCTGTGGAAACGGATGTGGACGAGTGCGCAGATATTCCAGCACGCTTTCGGGCAGCTGTGGCGCGATGGCGCGGGTTTCGCGCAGGCCAGGGCCGGAGAGGCGCAGCGTCAGGCCGCCATTCAGCGACGGCACTTCGATAATCAGCGTGGTGCTTTTTTCCGGTGACATGTTGTCACCCGCTGCGAACTGCGTCGGGTCGGGCTGCGCCGCCGCATGGCTCAGGGCGAATGGTGCATCCTGCTGCGTGGTGATCGGCGCACCGGTATGGAAGCGCAGATTGTTGCGCAGCTGTTCGTTGTCGATTTCCGCATCCAGCCAGACCGGGCTTTCCTGATCGACCAGCGTCAGCAGCAGCGCCGTGGCCGCCGGTGACAGTGCGCCCCAGCCCTGTTGCAGCGGCAGCGAGACCATCACGCCCGGTTCGCTCATCGCTTTCAGAATGCGGCGAAACGCGCGCTGCGCATCCGCCACCGGATGGTTAAAACTTGCCAGTAAAGTCATCAGTTATCTCCGCGAACCAGCGTAAAGAAATCCACTTTGCTGCTGGCGATCTCGCGGGCGCGCAGCTGTCGCTGCTCATCGCGCCACGCCGCCAGCGGGGTAATAATCTTCTCTTCCAGCAGTTGCCGGGTTTCCGGCTGCTGTAAAAGCGCATCCAGCAGGGCACAGCGTTCGGCATGGGCTTTGTCGCGCCCTAACAGGTAGCTGTAACCCAGAGTGCCGTCGCTGAGCTGCACCACCGCGCGCGTCACCGTGGCATCGCCCATCACAAAGCGTTTGCCGGTGGCCCCCATCCGCGCCTGCAACCGTGTCAGCCCGATCTCTGCCGGACGGATCAGGGTATAGGCGGGCTGGAGGTTAAGCGCCTGCCAGTGCGTCTCAAGCAAGGCGGCGCTGCTGTGCGCCAGCACCGACAGCCAGCGCTGGCGATCCGTTTGCTGTTCCATTAGTGCTCCAGAGTCAGTTCAATCATGTCGCCGCGCGTCAGGCTGACGGAGTATTCCGCCACCGCGCCATCACTGGTTTTGTTCAGGGTCCGCACGCAGAGCAGCGGCGAATGCAGCGCGATGTCGAGCTGCCGACACTCTTTGGCCTGCGCCCGGCGGGTGCTGATGCGGGTCTGGGTGCGCACCAGCTGCTTGCCGGTGTGCTCCACTAAGAAGTCGTGCAGCGATCCACTGTTAAATTGCTGAAGCTGTGGCCACCAGCTGAGGTCGGCGAGGAAATGGTTGATCAGGCAGAGCGGCACGCCGTTGGCGCGACGCAGGGTGCGCAGATGAATGACGTTGTCGCCCTCTTTCACGCCCAGCGCATTGGCAACGTCGTTGCTGGCCGGACGCAGCACCGCCAGCAGCCGTTCGCTGGTGGGATGACTGCCCTGCTCAAGCAGGTTCTGGCTGAATCGCGCCTGGGCATGCAGCGGATAGTCATAAGGGCGCATCAAAACCAGGATGCCGACGCCGTGACGGCGCTGCAGCAGCCCTTTGTGCACCAGCTCATCCACCGCCCGACGCAGCGTGTGGCGATTCACCTCATAGTGATCGGCCAGCTGTTGCTCGGAAGGAAGATAGTCGCCGCAGCGGTAGCGCTCTTTCAGCGCCTGCTCCAGTTGTGCGGCAACAGCCTGATAGACAGTGGTCGGATGTCTGGATAACTCCATCACGATGAAATCCTCACGGGTTACAGAGTGGGAACGCAGTGAAAAGACGCTGCGGGATGGTGTTAGCTTGAGGGGATCAGATGACAGAACCGTGACGGGGGGGTGAAGGAGAGGTGAATGTGGTAGTCAGGGATTTACAGCAAGCAGGCATTGAGCCTGTTCGCATCGAACGACTGGCTGCCTGGTGTACACTGGAACGAACTAACGTTGCGCTTAGGAGAGAGTATGTACGGACCGGATCCCGCTAATCCCCATCCAATGGAAGGCTTCCCACAGGTTTGTTTTATCAAAAATACGGTGAAAAACCCCAACATCATAATCGGGGATTTTACTTATTATGATGATCCTGAAGACTCAGAAAACTTCGAGCGCAATGTCCTTTATCACTTCCCCTTTATTGGTGACAAACTGATCATTGGTAAATTCTGCGCGATAGCCAGGGGCGTTCAGTTCATCATGAACGGGGCAAACCATAACATGGCGGGTTTCTCCACTTTTCCGTTTTACATTTTCGGAAATGGATGGGAAACAGCCCAGCCTCAGTCCGGCGATCTGCCCTATAAAGGCGATACAGTGATTGGTAATGATGTATGGATGGGTTATCAGGCGCTGATTATGCCAGGCGTTAAAATCGGCAACGGCGCAATAATCTCGTCACGTTCTGTTGTGACGTCGGATGTCCCGGCCTATTCGATTGTGGGTGGCAACCCGGCCAGAGTGATCAGGCAGCGTTTTACTGATGAAACCATATCCCGACTAGAGAAGCTGGCCTGGTGGGACTGGCCGGTAGAAAAGATTACTCAAAACCTACCGGCAATTATCTCCGCAGACCTTGAAGCACTGCCAGATGAATAGCCGGGCAGAAGTGGAATAAACACTGCCCGCTGCTGGCAAAGGGTGGCGGTCATCCGAAACGAGTTCGCATAATTTCGCGCAGACTGATGTATCAATGTGTTTGATTTACCGCCGGAGTGTGGGTTTAAACAGGAGTCGTTATGCTCTACATCTTTAGTGGCCTTCCGGGTAGCGGAAAAAGCACTATCGCTAAAATGTTATCTGAAAAATTGAAAGCGGTGTATTTACGCGTCGACACAGTTGAACAGGCTCTACGTAATAGTTCAGCAACTTTCAGGGATATTGGCCCTGAAGGCTACTTCATCCTTTATGAGCTTGCGCGGGACAATCTGCAACTAGGGTCAACTGTTGTCACTGACTCGGTGAATGACCTTAACCTGGTGCGCGATAGTTTTCGTGATATCGCACTATCATCAGGTGTTCCCTTTCTGGAAATTGAAATCCTCTGTTCGGATCCAGAACAGCATCGTGCCCGTGTAGAGAACAGAATCTCAGATATTCCTGGTTTAAAAGTGCCTGACTGGCAGGCCGTTGTGGATCGTGTTTATGAACCGTGGAGCAGAGAGCATCTGCAATTAGATACCGCGGAATTATCGCCTGCTGAGTGCGTTGATATCATCCTCCAGACGAGCATTTAGCCCTGATCGCGTTTGGCCCGCACCCTTAACGGCAAAATGTTTTAACCTGAGGCTGCATGTTGCCCTACCCTCAGGGATTAAAACCGGTAAAACAGATGTAGCCACGCTATTCCCTCAGCTTAAGCGGCAATATCAGCAGGTTCTGAACAGGATTAATGATGCAACCAGGGTCAGGCATTTAATGAAAGAAAACGGACGTAATTCCTGAACAGTTGATCATGTCGCAAAGGCTTTTTCAAAAACTAAAAAGAGTGGAGGTCGCAGAGAATTGAATCAAAAAGCATCCCGGCTGGCAAAATTCTGATGCCCTTTTGATGGTATTCCATCACTCCCCCTCAAATTAACATTGTAATTTTCCACTATTTTTTAAGTTATTTTGAATATTCAAAACCTTAAAAAATAAATAAGTCATATGATTCAACATCATAATTTTAAAATGCCATTTTATTTTTACTGAAGTCTGCCTTCTTAAATTTGTGCACGATTTTTCCACTGCATTTGGTTAATAACGGTGAGTAATCTCTGGCTGCTCCAGGCCGATAATCGTAAGACATCTTACCTGGAGGCTTTACTGCCATGCTGAAAAATACACGTCTCACCACGATCCTGACGTTATCCGGACTGTTCCTGTTTTTTGTCTTTCTTGCTTCTTCATTGCTGAGTGTGATTTATCTGAATCGCAGCGCGGAGTCTCTCAAAAATCTCAACCATGAAGTCTCTGCCACCCTTGGCGTCGCTGACACGACTAACTGGATACGTGCCGCTCGCACCACACTGCTGGCCGCTGTCCCTTATGCTGACGGCAGCAATCCAGAAGCGTTTAATGCCGCGCTGGCCCAGGCCAGATTTTACTATGATGGCGGCTTGCGCTTTATGCAGGCCTATCAGGCTGCACCAAAAATGGCCGGCGAAGCGGAACTGTCACGGGAGCTGGCCGCACGCTACAACGATTACACTGAGCAAGGCGTTGGTGCCCTTTTCACCGCGCTGCAGAAAAGGGATGTACCCGCTTTTCTGATGCTTGCCGGCACAAAAGTCGTGGCACTTGATGAGGCTTACCGCGTTCCGCTGGACAAGGTTATTGCCATACATAAGCAGTCAGCCGTAAACATCACCCAACAGGCCGATACCGATACGCACATTGCTTATGTTGCTGCGGGTGTGTCGGTCATACTCTTTATCCTGGCTTCAGTCATTGTGGCGGTGGTACTGAAAAATGTGCTGATCAAGCCCCTGCGTCGTGCTGGCGAAGTAACGGCAGCCATTGGTGCCGGCGATCTGACATCGGAGTTCCACAATCTCCGCAACGATGAAATGGGCAGGCTTCTGCAGGGGCTTGAAAATATGCAGCTTGGCCTGAAAACGATGGTCAGTGAAATCGTCAATGGCGTAAGCGAAGTGGCCCGCGTTACCACGCAGATAAGCGACGGCAACCACAGTCTTTCCAGCCGCACGGAGCAACAGGCGGCAGCGCTCGAAGAGACCGCGGCGAGCATGGAGGAGCTCTCGTCTACTGTTTCACTCAATGCCGGAAATGCCTCAGTCGCCAGCGACGCGGCATCTGCGGCTTCCGGAACCGCTTCGGAATGCGGCGCGGCGATGCGGGAAGTAGTGCGCACGATGGCAGACATCAAAACCAGCGCAATGGCCATCAGTGAAATTACCTCCGTAATAAACAGCATTGCCTTTCAGACAAACATTCTGGCACTGAACGCAGCGGTAGAAGCAGCACGTGCAGGCGACCAGGGTCGCGGTTTTGCTGTGGTTGCTAACGAAGTTCGCACGCTTGCACAACGCAGCACACAGTCTGCGCGGGAAATTGAAAAGCTGATTGCTGAATCCAATCTGAACGTCGGTCTGGGTGAGCAGAAAGTGGCTCAGGTTTCGCTGACAACAGAAAAAATTATCAGCGATGTGACCGGCGTGACCTCGCTGCTGGGAGAGATTGCGGCGGCGTCTTCTGAACAGAGTAAGGGAATAAATCAGATCGGCACGGCTGTAACCGAAATGGACAGTGTGACTCAACAGAACGCCACGCTGGTTCAGGCTTCTGCTGCTGCTACGGGTGTACTGGAGGAACAGGTTAAATCGTTAAGTGCGATTACCAGCCGGTTCAGGTTGCAGACTGGTGCGGTCGTGACAGACTTACGCTCCCCGGCCATACCGTCTGTTCAGGTAAAAGAAAAAGTTTCAAGCGATCCGTGGGTGAGCTTTTAACTGAGTCAGGCTGATGTCTGCAGCTTCTTCTGCAGACATCGGGCCTACCAGAAGATGGCCAAAACAATTATGTCCGCTTCAGACACCAGGCGGACAAACACGCCATCGCCTGCCCTGAAAGAACAACGGAGCAACAGCCATCAGGATGTACACACCCACGCAGACTGCCGCTCCCAGCTTGCCCCTACTCAGCCGTCCCTTTCCCCACCTTCTCACCCCCACTATCCGTCAGTGACGCTCTCACCTGTGGCAGGCTTTCCGGGTAATTCTGCTGAATAAACTCAATCATCTTCTCACGCACGTAACAGCGTAAATCAAAGGCGATCGGGGAGTTCTGCGCGGTCATCAGCATCCTGATGGTCATCGTTTTCTCGGTGGTGTCGGTCACCTGTAGCACAGAGGTTTCCTGATCCCAAAGCTTGGTTTCGCTCAGCACCTTTTCAAAATGCTTGCGCAGCGGTTCCAGCGGCATGGAGTAATCCACGTAAAGGAACACCGAGCCTAAGATCTGGGCGTTGTTGCGCGTCCAGTTCTGAAACGGATTTTCGGTAAAGTAGGTGATCGGCAACACCAGCCGACGCAAATCCCAGATGCGCACCACCACATAGGTCAGGTTGATCTCCTCAATCCAGCCCCACTCTTTTTCTACCACTACCGCATCATCAATTTTAATAGGCTGGGTAAAGGCGATCTGAATACCGGCGAACAGATTGACCAGCGACTTCTGCAGCGCAAAACCAATAATGATACCGGCAACACCCGCACCGGCCAGAATGGTGGTGCCGAATTTCCGGACGCCAGGGAAGCTGAGCAGAATCAGCGAAACACAGAACAGAACCAGGATGACAATAACCACTTTTTTGACATAGATAATCTGCGTGCGGATTTTACGCGCACGAAGGTTATTGGAAATATTAATGTCATAGCGGATATAAAGCATATCCTGCGCCACATTGGTCAGCCGGATTAAGACCGAGCAAAATGACATAATAATAAAGACATTGATGATATTGGTAATTAAAGAGAGAGATTCCGGTTGGAAATCGATGTAATTAACGCCGACATTAATCATTAATAACGGAATAAAAAAGAACATCGAGCCGCTAAGATGCTTCTCAAGGGATTTAAACAGTTTTCTGTCACGAATCTGCCAGTAGCGGATGAATCTGAGCAGGATAAGGCGGGCCAGAAATCCCAGCACAAAAGAGAGCGAGACGAGTAATACAACAGGCACCCATGACGGGAAACCAGATAACTCACCGAATAACAATGGCATTATTTTCCCTTATAGTAAGCTGACAACCTCAGGCTGTCAGATAAGTGACAAACTCAGTAACCGTTGTCTTCACGGCTATCCGTTCGTAACACAATCAGCGCACATGAGTATGAACCATCGCGGCGAAGTTAACAGGAAATGCGCAGTGATGCGTCCAGAGAGGCTGTCGCGCGCCAGCCTTATGGCTACTGCTACAGAGGCCGAATGTTGGCCCTCATGTCACCGTCCAGCCAGCTAACCCCATTAAAATATCTGATACAACACGGCCACTTTTTCACTCCCCATTATTTAGGCTGCCCTGGCCATCCGGCAACAAAAACGTTGCCAGAATCACTAAGCGTAACGCTTTGCGTGGACGTTTTTGTGCAATCTGCTAATTTTTAAGCTGTTCCCCTGCTGCTGAGAAAAACAACAATATGATTAACACCCTTAAACTTTCCTCTGATTTTCGTCGCAGTTTCCTGCGTGAAGTCCTGGTGCCGCTGGTCGCTATCTTATTGCTGACGTTTGTAGGTGCAGGCGCTGCGCTCTTTGTTGGTACCTCACTCACCAATACGGAGGCCCGCCATCAGCAGCAACGGATGATTGAAGCCTCTTTTTCACAGAGTCTGAATGAGCATCTGCGCCAGCTGCATAGCCTGTCGCGCTGGGGACCCTTTGAGCAGCATCTGGCAGAGGGCAACAGCAGCAGGTGGCTGGATGAGAACATTGGGCTGTGGCTGTATGAGATGTTCGGCCATCAGCTGATTCTGGTGCTGGACCAGCAAAATCAGATCGTCAGAGTCTGGCGCGAAGGCCAGCCGGTCTACGCCCCTGAAAATGACCCACTGATTGGTGAGGTGCTGCAAAGCCCGCTGGTCAACGATCCGGCACGCCACGATAACGCCGATTATGCCCGTGTGACAAACCGGGCCGCCGCGCTGGCAGTAGGTAACATCCAGCGGGAGAGCAATGCCCTGCCGCGTTTCCGGCTGGTGAGCCTGAAATTTCTTGATGACGGCTATCTGGCGGGCCTGGCGGAACGCAATCAGCTGCAGGGGCTGCACTTCTCCGACGGCACGCCACAGCCGGGAACCGGTGCGCGCTATCTGCTGATCGCCCAGGCGGGTGAGGCGGTTGGCTATCTGAACTGGATCCCCTCCCGTCCCGGTGCGCAGATGCTGCGCACCATCGGGCCATCTACCGGGCTGGCGGTACTGGCGATATCCCTGCTGTGCCTTTATATGGTGCGGCGACTCTGGAACTCGTCGGTGAACCTCTCGCAATCCATGCTCAGGCTCGGCGCGTCAGAGGCCCAGGCACAGCATCTGGCGTTTCATGATGTGCTGACCGGCCTGCCGAACCGCGCACTGGTCGAAGACCGCTTAACCCAGGCGCTGGCTCTGGCGACGCGCCACGATCAGCGGGTGGCGCTGCTGCTCATCGACCTCGACCGCTTTAAAACCATCAACGATACCCACGGTCATCATGCCGGAGATGAACTGATCATCGCGGTCGCACAGCGTCTGAGCCGTATCGTGCGGGCCAGCGATACGGTAGGACGCATCGGCGGTGATGAATTTATCGTGGTGATGCCAGATGTCGATAATATCGGCCAGGTGCATAGCCTGGCACAGCGCATTATCGACGAACTGAGTGAGCCTTTTACGCTGTTTGGCAGCGATGTCTGGAGTGGTGCCAGTATCGGACTGGCGCTGGCACCCAAAGATGGGGTTGATCGGCTGGAACTGATGCGCAAAGCGGATATTGCGCTGTATGAGGCCAAAAGCGGCGGACGCGGCACGTATCGACAGTTTGAACGGGCGATGGATGAGTCGGTGCGGACCCGACAGACCATCGCTGCCGACCTGCGTACGGCGCTGCATACCCATCAGGGGCTGGAGGTGTGGTATCAGCCGCTGATGGATATTGGCGGCCAGCAGATGGTGGGCATCGAAGCGCTGCTGCGCTGGCACCATCCAGCCCGCGGCCTGATTGCGCCTGGCGAATTTATCGCGATTGCCGAAGAGACCGGCCTGATTATTCCGCTGGGCGAATGGGTGCTGGCTGAAGCCTGCGTCACTCAGCAGAGTTTTCCCGAGCTGCTGGTGGCGGTCAACGTCTCGCCGGTGCAGTTCCGCTCTACCGGCTTTGTTGAGCGGGTGATGGCGATTGTCAGCCAGAACGGCGGCGATCCGAAGCGCCTGGAACTGGAGATCACCGAAGGGGTGTTAATCGAAGATGAACGTGAAGCACGCGCCATTATTGTGGAGCTGCGTGACGCGGGCTTCCGGATTGCGCTGGATGACTTTGGCACCGGTTACTCCAGCCTGAACTATCTCAGCAACTTTCCGGTGGATAAAATCAAAATCGATCGCTCATTCACCCAGTCGCTGGGCGTGGCGGAAAATTCAGTGGCGATTGTTGAATCGGTGGTGAAACTGGGTCATGCCATGGGTCTGATGGTGACAGCCGAAGGCGTCGAGACGCCAGGGCAGATGTCTGCGCTGGCAGATGCGGGCTGTAATCAGCTGCAGGGCTATCTGTTCAGTCAGGCGGTGCCCGCCGATCAGCTCGCAGCACTGATGAAAACTATTGCGCCAGACAACGCGCAGCACGAGTGATCGCTGATGTGGAAAGCCTGAGCGCAACGTTGTGCTCAGGCTTTCCGGCTGCGTGATGTACCTGAGATCAGAAGATCAACATCGCCCTTTACCCGTCGTCGCGGGAAATTAAACCCCCAGGCTATCCAGCAGCGCGGCAGAATGGGCGACCGCGCCAAAGATGCCGCCCTGCATATGGATCATACTCAGCGCCGCCTCATGATGACGCAGCTCGGTCGCAGCACAGCAATCGGACAGCACCAGGCACTCAAAACCGCGATCGTTGGCTTCGCGCAGCGTGGTGTGGACGCAGACGTCGGTGGTAATACCGGTGAGGATCAGATTACGGATGCCGCGACTGCGCAATATCAGCTCCAGATCGGTGGCATAAAACGATCCCTTACCCGGCTTATCAATCACCACTTCACCCGGCAGCGGTGCCAGCTCCGGGATAATCTCCCAGCCCGGTTCACCGCGCACCAGAATACGGCCGCACGGTCCCTCATCCCCGATCCCGGCGTTCATCCGTCGCGAGCGCCAGCGTTTGTTGGCGGGCAAATCACTGAGATCGGGCCGGTGCCCTTCGCGGGTATGAATAATCGGAAACTGCCGGGCACGCATCGCCGCCAGCACCTGCTGCAACGGTGCGATGGGCGCGCGGGTCAGACTCACGTCATAGCCCATGCTGTCGACATAGCCGCCCACGCCGCAGAAGTCGGTCTGCATATCAATCACGATCAGCGCGGTGTCAGCCGGTGTAAAAGTGCCGTCAAACGGCCAGGCGTAGGGGGTTGAATTAACGCTATAGTCGGGCATTGCTGTTCTCCATTACCGGGCGCGGCATGCGCATTCTGCTGATCACGCTGTAGCTGATGGCGGCGGTTACCAGACCAATAACCGCTTCACCAAATTGAGGGAAAGCGACGTGGGCGATCACCGCACACAGGCTGCCAATCGCCCAGGCGGCAAACGCAGTACCACGAAAACGCTGCGCCGGACGCTGCTCGCTGATACGCGCCATAAAAATTAAATCCACGATCATCACGGCACCAAACGGCGGCACCACAATGCCGAGCAGGCTGAGCCACTCCAGGAAGTAAGACCAGACGCCCGCCAGCGCCAGCACGCCGCCAATGGCACCCAGGATCAGCGTCCAGAGCCGCATTTTGCTGCTGAACAGATGACTGAAGCCCACCGCCCCGTTATAGAGGCAGTGTGTGCAGACCGATCCGAGATTGATAAAGACAAACAGGCAGGCCACTACCGACAAAAAGGCGCTGTGCCCCATCAGCATCGGCAGGAAGTTACCGCCATTGGTCAGCGGATCAACCGCGGCGCCCACGGCCACAATCACTACACCAAACAGATAGGAGATGACGTTAGCCACCGGAAAGGCAGAGAACGCGGCGATCACTGCCGAACGGCCATTCTTTGACCAGCGGGTAAAGTCAGCGGTCATGGTGCCGGAGTCAGCAAAACCGGCCACCACCATGGTGACGGCGGTGCCCATACTCATTGCACCGGCTACGCTGGCGCTGCCCTTCCACTGCGTCACCACGGAGAAGTCGTGCTGCTTGCTAATCAGCCACAGCGCCACCATTCCCAGCACCACAAACAGCGGCGCGGCGATCATCCCCAGCACCGACAGCGCCCGCACGCCCAGGAACGTGATGCCGGTATAGAGGATCATGGCAAAGGCCGTCACCGCCAGCGCATTCCAGCCAAAGGTCTGATTAATGACCGTGCCGGTAAGGCCGGTCTGGAAGGCATACCAGCCGATCACCACCGTCGAGAGAAAACCCGAGACCAGGATGTAGCCTTTGCTGCCAAAGGTGCGTCTGGCCTGCAGGGCGAAATTCATTCCGCTGTTACCGGCGTACCAGCTCAGCGCGCCGACATAGGCGAACAGCACCAGGTTTCCCAGCAGAATAGCGATCAGCGCGGGCCAGAACCCCAGATGCCATGTGATGATGCCGCCAAACAGCGCATTGGTAAGGATCATCGGAAAGCCAAACCAGACGGCCGAGACAGAGCGGGTAGAATGACGATGAGACAGCGGCACCGGCTGATGTTCAAACTCCTGCTCCAGCGCAGGCGTGGTAGACGTTTTCATTGGGCGATTCCGGGTTGAAGGTGATTCCACGGCTGAATGCGCTCGAAAGCGGCACTGGCAGCCAGCACTAAGGCATCATCAAGATGACGTCCGACAATCTGCAGACCGACGGGCAAGCCGCTGGCGGTAAAACCGGCGGGCACGGACGCGGCGGGCTGACCGGTGAAGTTGAACGGGTAGCAGAACGAGAGCCAGTGATCGCTGCGGACCATGCGGCCATCAATGATCTCCGGTCCCTGCATCCCCAGCGGAAACGGCGGTACCGCCAGCGTCGGGGTAATCAGCAGGTCAAAGCGCTGCATAAAGCGCCACAGGCAGTTGCTGACCGCTTTTCGGGTGGTGATGGCATCGGTGAAGTTTTCCGCCCGCCAGTCGCGCTGCAGCATGGCGACCAGATGCGGCGACATCTCGCTGCCCTGCTCCGCCAGCATCCGGCGCATACCGGTGAGATCGCTCTCCATCGCCACCAGCGCGCCAAAGGCCGCCGACGGATCAGGGAAGCCCGGATCGGCCAGTTCCAGTTCAGCACCGATTTCAGCGGCAAAACGCTGCACCGCCGCGCTGACCACTGCCCGTACTTCCGGGTCAACGGCCACATAGCCAAAATCCGCGCTGAAGGCGATGCGCAGTTTGCCTGGCAGATGGTGTGGCGCACCCAGCCAGTCGACATCGCTGCAGGGAATCGAGTGGCGATCGCGCATATCCGGTCCCGCCATCAGCGACATCATCAGCGCGGCATCGCGCACGCTGCGCGTCATCGGACCGATATGCTCCAGTGACTCCCAGCTCGACACGCCGGGGTAGCGTTCATCACGACAGCCGGGCCACAGCGGCACCCGGCCCATCGACGCCTTGAAGCCGAAAATACCGCAGTGCGCCGCCGGAATGCGTACCGACCCGCCGCCGTCGCTGCCCAGTGCAATCGGGCAGAGCCGCGCCGCCACCGCCGCACCCGAACCAGCGCTGGACCCTCCTGGCGTCATGCTCAAATCCCAGGGATTGCGTGGCGACGGAAACAGCGGATTGTGCCCGACCCCGCTGTAGCCAAACTCCGGTGCGGTGGTTTTGCCAAGCAGAATGGCGTCGGCGGCCAGCAACCGTTCCACCGTGATGTCATCATCTTCCGGCACGAAATCTTTGTACGCCGCCGAACCGGAGGTGGTTCTGACGTTTGCGGTGCAGATTAAATCCTTCACCGCCAGCGGTACGCCCGCCAGCGCGCCCAGTGTTTCTCCGCGTGCCCGTCGGGCATCCACGGCTCTGGCCTGTGCCAGCGCCAGTTCAGGCGTCGGAGTACAAAAAGCCTGTATCGCCGGTTCCCGCTGTTCCATCCGTGCCAGCGCTGCCACGGTCAGCTCGCACGCCGACACGTCCCCGCTGCGAATCAGAGCGGCCATCGTGGTGGCATCTTCGTCTAATAAGGAGTCAAACATGGGTTACCTCGCCAAAAGTGTACCTGTCAGCTAGTGCATGAAGCGTGCCAGTTAGCGGTGAATCAACCGGTCTGAGGTGGGGATGCCAGATGGAATACGGGCTGGGATACAAGATCGAATTCTTATGATGCCAGGTGGAGGCGACTGTTTATTTTTCCAGCACGATGATGGCGCAGGGCTGCGCGATAAGGGGGCGTAATAGCTGAATGGTTAACGGGCTGGCTGAAGTCTGTTTTGACGTGTTCGATGGTCTGGAGTGCCTCGGCGATTTCCGCCATATCAGCTTTGCAGGATTAGGCAGTGCTGTCGTTTTCAAAAGCGTACTCCTGGCGTTAATGGCACACTATGAAAGCTTCTTTATAGGCGGTTTTGTTTTCCAGGCTGCATCAGGAGAGATCGTTGACCGCAATCGCCCGACACCCCTTGAGGAGATCTACGACGCTTTGCTTGGGTTAAAAAATGAACTACGCTACAATCGCCGGACAGGGTTGCCAAAGAAAGCGCCGCAACCTTTAATCCCGGACTGTTTCCGGGCTTATAAAGTAGTGACTACAGGGAGAGCTTGCTATGTCGTTTTACAATAAACACGATGAAACAACCCCTTTGGCTCCGGTCGAAACCAGGTATAAGGAGTTAAGGGCACTATTGATTGCTGAATGGCTGGCCAGACCCGATCTGCCCGCCATTAAAGCCCAGTTAGCTCAGAGAAAAAAACGCTCGTCGTCTGCCCTGTTACGCCGCAAGTTGAAAGAGCTGAATGCGCGCGAAATGCAGAAAGCTAAGATCAGCGCTTAACGCTTAAAGGCCCGATAAACGGGCCTTTCGTATTTTTATCAGCTTCTGGCTCACTCGCAGACGGCTTTCCGCCACCCGCAACTCACCTCTACTCCGGAAAATCCGTCTCCACCGACGTCTGTTTCCACGCTTCGATCTCAGCCAGCCGCTCTTTAAGCTTGCTGGTTACGGCATCATGGCCCCAGGCGCCCATTACCAGATGGCGTGGCGGGTTATCATGCTCAGTGATGGCAATCATCGCCGTGGCGGCCCGCGCCGGATCGCCCTTCTGAGTACCGCTGTATTCGGCGGTGGCTTTCATCCGTGCGGCTGCAGTCTCTGCATAGTCTGGCAGCGTGCTCGGTGTCTGATGCAGTGAGCGTCCGGCCCAGTCGGTGCGGAACGGACCTGGCTCGACACAGGTAACGCGAATGCCCAGCGGTCCCGCTTCCAGCGCCAGCGAATCTGACCAGCCTTCCACCGCATGTTTGCTGGCAGAGTAGTAGCCTGAGCTGGCAAAGCCAATTAAGCCTGCCACCGAGGTAATGTTGATGACGTGGCCGCTGCGCGCCTTTCTCATCGCGGGCAGCACGGCGCGGGTCAGGGCAAACAGGCCAAAGACGTTGGCATCAAACTGCGCGCGGATTTCGCTTTCTACACCCTCTTCCACCGAGCTCTGATAGCCGTAACCGGCGTTGTTTACCAGCACATCAATGGTGCCGAACCTGTCGAGTGCCGTTTTGACCGCCTGGTCGATGCTCGCCTGGTGGGTCACATCCAGCGCTACTGCCAGCGCGTTGTCGTGTCCCTCAACCAGATCGGCAATGGAAGAGGTATCACGTGCCGTCACGACGACCTTAAAACCACGCGCGATGGTCTGCTGCGCCAGTTCACGACCAAATCCGGTCGAACATCCCGATATTAACCAGACAGGGCTGGAGTGAGCAGTCATGGTAAGACTCCCGTTGATGATGAAGTGACTGGAGACCCGGACGCGAGTGCATCCGGGATTTAAGGTTAGCGAGGCGCGACCGCCCTACTTAGCCCTTAATGCTTTTTATTGAACAGCTGGCTGGCGGTGTCGCTGATGATCTGTGCCGCGCCGCGATCGCCTTTCACCATTGACGCCATAAAGGCTTTCGCCTGTTTAAAGGTGATGTGCGGCGGTAACGGGGCAACTTCCGGATCGGTTTTCACCTCCAGCAATACCGGGCGATCGGCGCTGAGCGCACGCTGCCAGGCCGCCGCCAGATCGTCAGGATTATCGACAAAAATACCGACCATCCCCAGCGACTGCGCAAACTCAGCATACTTCACGTCCGGCAGTTGCTGCGAGGCGTCAAAGCGGGGATTCCCCTCCATGACCCGCTGCTCCCAGGTGACCTGATTGAGATCCTGGTTGTTGAACACGCAGACGATCAGGCGTGGATCGGCCCACTGCTGCCAGTATTTCTGGATGGTGATCAGCTCTGCCATGTTGTTCATCTGCATAGCGCCGTCACCCACCAGCGCCACCACCGGTTTGTCGGAATGGGCAAATTTTGCGGCAATCGCATAAGGCACCGCCGCGCCCATACAGGCCAGACCGCCGGAGAGCGAGGCGCGCTGACCCTGTTTTACCCGATAGTCGCGGGCGAACCAGTTGGCACAGGAACCGGAGTCCGAGGTGACAATGGCGTTATCCGGCAGTTGTGGCGACATCTCCCACACCACCCGCTGCGGGTTGACCGGATTAGCCGGTGCCATGGCGCGCTCTTCCATCAGCGTCCACCAGTCGCGCACCTGAAGCGCGATATCTTCCTGCCAGCTGCGATCCTCTTTGTGCTCCAGCAGCGGCAGCAGGGCGCGCAGGGTTTCAGCCGCATCGCCATGCAGATTCACTTCGCTGGGATAGCGCAGGCCGAGCATGGCGGGATCGATGTCTATCTGCACCGCACGCGCCTTGCCCTCTTCCGGCAGGAACTCTGTCCACGGGAAGCCGCTGCCGATCATCAGCAGGGTGTCGCAGTTCTGCATTAAATCGGATGAGGGCTTCGTGCCCAGCAGGCCAATCGAACCGGTCACAAACGGCGCATCGTCCGGCAGCACATCTTTGCCCAGCAGCGCTTTTGCCACGCCCGCACCCAGCACATTGGCGACCTGTACCACCTCGACGGCGGCGTTACGTGCGCCTGCGCCAATCAGAATCGCCACTTTTTTACCGGCGTTAAGCACCTCAGCGGCGCGTTGCAGATCCGCTTCATAAGGGATCACTTTGGGACGCTGATAGCCGCTGCCGGAATGGGTAAAACCGTGCAGATGCTGCGGCGGCTGCCACTCTTCATCCTGAATATCTTTAGGGATGATGATCACCGCCACGCCGTTTTGCGCTTTGGCGATGCGCACGCCCCGGTCGAGCAGATGGCGCACCTGGGTCGAAGTCGAGGCTTCCTGAACGAAGTTGGCAACGTCCGAGAAGATGCGATCCAGGTTCATCTCCTGCTGATAACTGGAGCCGCGCGCGGTCGCTTCCGCCTGTCCCGCAATCGCCAGCACCGGAGCATGATCCATTTTGGCATCATAGAGTCCGGTCAGCAGATGGGTCGCGCCCGGCCCGCCGGTAGAGAGGCAGACGCCCAGCTCACCGGTGAATTTGGCGTGTCCTGCCGCCATAAAGGCCGCCATCTCTTCGTGGCGTACCTGAATAAATTCGATGCCGTCGCCTTTGGCGTTAGCACGCTGAATGGCGCCCAGCACCCCATTGATGCCATCTCCCGGATAGCCATAGATGCGTGTGACGCCCCACTCTTTCAGGCGCTGGACAAAAAAATCACTGGTTTTCATGCTCATCGTCGCGTTTCCCCTTGTAGTCTATGCAGACTTAAAGCGTAGTAGACGATGCGCAATCGCCGTTAATTGTTCGCCATTGCCGGGTATCGCTGACGCAAATCACTGAATATTTGTGCCATATCCGCCGTTTCGCCTATCTCTGCCACCGCCCGGAATACCTGGGTTTTCAGGAAGTGACGCCAGCTCACCGGCGCGCTTGCCAGAAAGGCGGTAAGTAACTGATAACGCTGTGGCGTCCAGAGCATTTCGAAGCGACTCCGTGCTTCGCCGTGCTCAAAATGGTGCGCAGCCTGCTGCGGCATCGTGGCGCGCAGGTGCTCCGTTGCTGCCCGATCCACGTGGTGATCAACCACTACCACGCCATACTGCGTCCTGGCTGCCGCGACGCTGAGATAACCGCAGCGCACATCCTGCATCACCGCATCGGCATCGCGCTGTGTCGGCAGGCCATAACCGCCCGCGCCGGGTCCGCGCACTTCGACCACGTCACCCGGCAGGCAGTGGATCACATCAGTGTTACCGTGATTGATGACCTCACCGTCGCGCCGGGTACGGAAGTAAGAGAGCGCCCCACTCTGGCCGCCGACGACACCCGCCGAGGCAAACACCGATCGGTTACGGTTGCGCGCGGTAATGGTGGTATTGGGCGAGAAAACCTCAAATGCCATTTCGGTGGCTAAACCGCCGCGATAGCGACCGGCTCCGGCGCTGTCCTGGGCCAGTCCGTAGCGATGAAAGCGGATTGGCACTTCCGCTTCGTTGATCTCAATCGGGGTGTTTTTCAGAAAGGCTGAAAGACCGCCGGAGCCGTCAGGCCCATCGTGACGCGGCGTGCCGCCCGCGCCGCCGCCCACCGGACCCAGCGAGGCGACCACACTGCGATTCTGCGTCTGGGTACGAATGTTCATGATTGAGTTGCCGCCCGGTGAATTCGCGGGCAAACGCTCCGGCATCGCCAGCGAGAAGACGCCGATAGTGGCAATCTGCGACAGTGCACAGGTCAGGGAGCGCATCCCTACCGCTGCGGGCGCTTCACAGTTCATGACCGTGCCAGGCGGCAGGATTGCCCTAGTGGGTCGCAGCGTACCGGCGTTAAGCAGCAGTGAACGGTCCAGCGTAGAGAGCGCATAGGTAACACCCACCAGCGCCAGCGGATGCCGCTCACGTCCGCCAGTCGGCATATTCAGCGACGAGGCCAGCTGCGGATCGCTGCCGGTGTAGTCCAGCTCCAGTTGATCGCCCTGCACCCGCAGAGTAATGGCGATACGGCAGGGATAACCGCCCTCGCCATCTTCATCGGCGTAGTCGGCATAGAAGTATTCCCCGTCGGGAATGGTTTTGATAATGCTGCGCGCCTGCGCTTCGGCGTAATCGAGAATGCCCTCAATGCCCTGCAAAAAATCGGCGATGCCAAAGCGGGCAATAATGTCGTGGATTTTACGCTCGCCGACGTTCACCGACGCCAGCTGGGCTTTGAAATCGCCCCAGTTCTGATCCGGCACCCGCACATTGAGCCGCATGATGCTGGCGACCTCTTCGTTGAGCTGACCCTGCCGCATGATCTTCAGCGGCGGGATGCGAATCCCCTCCTGCACGATATCGGTCAGCGAGCGCGACAGCGAGGCAGGCACCGCGCCGCCGACGTCGGTGTTATGAATGTGGCCCACCACGAAGCAGACAATTTCACCCTGGTGGAACACCGGTTTCCAGATGTGGATATCGGGCGAGTGGGTCGCCACGTTGCCGGCGTAAGCGTCGTTGGTAATGCAGATGTCGCCGTCAGCGTACTCTTCAATCAGTGCCAGCACCGGCGCATAGTCGATGCCGCTGTACCAGGGGGCGCCGAAGCTGCGCGGCGAGGCAAACGCCAGGCCGCTGCGGCTGACAATCTGGCAGGAGAAATCTTCCGTCTCTTTAACAAAGGTGGAGTGCGCCGTGCGCATCAGCGTAAAGGCCATCGCATCGGCAGCGGCGGCGCAGTAGTTCGCCAGGATCTGTAAGTTACGTCCATCAATCGCCATGTTATGCCTCGTTCGCCGTGATCAGCAGATTACCGAATGAATCGACCGTGACGCCCATGCCGGGCGGCACGCAGGTGGTGCAGTCATCCTGGGCGATGATGACCGGGCCACTGAGCTGATGTCCGGCACGCAGCACTGAACGCAGCACTAAATCAACCTGATGCCAGCCGCCGTCGATCCACGCCCAGGTCTGTTTCAGTACCGGCACCGGTTCCGTGGCCGGAGCCAGTGGGTTAATCACCGGTTTCGGCGTCGGTGAGGCAATCACGAGCCGCAGGTTGATCAACTGCACCGGCGCCTGAGGGTCACAGTGACCAAACAGCTGCTGGTGCTGGCGATCAAAGGCGTCATGCAGCGCAGTGAAATCCGCCTGCGCCAGCCAGTTCGTCTCCAGCGGTACATCGATCTCAAACGACTGACCGCGATAGCGCATATCCGCGCTGAACTGCAGGCTGTAAGGCATATCGCTGCCGTGCTCCTGGGCCAGCCAGCCACAGGCGCGCTGCTGTAATGCTTCGGCTTCACTGGCCAGGGTGTCGGCCAGGGCGGGTGTCAGATCGCCGTAGAGCGTGCGGATAAAATCGTTGCGGATATCTGCTACCAGCCCGCCCAGCGCGGACAGCACGCCCGGCGTCGGCGGCACAATCACCCCTTTCATATTCAGTTCGCGGGCCAGAAAGCAGCCCATCATCGGACCCGCTCCGCCAAAGGCGAGGAACCAGAATTCACGCGGATCGAGACCAAAGCGCGACAGCAGCCCGCTGGTGTCGCTGTACATGCTGGAGATCGCCAGCTGGATGGCGGTTTCTGCCGTTTCCTGCACCGTGACGCCAAGCGCATCCGCCAGCGGCTGCCAGGCCGCACAGGCGGCGTCCACATCAACAGTGACGGCGTTATAACCCAGCGCGCCATGGCCCATCATGCCGCAGGCGGCGAACGCATCGGTGGCAGTGGGTTGCGTGCCGCCGCGCTGGAAGCAGACCGGGCCAGGCAGCGATCCGGCACTGTCCGGGCCCATCTGCAGCACGCCCTGACCATCGATCCACGCCAGCGAGCCGCCGCCCTGACCCACCGAAGTGACGGCGACAGAAGGAATAAAGATCGGGAAATCCCCGATGATTTCGCCGTTGCCCTGCGCCACTTTGCCGTCGATGATCACCGCCACGTCGGCGCTGGTGCCACCGATATCCAGGCTGAGGATTTTGTCAAAACCACAGGCGCTGGCGAGATAGCTGGCACCAATCACCCCGGATGCGGTGCCGGAGAGCACCATCTGCACGCATTCGCGTTTCGCCTGATCGACGCCCATCACCCCGCCGTTGGATTTGGTGATGCGCGGCGGCGGCCTGACGCCGAGCCGTTGCAGCGCCTGCTCAAAGGATTCCAGGTAGTGGATCACCATCGGCTGCACGTAGGCATTAATGGTGGCGGTAATGGTGCGTTCATATTCACGGATGATCGGCCAGATGTCAGCGGAACAGGAGGTCAGCAGCTCGGGTGCCACCTCGTCAATAATCGCCTTCACCGCCGCTTCATTGTGCCGGTTGCGATAGCTGTGCAGCAGCGACACCACAATGCCCTGACAGCCTGCCGCGCGTGCCTGAGCGATTGCGTCGAGCACGCTCTGGCGATCAGGCGCGTGCAGCACGTTGCCGTGCGCGTCACTGCGTTCACGGATGGCAAACACCCGATCGCGGGTGATCAGCGGAGCAGGACGCCGGGAGAAAAGGTCGTGGATATGCGGGATTTTAAGCCGGGCCAGCTCCAGGACATCGCAGAAGCCCTCCGTGGCGAACAGTGCCAGCCGCACGCCACGCCGCTGGATCACCGCGTTAATGCCTACCGTGGTGCCGTGGGTGAAGTAGCCAATCTCAGCGGGGTCAATACCCTGATGCTGCTGAAACTGCGCCAGTCCGGTAACGATTTCGCTGCCTGGCTGATCCGGTCGCGACAGGACTTTCAGGGTGTGAATCTGGTTCGTTTGCTGATCGAGCACGGCGAAATCGGTAAAGGATCCACCAATATCCACGCCAACGCGGTATCGCATATCGGGGTAACTCCAGTGTCAGGAAGGGGGAAATTCCATCAGCGCCTCGGGATGCTGCACCACACGCCAGCCGAGCCGCTGATAGACCTGATGGGCATCCTGGGTTGAGAGCATCCAGCGATGCACCGTTTGCAGCTCCGGGTGTTCACGGACGCAGGTTGCCAGCCAACTGCCCAGCCCGTGACCGCGCCAGTTTTCATCAATCATTACGTCGCACAGCCAGCCAAACCGGGTGTAGTCAGTAATCAGTCGGGCAAAACCAATCTGTCTCTGCTGGTGATAGAGGCCAAACGGCAGTGAACCGGCAATCGCCCGCACGGTTTTGGCCAGCGGCTGGCCTTTGGCCCAGTAGGACTTCTCCGCCAGCTGGATGTGGATCCACGCCAGGTCGAGCTGCTGGCGGCTGGTGGAGACAGTGAACGCCTCGCGCTGCCACTGCTGGTCAGCAATCTGTAATGAGTCCATGACAACTCCTTGTATCGGTTGAAAACAGTGTAAAAGGGTTCGCCCAACGGTTGAGGCTGTAGCGCGCCACAGAACCGGCTGTTGCGACTGAATTTTGCGTCATGAAGAAATTTTATGCTGAGGGGGCGTCTGGCACATTAACGGGAGAAATGAAGCGGATGGGCGAACATAAGTGCGGCTGGTGTGAATCGCGAAAGAGCAGACAGATACAAGACAGGTGACGGCCCTCTCTCCACCGGTAAACATGGCGAGGGCGACGCCTGGCCGCCCGCTACACGCCGAACTCCACCGAATTGTGCTTGCCGATCAGCGATCGCAACGGCACGCTGCTTTTCATGATCGGGGATTTGATCACGATATAGCTGAAGTACTTATCGATGCCGATCTGAGCGTCGAGCATCTTCTCAATCACTTCCTGGTAATGTTCAATGCTGCGGGTAATAAAGCGCAGCAAATAGTCATAGCCGCCGGTAATCAGATGGCACTCCATCAGCTCATCGACGTCGCGCATCGCACTTTCAAATTTCATAAAGTCTTCGCGGCGATGGCCTGACAGAGTGACTTCGGTAAAGACCGTCACCGAATCGGTAATGCGGGTGAGATTAATGTGCGCTTCATAACCGGTGATAAAACCGGCCTGTTCCAGACGTTTGACCCGTTGCAGACAGGGACTGGGCGAAAGGCCTACGGCGTCGGCGAGGTTAACGTTGCTGATACGGCCATCTTTCTGGAGTTGCACCAGGATGTTGATGTCGATGCGGTCGAGTTTCATTAAGCCGTTCATAGCACCCCCCTCATTGTCAGAGCCTGTCCCGCCAGGCGTCATTGTTGCAGGCAGTCTGGAGACGGACAGCGCGGAACAACCGGTGCGTACATGGCGCACGTGAGGATTGTAAGCACTGACCAGGTTCAGACTGACAAATGAAATAGCCTGATGGGATAGAAGCTTAATTAAATGTGCAGAACCTCCCGAAGGTATATCACGCTTTACCGTAAACGCGCCAGCGCTTCGCAGTGGTTATACCAGCGGGAGATTTTCAAATTACTTTAACAATATCAATGAGGAATCGCACTTTATCCCAACCGGCCTGTGGCGCGGGCCAGCGCAATATCGAAGATATGCAGCGCCTCTTCCAGCTGTGAGTCGGTAGTGACCAGCGGCGCCAGGAAACGGATGGTGTTGCGATGCAGGCCGCATTTGATCAGCAGCAATCCCTCCTGGCAGGCGCTGTCGAGGATCTTCTGGGTTAAGGCCGCATCCGGGCGACCGGTTTCGAAATCGAGGATCTCCACCGCCTGCATAAAGCCTACGCCGCGGACGTCACCGATGCAGGCATATTTATCCGCCAGTTGCCGCAGTCGTGCATTGAGTTGCTCACCAAGCTGGCAGGAGCGCTGCAACAGGTTTTCCTGCTCAAACAGATCCAGTACCGCCAGCGCCGCCGCACAGGCCAGTGCGTTGCCGCCATAAGTACCGCCTAACCCGCCAGGCGTCGGTGCATCCATGATCTCCGCACGCCCCACCACACCGGAAATCGGCAGACCGCCGCCCAGGCTTTTCGCCAGCGTGACTAAATCGGGTTTGATACCCAGTTGCTGGAAGGCGAACATCGTGCCGGTACGCCCGAAGCCGGACTGGATTTCATCACAAATCAGCAGAATACCGTGCTGGCTGGTGATGCGGCGCAGCGCCTGCATAAATGCCGGGCCAGCGGGCAGGAAGCCGCCGTCACCCTGAACCGGCTCAATGATAATCGCCGCGACCCGCTCCGGCAGGATCTGCACCGCAAACAGTTGATCCAGCGCTTTCAGGCAGTCCGCTTCAGTAATACCGTGCAGCGGGTTCGGGAAGGGCAGACGGTAAATATCGCCGGGGAACGGGCCAAAATTCTGTTTGTAAGGCGCGGACATGCCGGTCAGGGTGATACCCAGCAGGGTGCGGCCATGAAACGCACCATCAAAAGCGATAATGCCAGAGCGCTGGGTGTGTGAGCGGGCAATCTTCACCGCATTTTCCACCGCTTCGGCGCCGCTGGTAAAGAAGACGCTTTTGTACGCCTCATCGCCGCCCACCAGTTTGTTCAGCCGCTGCGCCAGCTCGATGTAGCCCGGATAGGCCACCACCTGAAAACAGGCGTGAGACACCAGGCCGAGCTGGCGGGTCACCGCATTGACCACCGCCGGGTGATTGTGGCCGACATTCAGCACCCCGATGCCGCCGACAAAGTCGAGATAGCGATTGCCCTCCACGTCCCACACTTCACTGCCTCTGGCGCGTTCGATCACCAGCGGATGGGCGGTAACTACGCCGCGCGGCACATTCTGCTCGCGTGCATCCAGTAACAGGCTGTTATCGGAGTATGCTTGCTGCTCTGCCATGACATTCTGCATTTTAAACCCTCATCCACGTAACGTTCGGTTGGCTCAAGTATCGCAACCCGCTGGTTTGTCACGCTGCCGTAATTCCCCAGACAGCGGCATTTCCTGTCAAAATCCTGCGGCATTCAGCAGGGAAATTTCTCTGCCAGCGCCTGACGAATCAGCGTGACAAAAACGTTAACGCCATGCGGGATCAGCGCATCGTTGAAGTCGTATGCAGCATGATGCAGCGGCTTGCAGGGTGCCGATCCCAGCCACAGATAGGCACCGGGCCGCGCCTGCAGCATAAAAGCAAAATCTTCTGAGGTAAGTGCGGGCTGGGGCGCGGCCTCAGCCGTAATGCCCGCCTGCGTCAGCGCCTGCAGGCAAAACTGCGCTTCAGCATTACTGTTCAGGGTCGCCGGGTAGTAGCGCAGATAGCTGACCTCTGCGTGCAAACCGTGGGCGGCGGTGATGTGCTCCGCCATCTGACGCAGTCGTGCTTCAATCGTCGCCTGCGCTGCCGGGCTGAAAGTGCGCACCGTGCCGGTGATGTTCGCCTCCGCCGGGATCATGTTGTGCGAAAAGCCGCCCTGCATCCGGGTGACGGTGAGCAGCGCCGTTTCGCACGGATCCAGGGCGCGCGAGACCAGAGTATTCAGCTGCACCACCAGCTCGCTGGTCGCCAGCAGAGTATCGCGCGTCAGATGCGGCTGCGCGGCATGACCGCCTCCGCCCAGTACCCGGATATCAAAGCGATCAGCCGCTGCCATGATCGCGCCAGGGCGGGTCTGTACCTGGCCGAGCGGCAGTTCCGGCCAGTTGTGGATGGCGTAGACCGCCTCACAGGGAAAGCGGCTGAACAGGCCATCGTCAATCATTGCCTTTGCGCCCGCCAGCCCCTCTTCGGCGGGCTGGAAGATAAAGCAGACGCTGCCATCAAAGCTGACGTCGCGCGCCAGTTTTTCTGCGGCTCCCAGCAGCATCACGGTGTGACCGTCGTGGCCGCAGGCGTGGCTCACCTGCTCCAGGCGGCTTTGCCAGTCGGTGCCGCTCTGATCCTGCATCGGCAGCGCATCCATATCAGCCCGCAGGCCAATCATGCGTTCACTGCTGCCCTTTTTCAGTATCCCGACCACGCCGGTTTTACCGATGCCGCGATGCACCTCAATGCCCAGCTGTTGCAGAAAGTTCGCCACGATGTCGCTGGTGCGCTGCTCCTGAAAGCCCAGTTCCGGGTGCGCATGCAGGTCGCGGCGCAATGCCACCAGATGTTCCATCTTAATATCCTCGCGAACGATCAATCTCACCGTGCAGCGGCTCGCCACGCTGATGGCGCCGCAGGTTTTCCAGCAGTGCCGCAATGGCGCTCTCATTCTGCGTCTGGCTGGCGATGTGGGGTGTGAGCCAGATGGCGGGATGGCGCCAGAAGGGATGACCCGGCGGTAACGGCTCCGGGTCGGTCACATCGATCACGGCGGCACGGAGCTGCCCGCTCTCCAGCGCCTGCAGCAGATCGTCCTGATTCAGCTGGGGGCCGCGCCCGGCCTGCACCAGCGCCGCGCCCTGTGGTAGCTGATTAAACAGGGTGCGGTTAAGCAAACCCTGTGTGGTGTCAGTCAGCGGCAGCAGGCAGACCAGAATCTCGCTGTGCGCCAGAAACGCCCCGAGCTGATCGTCACCGTGCCAGCAGCGGACGCCGGGAATCTGGCGCGGTGTGCGGCTCCAGCCAGCGCAGTCAAAGCCCAGCGCCACCAGCTGTTGCAATGCGGCCTGGCCCAGTTCGCCCAGCCCCATGACGCCTACCCGACGCTGCGCGGCAGGTAATACCGCCTGTGCCAGCCACTGCTGCTGGCGTTGCTGATGAAAATAGCGCGGCATGTCGCGATGCAGGCCGAGTACCGCGAAGGTGACATACTCCACCATGCCCTGGGTCAGGCCTGGCTCTATCATCCTGATCACCGGCAGGTCGGGCGGCAGCGCGCCAAGATCAAACTGATCGGCCCCGGCACCCACGGAGAACAGCAGTTTCAGCCGGGGGAAAAGCGCGGTGATGTCAGCCGGTGGCTGCCAGGCGACCAGCGCCTCAACCTGCTCTGGATCGCCGGTCTCAGGCCAGATATGCAGCTGAATGTCAGGCGCATGCGCTGCCAGCCAGCGCTGCCAGATGCGGCCACGTTCCGGCTCCGATTTATAGACGATATGCATCAGGCCATCGCCTGCGTCATCAGTCCAAACGCCTGCATACCCTGCGGTGTCCAGGGCGTGCCGCGCACCATAGTCGCAGGCGCATCGACCTGAGGGATGCCGAGGCTCTGTAGCCAGGCGGCCATCGGCAGCGCGGCATCGGTGTCGATGCGCAGGAATTCCCCCTGCAGCGACTGCATCAGCGAGGCGACCAGCGCTTGCGCGACTGAAAAATCTGCCGCGATCACCGGGCCAATCGCCCAGCCGTGACCAAAGCGGCGCAGGCTGGCGAAGCCCTGAATTTGCTGTTGGTCATCCTGCAACAGCACCGTCTGGCAGTCGCGCAGCAGGTGGTCGAACAGTGCCGGACGATGCATACCGTGCGCCTGCTGATCCAGCGTCACCAGTGTGGCGTGATCGGCCAGTGTTGCCGGACGCAGCTGCAGTCCCGCCGGGATCACGACGTCTGGAAGGGTGGTCACTGCGCGGGTCTGGTGCTGGCGAATCTCACCGCAACTGACAAACCCGAGTTTTTCATACAAACCTTTGCCCATTTCGGTGGCGTGCAGACGCACATTACAGTCGGGTAATTTTTCCAGTTGCGCCAGCATCAGCTGTTTGCCAAGGCCACGCCCCTGCTGCTGGTTATCGACGATCACCAGCCCCAGCGTGGCGGCGCGCTCGCCCCAGCGCCAGAGCACCGCGCTCGCAATCAGCTTGCCCTGCTCTTCAATCACCGTGCCCTCGCCCAGCTGCAGCGCCAGCGCCCAGTCTTCACGTCGGTGGGGCCATTTCAGTGCCTGCGTTAAGGTGAAACAGGGGTCGAGATCGTCCGGCGTCATTGCGCGTATTTTCAGGCTCATTGCAGGTCTCCTTACATCATTCCTGGCGTTTCAAGTCCGCTGCCGTCAACCAGACGGCTGTAGCGATAAGGGGTGGGATCAACGACTGGCGTGGCTTCGGTCGCCAGATCGGCTGCCAGTCGTCCGGCACCTGGTCCGATACCGAAGCCGTGGGCGCTGTAGCCCGCCGATAGCACCAGCCCCGGCAGTTTCGCCACGGTGGAGATCACCGGAATCGCGTCCGGGGTGCTGTCAATCATGCCGCCCCACGACTGTGCCAGTCGCAGGTTCGCCAGCGCCGGATATTCACGCCGCATCGCCGCCAGCCCCTCTTCCACGATCGTTGCATCGGCTGCCGGATCGAGAATGCGCATGCGCTCAAACGGCGACTCGCGGTCAAATGCCCAGCCACCCATCGCTTCCGGGCCATTAAAGAACGGCGACAGGCCAAGATTCAGGGTGAGATTCTTGCGGCGACTTTTAAAGGTCGGATAGAACTGGCGGGCATAGCGCAGCCCCTGCGCGCCAGGTTCCAGACGCCCGCGACCCGAGACGGAGACGGTGTAACTGCCGTCCATTTGTGGCCGACAGGCAAATCCCGGCGTGTAAAGCGGCATGGCGATCGCCTGCTCAATGGGCTGCGTGCGGAAGGCGGTGCCAATCACGTTGCCCAGCGGCAGATCGATACCGTGACGACGGCAGAACATGGAGGTCCAGGCCCCGGCGGCACAGATCACCCGGCTGGTTTTGATCAGGCCGCGCTCGGTCCAGACGCCGCTGACCCGTCCGGCGGCGATATCCAGCCCGCGCACCGCGCACTGCTGAAACAGCAGCGCCCCTTTTTTCAGCGCGCCCGCCACCAGCCCGGGCGCGGCCAGCCGTGGTTCGGCGTGACCGTCGGTAGGCGCTGAGAGACCGCCCCGCCAGCTTGTGGTGCTGCCGGGCGTCATCGCTTTGGCCTGCTCCGCTGTGAGAATCGAACTGCGCACGCCATAGCCTTTTGCCATCTGGATCCACTTATCCCAGGCCGCGATGTCCGACTCTTCCTGCGTGGCATAAACCAGGCCGCTGCGGCGGAAACCCAGCTCTTCGCCGGTTTCATCGTTAAGCTCACCCCAGCGTTGCAGCGCATAAATAATCAGCGGCAATTCACGTTCATCACGGTTCTGCTGGCGACACCAGCCCCAGTTACGGCTCGACTGCTCCGCTCCTACCAGGCCTTTTTCGATTAGCACGACCTTCAGTCCCTGCTTCGCCAGCTCCCAGGTGGCGGCAGCTCCGGCGATACCGGCGCCAATCACCACTACATCGGCGGAATCGGGAAAATTCGCACTGTCCTGTACATAACGAATCGGTGCAGGCATAACAAGACTACCTCTGTTGTCAGTATCTGATCAGCGCAGAGCGATATCACCGCTGTGTGCTGACCCGCGCCGCCCGCGCATTACATCAGTGCTGTGCAGGCGGATTAATCAGGGTGCCAGTTGCTTCAGGCAACTCACTCTGCTTTTAAAATCTCTTCATGCTCATCCAGCCAGCCCTGACGCAGCTCCGGCACCGCGCGTTTCAGCCGCTCGAAATACAACTCGCTGGTCGGCTTGTCGTAGTCGCTGCGCACCAGCTGGGTGACAATGCGACCGCTTTTCATCACCACGATTTCATCACACACCGCGCGTACCGCATGCATGTCGTGGCTGATGAAGATCACCGAGAGTCCCAGTTCGCGGCGCAGTTCGCTGATTAAGTCGAGGACGGCGGCGGCAACCACCGTATCCAGCGCCGAGGTCACTTCATCACACAGAATCAGATCTGGCTCAGCCGCCAGCGCGCGCGCCAGATTAACGCGCTGCTTCTGCCCGCCGGAGAGCGCCCAGGGACGCCGCCACAGCACGCTGCGCGGGAGCTGCACCAGATCCAGCAGCTGATAAAGCCGCTGCTGTCGGGCCGCACCGCTCAGACCGTGAAACAGCGTCAACGGACGCGACAGGATGCGTTCAACGCTGTGGGCCGGGTTCAGCGCGGTGTCTGCCATCTGGAATACATATTGAATGCGGCGCAGCTCGTTGTCAGGCCGTTTTTGCATATCGCCCGAGATGTAGTGGCCGTTGAACAGAATATGGCCGTGGCTTGGAGCGTTGAGTCCGGCAATAGCGTGCGCCAGGGTGGTTTTGCCTGAGCCTGACTCGCCAATGATGCCAATCGCCTGCCCTTTCCACAGCCTGAGGTTGATATCTTCCAGAATGCGTATTTTCGGGTAGCCATCGCTGCCACGCGGACCATAACCTGCGCTGAGGTCGCGCACCTCAAGCAGCGGCTGAATATCGGCGGCAACCGGGCACCAGTTGCTGGGCCGCTCTTTCTGCCGCGCCGCCTCCATCAGTAAGCGGGTGTACTCCGCCTGCGGTGCGCCGATCAGATGCGCGGTGCTGCCATACTCCGCCATTTTGCCGCGCAGTAGCACCAGTATCCGGTCTGCCATCTGCGCCACCACGGCTAAATCGTGACTGACGTAAATCGCCGTGACGCCGCGCTGCACCACCACGCGGCGAAACGCCTTCAGCACTTCCACCTGCGTGGTCACATCCAGCGCGGTAGTAGGTTCATCAAGGATTACCACGTCAGGATCGCCAATCAGCGCCATCGCCGTCATCAGACGCTGCAACTGACCGCCCGACACCTGGTGCGGGAAGCGGTCGCCAATGGTCTCGGGGTTGGGCAGCGCCAGTTCGCGGAACAGCTCAATCGCTTTGGCTTTTGCCGCTTTGCGGGTCAGGGTGCCGTGGATAACCACCGGCTCAATCACCTGATCGAGGATCTTCATGCCCGGATTAAACGACGCTGCCGCGCTCTGGGCGATATAGGCGACTTTGTTGCCACGGAAAGCGCGCAACTGCCCCGGCGTCAGGCTGTTAACGTCGGTGCCGGCAACGTGAATGTTGCCTTCGGCGATGCGGCAGCCGCTGCGGGCGTAACCCATCAGCGCCATGGCGATAGTGGTTTTACCTGAGCCGGATTCACCAATCAGCGCCAGCACTTCGCCCTTCTGCACGGTAAAGTGAATGTCGGAAACCAGGTCGATCTCTTCGCCGCGATCGGTCTGCGCAGTGACGCGCAGTTTATCCACCGAAATCACCGGCATGGCGGTATGTGGTGTCACGTTCATGCTCCCTCCTTCGCCAGCGTCATCGGACGCATCGCCTGCAGGCTGTCAATAAACAGGTTGGCGCCAATGGTCAGGCTGGCAATCGCCAGCGCGGGCATCAGCACCGCAGGCGAGCCGTCAAACAGCCCCTGCATATTTTCACGCACCAGCGTGCCCCAGTCGGCGTAGGGCGGCTGAACACCCAGGCCGAGGAAGCTCAGACCGCTCAGCAGCAGCACGATGTAGACAAAGCGCAGACCAAAGTCAGTCAGCATCGGGTGCACCATGTTGGGCAGGATATCGTGAATGGCGATATACCAGCGGCTTTCGCCCCGCAGCCGTGACGCCCGGACGTAGTCCATGCTGCGCAGCGAGCTGGCCATGGCAAACGCGATACGAAATGCGCCCGGCCAGTAGGTGAAGACCGCCGTGAGGATCAGCATCGGCAGCGAGGAGCCAAATACCGCGACTATCATCAGCGACAGCACTTTGCCCGGCAGTACCAGCAGCGCGTCGTTGACGCGGCCCAGTACTTCCTCCAGCCAGCGCCCCGCCACCGCTGCCAGCAACGCCAGCAGCGTGCCGATCAGGCTGGCCAGCAGCGCCGCACTCAGCGCCAGACCGATAGAGAACTTCGCGCCATAGAGAATGCGGCTCAGCATGTCGCGCCCAAGGTAGTCGGTGCCCAGCAGGTTATCGGACGTCAGGCCGCCCATCAGCGGGCCGCCGCCGATGTCATCAATGCTGTGCGGGGCCAGCGGGGTGCCGAATACCGCCATCAGCAGCCAGAACAACGACATTATCAGACCCAGCCGTCCCGACCAGGAGAGCGACTGTAAGAAACGCCAGGGCAACGAGAGAATATTCATGCGCTTCTCCATTTCGGGTTAAAGGCGATAGTCAGAATGTCTGCCGCCAGCAGCAGGACCAGATAGCAGGCGGCGAACAGCATCACGCAGAGCTGCACCACCGGCAGGTCGCGGTTACTGACCGCATCCACCAGCTGGCTGGCGAGACCGGGATAGCTGAAGATAGTTTCGATGATGATCACCCCGCCAAACAGATAGGAGAGGCTGAGTGAAATGGCATTGGCGATGGGGCCGACCGCGTTAGGCAGTGCGTGACGCAGCACCGCTCTCAGCGGTGAAACCCCTTTCAGCAGCGCCATCTCCAGATAAGGACTGTCGAGCTGGTTGATAATGGCTGCCCGCGTCATACGTGCCATCTGCGCCACCAGCACGCAGCAGAGGGTCAGCACCGGCAGCGCATAGGCTTTGAGGTAACTCAGCAGGTCGCTATCCGGGCTGCCGAACGACATCGCCGAGACCCAGTGCAGCTTGACGGCGAAAATCAGTACCGCCACCGTCGCCACCAGAAACTCCGGCACGGCAACCGTCGCCATGGTGCCGATGACCAGCGCCCGATCGAGTCGGGAACCGCGATTCATCGCCGCAATAATGCCGATAATCAGCGCCAGCGGCACGCAGATCAGCGTGGTGATACCCGCCAGTTCAAAGGTGGCGGGAATGCGCTGCGCCACCAGCTGCGAGACCGGCAAATGGCTGGCAAACGAGGTGCCAAAGTCGCCCTGCACCATGCCTGTCAGCCAGTGGAAGTAGCGCATCAGCAAAGGCTGATCGAGACCCAGCTGCTGCCGTAACGCCGCCACCGTTTCCGGCGTGGCGTTCTGGCCGAGGATCATCTGCGCTGCGTCGCCCGGCAGCAGGCTGGTGATGAAAAACACCACCGCCGAGACGATAAGCAAAGTCAGGATGCCGGCACCAATTCGCCGGGCAATCAGGAACAGCATGTATCGGTTCATCGGCGTACTCCTTCCTCAAATAACGTATCAGGCGCTCAGCCACGCAAATTCATGGAAGCGATAGCCCATCATCATGCCTGACGGCCAGGCCTCCACCCCTTTGACCTTTTTGTTATAACCATCCGTGGAGCTGATAAAGGTCGGGATAAGGGTGCCGCAGTGGTCATAAATCAGCGTCTGCATATCGCCATACATCTGCTTGCGTTTCGCCTGATCGCGCTCACCGCGTGCCGCGACCACCAGTTGATCAAACTGAGGATTTTTCCAGCCCGATTCGTTATTCGGTGCGGTAGAGAGATAGAACTGTGAGAAGAGCATGTCGAGCGTCGGACGCGGATTTATCGAGCCATATCCCACCGGATCTTTCATCCAGTGCGAAGACCAGTAACCGTCATACGGCACACGTCGCACTTTGATGTTCAGCCCTGCCCCGCGCGCCATCTGCTGGATCATCTGACCGCCTTCATTTGCCCCTTCGATATTCGGCGTGGTGATAATCTCCACCGTGGAGCCGGCCATGCCCGCTTTTTTGATGTGGAACTTCGCTTTTTCAATGTCCAGCGCACGCGGTTTGAGATCGGCGTTATAGAGCGGATGCCACGGCGGCACCGGGGTGTCATTACTGACGTCGCCGTAACCCTGCAGCACCGTTTTCACCAGCATTTCACGTGGCTGCAGATATTTCATCGCCAGCACGAAATCTTCGTTGTTACCCGGCTTCACATCGGTGCGGATAATCAGGTTGGTGTACATGCCCGATTTACTCTCCAGCACGCCAAATTCGCTGCTGGCTTTGATGCGCTTGCAGTCGGCAGCGGTCAGCGTGGAAACCATCTGCAGATCGCCCGACATCAGGGCATTAACGCGCGCGGCGCCGTCGGTGACGCCGATGAGTTCTACCTCATCCAGATGCGGCAGACCAGGTTTGTAGTAGTTGGGGTTTTTGGTGCCGATGGTGCGCGTACCCGGCATAAATGTTTTGCAGACAAACGGACCGGTGCCGATGCCTTTGCTGAAATCTTTGGTGCCGTCCGGCACGATCAGAAATGGCGGCGTCGCCAGCATATAAGGGACGTCGAAGTTAGCGCTGCTCAGCTCCAGCTGCACCTCGTTATCATTGACCGCGCTGAAGGTTTTGAACTGATCGGCGAGCTTAAAGGCGATAGAGGCGATGGCCGGATCTTTGTGACGGCTGAGCGAGTAAATGACATCTTTGGCGGTCAGCGGTTTGCCATCATGGAAAGTGACCCCCTTACGCAGTTTGATATGCCAGGTAATGCCGTCGCTGGATTCCAGCGATTCGGCCAGCGCCGGTTGCGCCATCAGGTTTTTATCCAGTTCGGTCAGGCCGCTGTAGAACATGAACTGGCGGGTGTAATCCGCACTGTTGTTACTTTTGGCCGGATCAAGTGTATCGGTGGCCGAGGCATTCGACATCGCCGCCCGCAGTTTACCGCCCCTGACCGGCTTGTCATCCGCCAGTGCGGCCCCTGAAAAAGTGATCAGGCCGCTGCTCATCACCGCACCGGCTGAGAGCATTTTCATCAGGCTGCGACGTGACAATGAACCTTCGGTGATCATGCGCGTCAGTGCCGGATTTACCGCATCAGCGTCGTTATTATCAAATTTACTCATCTCTGTACCCTCAATAGTCAGGCGAACCGGGGATCATGTTCTGGCGGTGCTGATGACCTGGCGGTCAGCACCCGACGGGACGTTATGAAAGGCGATCCTTTGCTTTGTAATAGAGTCCTGCGAGCGGTAAAAACCATGGCTTGCCGTGATAACCGGGCAGCGCAGGCCATGTATCGCGCTGCCAGGGATTTTCAGTGCGCTTTTCAGCCAGCAGACTGGCCATGACGCGTCCCATCCACACCGACATCTGGGTGCCGTGACCGCTGTAGCCCAGCGAATAGAAGAGGCCATCCTGTTCACCCGCGTGCGGCAGACGGTCGGCGGTCATGTCAACCATACCGCCCCAGCAGTAATCCACCTGCGACTGGCCAAGCTGTGGCAGCATCTGCGTCATCGCCCGGCGCAGGATCTCACCGCTACGCGAGTCCGACGTCGGGTTGCTGACGGCAAACCGCGCCCGCCCGCCAAACACCAAACGGCGATCGGCCGTGGTACGGAAGTAGTTGCCGATATTCAGTGAGGTGACGTAGGTGCGATCCTTTGGCAGCACCTGGCGCAGCAGCGCCGGGTCGAGCGCCTCCGTCACCACGATAAAGCTGCCGACCGGCACAATGCGGCGCTGAAACCAGGGAAAAGGGCCGACGTTGGAGCAGCCGGTCGCCATCAGCACTTTGTCCGCCAGAATGGTGCCCTGCGCGGTCTCTACCCGATGCTGATAACCCTTCAGGCGTTCTAGCTTCGTCACGGCGTGGTGCGGAAAAATCTTCGCGCCGCTGCGGGCGGCGGCCTCAGCCAGCCCGACGCCGAACTTGCCCATGTGCATCTGACCGCCACGCTTCTGCAGCAGGCCGCCATGAAAGTCATCGCTGGCGATCTCGTCACGCACTGCGGTTTTGTCGAGCAGTTCGATCTCCGGGTCAACGGTGCGCCGCATCAGCTCATACGCTTCCTGCAGCCCGGCCACATGCGACGCTTTGCTGGCGAGCTTGAGTTTGCCGCACAGCCGGAAATCGCAGTCGATCGCTTCATCCTGGATCAGTTGCTGGACATAGCTCACCGCCTCATCAAATGCCCGATAGAAGCGGCTGGCCTGCTCCAGACCCTGGCTCGCCACCAGCGAGGCGAAGTTCTGCGCCACACCGGTGTTGCAGTGGCCGCCGTTGCGCGCCGAGGCCTGACTCATCACGTCGCCACTCTCCAGCAGCACAACGCTGATGCCGCTGCGCGCCAGGTTCAGGGCCGCCGAGATGCCGGTGAAGCCACCGCCAATCACCACCACGTCCGCCTGTGCGGGCAGCGGTTCGCGTGCGGCACCGGTAAAGGCCGGAGCGGTGGCCTGCCAGAACGATTCCAGTTTCATGGGGTGTTCCTCAGAGTCCGACGACGCCAGGCAGGCCGCCGATATCGTTGATTTCGGTGTACTGGTAATAAGGATTCGCCGGTTCATGACCGCGATTAACCCAGACTTTGTTTTTGATGCCGAGATCGTGGGCAGTCATCAGGTCATAGCGAAAGCTGGAGGAGACGTGCAGGATCTCCTCCGAGCCGCAGCCGAGCTTATCCAGCATGTACTCGAAGCCCTTCATCTGTGGTTTGTAGGCCCCCGTCTCTTCTGCCGTGATAGCCATATAGATAGGTGCGCCCAGACGCGGTTCGTGATGCGGGATCAGGTCTTTCATCGAGTTGGTCAGCAGCACCAGCGGAAACTCCTTAGCCACCTTTGCCAGCCCGGCGGGCACGTCGGGATGCGGACCCCAGCTGGCGCAGTCGGTGTAGATAAAGTCGCTGTCGGCTTTGTCCCAGCGGACGCCCCACTTTTTGCAGGTGCGCTGCAGGGCATTACTCACCACGTCGTAGTAGGGTTTCCACGCGCCGAGCACCTCATCCAGCCGGTAGCTGGAAAAGTCGGTGGTAAAAGCGTGCATTGCGTCCGGGTCGACGCGGTCGCTGAAACAGCGCTGCGCGGCACCCGCCATATCGAAGCGAATCAGCGTGCCGTAACAGTCAAACGTGATGAATTTCGGTTTAAACAGTGCCATGTAACACCCTCGTCATTGTCAGTTGCGCTTAGAAATCGATGAGTACACTCTTCTGGCGCTGGCAGGCCTGAAACGCCTGGCGGCCTAAATCTTTACCAATGCCGGAGCCGAGAAAGCCGCCGGTCGGAATGATGAAGTCGCCGGAGCGGCCATAGCGGTTGATCCAGACGGTGCCCGCGTCAATGGCGCGCATTGCCCGCAGCGCGCGCGGCAGACTCAGGGTGTGAACACCGGCGCAGAGGCCATAGGTGTCATGGGCGGCCATCGCCAGTCCCTGCTCTTCATCATCAAACGTCTGCACCGTCAGCACCGGACCAAAAATCTCCTGCTGGACCGCCGGGTTATCCTGCGCCACGTGACTCAGCAGCGTGGGCTGCCAGAACCAGCCGTCGTCGGTGTCGGCAAAACGCTCACCGCCCACCAGTACTTCTGCGCCCTGCGCTTTTGCCGCCTCAATAACCGAGCAGACTTTGTTGCCCTGTCGTTCGTCGATCAGCGGTGCGTAGCGGCTGCCCTCCTGCCAGGTGACGCCCGGTTTAACCTCCCGGCAGAGCTGAGCCAGCCGCTCAACCAGCGGATCGGCAATGTTGCGCTGCACAATAAGACGGGTGCCCGCCACGCAGGCCTGACCGCCGTTGGCGGTGAAGCCGCGCAGAATCCGCTGGGCCAGCACCTCAAGGTCACCCGCGTCATCAAACACCAGTTGCGGACTTTTGCCGCCCAGCTCCAGCGTCACCGGCTTCATGCCGTTTTGCGCGGCATCGCTCATGATGCGCGCGCCAGTCAGGGTCGAGCCGGTAAACGAGACTTTGCGCACCAGCGGATGTTTTACCAGCGCGCTGCCGGTCACCGCGCCACTGCCCTGTACAATGTTCAGCACGCCGGCCGGCAAGCCCGCCTGAATGGCCAGTTCGGCCATGCGCACGGTAGAAAACGGGGTCAGTTCAGAGGGTTTAAGCACCACCGCATTGCCCGCCGCCAGCGCCGGTCCGCATTTCCACGACGCCATCGACAGCGGGAAATTCCACGGGGTAATCGCGGCGATAACGCCATAAGGTTCGGCAATTAGCATGCCCAGGCTGCTGTCGCGGGTGGGAAAGAGATCCCCGCTGTATTTGTCAGCGCATTCGGCATAGAAGCGAATCGCTTCGGCGGTAAAAGGAATTTCGTGCAGCACCACGTCATTGATCGGCCGGGTGGAGCCCAGCGCCTCCAGCTGTGCCAGCAGCGCGTCCTGCTCAATCAGATCGGCCCAGCGGCGCAGTACCCGTCCGCGTTCGCGCGGCGGACAACCGGACCAGCCGCTGCTTTTCAGCGCCTGATGCGCCACAGTCACGGCACGATCGACATCCTGCAGCGTGGCGTCCTGCAGCGTGGCATAGACCCTGCCATCCGATGGACGTTTAACCTCAAAGGATGCGCCCTGGCTCTGGCAGTGCTGGCCGCCAATATAATGGCCAGCTGGAAGAGAAACTTTTTCCGGGTCGAAACTTAACATGGAAGAATTCCTTATTTGTTACACCCATCAGTTGCTGGTTTATTAGCGTTTAAAACTGCCGGTTTCTGCGCTGTTAATAAGCTAATGCAGAAAGTATGCCAGCCGGGCAAAAAATAAAAATGCGTTTAAAACAGTGCAAAAAAATTTTCTGCCGTATTGGCGGTAGATTTTTTGTGGAATTGCCGAACAATTAAACAGATGATTTACTTCACAAAATTTATGCGCCCTGCTGGTGCAACCTGCACGGAAATTGCACCAAAGCGGATATTTCGGGTCAGGCGGCTCATTCCGGTTCACATGACCCGCCGATTTAACGACCCGCTTCACATCCCTGATAAATTCTTTAATTTTTCAGAACAATTATTTGACGCCCGTAAGTTTTTACGGAGCCTCAGGCAAAAAAAAGCCAGCCGGATTATCCGGCTGGCTTTTTTCATTTTTAGTTACAGACTGCCAATGTGAAATGTTTTCTGTTCCAGATATTCTTCAATTCCGTAGCGGGAACCTTCCCGGCCAATACCGGAGAGTTTCACGCCGCCAAACGGCGCGACCTCCAGGGAAATAGCGCCGGTATTAAAGCCGACCATGCCAAACTCCAGCGCCTCCGCTACCCGCCATGCGCGCCGGATGTTCTCGGTAAAGAAATAGGCACCCAGGCCGTAGGGCGTGTCATTTGCCATCGCGATTGCCTCCTCTTCATCATCGAAGATAAACAGCGGCGCGACCGGACCAAACGTCTCTTCATGGGCGATGCGCATGGTGGCGGTGACCTCACCGAGCACCGTGGGCTGCACAAAGGTCCCGTTGCCCTGGCTGATGCCGCCGGTCAGCAGCTTTGCACCCTGACTGAGCGCATCATCGATATGACCGTTCACTTTCTCCACCGCGCGGCTGTTGATCAAAGGACCAATAGTGCTGTCGGGCGCAAAACCATCCCCCACTTTCAGGGTGGCGACCGCCTCCAGCAACCGGGCGGTGAAACGCGGATAGATACTTCGCTGCACCAGGATGCGGTTAGCGCAGACGCAGGTTTGTCCTGCGTTGCGGAACTTGCTGAGCATGCCCCCCGCGACGGCAATCTCAATATCGGCATCATCAAACACGATCAGCGGCGCGTTGCCACCCAGCTCCAGACTCAGGCGCTTGATGCTGTCGGCGCTCTGTTGCATCAGTAACTGTCCGATGCGGGTTGAACCGGTAAAGGAGATTTTACGTACCGTGCGGCTTTCAGTCAGCGTCGCGCCAATCTCCGTGGGCAGGCCGGTCAGCACCTGCAGCACGCCGGACGGGAAGCCGGCGCGCTCTGCCAGCACCGCCAGTGCCAGCGCCGACAGCGGCGTCAACTCAGAAGGTTTAACAATAATCGGGCATCCGGCGGCCAGCGCGGGCGCCACCTTGCGGGTGATCATCGCAATCGGGAAGTTCCACGGCGTGATTGCGGCGGCAACGCCTACCGGCTGTTTCAGCACCAGGATGCGCCGGTCCTCGCTGGGCGCGGGAATGGTGTCGCCATAGATGCGGCGTGCCTCTTCCGCGAACCATTTCACGAAGCTGGCTCCATAGAGCACTTCGCCTCTGGCTTCCGCCAGCGGTTTGCCCTGCTCGGCGGTCATGATAATCGCCAGGTCGTCAGCGTGTTCAATAATCAGTTGATGCCACTTTTCCAGCAGCGCGGCACGGCTGGCATTGGTAGTTTTGCCCCAGCTGATGCGCACCGTTTCCGCATAAGCTATCGCCTGCCCGGTTTCTGCCCGACCCAGTGCCGGAATCGTCGCCAGGGTTTCGCCCGTGGCGGGATCGGTAACCGGCAGCGTGGCGCCCTGATGCGCATCCTGCCAGCGTCCATTAAACAGCGCCTGCTGGCGCAGCAGATCGCTATCGTTAAGTTGTAGTCGCGACATATCATCCCCTTGTGGTCAGCTGATTCCACTTTATCGCGCCGGGTCAGCGCAGGATGTTGTTGTGCGGGGTGAGAAAGGTCGATAGGGGAGATTTTCGCGGTGATTTGAAATTTTATGCCGTGCGGAAACAGACGCGCATCCGGATGGATGCGCCGTGTACTTAAATCTGGAAGTCGATTACCGGTTCGTCGTCATTGCTGTAAGAAAGCGCCTGACGCTTGATCTCTTCCAGCGACAGGTTGGCGTTGCAGAGTTCCAGGAACTGCCAGACGTAGTTGCGTTGCAGCTGGCCGCGCTTGAGGCCGAGCCATACGGTGCTGGCATCGAACAGATGCGTGGCATCGAGGCGCACCAGCTCTTCACTCTCTTCAGTTTCACATGCCTGATCGGCCAGTATCCCCACGCCTAAACCGAGTTTGACGTAGGTTTTCACCACATCGGAGTCCTGAGCGCTGAGCACGATATCTGGTTTTAAACCGGCCGTCTGGAACGCACGGTCCACCCGCGAACGTCCGGTGATACCCTGGCGGTAGGTGATCAGCGGATAGCGGCTGAGCGTGCTCAGTGAAACTGGCTGGTTCTGCACCAGTTCATGCCCTTTCGGCACCAGTAAGGCGTGATGCCAGCTGAACCAGGGGAACGCCGCCAGGCTGCTGTTGTTGACCAGTAATTCACTGGCGATGCCAATGTCCGCCTCACCCGCCAGCAGCATGGTGACAATTTCCTGCGGCGACCCCTGATTAAGTTCAAGCCGGACGTTAGGATAGAGCTGACGAAACGCTTTGATCACTTTCGGCAGGCTGTAGCGCGCCTGAGTATGGGTAGTGGCTATGGTCAGGATGCCGCTGGTTTCATTGGTAAAGACATCGGCCAGACGTCGCACTTTGCCCGCTTCATCCAGGATACGCTCAGCGATGGTCAGCAGCGCTTTGCCCGGCTCGGTCATCCCCAGCAGGCGCTTGCCGCGACGGATAAAGATCTCAACCCCGAGTTCATCTTCCAGGTCACGAATGTGCCGACTTACTCCCGACTGGGAGGTAAACAGCGTGTTAGCGACTTCCGTTAAGTTAAACTCACAGCGGGCCGCCTCGCGGATGATTTTAAGCTGCTGGAAATTCACGGTATTTACCTCCCTTTACATAATCTGATTATCTGATGGTAAGAACTATTATTGATAACCGGAAATACTAAAAAATTCGGATTTATGACTTTAGGGAATAACGGGGTGGGTTTTGGGGTGCAGAGAGGTTTGAGATGGGCGGCCGGACTTCAGAGTTTGACTGAAACCCGGCCTGGGGGAGAGGCTATTTTACAGAAGGCGATAGATTACGCATTCTGGCGCTCTCTGCTTTCATCTCTTCATAGCTTGCTTCCAGGATCCACAGACAGGTCGCACCCTGGTCAGTTGCCAGTAGCGCCAGACGGGTTTGTTGATAAAAATCCTCTATAAAGGCTGTAGGTTGCTCAGCCGGAACGCTGCAGACAATGTCTGTACCTGTCATATGGGGCCAGGATCTGGCGTCAATAACCCGGAGCGTCTCCAGCACGCCCGGGGTATTCTTCGCTAACGCCGCGGCAAGGGCATCCTCCATCCGTGTTGCCTGCTGAACATCAGCCGTAGCTGCCAGTTGGGGCACTTTTGCAAGCCAGGCTTGCTCTCCTGACGCGATGCCCTTCAGCGAATTTTCCCAGTCGGATGTATTCGCTCCAGCCCAGACCGCGAAGGGCAGAAGGCCAATCAATATCAGATATTTCATCGGACCACCTCCAGCGTCCCGCCTTCACGCAGCACGCGTCGCCGGGTTGCAAGTGACATAATGATGCAGCCTTCTGAGGCGAAGCCCGCTGGCTTATTGACTCTTTCGCCATGAATGCGAAATGCCGAACGGCCAAAAGACTCTCCGGAAGTCTGCACCAGAATAATGGTCAGGGGTCCTTTTGATGTGGAGTGCTCTGCAATTCTGTACGTTCCCTGAAGAAGGGGCCCCATCCCTCTTACATGCTGGCGATCGGGATTATTTTTGTTAGTCAGACTACCTGAGTAGCCGGCCTCAATAAATTCACTGTTGTGGTATAAGTGACCCGTGCTTTGCTCATATGTCCATGTCATCGTTATATTCCTTTATGCTGTCACTCGATCATTCCAGCTGTCCGAGTGGACGATATTTCCGTCTGCATATCGCCAGGTAATTTTTTCGTAAATCAGCTCTACAGCTTCCAGATGATCCCGCGCCTCACCATAGCGGGATTTAACGTCATACATCATCGGGCCCACACAGATAACGGTTACGCCTTCCATCAAAGTATTGAAATATTCCACCTCCTGCCCCGCGTCATTTATCCGGTAAAATCTTATTTCCGCTGAGCAAAGCTTTTGACCTGAGGTCACAGCCCTGTAAAGGCAGGGACTGGACTTATCGATCTCTTTATCAAAACTGTAAGAAGCGTGTTCGCGGACAGCGGTTGTTTTACCCGTCACGTTGTCTGTGGAGAGCATGACGCCGTGATTCAGGCCGAGGACTTCAATAGCGCCTTCACGACCTGCCACGTCGACTGATCCGACAATAATGTTGTTACCGTCATCTTTAAGCCAGAGATAAGCTGGAATAGCCATCGTTTTAAACTCCATTTTAAAAAGAGAAAGCCAGCCTGTTTTCTGCTGACAGGCCCACTGCTTTCACAGCCTGATTAAACTATCTTCCGGCAAACATCAGATCAATTTTCATACAGCGTGAAATCAACCTGATTGAAGTTTTATTGTTTCAGATATAGAGATCGCGGAATAACCCGGTATCAGAGAAAAAAAACGTGCCCAAAAGCTATTCAGAATAATTTAAAAGTCGCATCAGCAATTCTTCACGCCAACATGGATTTATCATTCGTGCTATGAAGTTCACATTGTGTCGAAATGGAAAGATAGAACCTCTTCCTGTCCAGCCAGTAAACAGCTCTGTGCAGCAAATAAATACAGAAATTACAGACGAAGGTTTACCAGAGGCGTCCGGAACGCTGAGGAACAACCGCAGGCAAGGATGAGCCGACAGGACGTCGGCGAAAGGGCGGTACGAGCCAGGGATGGCGAGTCCGGACGGTCCGTCGGCCGCAGGGCGTGACGAAGGCACCCCGCACAGCGGGGCGCGCAGGCAGCCGGACGCCGGGATTGTTAAGGGGCGGGCGTCCGCCCCTTGACGCGTCCGCCTGCTCGGGCAACCTGAAACTCCCGAACGCCTGGCGGGCGAAACTTCCTCAGTGCATACCCGCTGCTAAAGGCTCACAGCCTCCATCGCCTGGCGGGCGTAAACCGCTCAGTGCTAACGCGCGGCTAAGTGACCTGAAACTCCCATACGCCTGGCGGGCGTAACCCGCTCAGTGCAGCCCGCTGCAAAGCGAAACCCGCTCAGTGCCAGCCCGCTACAAGCGCCCTCTTAACTCACTAACATCAACTCACGCTCCTCACTCAGCGGCTTATTCAGCAGCGACAGCAGAATGTTCTTCACTGCCTGTGCTGAAGGTGACAGCGGCAACCGGGCGGAGACGTTCAGTGACAGCGGCAGACTCAATGACGGGCTGTTAATGCGTGACATCCAGGCATCGGTAGATCCCACCAGCGAACGGGCGGCGGACTCAGGTAATACGGTCACGCCCATGCCGCTGGAAATGGCTGCGGTCAGGGTTGAAATCGATTCGATCTCACCGATGATCCGAGCACTCAGACGACGCAGCGAAAAGGCCTCATCGACCCGCTTGCGCACTGCGCTGTAATCACGCGGTAAGAACAGACTCATCTGCGCCACATCGGCCAGATCGACGCTGGCACCCGGGTAATCGGTGGCGCCTACCAGAAAGAGATCCTCTTTCATCAGCGGCATGCTGGTGATCCCGGCAGTGGGCGCGCGATCGTACAATACCGCCATATCCAGCTGACCGTTCATCACTTTCTCATTCAGCACGCTGCCGCTATTTTCGTGCAGGTAAACCAGCACTTCCGGAAATTGATCGCGCACGGTCTGCAACAGCGGCATGGTCAGCGATGAAGCCGCCGTGCCTGGGGCAAGCCCAATCGATACCTGTCCACTCAGCACCTGACCGGCGTTAATTACCGCAGTCTGGGCCTGCTCACACTGGCGCAGAATGGTGCGCGCATGACCATAGAGAATCTTACCCGCCTCAGTTGGCGTAACGCCGCGCTTGGTACGAATCAGCAACTGCTGATCCAGTTCATTTTCCAGCGTCGCGACCTGCTGACTGAGTGCAGGCTGGGCGATGTGCAACACTTCTGCTGCCTGCGTCAGACTGCCGATATCGACGATTTTCACAAAGTACTTCAGTCGTCTTAAATTCATCTTGCCTCCGTCACTCACCCCGAATAGCGAAATGGGTCTGATCCCATCGCCCTGATAACAGAGATTTTGCAAGATGCAGGCCAGGTTTAAAAAACTCAGGCCATCAGGCAGCCAGATTTTTCCTAACGGCCCGGAAAATAAGCGTTTCTGATTACCTCTTATGGGTTAATAAGCATCAGGAATGGCTGAGAAGAGAGAGTAAAACCGTCAGGCGCACTGTGACAGTGCAGACGCTGCGAGTCAGACGTGCAGAAAAGTGATGACAGGCTGTACAGTTTGAGTGCAGTGGAAACGCATTGCACCTGATGAAGGCTTGCAGGGCCTGAACAGAGGAGTAAAAAACAGGGAGTAAATGTAACCGCTATCAGCGGGATTTCTTATCGCTGGCGAATGCCGGATGATAAAAAGCAGCCGTTGCCCTCTCCCGCATCCGGAAGAAGGCAACGCCTGCTAATTAACGTTTTTTGCGGTTACGGTGCATGTCGATAGAGACCGCAGCCACAATAATCATCCCTTTGATGATGTCCTGAATGTACGCATCGACACCAACGAAGGTGAATCCGCTTTTAATCAGGCCAAGGATCACTGCGCCAATCAATGTACCGGTGATACGGCCCACGCCACCCATCAGGCTGCTGCCACCGATAACGGCTGCGGCAATGGCATCCAGCTCGTACGACATCCCCATGCTCGACTGACCGCTGCTGACGCGCGCCGCCAGTACTACACCCGCCAGGCCAGAGAGCGCGCCTGCAATGGTGTAGACGATAATCAGATACTTATTAACGTTGATACCGGAGACTTTCGCCGAGGTCATGTTGCCGCCGATGGCGTAAACATATTTACCGTAGCGGGTATGCTTCAGGGCGATATGGAACAGCAGCGCCACCACCAGGAAAATGACTACCGGCATGGCACCCTGTCCGATTGAGGTAAAGCCATCGGAAAGGAAGCTGATCGGATTGCCCTGGGTGTAATACTGCGCCAGACCACGTGCCGACACCATCATGCCCAGCGTGGCAATAAAGGGCGGAATACCGGTGCGGGTAATCAGTACACCATTGACCACGCCCGCCAGCAAACCGACGCCGATACCGGCCGCGATAGGGATCACCGCAGGCATATTCACCAGCGACGGATACATTGGCGACAGGCTGTCAGAGGTCTGCGCCAGGCTCGCGGCCACCACTGCCGCCAGGGCAATAATGGATCCGGAGGAGAGATCGATACCGGTGGTGATGATGACCTGGGTCACGCCGACGGCGATAATCCCGATAATCGCCACCTGCAATACAATCAGGATCAGACGGTTGGTGTTGAGCAGGAAAGACTGGTCACGCACGTACCAGCCGAACATTTCAAAAATTAACGCAATCCCCACCATCACCACGAAAATGCCGGTATCTTTCGGCAATTTATGACGCAGGCTGGCAAAAAAAGAGGGTTGCTGCGGGGCTGCCGGGGTGGCAGTAGCTTTCATATTGCTCATAGTGGTCTCGCGCCTCACTCGGATGCCAACGACAGAATGGTTTCCTGATCGGCTTCTTCTTTATCGAGGATGCCGGTTATACGCCCGCCGTGCATAACCATCACCCGGTCGCTCATGCCAAGAATTTCCGGCAGTTCAGAGGAGACCATGATGATAGCCACGCCACGGTTGGCAAGTTCACTGATTAAGCGGTAAATCTCCGCTTTCGCGCCGACGTCAATGCCGCGCGTCGGTTCGTCCAGAATCAGAATCTTCGGTTGCGCCAGCAGCCAGCGGGCAATCAGGACTTTCTGCTGATTACCGCCGCTGAGGTTATTGATGATTTGATCCATGGTCGGCGTTTTAATGTTGAGACGACGGATTTGATCCATGCAGTCCTGCGCCATCTTCACATGGCTGACAAACCCGCTTTTGCCGCTGTACTCCGGCATGTTCACGATGCTCATGTTCTCCATCACCGATAGCACCAGAAACAGGCCGGACTTTTTACGGTCTTCGGTGAGGAACGCCATGCCCTTTTCAATCGCGGTTGAGGGTGAGTCGATCGTCACCGGTACGCCATCAATCAAGATCTCGCCGCTGTCGAAGCTCTCCATGCCGAACAGGCTCTCCATCACCTCGCTGCGACCCGCACCTACCAGTCCGGCGACGCCGAGGATCTCCCCCCGGCGCACACTGAAACTGACGTCGGTGAAACGATCTTTGCAGGTGAGATTGCGCACCGTCAGCACCTCTTCACCAATTGCGCTGTTGAATTTCGGGAACAGCTGGGTCAGTTCGCGTCCCACCATCTGGGTAATCAGCGACTGACGGGTATATTTCGACGTCTGATCGCTGGCGATCCAGTTGCCGTCACGGAAGATACTGACTTCGTCGGTGATGGTGAAAATTTCATCCATCTTATGGCTGATGTAGATGATCGCTTTGCCCTGCTCCCGCAGGTCACGAATGATGGTAAACAGATGCGCTACTTCGGTTTCTGTCAGCGCGGAGGTGGGCTCATCCATGATCACGATGTCTGAATCCCATGAAACTGCTTTGGCAATCTCAACCATCTGCTGCGACGCGATGCTAAGCTCGCCCACCATCCGATCGGCTTTCAGACGGATATTGAGGCGGTTGAGCAGTTCCTGCGTCATCTGATTAAGCCGGGCGTGATCGACAAAGCCAAATCTCATCGGCTCGCGACCCAGCCAGATATTCTCGGCGACGGTCATGTAAGGCACCAGGTTGAGTTCCTGGTGGATCATTGAAATGCCGGAACGCAACGCGTCCATGGTGTCCTGAAACTGCACCGGCTCCCCTTTAATTTTGATGGTCCCCTGATCGGGACGATACATCCCGATCAGGCACTTCATTAAAGTGGATTTGCCCGCGCCATTTTCGCCCATCAAGGCATGTACCGTTCCCGGACGCACCCGCAACGACACGTTGTCGAGGGCTTTAACGCCGGGGAAGAACTTGCTGATGCCTTCGGCTTCAAGCGCAAAAGCGTTCATACATCACCTCCGTACAGCTGGGTCAGGAACGACTATTTCAGGTTACGCTTGGTAAACTGTTCCATGTTTTCTTTAGTAATCAACTGGTAGGGGATGTTGATGACTTTCTGAACTTTCTCGCCATTCACCAGTTTGATTGCCGTCTGCACCGCACCTTCACCCTGGCCCTGCGCATCCTGGAATACCGTGGCGACCATCTTGCCCTGCTTCAGCATCTGCAGCGCATCGGGTGTGCCATCGACGCCAGCGATCAGGATTTTGTCCGGATTTTTACCCAGTGCCTGCAGCGCACCGATCGCCATTTCATCGTTGTTAGAAGCGATGGCATTGATCTCATCACCGGCGGTCATCCAGTTACTGACTACGTCTACCGCATCGTTACGGGTAAATTTGGCGGTCTGTTTCTGAACAATTTTGATGCCAGGGAATTTAGCCGCAACCTCTTCCACACCTTTGGTACGGTCACGGGTCGCTTCATTCGCCAGGTCACCCATCAGGATGGCAACATTGCCTTTGCCGTTCATCGCTTTAGCCAGCGCTTCCATCTGTAAGCGTCCAGCCAGTTCCGAATCGGACCCGACATAGGCCATTTTGCCGGTCAGCTCAGCCTGTGGACGGCGGTTGACAAAGATCAGCGGGATACCCGCTTTGCTCGCCTGGTCCATAATCGGTTTCACCGCATTGGTATCGACCGGGTTGACAATCAGCGCATCAACCCCCTGACCGATAAAGTTCTGAACCTGCTGCAGCTGCTGTGAAACGTCGCCTTTTGCATCCTCAACCTGCCCTTTAACGCCATCTTTCTGCATCTCTTTCTGCATTGAGGTACGCAGAATGGTGAGGAAGTTGTCATCAAACAGCGCCATGGAGACGCCAACTGAGATATCTTTTGCCATAACCGCGGCAGGTAACATGCAGGCTAACAGTGAGGCGACAATCGTTTTTTTAATGTTCATAGGGACCCTTCTTATTTGTTAACTTGCTCAGCGGCTGTGACCGCGAATGAAAAATATCTTTTACATTCACCCAGCCTGTCTGGCGTCTGTTTCGGGAAATTTGAGGTAAGACTTCAGGTTCTGACTATTTTTGTGATCGACCACTCCTTTTCACAATCACTTGATCTGCAAACAGTTAACTTCAAAATAGCGTTTCACTTTCAGACGATAATGACGACCGTGATGATAAGCAGTTTATTTATTCCATATAATCACGTTTTGAAATTTTTATCATAAAAGCACTGAAACGGTTGTTTTAACATCGGCAAACAACAAAACTTTGACATGCCTCTAACATCTGCGGAGAAATGCCCGCAAAGTGAGATCCTGTTGGCAGTTTGAAAATCCAGCAGAATCGGGTAAAAATCGCCAATCCGCTGCTTTTACGAGCATCTGAACGCAATTCGGTAAACAGGGCTTTGACAAGCGGGATCTGCGCCGCTAATATTCGCCCCGTTCAAGCGATTCCTCTGTAGTTCAGTCGGTAGAACGGCGGACTGTTAATCCGTATGTCACTGGTTCGAGTCCAGTCAGAGGAGCCAGAATCAGAAAAGCCCGCTCAGGGAAACCTGAGCGGGCTTTTTGCATTTATGTTTTCGGTCACGGCGGCATGACATCCCCGCCTGAATGGCTTACACCTCAAACCCGTAGTGCGAGCCGTCCGGCAGTTCCACCACCAGCCGCAGCTTACCCCCTGCCGCATCGATATAGCGCTTGAGTGTGGAAAGCTTCAGGTCGCGGCCCGGCTTCTCCATGCCCGCCACGGTAGGCTGTGTAATGCCCAGCGCCTTTGCCATTTCGACCTGTGTTTTCTGCACTTTCTCGCGCAGCTCGGCAAGGTGAATGTTGAGCAGGATATCCGTCGCCATCACCTGTGCGTCGGCAACGACTTCCGGTTTTTCATCCGCAATAAGCTGTTCAAGCGTTCTGCCCATCTGGTTACTCCTCATCTTTAAAGCTATTCAGCCAGTGTGTGAATTCCCGATCGGCAACCGGAAGCATCTCCTGATAAAAACGCTTTTCATTGCCCACCTTATTTCCGGCACAAAGCACAATCGCCGTTCGGTTTGGGTCAAAAGCAAAGAAAGCCCTTATCGGATCGCCGCGACTCTGAATACGCAGCTCTTTCATGTTGATATAAACAGGGCCTTTTAGCGTATCCGCGTATGGCCTGGACAACCCCGGCCCTTTTTCGCGCAACACCATTAATGCTGCCAGTACGCAGGCGCGATCGCTCTCATTAAGCAAGGTAAACCAGCGATCAAACCTCTCCGTCGTTTTAATCATCCACACGGGATCTCCTTATTAATATAGGTTAAATACTATATAGGTGTAAAGCGATAATCGAGTGTGATGCAGGGAGATTTCAGATGCCTGTGCTTTTAGTGCAAAGTGAGAGAAGCGTTCAGCCGGGTCAGTGATGAATCCACACAACCTTCATCGTTTTGCGAGCTGTACCGGATTGGTTATGGAGTGAGATGCTGTGGGGCATTGTTATTAATAAGAAAGCCCGCTCAGGCTTCCCTGAGCGGGCTTTAACTGTGTTCGCATCGCTTCCCTGCCAATGCAGAGTGACGCTTTTAGCGCGTGATTACGGCAGCGCGATACGGGCAATCTCGTCAGTGCCTTTGGTGGAGGAATCTTTGTTGAATTCCGCCTTCAGGGTGACATAGAGCGTGTTGTTGTCCGGGCCAATCAGCAGGCTGTTTGGGTTCTTGTCAAACGACCAGCTGTTTTTCACCGCGTAGGTGGTGGCATCCAGTTGCAGCACTTTCTTCGATTCGCGCTGGCTGATGTAAAGCTCATTGCGTTTAGCGTTGAACTTGATGCCCATCGCATCGCCTTCGATACGCTTGATCACTTTGCCGGTGCGCTCATCAAAGATCAGCGTGGTTTTGCCTTTGGAGTCGTCAGTAACAAACAGGCGACCGGTAGCAGGATCTTCCGCCATGTTCAGGAACAGATACTCTTTGCCATCGCCTGCGGTCCAGCGCTTCTCGATTTTATGGCTGCGTGGATTGATCACCAGAATTTCACCCGAGCCGTTAGCCGCATAAATGCGTTCAGTCAGCGGGGAATAGATGATACCGGTGACCCATTTCCCGGCGTTTTTAATCTCGGTTTTCAGCTTAAAGGTTCGGGTATCTACGACGGAGATATAGCCCGGTTCGGCTACGCGACCGACATAGAGCTCGTTGCCGTGCCACAGGACTTCACGCGCACCCGCCGGATAGCCCTCTTTACTGATCTTGCCCGGGAACACCAGACGCTGCAGCACTTTGCCACTCTGGGCATCCACTTTGGAGATCGCGCCATCCAGTGAGTTGGTGGTGTAGAACACCTGACCGTTTTCATCGATAGCGGTACCGAAGTTTTTCATGTCGGTATGCGTTTCGCCTTTGGTCGTCAGCGTGGCCGGATCGAGACGATAGATCATGCCGCCGTTCACATCCTTAAACGCCTGCGCGCTGGCGACAAACAACGCTTTTGACGCAGGGGAGTAAGCCATTTCGTACAGACCATCACCCAGAGCGCGTTGTGTCACTGCGGTATTAACCGGTTTTGGGGCTTCAGCGGCAGGCGCATCGGCTTTTTTAGCTGGTGCCTGACACGCTGTCAGGCTAAAGGCAGCGGCAACTGCCATGGCAACAGCGGCTTTGCGCGGGCTTAACGATTTCATGCTGAACTCCGTCAGGGAATAAAGAATGAGAATCATACGCATTAACAGCCAGTAATCAAATGACGATGCTGCTATCCATGCCTGTCCGGTCATTTAACCCGCATTAAACCGCTTAACTGCCCCGTGAAATTCCACCTGAATGCCCTTTTTCTGCTTTCAAATCTGATAAACACCAGCAACTAAAAGGCTTTAAATTTTCCTATCACATTGAATTATAAATAATAAACATAAAGTTACACTTTCGATTGAATCCTTTGAAGAATATATAAAGCAAATGATTATCATTGGCGTTCTCATAACTGGCTGAGCGTCTTTCTCCAGAAGATGAGTGGATAAAAAATAACAACCAAAGACACAACGGTTTAACTCAATACCAATTTTTAATGGAAAATTTTATGGCTCGTAGTGGCAGGGAATCAGGTTTCAGAAACAGCTTTAGCGTCTCATTACTGACACTGGCGATACACGCCCTCTTCCACCCCGCCCAGGCGGCGGAGGAGACATCGCAGGATATGGTGGTCAGCGCCACGCCTGACGAAACCAGTGACAGCGGTAAGCAGAATTACGCGGTGCAGACCACCCGCGCGGGCACCAAATTAATGCTGACACCGCGAGATGTGCCTCAGTCACTCAGCGTGGTGACGCAGCAGCGAATGCAGGATCAGGATCTGCAATCGGTTAATGATGTGCTGATCAACGCCACTGGTATCTCCACCAATCTTATCGACAGTGAACGCTCCGAGTACTATTCACGCGGCTTCAAAGTCAGCAACTTCACTTTCGATGGCATTCCGACCTCGGTTAACGATAACTGGAATTACGGCGATGCGGCGTCCGACACGGCAATCTATGACCGTATTGAAATCGTGCGCGGTGCGACCGGCCTGATGACCGGAGCGGGCAGCCCTTCGGCCTCGATCAATATGGTGCGTAAACATGCTGACAGCAAAACCGCGACCGGCACGCTGAGTGCCAGCTATGGCAGCTGGAACAAGCAGCGCTACGTGGCGGATCTCTCTGCCCCGCTTAACAGCGATGGCAGCCTGCGCGGCCGCGTGGTGACCGGTTATACCGATCAGGAGAGCTGGCTGGATCGCTATCAAAAAACCAAAAAATTCATCTACGGCGTGATTGATGCGGACCTTACCGATAAGACGACGCTGTCACTGGGCTACGACTATGAAGATGACAACACCGGCAATCCAACCTGGGGTGGCCTGCCGATGTTTTACAGTAATAACGCCACGACACATTACGACCGCAGCCTGAATTCATCAGCTAACTGGGCGCGTTACAACACTAACTCGCGCAAAGTCTTTGCGGATATCGACCATAACTTCGATAACGGCTGGAATATTCATATCAACGGCACGCACGCCGAGAATACCTTCAGCGATAAGCTGCTCTATGTGATGGGCAATCCCGATCAGGAGAGCGGTGAAGGCACTACCGGTTATGGCAGTATGGATCGCGGCAAGCGTAAAATGGATTCAATCGATGGCTTTGCCAGCGGCCCGTTTGAACTGCTGGGTCGTCAGCACCTGTTGATGGCCGGAGCAAGCTACAGCCGCCAGCATAATGCCGCTTACAGTCAGGATGGATTCAGCGATGCGGAGGCGGGTGAAATCACTGCCGCCGATATGGGGATTTTCAATAATAGCTGGACCGGTAACGTAGCGGAGCCGGAATGGCAGGGCTGGTATCTCAACGCTGATGACACTGTTCGTCAGAAATCGGTCTATAGCGCTGCACGTCTGTCGCTGGCCGATCCGCTGTCGCTGATTATTGGCGCTCGCTATACCCAGTGGAGCACCCATGGCAGCAGCGGAGAGATGACTAAAAATAACACCACGCCTTATGCAGGGCTGGTGTATGACATTAATGACACCTGGTCCGCCTATGGCAGCTACACCGCCATTTTCCTGCCGCAGACTTATCGCGATACTCACGGTAGTTACCTCTCACCGGTGACAGGTAAAAGTTACGAGACCGGTCTGAAATCGGCCTGGAACGATGGCCTGCTGACCGCCAGCGTAGCAATTTTCCGCATCGAGCAGGATAACGTTGGACAGGCAATTGATGGTGTTTATCTGAGCGGCAATGAGCAGGCCTATGACGCCGCCAAAGGTGCAGTGAGTAAAGGTGCCGAGTTCGAGCTGAATGGCGCGCTGACCGATAATCTGCAGCTGACCTTTGGCGCAACCCGCTATGTGGCACGCGATAAAAGTGGCCGGTTCAACAGCTATCAGCCGCAAACCTCATTCAAACTTTTCACCCGTTATCAGTTAGCCGCGATCCCCGAGCTCACCGTTGGTGGCGGAATTAACTGGCAGAACCGGGTGTTTAAAGATGTGACCAATGCCAGCGGCGACAGCGTACGGGTATATCAGGGCAGCTACCCGCTGGCCTCGTTGTTTGCCCGCTATCAGGTGAATAAGCAGGTTGCCGTACAGGCCAACGTCGATAATCTCTTCGACCGTGAATATTACAGCTATATGAACAGCTACGTTTACGGTGAGCCACGTAACCTGAATGTCAGCGTGTCTTATCAGTTCTGATAATAGTGGTGCTGGGAGGCCAGACAGCCCGCGATTGCGGGCTGTCTGAGGGCTGATTTAACGGGCAGGATGCGTGTCAGGGCTGTCCTTCCATATTCCAGCGCGCTGATCCCATCACATCGAAAACATGCTGGTCGGTGAAAGCCGGAAATCTGGCGCGTTTTGCCGCCACTTTGAGCGCGTTGCAATAATCTTTATCGCCCCCTTTGATAATAAAATTATCCAGGGTGCCATCAATTTTGAAATCCAGATGGGCATTACAACGTTTCCCCTTCCAGGCGTGCGGCTCTGATAGTGCAGCATCCAGCGCTTTTTTTATGCCAGATGCCTGCTGACCATAGATATCGTTGTCCCCGACTTTTCCTGAACGGTTATAGCTGCAGGTTTCGAGTGCGCTTTTTTTAATGCATTCGTGTGGAGTGAGAGGCGCACAACCGGCTAACAGGGCACAGCAGAAAATGGGAATGATCTTTTTCATGGATAAGTCCTTTTAGGTGAAAAGGGAACGGCGTCCTGCTCCCTGGTTATTCTGATATCAGGCTAAGCTAAACCCCTGCAAAGTGAATCAACACAGGGTTATTTTCCCGTTTTTTTTCGCCAGAAGAGAGAGAAAGCAATCGCTGTTAATACGCCAATCAGGGGCATCGTGGCCGCGCCCGCCAGAAAGTTGTGCTGGTCGATGCGTTTGTCCCTGCGGATATCCGCGAAGCGTGCGAGTGCCTGTTTTTCATCTGAGGCACGAACTTCCTCGAACTGTTTTTTATAACCCTGCTCTGTCAGATCGAAAGCTCGTGTTACGTCCGATCTTTCAAGTGCAACAGTGTATTTGCCTTTGGTATAGAACCTGTATTCTGACATTCAGCGATCTCACATCCCGGGGATAGATTTGCACTATATCGGGTATGAATGGGTTTGCAGAACGCTTTTGGAAAATAGTGCGGCACAATACAGGCTCCAGCCTCCCTGCTGAGTTAACCGCATCTCCTTTTCCAGCAAACTGCATGCAGTATTGCGGTAATATTTCCCGTGATGACCGTGGCTGTTAACTCTCTTCGGTTATCACTTCAAGCCCCAGATTCTCCCGCAGCGTAGCAAACTCATACTCATCGCGAAATAGTCCGCGACGGCGCAGTTCCGGGATCACCAGCTCCACAAACAGATCCAGCTGTTCCGGCATAATGGCTGGCATGATGTTAAAGCCGTCCGCGCCGCCCTGCTCCAGCCACTGCTGGAAGTCGTCGGCGATATCTTCAGCGGTACCGACAATCACGCGGTGTCCGCGTGAACCGGCGGCGACGGCGGCCAGCTCACGCAGCGTCAGATTCTCGCGCTTTGCCATATCGGTCATCAGCTTAACGCGGCTCTGATTACCTTCGCCCAGCGGAACCTCCGGTACCGGGCCATCCAGTGGATATTGGCTGAGATCCATACTGAACCGCAGTGAGAGCTGACGAAGCCCGTTCTCGATATCCACCAGCGTATTCAGCTTTTTCCACAGCGCCTTCGCCTCCTCACGCGTGCGGCCAATAATCGGCATGACACCGGGCATGATCACGACATGATCCGGGTTACGCCCGGCGGCAATGACCTGCTCCTTTTGAGTGCGATAGAACGCTTGCGCTTCCTCCAGACTGGCGGAGGCGGTAAAGATCACTTCCGCTGTCTCAGCCGCCAGCTTCTGACCATCAGCAGAAGAACCTGCTTCGATAATCACCGGACGTCCCTGTGGCGAACGCGTGATGTTCAGGGGGCCTTGTACCTGAAAATGCTCGCCCTGATGGTTGATCGGTTTGATCTTCTCATCAACAAAATAGTCCCCGGTCGCTTTATCAGGCTGCACTGCCCCCGCTTCCCAGCCCCGCCACAATTTGTCTGCCACCTCAAGGAACTCCCGCGCACGGGCATAGCGGGAAGCGTGGTCGGGCATATCGCTGCGGCTGAAGTTACGTGCAACGTCAGTGGAAAACGAGGTCACGACGTTCCACGCGGCCCGGCCACGGCTGATGTGATCCAGTGACGAGAAACTGCGCGCCAGCGTAAAGGGATCGCTGAAGGTGGTAGAGGCGGTTGCAGCCAGGCCAATACGTCTGGTGTTGACCGCCAGCGCCGCCAGCATCGTCAGCGGTTCAAGGCGTGCCATGGTCGACGGCAGACGATACATGCTGGTTGCCAGTGCATCACCCACAAAGAACAGGTCGAACTTACCCGCTTCGGCTTTTTTAGCCAGCGTGATCAGCCAGTCGATGTCAGTGGGATCGCCCAGCTGTTCCGTCAGACGCCAGCCGCTCACGTGCTGACCCACCGGTTGAACAAACAGGCCGAGCCGCAGGCGACGTGATGGAGTGAAATGATTCATGAACGATTCCTGGTCTGTAAGGTGAAAAGGCGCGCCGCAGCGCGCGCTTAAAAAAGGGTGTCCGTCGCCAGCAGCGCCTGTTCCAGCGCGCGGGCGGAGACGCTAAACGGCAGCCGTTCTGCGCAGGCCTGGGGGAATTTAATCTGCTGCGCGATGTTGCGCAGCGCGCTATGGCGATCGCCGCGTAACACCGGCAGCTTCAGCGGCATATCGTAGTGTCGCAGCAGCGCAAGGAGTTCCGCATCCGCGACGCCGTCATGTTCCATCAGCGACTGCACCAGCAGGCTGAAGCCGACTTTCTCACCGTGCAGCCAGTGATGCAGCTCCGGCAGGTGCGTCAGTCGATTGTGAATGGCGTGCGCAAAGCCCGGCGTCGGCAGCAGGTCGCGCACACTATTCGCCAGCCCGGCGAGCACGATAGTGGCATCAATGACTCTGACCAGTTCAGGCGTGACCCGCTGCTGCTGGCAGGCCAGGATCGCGGCGTCTCCCTGCTGCCGGAAAGTGTCCAGCGCCTGCCGCGCGGTCATCACCTTAAGATCCAAAGCCAGATCATCAGGGTTGTGCTGCTGGTAAGGCCGGAATTCATAATATTTGGCCAGCGCATCCACAATACCCGCTTTCAGGTAGCGCACGTCGCTCCGGGCGATTACTTCACTGTCCACCAGCACCAGCTCCGGCATTTTCCCCAGCGGCTGGCTGCGCAGATGGCCGCCTTGCTCGTTATAGATGATGGCAATCGGTGACCAGGCCGCGCAGGTTGCCGCCTGGGTCGCAAAGTTAACCAGCGTGACCGTCGGCAACTGGCTGGCAGCGGCTTTAGCCGCATCCAGCACGCGTCCACCCCCAATCGCCAGCAGCAGTTCTGCGCCCTGCTGTGCGATATGATGTTTTAAGCTGGCGATGGCCTGTTCGGTACATTCGCCCTCTAAATAGTCGAGCTGCCAGCGGATGCCATTTTCTTCAAGACTCTGGCTTAATTCCGGATTAACCGCCTGCCACGCCTGAGGAGAGGTAAAAATACGAATATGGGTGGCATAGGGTTTAATAAACTGACCGGCGCGGATGCGCAGGCCCGCCTCATGCGCATAGGCTCGCGGAGATGTAATGGCTAACACAGCAGCATCCTGATTATATAAAATAGAAAAAGACTTTTATTACAATGAGTTAATAGTGTCTCATGGAATTTAATTTCTTTTCTGAATACTACGACAAATAACAATTTAAGCAATCAAAAACCGGCCATTTCATATTCACAAATCCGCATTAGGTTAGTTATTTTTCACACATAGCGACCCGGCTTTTACTGTTAATCTCTCATTCTGGCTGAATGAATTAACTGCCTGCCTGGCAGTTTTCCGGGAAATATTATGCAACTCGATTTTCGTCAGGTCAGAGAAGATGAGGTAGATGTTTATCTGGCACTGATGCATGCCGCCTATGCACCCGTTAAAGCACTGGGCATTAAATTTGATGCCGCCACGGCTGACCGCGCTACAGCATTACGCCATCTGCAGAATCATGGTGTGTATGCGCTCTACATGCGTAACCAGATGGTTTCATCAGTGACCGTTCGCTATCCCTGGGGGCCGCTGCCCGGCCCGTTTGGGCTGCCGCATATCGGCTGGTTTGGCGCGCATCCCGACTATCCCGGCCACCATTTTGGTCGCCAGGTTCAGGATCGGTTAGAGCAGGAAATCCTGATCGATCAGTTGCATGCCCCTGCGGTCTCGCTGGGCACCGCCACCCATCACCCCTGGCTGAAAGAGATGTATCTGAAACGTGGCTTCCAGCCGATGCATACCCGCGATCTCGGTAAAGGTCACATCACCCTCTATATGAAAAAAGTACTGGACCCGGCGGCACATGATGCCTGGCTGAGCCGCCAGACAGCAGCAGAAGGAAACCCGCTATGAGCAGCGATAATCCCGCATCACTGGGCGAACAGCCGATCGCGTTTCGCCACGAACTACACCATTTTCCGGAGCGACCGCAATGAACCTGAGCGTAATGCTGGCTGAACATATCCTTTATAGTCAGCCGGATGAGTCAGCGCACCAGCACGCGCGTGAAGGTGTGCGGGACTTCCTGGCGGTGAGCTGGCCGGTGTTACAGGGCAAGGTGCCAGATAGCGGCTTACCGGCACTGCGCACAATCTACCGCGACGGCAGCGTGCGCTCGCAGGCGCTGCTGCTGGGCTATGCCGGACATGCGCTGGACTACGATGATTTTCATGCCGATTTTCGCGGTCACCCCAGCGTAGTGATCCTGCCCGCCCTGCTCGCCTGGCAGCAATATCAGCCAAAGCGCCTGAACCGTTTTCTGGATGCTTACGTCACAGGTGTGGAAATGGCTGGTCGTCTGGGACTGGCTGTCAGCCAGCAACATTACGCGCTGGGCTATCACAACACGGCAACGCTGGGCACCCTGGCAGCGGCGGCGGCACTGGCGCGTTTGCTGGCGCTGGAGAGTGATGCAACCGCGACCCTGCTGGGGATCGCTGCCACCCAGGCCAGCGGGCTACGCGCACAGTTTGGTTCGGCGGTGAAACCACTGCACGCTGGTTTTGCCGCAGAACGTGCGGTGTCAGCGGCTCTGCTGACACTGGCCGGAATAGATGGCCGTCAGGCGGGTGTGATTGAGGCTTTTCTGGCAGCCAGCAGTTCGGGTCAGGCGCAGCCGGAGAAATTGCTGGAAAACTGGGGCCGCCCCTGGCGGATTAGCGCGCCCGGACTGGAGTTCAAACCTTTCCCAACCTGCGCGGGTACCCACAGCGCAGCGGAAGCGGCACAAATTCTGCGCCAGCAGTGGCTGGCAGCCGGCAAACCTCTTGATGCGCTGCTGAGCCAGATTGTCGATATCACCGTCGCCTTCCCGCCAGGCGGTGACATCGCCGCTTCCATATCCGTTCCGACGCACGGCATTGAAGCGCGTTTCAGCCTGGAATATGTGATTGCTGCGATGCTGATCTACGGCGATCTGCGTTTGCAGGATTTCGCCGAAGGCGATCTCAATCATCAGATTATGCCACTGGCCGCCCGCGTCCGTCGTACTCCCGATAACAGCGCGCCGCCCGATGCGATTAATCCCGCCCTGCGCTTCCATGACGTCACGCTGACGCTGAGTGATAGCACAAAGCTGCATCAGCGCCGCACGCGCCAGCAGTCACTGGCAGAGAGTGTGGATGTAAACAGGAAACTGCAGCTGGTGCTGCAGGCGTCGTCGCCCGATCTGTTGGCAGCCAGTGAGCTGCGTTCAACGGCAGATTTGCAGGCGCTGGGCCGCGCAGTGCTGAGCGCCCTGTAACCGACTCATAACGGGGGAATAAAGGCCTGCACCGGCGTGACTTCCCCGGCAAATTTACGCACCTGCACCACCGTAATCTGCCCGCTACATCCCTGTGCCAGAGATGACGTCCCGATATCCAGCGTCAGCACATTGGGATTACCGTGACGACAAAGCGGACGGGCGGCAGTGGCGTCGACCGGATCGTACCAGGCACCGGTTGGCAGCTGTACCACGCCAGGCATAACCGTGTCGGTGAGACGTGCGCTGGCGAGCACATGGCCCCGATCGTTATAAAGCTCAATGATGTCGCCATCCGCGATAGCCCGGGCTGCGGCATCCTCGCTGTTGAGGCTGCAGACTTCACGCCCGCCACGCTTGCCACTCTGACTGAAATCACCAAAATCGAGCTGGCTGTGCAGGCGCGTCGCGGGCTGATTAGCAATCAGCCAGAATGGGTAGTCGGCGCTGGGTTTTTGCTGCGGTTCACGCCATACCGGATGGCCGGGACAGTTGTCATAACCAAAGCTGGCGATAGTGGCGGAGAAGATCTCAATTTTGCCGCCTGCTGTGGGCAGCGGTGCAGCATCAGGGTCTGCGCGAAACGCATTGATCATCCGTCCACCATCCTTCACCTGCGGCAACGCCAGGATGCCCTGCTGCCAGAACTGATTGAAATCCGGTGTCTGCACCTGATGCGCCGCCAGTTTTTCCTGTAGCTGATGGTAAAGATGCTGCAACCAGCCTCGCGCATCGCGCCCTTCGCTAAACGCTTCTTCCCGGCCAAGTTGCCGGGCCAGCTCACGGAAAATCGTGTAATCGTCCCTGGCTTCGGCGTAAGGCTGTGCCACTGGCTGCATGGCGATTAAATGGCGATCGGTCGGCGCACCGCCGATATCCTCACGCTCCAGGGTCATGGTGGCGGGCAGGACGATATCAGCATGACGCGCACTGGCGGTCCAGACGCTCTCATGCACGATGAACGTATCCAGCTGGCAAAACGCCTGACGCAGCCGGGCCAGATCCTGATGGTGGTGAAACGGATTGCCGCCCGCCCAGTAAGCCAGCCGGATATGAGGATAAGTAAGCTGACGGCCATTGTAGTCAAACCTGGTGCCGGGATTGAGCAGCATATCGGCAATACGGGCTACCGGAATAAAGCGGTCGATGCCATTTTTGCCCTGCGGCAGGGACGGAAAGCTGACCAGATTGTGATGTTTGCCATAATGGCCCAGCGCACCCAGTGCATAGGTATAGCCGCCGCCGGGCAGCCCGGGCTGTCCGAGTGCCGCCGCCAGCACCAGGCCAAGCCAGACCGGTTGTTCGCCATGCTCGGCGCGTTGTAAGGCATGGGCGACCGTAACCAGTACGCGCTTGCCGTGCAGCTGTCGGGCGAACTGCCTGATCAGGTCGCTGCTGACGCCACAGATCGCGGCCGCCCAGGGCGCGTCACGCACCACGCCATCCTCTTCACCCCGGATGTAGGCCACCATCTGAGGCCAGCCGACACAGTAGCGCGCCAGAAATGCCTCATCGGTTAACCCGTCGGTGATTAATACCGCCAGCAGGCCGAGTATAAACGCCGCATCCGTTCCGGGTCGCAGCGCCAGCCACTCACCCTGTGCTTCCTCTGGCAAATCGCTTTTCAGTGGGCTTACCGAGATAAAACGTGTGCCGCGTTGTGCCGCACGCTGCATAAAACCGCGCTCGGTATGCTCACTCAGGCCGCCGCTGGCCACCTGGGCATTTTTCAGCGCCAGCCCGCCAAACGCCAGCACCACCTCGCTGTGACCGGCAATCTCTTCCCAGCTCACGCCACGCCGGGCGACTTCATTCATGTCGCCCACAATATGCGGCAGCAAAACCGATGCCGCGCCGGAGCTGTAGCTGTTAACTGAGCGAACATAGCCGCCCAGCGTGGTGTTCAGGAAACGGTGCACCTGACTTTGGGCGTGATGGAAACGGCCTGCGCTTGACCATCCGTAAGATCCGCCAAAAATCCCCGCCGGGCCGTAAGCCTCACCGACGCGCTTAAGCTCCTGTGCAACCCGATGACTGGCTTCCTCCCAGCTAACCGCGACATATTCATCTGCCCCACGACGCCGATCCGGGCCAGGCCCGTTTTCCAGCCAGCCACGCCGTATCATCGGCCGTGCGACGCGTGCCGGGTGATTAAGTGAATGACGGAAGTTTTGCAACAGCGGACTGGGGTCGGGATCGCCCCCGAACGGCTCAATAAGCAGTTGATCGCCGCTGCGCTCAGCGTGAAAAGCGCCCCAGTGGGCGCTGTGCATTACCGGTTTTTGCGTCATCCTGCTTCCTGGTTATCACAAAAGAAACGGTGCTCAGAGCACCGTTGCGATAAAGTTTCTGACGCGTCCGTTGTCCGGATCGTCGAGTACCTGCTGCGTCGGGCCAGCCGCCACAATTTTGCCGCTCTCCATAAAGACGATGTTATCGGCGACCTCGCGGGCAAATCCGATTTCATGGGTGACAACCACCATGGTGATACCGGAATGCGCCAGCTGTTTAATGACCTGCAGCACTTCACCCACCAGTTCCGGGTCAAGCGCCGAGGTCGGTTCATCAAACAACATAACGCCAGGATCCATCGCCAGTGCGCGGGCAATCGCAACGCGCTGCTGCTGACCACCGGAAAGGTTTTGCGGCCACTCATCTTCGCGACCAGACAGCCCCACCTGTTTCAGCAGCGCCAGTGCTTTGCTGGTCGCCTGATGGCGGCTCTGCTTTTTCACCCGCATCGGCGCATCCGTGATGTTCTGCAACACGGTACGGTGCGGGAACAGGTTGAATTGCTGAAACACCATGCCGATTTCCGCCCGCTGGCGTGCAATGGCACTGCTGTTGAGTTCGTGCAGCGCCTGGCCTTTTTGTCGGTATCCCACCATCTGGCCGCCGATACGGATGGTGCCACCATCCAGCTTCTCAAGGTGATTAATGCAGCGCAGCAGCGTGGATTTACCGGAGCCGGATGGCCCCAGAATCACCGTGACCGACCCGGCAGGTATATCCAGGTTAACGTCGTCGAGGATGGTTACGCCAGAGAAGCGCTTAGTGACCTTGCGCAGTGCAATTGCTTCAGCCATTGCTCACACTCCTTTGGGTTTTCGGCAGCGAAAAGCGCGGCAACGACGGCCAGAGGCTGCGCTTTTCACGTCGCGTGACACCGCGGCCAAAATAACGCTCCACGTAATACTGGCCCACTGACAGCACTGAGGTCATCAGCAGATACCACAGGGTGGCGACCAGCAGCAGCGGGATCACTTCATAGGTGCGCTGATAGATAATCTGCGCCGAAAACAGCACATCCTGCAGAGAAATCACTGACACCACTGCCGTGGTTTTCAACTGGCCAATGATCTCGTTACCCGCTGGCGGCATAATGGCGCGCATCGCCTGCGGTAAAACGGTATGACGGAAAATCTGAGCCGGGCGATATCCAAGCGCGCGTGCCGCTTCAATCTGCCCATTACCCACGCTCTGGATACCCGCGCGCACAATTTCTGCGGCATAGGCGGACTGATGCATGACCAGCGCGATCACTGCCGCACTAAACGGGCTGACCAGCGCGTTGGATTGTGCACTCCAGATCTCACCTAAACCGGGAATCGACAACGCTATTCTGGGATAGAGCGCCGCGATGTTGTACCAGAGAAACAGCTGCACCAGCATCGGCACACCACGGAAAAACCAGGTGTAGGCCCAGCTCACCGCAACCAGAACCGGGTTTGATGAGAGACGCATCAGCGCCAGCACCGTGCCGAAGGCAAAGCCCAGCACCACTGAAATGGCGGTGAGCTGCAGCGTCATTAACACCCCCTGCAGAATGGAGGGCGCAGTGAAGTTTTCTGCGATGATCCCCCACTCAAAGCGCGGATTGTTAATCATCGAATGTGCCATCGCCACCACGCACAACAGCACCACCAGCGCACTCAGCCAGCGTCCGTAGTAGCGTTTACTGACGATTTTCAGATCGTCAGTGTGGTTCTGAATCTCACTCATTTAAAAATCTCTTCGTTGCGTCGGGCTTCGGTCACAGCACCAAATCCGATTCCCCAGTTATCGAGGATTTTCCGGTAGCTGCCATCTTTGATTAATGAGTTCAGCGCGGCCTGCACGGCAGGTTCAAGCGGAGAGGCTTTTGGGAAAGCGACAGAGACCGGTGCATCGTTAACGGTGATTTCGCCGCTCATGGTCAGCGGTTTGATTACCTTAACCTGCCACAGCAGCCCCTCATAGGGACCCAGGAACAGCGGTACGCGCCCGCTGACCACCGCCTGCACGCCAGCCGGACGATCCGGGAATATCGCTACCTTGATGGGCTGCTTACCTGCGGCCTCACAGGCTTTACTGGCTTCTTCCAGCCGCGTAACCTGGGTGGTACCGGAACCGGCGCCGACCTCTTTGCCGCAGACGTCACTGAGTGATTTAAACGGGGCGATAATGGCGTCTTTTCGGGAAATAATTCCCAGCAGGCTGGCGTTGTAGTAGCCGACAAAGTCGATCTGTTTCAGGCGGGTCGGTGTGGCGTTGATGTTCGACAGCGCCACATCGTAACGTCCGGTTTTCAGACCGGGAATGATGTTGTCGAAGCCGCCCGTGTCGCGCCACTCTACCGCGATACCCAGACGTTCACCCACCGCATTCATGATGTCGATTTCGCGACCGGCCAGCGTCTTATTATCTTCTTTATAAAAGGTAGTTGGCGGCGTATTCGGGTTTGTTCCTGCCACAATGTAGCCACGCTTGAGGATATCCGCAGGAATCAGCGTTTTCAGCGCCGGATCGGCTTTAACATGTATGCTGCTGTCAGCAGGCACTGAGGGTTCTGCCGCAAAGCTGACGGATGCGTTGAGCACGAGTGTGAAAAGGGTCATTCTTTTTATCAATTTCACCGGAACCTTTCTCCTGATATTTAAAATGTTCCCCCAGAGGGAAAAGCGATCGTGACCTGTTGTCAGCGCTGAAAGAAAGCCAGATAAGCGGCGGGCTCCAGAGCTTTTATCATCCTCGTAACGTTCTGTTGTCATTCTCAGTGAAGACCGGCGGCGATCACAAATGCTAAAACCGGGAATATTTTGCTGGAATATGGCAATGGCGCGCGTTGCGAGGCTGTTGAACAGGCGCTGGCATCCTGTGACCGAAGAGATGAGCAGTTTGGTAAGGATTGGCGAGGCGAGAAAACGTCATACTGCGGTTAATTAACTGGCACAGCCAGGCTCTGATGATTAATAAAAATATAATTTCATTGATAAGTATTTATTGAAAAATCATCCCTCTGCGCCTGACCGATTCTTTTATCCGGGACTTATTTGATCAAAATCAATAACTATTTATTCAGGTAATGTAAAGACTGCAGCAGGCACGGGAATCATAATTTTAATCAAAATCATCAATACATTACACGAAGTAAATCTAAGATTAGCAGGCAGATAGTTTCCCTTGAGAATAATGAAAGCCTCATTAATCAGATCATTGAGTAAGCATAAATAATATTAAAGATTAGTCTGGCGCTGACGATAAGAAGATCATCTTTGAATTATTTAACAGCCTCTTCTCTGCTTCTGATATCTCACTAAAGGTGAACCTTATGGGCCTTGCTCAACGCATCTCCGATATTAAAATTGGGAAAAAACTGGGCGTCGGTTTTATCGTCGTCATTGCTGCCTCCCTCGCCATTACTTTTATCGCTTTCGATTGTTTTCGCAGTATTAAAGACAACTCCGCCCGGCGCACGATTACCGTGGAGATGGTAAACACGTTAAGCAAGGCACGCCTTAACCGCACCCTCTACCAGTACACCAAAGATCCCAAATTTGCCACGCAGAACGTTCAGGCCCTGAAGGAGTTAGATGCCCTTTATAAACGGCTGGATGGATTCAAATGGGATGAGATGGGCCAGCAGAAAGTCGCGCTGATGGGGCAGTTACTTAACGATTATCAGAATCAGCGCCAGACATTCGTGACGGCTGCGCAGGCGACAAGCAGCGCCTTTGATGCCATTAAACCGGGTGCCCTGATTGCGCTTGCGCATCAGTTTGAATCACTCGATATGGCTCTGACACCCGATGCGGCGCTGCCGGTCATGCACCTGGCCGCAGCGCTGTTTGATGCGGCCAATGTTGAAAAAGCGTTTCTCGATAAACCGACTGAGGCCAGCAGAGAGGCGATTCTTGAAGAATACACCGCTATCAACACACTGAGCGAGCAACTGGATATTTTCGCCCAGCCGAATATTAATGACGTAACGCGAAATGTGCTCAGCACTCTGACGCAGCAACGCCAGGCTTTAACGCGCTATGTCGATGCGACAGAGAAAGAAAAGAGCGAATCGGCGGGCCTGACCACCACCGCAGAGCGGCTCAATGCGGTGGTCTCCGATACCTTTGCCTATCAGTCCCAGCTATCCTCTGAATTTATCAAACAGGCGGAGTGGCGCATTGCTTTTGCCGCGCTGATTTGTGTTGTGCTGAGTCTGCTGATTGCCTGGCGGATCACCCGCAACATTACGCTGCCATTGAAAGAGACGCTGAACGCAGCGCAACGTATTGCCAGCGGTGATTTAACAACCTCACTGAAAACCACACGTGGTGATGAGTTAGGTCAGCTGATGCAGGCGGTAGATGCAATGAACATCAGCCTGCAGAACATCATCACCAACGTGCGTGATGGCGTCAGCAGCGTGGCGCGTGCCTCGGCGGAAATCGCGGCAGGTAATACCGATCTTTCATCCCGCACAGAACAGCAGTCTGCCGCAGTGGTTCAGACCGCGGCCAGCATGGAAGAGCTCTCTTCAACGGTGAAACAGAATGCGGAGAACGCTCACCATGCGAGTCAGTTGGCGACAGACGCGTCAGTGAATGCCGGACGTGGTGGCGAGATTATCCGTGACGTTATCGAAACCATGAACAACATCAGCCAGAGTTCGGGCAAAATCGGCGAGATCATTCACGTCATCAACAGCATCTCCTTCCAGACCAATATCCTGGCCCTTAACGCCGCCGTCGAAGCGGCACGAGCCGGAGAGCAGGGTCGCGGATTTGCGGTAGTTGCCGGTGAAGTCAGAAATCTGGCCCAGCGCAGTTCACTGGCCGCCAAAGAGATTGAAACGCTGATACGCGAGTCACTTGATCGGGTTCATGATGGTTCTGAATTTGTGGAACGCGCCGGTACCACCATGGATGACATCGTCCGCTCTGTCAGTCAGGTTAAAGATATTATGGGTGAAATTGCTGCCGCCTCTGACGAGCAAAATCGCGGCATTTCTCAGATCGCCACGGCAATGGCCGAGATGGATACCACGACGCAACAGAACGCCGCGCTGGTTGAAGAGTCCTCCGCCGCAGCCAGCTCACTGGAATCTCAGGCAGATGAACTGGAAAAAACAGTGGCCGTATTCCGTCTCTCTCCCGGGCAGAGCAGTAGCAGCCGGGGCGCACCTGCCCCGTCACCGCGTTTAGTGCCCGCTGTGCCCGTTAATGCATCCGCAGAGTCCAGCTGGGAAAGCTTTTAACGGTTAGCGAAGCGTTAATTCTGTCTGACGGTAAATAGAGCCAGCCTTAATTGATTGAGGCTGGCTGAAATAACAGCCCTCTTCAGACAAATAAGTGATCTGATTAATCAGAAGATAATAAGCCGTAGCGGTTAACGCGGGAATGACAGGGTCAGGCGAGCATCCGGAAACTGAGGGAAGGTCATATTATCGGCCACGACAGCTGAAACAAGCTGGCTCGTGCCTGATGATTCCGGTTTATATCCCGGCTGGCTTTGAAATGAGGATAGAAAAGAATCGCGATCGGCCTGTACAGAAGCGATGGAGAGAGTTGTCGTCCCTGACAGCTTCTCCGGCCGGTCTACGCTTTCGCGCAACCGATGAGGTCATCCGCTTCGTCGTTTTCCGGCCGGAGCCGGACTACGTCCATTGGCATCAGTTCCGTTACTGCTAGTTCAGCTCTTCGTTCAGGCTTGCAAGCGTCCGCAGGTACGGCACCTGCTGTTGAGCAATCGCCGGTGACTCAAAACTATTCAGCCAGCTTCTGGCTTCGGCGATTTTCGTCAGCCGATCCGCGTTGCTTTCAGATTTCGCCATATAACCCAGTTGGGTAAAGAGTGTTGCGATACTGATTTCTTTTTCACCCAGGGCAAGGCTTAGTGCCGCTTCGCCAATAATGACGTGGCCTTTCTCGTCGTTTTGAAATAACACAGAAAATCCTCCATTAGATACGAATTGATGACAACCTCACCAGAGACTGTAGTCGTAAAAGAGAGAACTGCCCGAATTTATCACTAAAAATCGCGCAACTTGCTGAACAAATGTTCTTAATGTTTTTTTTCCGGATTGTTCTGTTTGTCTCTGCCGCCCTTCCTGTCAGACTTGCTTTTAAATTCACGATGGGATGTCACCATGAAACTTTCCATTCTCCTTACGCTGCTGGCTGCAACGGTCTGCTCCGTTTTTGCTGCCCATGGCAAATTTGAAACGCAGCAGGCTGGCCAGTCACTCTTCACGCAAAGCGGGGAAACGATCAGCGAAGAATAATGGCTGCGCGCGGCATCGTCAGTGACCGGCCAATCGGTTATGATCCGTTGCCATTTACCTGCCGGTTGCCCGATGTCTGCCATTATCGATACGTTTATCGCCCCGCCCTGCTTTGATGAGATAACCCTCCTCTTTCAGGACGACCATCTGCTGGTGATCAATAAACCCAGCGGCTTGCTGAGCCTGTCAGGCAAAAATCCGCAAAACCTCGATTCGGTGCATCATCGGCTGGTGAAGCTTTTTCCTGGCTGCACGCTGGTTCATCGGCTCGATTTTGGCACCTCCGGGCTGATGGTCGTCGCACGCAGCAAAACGATTAACGCGGCACTCTGCCAGCAATTCAGCCAGCGCAGCGTGCGTAAAACTTATCAGGCGCTGCTGTGCGGGCACCTTGCCGATGACGAAGGCGTTATTGATGCCGCGATAGCGAAAGATCCGGCGCAGTTTCCCCGGATGGTGATTTGCCCGATCCAGGGGAAACCTGCGCGCTCACGCTACCGGGTCATAGAACGCGGTTATTATCAGGAAAAAAAGGGAAAGGGATTGCCGGTCACGCGGGTTGAACTGATGCCGGAAACCGGGCGCACCCATCAGCTGCGCATTCACTGTCAGCAGCTGGGGCACCCGATTCTGGGCTGTGATCTCTACGGCGGGCTTTTGCTGCCTGGCGCAGATCAGGCAGAGAGACTGATGCTGCACGCCAGCGGATTGACGTTTGTTCATCCTGTCAGCGGCAGCACGCTGCAACTCTCTGCCGACAGCCCGTTCTGAATGCGTCAGCGCGCTGTTACCACATCAAATCATCGGGCACTTTGAAATCAGCATAAGGATCATCTTCGTCCTGTGCTTCTTCGCTTAATGCACTGTTTAATACGATGGCACTGGCATCACGCTGCGCAATTTTATCCGCTACGCTGGCCGGGATGATGGCGTACTGGCTCTCGCCATTATTGTCAGCTGCCAGGCGGGCAATGGCGAGACGCCCATTGATCAGCTGAGTCTGCGTCAGCTTATCCACCATAATCTTTTTGATCAGGTTATTGTCGGTGAAGTTGAAGCTGATGTTGCCTCTTGCCACGTCAATTTTGTTCATTTCGATCAGCTGTTTGACCTGCGCTTTGTACTCTTTAGACAGCACAGCCAGCTTCTGCTGCTCGTTCAGCTGCTTATCCCGCTCAAGCTGCGCTTTTTTGTTATCTTCCACCGCCGCTCTGGCTTCGCGTGCCTGAACCCTGGATTTCTTCGCTGTCCGCTGAACCTTGTCCATTTTTTTGCTGGATACTAATCCCGCTTTCAGCATCTGCTCTTGCAAGGTGAGTTTTGTCATTGTCGTCTCTGAACCCGTGAAATAATGTTCGGGATTATACCTGTAATCGTCCGGGCTGTACCAGGTTGCCGCACCTGCCGCGCCCGCGATTGCGGGCAGCCTCTCAACACTGTGCTAACATTCCCCGGTCAAAATCACCTTATTGAGCACCATGTCAGAGCTAACAAAACGTAAAAATGACCCTGAAGGGCTGAAAAAACGCATCATCGCAGGCGCACTGAAAACCTTCGCGGAGTTTGGTATGCAGGGTGCCAGGCTGGAGCAGATTGCTGAGCATGCGCAAACCACTAAACGCATGGTGGTCTATCACTTTGGCAGTAAAGAGCAGCTTTATATCCACGTGCTGGAGCAGGTTTATCAGCAGATACGTCAGCATGAAACCGGCCTGAACCTGGCGGCGATGGAGCCGGAACTGGCCATGACCCGCCTGGTGGAAGCCAGTTTTGATTACCATGTAGAACATCCTGATTTTATCCGGCTGGTCTGCAGTGAGAACCTGTTGCGCGGGCGCTACATTACCCAATCGCCGCAGATTAAAGCCCTTAATCGCAGCGCGCTGGATCTGCTGGATGACATTCTGGCACGCGGTCAGCAACAGGGCGTGTTCACTGCCGATGTGCAGACCATCGATGTCCATCGCCTGATCAGCAGTATCTGCGTTCATCACGTCTCAAACCGCTACACCTTCAACGCCCTTTTCAGCCCGGACAACAGCGAAGCAGAGAGTATCCGCCGCAATCGTCAGCTGGCTGTAACCGCAACGTTACGCTATATCCGCAAATAATTGCCCGCAGGCCGGGCTGCGCTTAGCCATAGTCTACGCTTACTGATACTTGTCACTAAAATGCAATAATAAGGAATGCTGTTGTGAGCAGAGATGCACGCCTCTATCCGCTTCGTCAGACCCATGTTGAACCCGATGATGATGCGCTGTGGAACTGGGCGCAGAACGCGCAAATCGGCAGCCGTCACCAGGTTCAGCGTCCCGCCAGTGAAGCGGAATTACAGAGACTTATCCGGGAGTCACACGGCCAGATTCGGGTGATCGGCAGCAAGCTGTCGCCTGGTCGTATGCTGCATGTCAGTGATGACGATGTGCTGCTCGATCTCAGCGCACTGAGCGGCCAGCTTGCCAGTGATGAACAGAGCGTGACCTTTGGTGGCGCGACCCCGCTTGAGCAGGTCTATCGCAGCCTGACCGAAATGAACCGCATGCTGGCTTCATCGCCAGGCGTGATTGCCATTCAGACGCTGGCGGGCGCGATGGCGACCGGAACGCACGGCCAGGGATTGCAGCAGAGTTCGATTGCCGACGAAGCGCTGGCAATCAGAATGGTGCTGGCCGATGGCAGCGTGCGCGAATTTGTTCGTGGCGACGCTGACTTCCCGGCAGCGCAGGTCTCACTGGGCGCACTAGGCATTGTTACCGCGGTAACCCTGCGTACCCAGCCGTTTAGCATCTTCACCTGCCACAAATATGCCGTCTCTGCCAATACCCTTGAAGAGGATCTGCTGCGCTGGAACAACGACTATCCGCTGAGCAAAGCCTGGTGGTTTGTCGATGACAACCTGATGCACGTCTGGAACGCCCATGAGGCGAGTGACGAAGAGCGTCAGCGCTACGAAGCGCAGGGTCGTCAGGTGGTGGAACATGACGGCGACGTTGACGAAAGCCTCAACGACACTATCGACCAGACGCTGGCACATATGCACCGCGATACGCAGATTGAGGGCAAAGGGGGAAAACAGTTTCGCACCGTCACCCGTTTTCGTGATTTCACCGATGTTACTGGTGACATTTACCAGCTTTTCTGCCGCGGCATTGCAGTGCCACAGATCAATGTGGAAATCGGCGTGCCGCTGGCAAAAACCCCGGCCATCATTCGCCGCATCAAGCAGTGGTATACCGAGAACCGTCCGCATATGCACTACCCGATTATCCTGCGCTGCACCGGTGCATCATCGGCCTGGCTCAGTCCGGCCGCTGACCAGCCAACCTGCTTTTTCGGCTTCGTGGTCTATTACGCCGACGATGGTTCGCTGTCACAGGAAGGCCTGCACTTCCTGACTGAAGTGGAAAAACTGCTGGCCGAAGAGGGCGGACGCCCGCACTGGGGCAAATATTACGATGAAGAACGTTACAACTGGCGTGAGATCTATCCGCAGTGGGACGCCTTCCGCGCCCTGCGCAGCCAGCTCGACCCAAATGGCCGACTGGGTAACGACTACATCACGCCACTTTTTGACTGATTGAGGAAAGCTATGTTTGCCTGGGTAACGCTGTTAACTCAACCCGATTATCTGGTGGGCGTGAAAGCGCTGCACCGTTCGCTGCAACAGAGCCAGAGCCAGTGGCCGCTGGTGGTGATGACCACGCCGGCGATTTCAGCGTCTGACTGTCAGATTTTGCAGGATGAGGGCTGTGTGATTAAACCGGTCGACCCCCTCTATCCGCGCGATGATCTGGATCAGCACTATGCATCGGCGCAGTTCGGCGAAGTCTGGACCAAGCTGCGCGCCTGGCAGCTCACCGATTATGAGCGCGTCGTGTTTCTGGATGCCGATATGCTGGTCCTTCAAAACATGGATGAGCTGTTTACCCTGGATTTGGGCGATAACCCGCTCGCCGCCTGTCACGCCTGCCGCTGTAATCCCAACCAGATTGCCTCTTATCCGGCAGAGTGGCAGCCTGAGCAGTGCCACTATACCTGGCAGGCGCGCGGTGAAAAGGCGCCAGAGAGTGTGGATCTTTACCTGAACGGCGGTTTTCTGGTGCTGAAGCCCGATAATGCGATGTTCGACGCACTGGAAAAGCGTATTGCCGCCATTGATGATCTCAGTAACTATCCCTTCTCCGAGCAGGATCTGCTGAACGAAGTGTTTGCCGATCGCTGGAAGCCGCTCTCTTACATCTACAATGCCTTGAAAACGCTGCCGTTTCAGCACAGCGGTCTCTGGCACGATGAAGAGGTGAAGAACCTGCACTATATTCTGGCAAAACCGTGGAAACGCGATCTCGGCCAGCCCGAGAGTCAGCGCGATCGCTTTTATGCGCTGGATAAATTGTGGTGGGAAAAAAGCGGTCTGATCTGATCGGCTGCGGGCGGGAAGCCAACGTTTCCCGCCCTGCCCGCCAGTGTTAATCAACACATCGGCAATACCCTCTAACCCTCTGATTCTGCCCTATACCTCAATCCAGCGGCGTTGCACTGCTGAGTGAGCAATCGCTTCCAGCACCTTCTGAACCTGCAATCCCTCTGCAAAATCGGGCCACATGCGATCGCCCGCTGCGATGCCGTTGATCAGGTCGCGAATCTCCACCGTTTTCTGATCGTTAAAGCCGATACCGTGTCCGGCAGAAACACAGAAATTTGCGTAGTCAGGGTGCGCTGGTCCGGTCAGGATAGTTTTAAATCCCTGACGCCCGGCCGGTTCGTCATGCAGATAAAGCTCCAGCTCCGCCATGCGCTCCTGGGTGTAGCGCAGTGTGCCTTTAGTGCCGGTGACAACGTAAGTCAGGCCCATTTTTGCGCCACAGGCGATGCGTGAGGTTTCAATGACGCCGTGCGCACCGTTATGGAAGCGTAGCAGCGCGCTGGCCTGATCTTCGTTTTCGACCGGTAACTGCCGCGCAGGCTCTTTCGGGTCAGGCCGTGAGGCGATCACCGTCATCATGTCGCCGCTGACCTCAGCAATGTCACCCACCAGGTAGTGCGCCATATTAACGATATGCGCCGCCAGATCGCCAAGCGCACCGAGACCTGCCAGCGCTTTCTGACAGTGCCAGTCGAGCGGCGTTTGCGGTCTGGCGAGATAATCCTCGTTATGGGTGCCGTAGAAATGCACCACGTCGCCTATCTCACCATTGGCAATGATCTCTTTCGCCAGCTGGCTGGTGGGGTTTTTCATATAGTTGAAGCCTACCAGCGTTTTAACCCCTGCCGCATCGGCTGCCGCCACCATCTCCTGCGCATCCGCCACGCTTAATGACAGCGGCTTTTCTGAATAAACGTGTTTGCCATGGCGTATCGCCTCCAGCGCCATCTCTTTATGCAGGAAGTTGGGGGCGCAGATATCCACGACATCAATCGCCGGGTCGCTGACCAGCGCGCGCCAGTCCCCCGTCGAGCGCACGAAACCAAAGGTCGCCGCCTGACGGGCGGCCAGCTCGGGGTTCACTTCAGCCAGCATCTCCCGCACGATTTCGCCTTTCAGCGCAAATACGGTGGGCGCCTGCGCATAAGCAATCGCGTGGCAGCGTCCGATATAGCCGCTGCCAATCATGCCGATTCTGACTTTGTTCATTTCAACTCCAGAGATTCAGTTCAGGGTTGAAATGGAATCTACGTTTCGTTTTTATTGCTGACAAAGCCAGAATCCATACTTTGTGACGCCCATAAAAAACTATCCGGTTAAATCACGCGCCTGGCCGCCTGACAAGGGCTATACAGCGCCATAACACCTCATAAACACCTCAGTTTTACACGTGGCGTTTTGCCGGATGAGTCAGCCGCACAGGCCGCTCTTTCAGTGCTTAAAACGCCATAGTGGCGACTATTTCAGCAGTCGCGCTAATTTATGAAAAAGAGCTTTGACATGGCCCGGCGTGGCCGTTACTATGCGCCCCGTTCAAACGATTCCTCTGTAGTTCAGTCGGTAGAACGGCGGACTGTTAATCCGTATGTCACTGGTTCGAGTCCAGTCAGAGGAGCCAAATTCGAGAAGCCTGCTTAGGAAACTAAGCGGGTTTTTTGCTTTTCATACTTCTGATAAAATATCTGCGTCTTACTCAGTCTGTTTCCTCTTCAAATTCCCCGTTCTTTTCGTTATTGCCTGATACTTAGACATTCGGTTCCGCCCTCACTTAAAGGTTCATTTCTGACCCCTACATCTCATACTCTCTTTAACAAATGTTTTAACAGTGGCTTAAAGTGTCATAAATGACCTTTCATCAGCATATTTCACAGTCTGGCTGTAAGATGGGAAGATGATGCCGTTAAATAGTTCAAAAATGACCCTTTTAGTACTATAGTCGGACCATATCGCTTCAAAAACGTACTGAAATTGCAGAAAAGGTCAAAAATGAACCTTGATGAGATTAAATCTTCGCTGCTAAGCCTTTCTGAGTCAGAGCGGCAAAAGGTATTGGCGGGGTTAGCTTTGAGTAGAGAAGGCACAACAGAAGCAATAAATGCGGACAAACCGGACACCCGATCGGAGCTGAGTGATCTGACGTTTCCGACACTGCCACAATTACTGGCCAATGAACTCAAACGACAAAACATCACCTATGAAGAGATGGCGATTCAGATTGGTGTATCACTCTCAACATTTAAACGACTGATTGCTAAACCATCTTCTGCAAAGGCAATAAATCTTCACGCCTTGCTTAAAGAACTGGGTATAAAAGTATGGCTCGAAAAATAGAGGTATGGCTTTACAACACGCTGGCAGGAACGCTGAGTGAAGGGCAAAGCGGTTATACTTTCTGCTACCTGCCCACTTATGTCGGCTGTGCGATATCTCTCAGCATGCCGGTAAGACCTGAGCCCTATTTAAGTGAAGAGCTACATCCCTTCTTTAAAGGTTTAGCGCCGGAAGGCTGGTTGCGAAAACGCTATTCTGAAATTCAAAAAATTGATGATAAAGATCTGTTCGGCTTACTGATGGAAAATGGCAACGATTTGCTTGGGGCAGTCGTCTTTAAAGAGATAACATCATGAATTCAGAACGCTGCCTGATCACATTAAAACGGCTTAAAGAATCTGAGCTAAAAATCGGCTACTCAACAAAAGGCATCCGGCATCTGCTGGGTAGTCTGAATGTGGCTCTTAGCCTGCCGTTTACGCGCAGTCAGTTTATTCAGGAACTCCCTGAACGTCAGAAAGGCATGAGCATTTCAGGCTATCAACCCAAACTGTCGCTTCGCCTGGCAAAGGGAGAACTGGTGGTCGTCAGCAATGATGGCACCTATATCCTGAAACCCTCTCCGGAAGAATATCCACACCTGGCAGAAAACGAGCATGCCACTATGTGCGTTATGCAGCGTCTGAAATTTGACGTCCCCCCGTTCGGGCTGATGCCATTCAGACACGATGAAAATCGGCCAGACGAACTGGCGTTTGTCATTAAAAGGTATGACCGGACAGCGTCAGATAACGCGAGATTACATCAGGAACAGCTGGATGGCGCGATGGGTCTCGGCGATAAATATGGCAGGATTGATAATCATAAAGCCATCAGTTACGAGAAAGCCGCTAAATTCCTGAATACCAGAGTGAACAGCAGTTTGAAGAGTAAACGTGACCTCTTTTTGCGCATCGTGTATGCCTATGTGCTGGGAAACAATGATTTTCATCTGCGCAATATCGGGATTATCCTGCCTCCGCAGGGTTCACCCTGGCTGGCCCCGGTTTATGACTTTATCAGCGTTGTGCCCTACCCTGCAGCGTTTGGAGAGTATTTAGCTTTGCCCCTGCTGGAACGCGAAGAAAATGATGCAGGAAACGCACCGGGGATCAATTCAGAGTACGGAGAATATCTGGGTGCAGACTTTATCCTGCTTGCCCAGGGTATGGATATTAATCCGACACTGGCACGAAAATGGCTTTCCGAGGTGGTGAGTCATCATCAGCTTATTATCGATACTTATAATGAAAGTCATATGCCTGAATCGCAGCGGGAAGCCGTACTTGACTACGTGGCCCGAAGGATCACGTTACTGGCAGTGACCGAAATTTAAATGATGCCATTAACCTGTTGTACCTGGGTTGTAAAAGGATAGTTAAGCGGTCGAATAACTCACCTGCTCTCATAAAAAAACCCGCTAATATCAGCGGGTTTCAGGTTTTACAACGTCAACAGCAATCAGAGTTCAAACCGATCCAGATTCATCACTTTGGTCCAGGCGGCAACAAAGTCTTTGACGAATTTTTCACGGGCGTCGCTGCTGGCGTAGACTTCCGCCGAGGCGCGTAACACCGCATTGGAGCCAAACACCAGATCGGCGCGCGTGGCGGTGAAACGGGTTTCGCCAGTGACGCGATCCCGTCCAATGAATTTCTCATTGGTCGAATCGGCGGCTTTCCACTCGGTGCGCATATCCAGCAGATTCACGAAGAAGTCTGTGTTCAGCGTCCCTGTGTAGTGCGTGAAGATGCCGTGCTGGCTGCCATCAAAGTTAGCACCCAGCGCACGCATTCCGCCAACCAGCACCGTTAACTCCGGCACGGTCAGGGTCAGCTGCTGCGCTTTATCGATCAGCAGATTTTCGGTGGTGGTTTTGCCGAAGCCAGTACCGTAGTTACGGAAACCATCTGCACGCGGTTTCAGCAGATCGAACGACTCGATATCGGTCTGATCCTGACGCGCATCAACACGGCCCGGAGTAAATGGCACGTCAATTTCAACGCCAGCTGCTTTCGCCGCCTGCTCAACGCCGACCACACCCGCCAGCACAATCACATCTGCCAGTGAAGCCTTGTGCGCTTCACGCTGCACCGCTTCCAGCGTCGGCAGCACGCGTGCCGCGACGGCATTGACGTCCCACTCACGCTGCGGCAGCAACGCCAGGCGGGCACCGTTGGCACCACCACGTTTGTCGCCGCCACGGAAGGTTGATGCCGATGCCCAGGCAACCGAAACCAGCTCGCTGACGCTGAGGCCGGTTGCAGCGATTTTCTCTTTCAGCTGCGCGATATCCGCCACGGTTGGATGATAAGCCGGTGCAGGCAGCGGATCCTGCCAGATCAGATCTTCCTGCGGGACTTCAGGTCCGATGTAGCGCGCTTTTGGCCCCATATCACGGTGAGTCAGTTTAAACCAGGCACGGGCAAAGGCTTCGTTGAACGCCTGCGGATCGTTGTGGAAACGACGCGAAATCTTTTCAAACTCCGGGTCAAATCGCAGCGTCAGATCGGTCACCAGCATGGTCGGCTTGTGTTTCTTCGCAGCGTCAAACGCATCCGGGATAATATCCGGCGCATCAGCTGCCACGAACTGGATGGCACCGGCCGGGCTGCGCGTCTGAACCCACTCATATTTGAACAGGTTCTCGAAGAAGTAGTTACTCCACTGGGTTGGCGTCTGAGACCAGATTACTTCCAGACCGGAGGTAATCGCATCTGCGCCAACGCCCGTGCCGTGGCTGTTGACCCAGCCCAGGCCCTGCGCCTCAATCGGTGCAGTTTCCGGATCGACACCGACGTGGCTGGCCGGTGCGGCACCGTGGGTTTTACCCAGCGTATGTCCACCAGCAATCAATGCCACGATCTCTTCGTCGTTCATGCCCATGTTGCCGAAAGTGGCGCGAATAGCCGGGGCCGCAGAGGCAGGATCGCCGCTGTGTTCCGGGCCTTCCGGATTCACGTAGATCAGACCCATTTCGGTAGCGCCCAATGGCGACTGCGCCAGGGATTCCGGGTGACGGTGTTCCAGCCAGGCGGCTTCTTCACCCCAGTTCACATCCATATCCGGTTCCCAGACATCTTCACGTCCGGCACCAAAGCCGAAGGTACGGAATCCGGAGTTTTCCAGCGCGACGTTGCCCGCCAGAATGTAGAGGTCGGCCCAGGAGATCTTCTGACCATATTTCTGTTTAACCGGCCACAGTAAGCGGCGCGCTTTATCCAGACTGACGTTGTCTGGCCAGGAGTTTAGGGGTGCGAAGCGTTGCTGACCACGACCTGAACCACCGCGTCCGTCCACGGAGCGATAGGTTCCGGCGCTGTGCCAGGCCATACGAATAAACAGGCCGATGTAGCTGCCCCAGTCAGCGGGCCACCAGGCTTGTGACTCGGTGAGCAACCCTTTGATGTCAGCTTTCAGCGCTGAGTAATCTAATTTGGCAAATTCTTTACGGTAATCGAAGGATTCATCAAGCGGGTTCGAACGGGATGAGTGCTGATTCAGCAGGTCAACCCGGAGTTGATTAGGCCACCAGTCGCGGTTGGTTGTTCCGCCGCCCGGCGCCTGATTTTCCTGAGAAGGCTTACCAGCATGAAAAGGACATTTGCCCTCGGGCGCTTCGCGATCGGCTTCGACAATAGGCTTTGCATCTTTTGCATCTTCATCAATGGAATTGCTCATGGTCACACCTCTTTTTTGTATTTTCATCGCTACTCTATAGAGGATTTTCAGGATCGCACACCTGTCTCATCCTATCTGTTTGATAGCTTTTACCTTTTTATACACCTTCTTCAAAAGCTTAAAACAATGAATTGACGGTTGCTGCCAGGCTGCAGAGAGCAGCGAAGCGGCAACCGTCACCCTGAGACTATTCCGACAGCGCCGGTTTCACAACTGCCGTTTTGCTGCCCGGCAGGCGGATGCGGAACCAGATAGCGTACATTGCGGGCAGGAAAACCAGCGTGATCAGGGTGCCGCCCAGCGTGCCACCAATCAGGGTATAGGCCAGCGTTCCCCAGAACACCGAGTGGGTCAGTGGAATAAACGCCAGAATCGCCGCCATTGCCGTCAGCAGCACCGGACGGGCACGCTGCACTGTCGCTTCGACCACTGCATCAAAGGGTGCCAGACCCTCCTGTTCATTGTGGTGGATCTGCCCTATCAGAATCAGCGTGTTACGCATCAGTATACCCGACAGGGCAATCAGCCCGACCAGTGCATTAATACCAAACGGCTGACTGAACAGCAGCAGCGTCGGCACGACGCCAATCAGCCCGAGGGGCGCAGTCAGAAAGACCATGATCATCGCCGACAGAGAACGCACCTGCAGAATGATGATCAGCAGAGTGATCGCAATCATGATCGGGAACAGCGGGGCCATCGCCTGGGTCGCTTTACCGGACTCCTCTATTGAACCGGCCAGTTCAATGCGGTAGCCCGCGGGCAGCGTCGCGATGATCGGTTGCAGGGCTTTGTTCAGCGCCGTCGAGACGTCAGGCGGCTCCAGGGAATCGGCGATATCACCCCGAACGGTGATGGTCGGCGTGCGGTCGCGCCGCCGCAGCACGGGATCTTCCATTTTCACCTGCACATCTCCAATCTGCGATAAGGGGATACGCTGACCCGCGGCGCCCACCAGCGTGAAATCGGCGATTTTAGCCGGATCGAGGCGGGCTTCTCCGGCCGCACGCCCCACCACCTGGACCGCGCGGATATCTTCCCGCACGGTAGTGACAGGCACACCCGACAGCAGAAACTGTAATTGCCGGGCGACGTCACTGGATGTCAGCCCCACAGCCTGCAGCCGGTTCTGATCCAGTGAAAAATGCAGCGTCGGCACGGGGGCGCCCCAGTCGGTGTTCACCGTCCTCATCATCGGGCTGGCCCGCAGGACCGCTTCCACCCGATCGGCAATCGCGCGCAGATGGGCCGGATCAGGCCCCATCACCCGCCACGCCACCGGATAAGGGGAGTATGGGCCAAACACCAGCTGCGTTACACGAACCTGCGCTTCAGGCACCAGACCACTGGCAATGGCGGCGCGTAGCTGCGCTTTCAGTGCCTCACGCGCGTCCTGACTGTCGGTCAGTACCACCAGCTTAGCAAAGGCCGGATCGGGCAGTTCCGGTGCCATCGCCAGATAAAAACGCGGTGGCCCCTGACCAATATAGGTGGTGACGATTTTTGCCTGCTGCTGCTGTTTAAGCCATGTCTCAACCTTTTCAGCCGCTGCGCGGGTCTGTTCTATGGCGCTGCCGTAGGGGAGCTGAACTTCAACCAGCACTTCAGGCCGGTCTGAGGTCGGGAAAAACTGTTTTTTCACCAGCGCCATACCGAGCACAGCGGCGATAAACAGGGCAATCACCACGCCTGCCACCCAGCCTTTACGGGCAATCACGCGGGTCAGCAGGCGGCGAAAGCGGTTGTAGTGGCGGGTGTTGTAGATCGCTGCGTGGCCGCCTTCTACCGTTTTGATGGCTGGCAGCAGCTTTACGCCAAGATAAGGGGTGAACACCACCGCGACGATCCAGGAGGCGATCAACGCGATGCCGACTATCCAGAACATATTGCTGGTGTACTCGCCCGCCGTGGACTGCGCAAACCCATTGGGCATAAACCCGACGGCCGTAACCAGGGTGCCTGCCAGCATTGGTGCCGCCGTATGACTCCAGGCATAGGCAGAAGCCTTGATGCGGTCGTAGCCCTCCTCCATTTTCACTACCATCATCTCAATGGCGATAATGGCGTCGTCCACCAGCAGGCCCAGCGCCAGAATCAGCGAACCCAGCGTGATGCGGTCAAAGTTTTTGCCGGAAGCCTCCATCACCACAAATACCACCGCCAGGGTGAGCGGCACCGCAGCCGCGACCACTACCCCGACACGCCAGCCCATGCTGACAAAGCAGACCACCATCACCACCAGCAACGCCACGACGAACTTAACCATAAATTCATCAACCGCCGAGCGGATATTGACGGACTGATCGGTGACCTGAGTCAGTGAGAGCCCCAGCGGCATCGCCTGGTTAATGCGGGCGGTTTCAGCCGCCAGTGCCTTGCCGAGTTCCAGACCGTTCCAGCCTTCACGCATTACGATACCCAGCAGCAGCGCCGGTTCGCCCTGATTGCGCACCATAAAGGTGGCGGGATCTTCGTAACCCCGGGTCACCGTAGCCACGTCCGCCAGCTTCAGGCTTCTCCCCTGCGCCACAATCGGCGTCTCACGGATTTTTTCCAGTTTATCGAACGCGCCATCCAGCCGTATAAAGACCTGCGGCCCCTGCGTATCAATCGATCCCGCTGGCGTCAGGACATTCTGATCGTTCAGCGCAGCAAAAATCGCTTGCGGGGTGATGCCGAGTGTCGCCAGTCGATCGTGTGAAAACGACACATAGATGCGTTCACTCTGCTCACCGATGATATTGACCTTTTTCACGCCAGGCAGATGCAGCAGTCGCTGACGCAGTGATTCCGCTTCACGAACCAGCAGGCGCTGCGGCTCCCCTTTTGCCTTCAGCGCCAGCAGTGCAAAGGTCACGTCGGAGAACTCGTCGTTGATCATCGGCCCGATGACCCCGGCAGGCAGATTTCTGCTCTCATCACCCAGCTTCTTACGCGCCTGGTAAAACTCATCCTGAACCTGGGAAGGCGGCGTTTTATCCTGCAGGGATAACATAGTGAAAGCCAGACCGGGGCGCGTGTACGTCTCGCTACGGTCATACCACCTCAGCTCCTGCAGACGCTTTTCCAGCGGCTCGGCCACCTGATCCTGCATCTCCTGAGCCGTCGCACCTGGCCAGGCGGAGATAATCGTCATCTGTTTTACGGTGAACGGCGGATCTTCTGCCCGTCCCAGTTCGAAAAAGGACAAGACGCCCGCCACGGTAATCAGGATGATCAGAAACAGCGTAATGGCGCGCTCGCGCACGGCCAGCGCTGACAGATTAAAGCGTCCCTGGCTCATGGCTGGCTCCCGGCAACGGCAGCGTCATCGGGGCGCACGCGCTCCCCCTGCTGCAACAGATGCGCGCCCATCGCCACTATCTGATCGCCAGCATTAAGCTGACCCGTGACGGTGGCCGCCTCGTCACTTATCGACACCACCGTCACCGGCCGCCAGGCAACGGTAGCGGGCTGGCCGGTAATATCCCAGACGCCTGGCCCTTTACCGGCATTGTAGATCGCCGCCAGCGGAACCTGCAGCAGCGGTTGCGACGGTTTATTCGGCAGCGTGATTGTGACGGTGGCTCCCAGCGGTGCGCTGGCCAGTGCGCCCTCCAGCACATATCTCGCCTCAAAGGTGCGCGTCATCGGATCGGCCACATCAGCCAGTTGACGCAGCCGGGCGGAAACCGGCGCACTGTCCGCACCATACAGCGTTGCCTTTGCCTCACTTCCCACTGCCGGGCGCAGGGTCTCTGGCAACTGAACACTTGCCTCGCGCTGTCCGGCTCTGGCCAGTCTGATGACGGCCTCACCGGCACTCACAACCTGACCCGGCTCCGCCAGCGTTGCCATCACCACGCCATCGTCATCAGCCAGGAGCAGCGCATATCCGCTGGCGTTACCTGCAACGCTGGCCTGCGCCTGGGCGGCTTTCAGCTCAGCCTGAGCGGTGGCCGCAGCGGCCCGAATCTGGTCGTATGCCGACGCAGAAACTGCCCCGGTTGCCACCAGAGTGCGGTAACGCGCCTGATCGGCGCTGGCCTGTCTGATGCGTGCCTGCGCGGCGGCAACGGCCTGCTGCTGAGCCTGGGCCTGCAGCCGGAGATCTGCCGGGTCGAGCCGCATCAGCGGCTGACCGCGCTTCACCCGCTGGCCGCTGTCCACCAGCCGTTCGAGGATTTTTCCTGAGACCCGAAAGCCGAGGTCGCTCTGAACCCGGGCAACCACGACGCCACTAAACGCACGGCTGCCATCGGTGGCGCTGATGACCTTTGTGACCCTGACCAGCGGCGGCTGCGTGCGCGGATCGTCTTTGGGTGAATTATCCCGGCAACCCGCCAGCGCCAGTGGCAGCAGACAAACAACCAGAATGGCAGGATTGAACCTGAGCATAGATTACCTTCAACAGTAAGCAGGAGAGTGCCGCCATTCTCTTATCATGTGACCAATACTGTCAATAGTCACAAATTGCGTAAAGGCATTGTCCGTTCATACAGGTTATGAAAACACGTTAAACCAGGGAAATGCGTTGATGAAGGGTTCAGACCCACCCTGAGCAGAGGAAACATCCCATTCAGCAACAAGTGACGAAATAAATCATAAGTCACAAAATCTGCATATTCCGTACACTGGAAACAGAGTGTCGAAAAGGCTCTGTCAGGGCCTGGAATGGCTCGTCAGAGAGAAGTTCAGAGAGGATAAAGCAGAAAAAGCGGGGAGTGATGACGCGCGTTTACAGCAGAATCACCGCAGGCGCTTTGTCATCTGCGCCTGCGGTGGATCTCACAGCGCCCTGCTCTTCAGGGCGCTCTGTCACTTAACGCCAGCCGAGTTCCGGGGCGACATACTTCAGGATCGCCTCAATCACATGGGCGTTATAGGCGACACCAAGCTGGTTAGGCACGGTAAGCAGCAGGGTGTCGGCTTCGGCAATCGCCTCATCCTGCGCAAGCTGCTTAATTAACGCCTCTGGCTCTGCGGCATAGCTGCGGCCAAAGATAGCGCGGGTTTTCTCATCGAGAAAGCCCACGGAATCCTGGTCGTTACCGCTGCGGCCAAAGTACGCGCGGTCCATATCATTCACCAGCGCAAAGATGCTGCGACTGACCGAGACGCGTGGCGCATGCTGATGCCCCGCTGCTTTCCAGGCCTCACGGTAGGCGCGGATCTGTTTAGCCTGCTGAATGTGGAACGGCTCGCCGGTCTCATCATCTTTCAGGGTTGAACTTTGCAGGTTCATGCCCATTTTTGCCGCCCATTCTGCGGTGGCGTTGGAGCCGGATCCCCACCAGATGCGGTCGCGCAGGCCTTCAGAGAGCGGCTCAGGACGCAGCAGGCCTGGCGGATTGGGGAACATGGGCTGTGGATTTGGCTTAGCAAAACCTTCGCCGCGCAGCACCTCCAGAAACTCTTCGGTGTGACGACGGCCCATATCCGCATCGCTTTCTCCCGCTTTCGGTTCAAAGCCGAAGTAACGCCAGCCATCGATTACCTGCTCAGGTGAACCGCGGCTCAGACCCAGTTGCAGACGACCATTGGAGATCAGGTCTGCCGCGCTGGCGTCTTCCACCATGTAGAGCGGGTTTTCGTAGCGCATGTCGATGACACCGGTGCCGATCTCAATCGTTTTGGTGCGCGCTGCAACGGCAGCCAGCAGCGGAAACGGCGAGCTGAGCTGGCGGGCAAAATGATGGACGCGGAAGTAAGCGCCATCTGCGCCCAGCTCTTCGGCGGCGACCGCTAAGTCGATCGATTGCAGTAACACATCCTGCGCGGTACGGGTGGCGGACTGCGACGAGGGCGTCCAGTGGCCAAAGGATAAGAAGCCAATATTTTTCATCTGTATTTCTCCTGACAGGCGGTAAACGCCCGTGGATGCAAGGCGATTTCTGATAGAGAAAGGTTACGCCCCCGGAGCCGCCACTGATAGTCAATATCTTTCAGCGCCATATTCAGGAATTTCGACATAGCTAAGCAGATTATCCACTTTGCCTTTGCCCGCCCTTTCTTTCACTGTTCAGATTCCCGCTTCCGCTGTCAGGTGAATCATGCACACCGGTTATCTCTCTCTACAGCAGCGCGCCTGGCTTAAAGCGCGCGCACGCAGCTGGCTCTGGCGCAGCGAACTGCCGACCTGGCTGCTAATCGGTGTGATCTATGGCGGCTGGTTTGCGGTGATGCTGAACGCGCAGACGCTGGGACGGCTGCCCGCCACCCTGCTGCTGATCGTCTTCACTGGCTGGTATATGTCGCTGCAGCATGAGCTGATCCACGGCCATCCCACCCGCTGGCCGCGGGTAAATCAGCTATTTGGCACCCTGCCGCTGGCGGTCTGGTATCCCTACGGACTCTATCGCGATTCTCATCTGGCCCATCATCGCAATCACACCCTGACCGAGCCGGATGAGGATCCGGAAACCTACTACCTCTCCGCTGCTCGCTGGGCGAAGTTACCGCGCTGGCAGCAGCAGCTGATTCATCTGCGTAACACTTTTTTGGGACGGTTGCTGCTCGGCCCGCTGCTGGATGTAGCGGCAACCTTCGGCGGGATGTGGCAGGCACTGCGCCGCGGCGATCGGCCCGCGATAGCGATGTGGCTGCTGCACGGGACGCTGCTGGCACTGCTGTTTTTCTGGATGGCGCGGCAGGGATTTTCACCGCTGTGGTATCTGCTGGCGGTGAGTTATCCGGCGCTGGCGCTGACCAAAGTGCGATCTTTCTATGAGCATCGTGCGGCGGACGATCCGCTGGCACGGTCAGTGAATAATGAAGCGGCGTGGCCGTGGCGCATGCTATTCCTGAATCTGAACTACCATTCAGTGCATCACGACCTCCCCGGCGTCCCCTGGTATGGCCTGCGCCGCCTCTATCTGCGCGATCGCGAGCATTACTACCACCGCAATCACGGCTTTCGCGTGGCGGGCTATCGGGTCTGGCTGCGTCAGTTCTGGGTCAGACCGGTCGGGGTCAATGTCCATCCGGGACGATCAGCGGAGAAAACGCATGAATAACCTGCTCGCCTTGCCGATGTATGCAATTCACCCGCCCGCCACACGGGCACTGATGCAGGCTGTGGTTACCCTACTGACGCAGCACGGCATTGCTACGCAGCCGGTCTGGCCTGAGGATCTGCTGACACACTGGCAGGATAATCGATTGCTGCTGAGCCAGACCTGCGGCTATCCGCTGGTCAGCCAGCTTCCTGCGGTTCAGCTGGTCGGCACCTTTCACTATCAGGCCCCAGGCTGCACCGGCCGTGACTATCGCAGCTGGCTGGTGGCGCGGGACAAACAGGCGACGCTGGCCGATTTTAACGGCCAGCGGGCCGTAGCTAACAGCCTGGACTCTCACTCCGGCTATAATGCGCTGCGGTTTGTGGCAGCGCTTCAGGGCGTGAGGTTTTCGCAGCTGTTGCTGAGCGGCGGGCATCGTCAGTCGCTGGCGGCGCTGCGCGATTCACAGGCGGATATCGCGGCTATCGACTGCGTCAGCTGGGCGCTGCTGGCGCGCTATGAGCCGGATGCGCTGCGCGGCCTGCATATCATCGGTGAAACGCCAGCCGCACCCGGATTGCCGTTGATTACGGCAGCCCCGACGTCAGTGGACCGGCTGGAGAGACTCCGCTCGGCACTGCATCAGCTGGTGAACGATCCCGCCTGGCGCACCGTCTGCGACGATAACCTGATCGGCGGGTTCAGCCCGGTGCAGCGAGACGATTATCAGGGCGTGCTGGCGTGGGAACAGCAGGCTGCCGCGCTGGGCGTCACCCGGCTGTAACACACCCCTCTGTTTCGCCCTACTGACCGGGCAGGGAAAATCTGATTTCTCTGCATCGTCCCCTCCCTGCCCGCGCTTTCCCGGCCTCTCATTTCATGCTCCCCGATGCGCTCTGACCCAGGCTAAGACTGGTAAGCCCGGTCACGGCGTTCTAAGGTAGAGGTTTTCAGCAGAGGGAGAGTGGGATGCGCATTCTGATGGCAGGCGCCGGCGCGACCGGTGGATATTTTGGTGCACGGCTGGCTCAGGCGGGCCAGGACGTGACTTTTCTGGTCCGTGAACGGCGTTATCAGCAGCTTCAGGCCAGCGGTCTGGTGTTGCAGACGCCGCAGGGCACTGAAACGCTACAGCCGCAGCTGGCTCAGGCGAGCAGCCTGACGGGCCACTATGATCTGATTATCGTGACGGTGAAGAGCTTTGCCCTTGATCAGGTGATGGAGGATATTGCGCCTGCAGTGGGCCCGGAAACATTGATCATGCCGATTCTGAACGGATTGCGGCACATCGCGACGCTGCAACAGCGTTTCGGCGAAGATAAGGTGATTGGCGGCCTGTGCAAAATCAACGCGACGCTGGGTGACAATGGCGAAGTAATTCAGATGACGCCGCTGCATCAGCTCTATTATGGCGCGCTGGACGGTAACAACGATGCGCGACTGCAGCGGGTTGATGCGGTGCTGCGTGACTGTCAGGTCGATACCCGATTCAGCGATAACATCATGGATGAGCTGTGGGAGAAGTGGCTGCTGCTGAGCACGCTCGGCGCGGTTTGCTGCCTGGCGCGCGGAAATACCCAACAGATACTCACCTCGCGCGGCGGCGAAGCGCTGTTACAGGGTGTTTTCTCGGAGATTCTGTCAGTCATTACTGCCGAAGGCTATCAGACGCGTCCGGCGGCCACTGCCCGCATTCTTGAGCTGTTAAGCGATCCGGCCACCCCGATGACCTCCTCAATGTACCGCGATTTAACCCAGGGCTTTGATATCGAAGCCGATCAGGTGATAGGTGACCTGCTGCTGCGGGCGAAACGCCATAGTCTCGCCACGCCACTGCTTAACGCGGTGGATGTGAACCTTCAGGTCTATCTGCAGCAGCGTTAATGGCCCTGCCAGATACCGTGACCGGGTGCTGCAACGGACCCGGTTTTTGTGGTCGTGAAAGTGTGGTGTGCAGCAGCAGTGCAGCAGGAAAATTTGCTACACTCGTCGCTTCATCTTTTGGAGAGTTCAATGACTTCCCGCTCCGTGACCCTCGATGATGTCGCTCAACTGGCCGGCGTCTCATATCAAACCGTTTCACGTGTTTTAAATCGTTCTGAACAGGTGTCAGCCCGCACGCGGGAAAGGGTTGAGGCGGCGATGCTGCAGCTCAATTATGTGCCCAATCGTGTGGCGCAGCAGCTGGCCGGTAAGGCGACGCGCACGCTGGGTCTGGCCACCAGCGACCTGGCCCTGATGGCTCCTGCGCAGATCGCCTCGGCGATCCAGCAGCGCGCCGCCGGGGCGGGTTATCATCTGGTGATCGCCATGGACAGTGGTAACGATGCGGCAGCAACGGTGAATGAACTGCTGGCACAGCGGGTCGATGGACTGCTGATCAACCTGCCGCTGGAGGCAGATGAGGCGCAACAGATCCAGTTGCTCTGCGGCAGCAAACCGGTGCTGTTTCTGGATGTCGAACCCCAGGCGGCGGTAGCGCAGTGTCAGTACCCGAATGAGTCTGGTGCACGTGCCGCCGTTGAACATCTGGTGGCGCTGGGTCATCGTCATATTGGTTTGTTAAACGGGCCGCTGCGCTCGGTCTCGGCCCGTCAGCGTGAAAATGCATGGTGTCAGGCGCTGGCCGATCATCAGCTGACACCGCACTGTTCTTTGCGCGGCGACTGGAGCGCGCAGTCGGGTTACCAGGCGCTGCTGGCGCAGCTTCCCGACGATCTGCCGCAGGCGCTGCTGGTGGCGAACGATCAGATGGCGTTGGGTGCGATGCGGGCGCTGCATCAGTATGGCGTAGCCATTCCTGGCGAGATATCGGTGATTGGATATGATGACACCGCCGAGAGCGCGTGGTATCAGCCGCCGCTGACCACGGTGCGGCAGGATTTGCAATTTCTCGGCGCGCAGAGCGTCGAGCGGATGCTGGCCCGGCTTCAGGGAGCAGAGGCGTCAGACAACGCGCTGGAAACCATGCTGGTGATCCGGGAGACCACCGCCCCGCCTGCTGATGAGCGGGTCAATTTAGTGGCGCTGTCACAGCAGTTACAGGTGATCGCCCGCAGGCTGGCGGGAAAATAACGCTGCGCTGACGCAGGCAATAAAAAACCCGCCCCACCGGAGTGGATGCGGGTTGGCATAGGACGTCTGGCGCTTGCGCGCTGCTTTCTGCCCTTACGCTTTCGGGTGTTCGCCCACGCCCATCGCTTTGATCTTTTTCGACAGCTCGCGACGCTCTTTAGACAGGTCGGCGTTTTTGATGATGTACTCATCCACGCGATCTTCATAATCCACACGCATGCTGGCGATGATTTCCTGAATAGCCTCAACGCTCATGCCGGGTTTGATATATTCGCTCAGGTTGTCGAGCAGCAGTACGCGCTTCTGGTTGTCGCGAATTTTCTTCTCGTTGTCGACAATTTCACGCTGCAGTTTGTTTTTGCGGCGGAACATACGCACGAACTCCAGTACGTCCTGAAATGATTGCTTGGCATTTTCCATGATGGCACCTTTCTTTGAGCCTGCTGACGCAGGGAGAGAGTCAAAACGATCAGCTTAGCGGCTAGCCCGCCAGGTAAGCAATTTTCACAGCTAAATTCAGACTGGCTCTTATCTTAGCGCAAAGAAACCCTGTTTCACATTAAGTCATTGTCTGAGGTGATTATTTGCGCAGTGCCATCCGCATCAGGTCGGTCATCCGTTCCAGCTGTTTTGCCAGTTCCAGTGTCAGCCAGACGTAGCCGTAGATGGGCGTCTCCTCCAGACCTTCGCTGCCCGCTTCCGCGATCAGTCGCCGCAGTTCGCCACTGATTTCGGTCAGCTCGTGACTGTTAGCCACCACCTCTTCCGTTTCCCCTTCAATCGCCATGACCGACAGCGCCCGCAGCGTGTTCTCAGTCATCTGCTGGGTGCGGCGCAATGCAGGCGCGTTAAGCATAATCAGATGGCTCTCGCGCGATGCCCACCAGGCATTAATCTGCATCTCAATGGTGTAAACCATATTACGGTTGATGGTCTGGATCGCTTCAAGCACCGATTTTGGAATGCGCGTCTCTTTGCTTGACGGCTCCAGCAGCGCCCGCATTTTGATCACGCTGCTCAGCAATTTGCCCAGCGGCTTGTTAAGACGCGGCTTTTCAACCAGATTTGGCGAGAAGCCGGCGTGATAGATTTTTGCCATTTCCGCCAGCGCGTCGGAGAGCTGAATGCGCCAGTGTGTATAGGCACGCTGCGCCCAGATAGCCGTAAACAGCAACGCCATCAGCGATCCCAAGATCACATCACCGCCGCGCCACAGTGCCATCGTGAAATCGCCGGTTGGTGCGCCCACGACCACGCTCAGCGTAATCCCGATCAACAGCGCCATGTAGGGATGTTTGCCCAGCGTCAGGTAGCCGCTGATCATCATGATGATCCCGCACCAGGCCAGCATCATCGGCATCGAGATCAGCTCCAGCTTCAGGGCGATCAGACCGGATATTGACCCGGCGACCGTGCCGCTGATGCGCTGCAGTGCACGTGGAAAGACATTTCCCCAGGTGGAGATGGGCCCCATCACCACCACCAGCGTAATCAGCGGCCAGGTGCCTTCAGGGATATCGGTCGCCCGCACAAAGATAAAGCAGAGCAAAAAGGCGATGGCAATACGCACACCGTGGACGGAGCGATAATGGCGATAAAACCAGAACTCCAGTTTTGATATGGGCTTATCGGGACGCAAAATGACTTTCCGGTTGCGGGAACATGGTGTGGCTATCTTAACGCTGAACGCGGCTCAGGCTTAGCGCGGGCCGGATATTTAAAACAGTTTTGACGTTCGCTTACAATTATCAACATCCGCCTCACATACTTTCCCGGAAGTTAAAAACAACTTAATGCGATTTTTTAACCTTTATCGGCTCTCAGTAACACGCTCAGAGCAGCCAGCGTGCAAGTAAAAACGGGCAGCCCGCAGGCTACCCGTTTTAGTGCTGACAATCGGCTAATCAGAACTTCTGCCTGAGATAATCCGTCAGGCGGGTAATCACACCTGCGGGTTCAACCGCACTCAGCGCCACCAGCGGATAGTGGGCAATCTGCTGATCTTTATCCATCACCTGAATTTCACCAATGACTTCGTTGGCTTTCAGTGGGGCTTCCAGATCTTTGCGATCGATAACATACTTCGCCTTCACGTTCTGCACTTCACTGCGCGGCAGTGACAGATAAACATCTTCTGCGGTACCCACATCCACCTGATGAGGATTGCCATACCAGACGTTTTCGCTGCCAATCTTCTTACCGGCATGGAACAGTTGAACGGTATCAAAGGTGTTCTGTCCCCAGACCAGCAGTTTACGCGCCTGCTCTTCGCGGCCTTTCGGGCTTTTACCGCCCATGACGACGGCGATCAGGCGATGCTTGCCCACCACATTCGAGGCGATGATGTTAAAGCCCGCGGTCTCCGTGTGACCGGTTTTCAGCCCATCAACGTGGAGATTATTATCCCACAACAGGCCATTACGGTTGTTCTGGGTAATGCCATTCCAGGTCAGGGTCTTCTCACTGTACATGGCATAAAAGTCAGGCTCACCATCAATAATGGCGCGTGACAGTTTCGCCATATCCAGCGCGCTGGAGAACTGCCCCGGGGCATCCAGACCATGAACCGTTTCAAAATGGGTATTCTGCAGGCCGAGCTTCTCAACGTAGTGATTCATCATGCCGACAAAGTTCGCTTCGCTGCCCGCCACATAATCAGCCAGGGCAACGCAGGCGTCATTACCGGAGTCGATGATGACGCCACGGCTTAAATCCCGGACGCTCAGCTTATCGCCTGGCTTCAGGAACATCAGCGAGGAGCCTTTGAACACCGGATTACCCGCCGCCCAGGCATCTTTTCCGACCGTAACCATGTCGTCACGGCTGATTTTCTTCTGGTCAATGGCGCGATCAACCACGTAACCGGTCATCAGTTTGGTCAGGCTGGCGGGATTACGGCGTTCATCGGGATTGCCAGCGGTCAGAACCTGTCCTGTAGTGGCATCCATCAGCACCCAGGAAGCCGCATCAATCGCCGGAGGCGTCACAGGAAAGGGAATCGCATCAGCCTGTGCCAGCGAGGCCCAAAAAACAGTAGCGGTAACGGTGAACAGCAGACGCCTTTTCAACACTTCATCCTTAATTGCACGGGAGAGAAAATTTCTAAAACGAAACGGAAACAGCCGCACGTTTTACGGCAAAAGCGTTGTGAAGGTTTGAATAAATTGAAAAAAAGTATGAACTGCGACGGGTATGGCTGATGCCTGCAGGGGGGAGGTAACGGCTAATTGATGCAGGAATTGAGACTGAATATTTCAATATCATCCTGAAAAACGTTAAGGTCACCACGGTATCGCCCTGCCTTGCACCCAGCGGCATGAGCAGCACGCATCTGGAAACACCGGAATTACAGTATGCAGCAATAACCTGGAAATATGCCGAACGGAATATTATCTATCGTGGCACATGAAATGAGCGAGCTGCAGCCTGAGAGGTAAAAAGTCCGCTTTACTCCTTGCCCCTGACCGCTCAGTCAGATACTACGCCCCCCGCTACCATCCGAAACTTCAGGCCAGTGGGATTATGGTTTACCATGTAGTGAGTGAAGCCTGAGCCTGTATGACCTTGCCCGGCAAAGGCACCGCTCTCGCACCAGCAGCCAGGCGCCGATGAAGAAAGGCATCCAGCGAACGGGAAGCCTGATGACTTTCTGTTCATCAGTTTAGTGAACGCAATGAACGGATATGAAATTTGAATAACGACCGCGTACAGCCCACTTTCCTCTTCCACGATTACGAGACCTTCGGCACCAGCCCTTCTCGTGACCGGCCAGCCCAGTTTGCCGGCCTGCGCACCGACAGTGAGTTTAATCCGGTCGGCGAACCCGAAGTGTTTTACTGCCGTCCGCCTGATGACTATCTGCCACAACCCGAAGCGGTGATGATCACCGGCATTACCCCGCAGATAGCGATGAGTCGCGGCGTGATCGAAGCTGAGTTCGCTGAACGCATCCACGCGTTGTTCACCACGGAGCAAACCTGTGTGGTGGGCTACAACAACGTGCGTTTCGATGATGAAGTGACGCGCAATATCTTCTATCGCAACTTTTACGATCCCTATGGCTGGGCCTGGCAAAACGGCAACTCACGCTGGGACCTGCTCGACGTGATGCGTGCCTGCTACGCGTTACGGCCAGAAGGGATCAACTGGCCGGAGAATGAAGAAGGTTTTCCCAGCTTCCGGCTGGAGCATCTGACCAAAGCGAACGGCGTGTCACATGAAAATGCGCACGATGCCATGTCCGACGTTTACGCCACGCTGGCGATGGCGAAGCTGGTGAAGGAGAAGCAGCCAAAACTGTTTGAGTTTTTGTTTACCCATCGTAACAAAAACAAGCTGATGAACCTGATTGATATCCCGCAGATGAAACCGCTGGTTCATGTCTCCGGTATGTTCGGTGCCGCGCGCGGTAACACCAGCTGGATCGTACCGCTGGCCTGGCATCCCGATAACCGCAATGCGCTGATCGTGGTGGATCTGGCGGGCGATATGTCACCGCTGCTGCAACTGGATGCCGACACGCTGCGTGAGCGTCTTTACACGCCGAAAAACGATCTCGGCGATCTGCCCGCGGTGCCGGTCAAACTGGTGCATATCAATAAGTGTCCGGTGCTGGCGCCTGCCAGTACGCTACGACCGGAAGATGCGGCCCGGCTGAATATTGATCGTCAGCACTGCCTGGCGAATCTGGCGCTGCTGCGTCAGCAGCCCGACGTGCGGGAAAAACTGGTCACGCTATTTGCCGAAGCGGAGCCGTTTACGCCGTCAGATGATGTGGACACACAACTCTATGATGGCTTCTTCAGTGATGCCGACCGGGCGGGGATGAATATTATCCGCCAGACCGCGCCCGCGAATCTGCCTGCGCTGGACCTGAGCTTTGAGAGTGCACGGGTAGCGAAACTGCTGTTCCGCTATCGGGCGCGTAACTTCCCCGGCACGCTGGACGATGCCGAGCAGCAACGCTGGTTGCAGCACCGTCGTGACGTGCTTAATGCCGATCGGGTGCAGGCGTTTATGCAGGAACTGGAAGCTCTGGCGAATCTGCATGAAGCGGATGCAGAAAAGGTTGGGCAGCTTAAAGCGCTCTATCTCTATGCGCAGGAGTTGGTTTCCTGAAGCACTAAGAGTCTGACCCGGTATCGCCTGCCGGGTCAGACTTTCTGATGCTGCTTAATCAGAGCACGGTCCACGCCAGCCAGGTCAGCGCAAAGCCGCTCAGCCCCATTAGTGTTGTCAGCACCGTCCAGGTGCGTAAACCGTCGGCCACCGAAAGTCCCAGATAACGGGTCACCACCCAGAATCCCGCATCATTGACATGCGACAATCCCAGACCACCAAAACAGGCCGCCAGGGTGACCAGTACCCGTTGCATATCCGTCACGCCGGTCACCGCCTGCGTCAGCAGCCCGCTGGTGGTCAGGATCGCCACCGTGGCGGAACCCTGTGATGCACGCAGCGCCAGCGACAGGATAAACGCCGCGGGCACCAGCGGCAGATGCAGCGTTTCAAGGGTGACCGCCAGCGCTTTACCCACGCCCGACTCCACCAGCACTTTGCCGAATGCACCACCGGCCCCGGCCACCAGAATCACGCTGGCTGAGGTGGGAATGGCCCGGCCGGTCAGATCTTCCAGCTTATCTTTGCTCCAGCCACGCCGTACGCCCAGCAGCCAGGCCGCCAGCCCTAAGGCAATCAGCAGGGCAATCGGCGGTGTGCCGATCACGGTCATCACACTACGCAGCAGACTCCCTTCAGCCAGCAGTGTGTGTGACAGAGTTCCCAGCACGATCAATACAATCGGGACCACAATCAGGCCGCTGATGGTGAGCGCACCGGGTGGTGCCGGTTCATTCTTCTTTTCCTGCCCTTCCGGCTTCGCCATCTGCAACTGTTCCAGCACCTCCACCGACAGAGGGTAGTGGCGACGATTCATGAATTTCGCTACGTAGTAGCCGATGATCCCGACCGGCACGGAAATCGCGATTCCCAGTATCATCAGCCATCCCATGTCGGTGTGCAGGATCCCGGCTGCCGCCGCTGCGCCCGGATGGGTCGGCAATGCCACATGTACCGTCAGCATCACACCCGCCATCGGCAGGCCAAACTTCAGCGGCGAGACCCGCGCCACTTTGGTAAAGCCATAAATCAGCGGAATAACAATGATAAAACCGACTTCAAAAAATACCGGGATGCCAAGGATAAAGGCCGCCATGGTCAATGCCGCAACGGTACGCTTCAGCCCCAGCGTTTTACTGAAACGCTGCGCCAGCGACTCGGCACCGCCCGAGGCTTCAATAATCGCCCCGAGCATGGCACCAAGCACGATGATGATGGTGATGTGACCGAGCAGCCCGCCCATCCCGGTGATAATCGTCTCCATGATTTTTTCAGCCGGAATGCCGGTGGCGATGGCCACCAGCAGACTGACAATTAACAGGGCGACAAAGGGATGAACTTTGACTTTGATGACCAGCAGCAGCAGGATCACGATGCTGGCGGTCGCTATGGCTAACAGCAGTGCGGTGGACATAGTAAACCTCAGAAATTGTTATATTTTTTAGGTTATCGGCGTACAGAATAAACAGGTGCAGGGTCAGAAAAAGGACGAAAAAATCTCAACCGGTGCCGAAACACCGGTTTTTTTAGCCCGTTAAATCAGGTTTTTCTCGCCCAGGGCGCAAACCAGCCAAGACCCGCAGTAGTGCTGCCGCGCGGGATATATTCGCAGCCCACCCAGCCGGAATAGCCGACCTCATCCAGCAGTGAGTAGAGATAGGGGTAGTTGATTTCACCCTCATCCGGTTCATGACGATCCGGTGCCGAAGCAATCTGCACGTGCCGATAGCGTCCGGCATAGTGGCGAATCAGATGGCTGAGGTTGCCATCCACCCGTTGCGCATGGAACAGGTCGAGCTGAGTGAAGACATTGGGTCGATCGATCTGTTCGACCATCTCCAGCGTCTGATACTGGCTGGCATAAAGATAGTTGGGTTTGGTTGTGGGATTCAGCGCCTCAATCAGCAGGATGATGCCGTGCGGCGCAAAGCGCTCAGCCGCATAACGCATATTGCTGATAAAGGTCTCAACGTAGCGCTGACGGTCAGCGTCGGGCGGTACCGTCGCCGCCATGATGTGCACCTGCGGGCAGTTCAGCGCCAGCGCATAGCTCAGGGCGCGATCGATATCCGCCTTTGCTTCTGCTTCCCGTCCGGGGATGGCGGAGACGCCCCACTCACCCGCTGCGACGTTGCCGGGTGCGGTATTGAACAGCACCAGTTGCAGCTGGTTATCATCAAGCCACTGCTTGATCTGCGTGGCGGGATAGTCATAAGGAAACAGAAATTCGACGGCGGTGAAACCGGCTTCCGCCGCTGCAGCGAAGCGTTCAGCAAACGGCAATTCAGTAAATTGCGTCGAAAGGTTAGCAGCAAACTTCGGCATTATCGGCTCCTTAATTCTGCCACTTCGGCATCATTGAGATAACGGATCGGGCGGTCGCCCAGGGTAAAGATCAGCCGGGCGGTCTCCTCCAGCTCTTCAGTGTTGTCTGCCGCTTCCTGCAACGATTTCCCCACTACCACCGGGCCATGATTCGCCAGCAGGAAGGCACGGTAACGTGGAGCCAGCGCCGCGAGATCCTCGGCCAGTCGCCCATCACCCGGCTTGTAGTAAGGCACAACCGGCACATCACCGACACGCATCACCACATAGGGGGTAAACGGACGGATGCAGTTGTCCGTGTCCAGCCCCTGTAAACAGGAGAGCGCCGTCAGGTAGTGGCTATGCAGATGCACTACCGCCCTGCAGTCGGGATTATTCAGATAGAGCGCGCGGTGAAACGCAATCTCTTTGGAGGGTTTATCACCGGAGAGCCATTCGCCGTCAGGCGTGACTTTTGCCAGCCGGTCACCCTGTAATTCACCCAGGCATGAACCGGTGGGTGTCGCCAGCAGATTGCCATCCTCCAGCAACATTGAGAGGTTGCCCGCCGAGCCGGTGGCATAGCCGCGCTGAAAGAACGAAGCGCCAAGACGCACCATCTCGTCACGCGCCTGCTGTTCCGTTAAAGAGAAAGATTCAGACATCAGTAAACTCCGTTTGCGCGCGGCGGAAGAAATCTTCATCGCCAAAATTGCCCGATTTCAGTGCCAGAGAGAGCGGCTGATGAATGTCGCGCACCCAGGGCACGCCGGGCGAAATCGTCGGGCCGATGTGAAAGGACGTCACACCCAGGCTCTGCGCGACCACGCCGGAGGTTTCGCCACCCGCCACGATAAAGCGCTGCCATCCGCGCCGTTTCAGCTCGCGGGTGACAGCAGCAAACAGCTGCTCAACGGCTTCGCTGCTGCGCTGAGCACCATAACGCTGCTGAATCGCCTGCAATTGTTGCGCGTCAGCGGTGGCAAACAGCAGGGGTGCCAGCGTCTGATCGCTGTTCGCTTCCACCCAGTCGCATAACTGCCGGGCATAAGCCCCGGCATCGTCCAGGCAGCGTTCAGTCTCAACTTCGCAGGCCGGTGCCAGCTGGCGGTACGCGGCGACCTGACGATTGGTCATCTGTGAACAGGAACCGGAAAGCACCACGGCGCGATCGCCCTGCGGACGGCCTGCCTGCTCCGCTTTTGCATCACTTTCAGCCGTCGCCCACTGCCGTGCCAGACCGATGGCCAGCCCGGAACCGCCGGTGACCAGCCGCAGATCGCTCAGTGCTTCGCCCAGGGTCAACAGATGTTCCTGATGCAGGGCGTCAGTTACGACGTAGTTGATCCCCTGCGCCGCCAGCTGACCCAGCGCCTGCCGTACTGACTCAGCGCCCTGATCGACCTGTGCCACAGCGATCAGCCCGGCTTTGCCCGTCGCCTGTGATGTCATCAGGCGCAGCAGGTTGCTGTCGTGCATCGGTGTGACCGGATGATGCCGCATACCGGAATCTGACAGCAGCTGATCGCCGACAAACAGGTAGCCCTGATAAACGGTGCGGCCATTCACTGGCAGCGCCGGACAGATTACCGTCTGCGTTTCACCCAGCGCCTGCAGCAGAGCGTCGGTTACCGGACCGATATTGCCCTGCGCGGTGCTGTCGAAGGTGGAACAATATTTGAAGTAGAAACGCTCACAGCCCTGCTTCTGCAGCCAGGCCAGCGCAGCCAGCGACTGAGCAACCGCCTGGTCTGCCGGACAGGAGCGGCTCTTCAGGCTGATCACAATCGCCTGCGCCTCTGTGATTTCCTCGCTGTCAGGAATGCCGTTGAACTGAATGGTGGTCAGCCCGTTCTGCACCAGAAAACTGGCGATGTCAGTCGCACCCGTAAAATCGTCCGCTATCACGCCAAGCCGCATCAGATTTTCTCCTCTGCCTGCGGCAGCGTGATGCCGCTGAAGATTTTAATTACTGCACTGTCATCTTCACGGCCATAACCGGCGTTGCTGGCTTCGGTGAACATATTGAGGGCGGTTGAGGCCAGCGGCAGCGGGAAGTGCAGGGATTTTGCGGTATCGGCCACCAGATTGAGATCTTTCACAAAGATATCGACCGCAGATTTCGGGCTGTAGTCGCCATCCACCACATGCCGCATGCGGTTTTCGAACATCCATGAATTGCCTGCGGCGTTGGTGACCACTTCATACATGGTTTCCAGCGGGATGCCGGCACGCGCCGCCAGCGCCATCGCTTCTGCCCCGACCGCGATGTGAACACCTGCCAGCAGCTGATGGATAATTTTGACGGTTGATCCGAGGCCGATCTCACTGCCCACGCGATACACTTTGGCTGCCACGGCATCCAGTACAGATTGCAGTTGCGTAAAGGCCGCTTCACTGCCGGACGCCATCACCGTCATCTCACCGCTGGCCGCTTTAGCGGCACCGCCGGAGACCGGTGCATCCAGCATCAGCAGCTGATATTGCGCCAGCTGTTGTTCAATCTGCTGCGCATCCCGGGCGGACAATGTGGATGAGACCATGACCACGGTGCCGGGACGCAGTTTTGCGGCCAGGCCCTCTTCACCAAACAGAATGGCGTTAACCTGCTGCGCATTTACCACCAGCAGCAAAACGGCATCAAGCTGGTCTGCAAAGGCGGATGCTGAAGCCTGCGCATCACGCGCGCCCGCCTGGCGTAAGTTCTCAAGCGCGGCGGGATTCAAATCGACACCCCAGGTATTGAGACCGGCACGCAGGCAGGATTTCGCGGCACCCATGCCCATGGAACCTAACCCGATAACGCAGATATTTTCAGCTGGCACGATACGCCTCCACTGTTAATTTAAGTGATTATTTGTTTGTTACTGTTAATCCTGCCAGTTTACTGCCGCCAAAAATGTGTTACCGCTCACAAAAAAATATTCCCGATGTGAACCAGAACAATTTTTAACATTACCAGATTGGCAGCACCGGCACTGCCACAGTGCAGTTAGCGCCGCCGTTGCCGGGATTGCCGCTGTTATTATTTGTTCTGGTTAACCCGCAGATACTTTATAATGTGAAAAAATGGTAATCATCAGGGAGCCGATATGATTCCGGTTGAACGTCATCAACAGATTCTTGCGCTGGTGGCCGATCGTGGCGTGGTGAGCATTGCAGAACTCACTGAACGGCTGGGTGTGTCACACATGACCATACGCCGTGATGTGCAGAAACTGGAGGAGCAAGGGGCCGTGCTGTCGGTCTCCGGCGGCGTGCGCTCAGCCGACCGGCTGGCGGCTGAGCCGTCACATCTGACGAAAAGCGCCCTCTACAACGAAGAGAAGCGCGCCATTGGCCGCACCGCCGCCCGACAGATCCCACGTAACAGCTGCATCTACCTGGATGCCGGCACGACAACGTTAGCGCTGGCAAGAGAAGTGGTGGATCGCGATGATTTGCTGGTGGTGACCAATGATTTTATGGTGGCGAATCTGCTGATGGAGGCCAGTCAGTGCCGGGTTATTCACACGGGCGGCACCGTATGCCGGGAGAACCGCTCCTGTGTCGGGGAGTCGGCGGCACGCAGCCTGCGTCATCTGGCCATTGATATTGCCTTTATTTCCGCCTCCTGCTGGGGGCCGCGTGGCTTGTTTACGCCTGATGAAGATAAAGTGATGGTGAAGCAGGCGGTGAGTGAGGTGAGCAGTAAGCGGGTATTGCTGAGTGACAGTTCGAAGTACAACAGGATCGCGACGTTTCTGGCTTTACCTCTGGAGAGCTTTGATCGGGTAGTGACAGACACGCATCTGAGTGAGTCGGCGCGGGAGCTGTTAAGTACGGGGAGCTGTGAACTGATACTGGCTGGTTAAGCTGTCGCCGCCTTCCCTGAACCGGGAAGGCGGCAACGTGAGCGTGATTAAACTTCTTCGCTGAACTGCGGCACCGGATTACGGAAGCTGCGGGTTACGAATGCCAGGTAGATAATCCCGATGGCGGCCCAGATCAGGCCCAGCTCCATAGAACTCTCTTCCAGGTTCACCCACAGCGCACCCACCGTCAGCGCGCCAAGCAGCGGCAGCAGCAGATACTGAACGTGATCTTTCAGCGTGCGGTTACGCTTCTCACGGACCCAGAACTGCGCAATCACCGACAGGTTAACGAAGGTAAACGCCACCAGCGCACCAAAGTTAATCAGCGCGGTTGCAGTCACCAGGTCGAAGTTAATCGCCATCAGCGCAATCGCACCCACCAGCAGCACGTTGAGCGACGGGGTCCGCCATTTCGGATGGATGTAACCGAAGAAACGCTCCGGGAACACACCATCACGGCCCATCACATACATCAGACGCGAGACGCCAGCGTGCGCCGCCATACCGGATGCCAGCACCGTGACCACCGAGAAGATCAGGATGCCGACCTGCAACGCTTTACCGGCCACGAACAGCATGATTTCAGGCTGCGATGAGTCCGGATGCTGGAAGCGTGTGATGTCCGGGAAGTAGAGCTGCAGGAAGTAAGATGCCGCGATAAAGATCACCCCACCAATCAGCGCGGTCAGGAAAATAGCGCGCGGAATGGTGCGTTCTGCATCTTTGGTCTCTTCCGACAGCGAACTGATGCCATCAAAGCCGAGGAACGAGAAGCAGAGTATCGTCGCACCGGTAATCATCGGCACCACATGCGCATTCTCAGACCAGAATGGACGGCTGCTCACCAGCGTGCCGGAACCCACGCCGCTTGCCACACCGTAGATTACCATCGCGGTAATCCCGACCATGACCACCACCTGTAGCACCACAATCACACTGTTGAAGTTGGCGACGGTTTTGATGCCCTTGAGGTTAGAGAGCGTCATAAACCCGACCAGCAACACCACAAAAATCCACGACGGAATGCCCGGCACCAGCGATTCGAAATAGTTTTTAGCCAGCAGGATGTTGATCATCGGCATGAACAGGTAGTCCAGCAGTGATGACCAGCCGACCATAAAGCCGACGTGCGGACTGATCGCCTTCTGAGCGTAGGTATAAGCGGAGCCCGCAGAGGGGAAGCGGCGTACCAGCTTACCGTAACTCACGGCAGTGAACAGAATCGCAATCAGCGCGAAAGCATAAGCGGTGGCGACGTGACCTTCGGTCAGCCCGGAAACGATGCCAAAGGTATCGAACAGGGTCATAGGCTGCATGTAGGCTAAGCCCATCATGACGACCGGAAGTAACGTGAGTGTTTTTTTGAGTTGCGCACGCTGCGGTGCGGCGGAGGTATTAAGCGACATGCTTCAGTCCCCCATGTGCGACAACCTGGCTGGGCTGGGTCACAGGGCAACTGCGCATTAAGCGACAGGGAGTAAGGTTAGCGGTTAACGCGGCGCCGTAGTCATCACGAAAACGCGTACCAGCGTTGGCTGGCAGAGTGTAAAACATCCCCATCTTTGTAATCCTCAATCTCACGCTTATGCGTGTTTTCAGTGTTTATCTATCCGGGTGCGTGCCCGGCCTCGGTTAAGTCAGCAAAAAACGCTCTAATAAAACTGGATGCAAAAAAATAACCGGCGCGGTAAGCGTCGGTTATCATCTGATTTTGCAGGCCGCGTATTCTGCCCTAACCCGTGGCAGGAATACAAGCCATCGGGGCATCTTATGCAAAAAAAAGCGCGTCAGGTGACAGCTAAAAAAACCTGTCAGGCATTTTTCAGCATCCAGTCGATCTCGGTAGACGTAATCAGCCGTTCAAACTGCATCAGTTCATGATGCTTACAGCTGTGCCAGACACTGGCAAAGCGTTCGCCCAGTAACTTCTGCAGCGGATAGCTGTTGTCAAACTCATACAGCGCATCGCTCTGGCGGATCGGCAGTGCCAGACCCTCGGCATGGTGACCGTTGCCGGTGACCGGATGGGGCAACGGCAACTGGGTATCCAGCCCATGCAGCATCCCGGCAAGAATAGCCGACACCACCAGGTAGGGATTAGCATCCGCGCCCGCAACCCGGTACTCAATACGATGATTGTCGATATCCCCGCACGGCACCCGCAGCGCAACGGTCCGGTTGTTATGGCCCCACGATGCCTGCAACGGCACATAGGCGTCCGGAACAAAACGGCGATAGGCATTCACATTGGGTGCCAGCAGCGCCATTGAGGCGGGCATCAGATCGATCATCCCGGCCAGCGCCCGTTTCATCAGCGGCGAATCACTGCCGTCATCGCAGGCGAAGGCGTTGTGATCGGCGGCATCCAGCATGCTGATATGCACATGCATGCCGCTGCCCGCGTACTCCTCATAGGGCTTCGCCATAAACGTGGCGGTCATACCGTGATTTTCTGCCACCTGACGAATCAGGCGTTTCAGCTGCACCGCATGGTCACAGGCCCGCAGCACGTCGCGGGTATGATGCAGGTTAATTTCAAACTGTCCGGGCGAGGCTTCCGCCAGCGCACCATCGGCCGGGATGTCCTGCTGACGGGCCAGATCGTCGATGTCACGCAGCACATCGGCGAAATGATCGAGGTTATCTACCGAGTAGACCTGGCTCTGCATATTGCGTTCATCACTGCCGGGCGAACACGGCGGCTGGATAAAGCCTTCCGCATCGCGCTTTTTGTCCACCAGATAGAACTCCAGCTCTACCGCTACCACCGGGAACAGACCTCGGTTACGCAGCTGTTGCCACAGCCGGTTAAGGACATTTCGGGGTTCAACGTCAAAGGGAGTGCCATCTTGGTTGCACATGGTTAACAGCAGTTGCGCAATGTGCTGAGGGTCAGACGCGGAGGGAACTAAAGTACCGGTGACGGGCAGGCAGAGATTATCGGGTTCGCCCAGTGACTGGCCGAGTCCCGCTTCTTCTACTGTGTTGCCGAGGATATCCATGGCGAACACCGAGGCGGGGAAATAACACCCTTTTTCCAGCTTAGGCAGCGCAGAGACCGGAATACGCTTGCCGCGGAACACACCATTTAAATCATTTAACAGGATGTCGACATACTGCGTGTCAGGATGGCGCTCCAGCCAGGTTTTCACCTCAAGCTGGAACGCGCTGGTTCGTTTCTCTTCACTGTGAAGCGTGAAGTCTTCCACTTCTACCAGGTTAGTCATGATCTCACCCGCCCCTATTAGGTTTGCGTAATGCTCAAAATAACAGCCACACCACTAACATAGCGCCAACATAAAAAGTGTGCAAATGTAACAAATTTGTTTGAAGAACAAACAGCAGATTGCTAGATTGAAAAAATATTGCACACTTAACCGCCAGACGTGCCCTTTCGGTAGATATTTCGAACAGCGATGCGAGGACGTGAGATGGGCATTATTTTTGACAAGCCGTTGATTGGCGTAGTGATGTGCCAGAAGGATCTGGGCGGCCATCCGAGCCAGACGGTTCACAATAAGTATACCGATGCGGTTGTCCTTGCGGGTGGCGTACCGCTGGCCCTGCCCCACAGTCTGATGAATGCGCCTCATCTATTAGAAAACGCTATGGCTGTTCTGGATGGCCTGCTGCTGACCGGCAGCCCCAGCAATATCGAACCCTGGCATTATGGCGAGGCGGGCGAAGAGCCGCATGCCGATCCGGGCCGTGACCATCTCGCCTTTCAGCTGATCACCTGGGCCACCAGCCACAAGATGCCGATGTTCGGGATCTGCCGTGGGCTGCAGGAGCTGGTGGTGGCGAATGGTGGCGCGCTGTGGCGGGAGCTCAGCGGGCAGCCGTCGTTTCAGCGTCACCATGAAGATGAGACTCTGCCGCTGGACCAGCAGTATGCTCAGGCGCATCCCATCACTATCGAACCCGACGGCCTGCTGGCGACGCTGCTGGACAGCAACAGTCCGCTGGCGGTCAATTCACTGCATCATCAGGGGGTACGCGAACCGGGCCCGCAGTTGCGCGTTGAAGCGCGCGCGCCGGATGGCCTGATTGAGGCGGTGAGTCTGCGCCATCATCCCTTCGCCCTGGCGGTGCAGTGGCATCCCGAGTGGCAGCCGGAACACACAGCGGGATCGCAGGCGCTCTTCAGCGGCTTTATTCAGGCCGCCATTCGTTATCACAAGGAAAAAGAAAATGAGTGATGCCACGCTGGCGCCGGGACGACGGCTGGCGCAGATCCGGCAGACACTGGGGCTGTCGCAACGCCGTGTCGCCGAACTGGCCGGACTGACCCACAGCGCCATCAGCACCATTGAGCAGGATAAGGTCAGCCCGGCGGTCAGCACCCTGCAGAAGCTGCTGAAAGTCTATGGGCTCTCGCTGTCAGAGTTCTTCTCGGAACCCAAACCGGACGCGGAACCTAAGGTCATTGTCCGCGCCAGCGACCTGCTGGAGATTGGCAGTCAGGGGGTTTCGCTGAAGCTTATCGACAATGGCCGTGCACAGCGCACGCTGGGCATGCTGCTGGAAACTTATCAACCCGGTGCCAGCACCGGCGAGAAGCTGCGTCATCCGGGCGAAGAGACCGGCACGCTGCTGGAAGGCGAGATTACGCTGGTCATCAACGGAGAGCACTATCATCTCTCCGCCGGAGAGAGCTACGTCATTGATACGGGCTTACCACACAGTTTCACCAACCGTGCTGAAATCCCCTGCCGCATTGTCAGTGCCCATACGCCAGCCAACTTTTAGGCGCATTCCGGAGATTGTTATGAATTACGTGGAGAGTTATTACGCAGCGACCGCCAATCCGCATGTGCCCTGGCCGACATTACAGGAGAGCATTCAGTGTGATGTCTGCATTATTGGCGGCGGTTTCACCGGTCTTTCGGCGGCGCTGCATCTGACCGAGGTGGGCTATGACGTTGTCGTGCTGGAAGCGGCGCGGGTCGGCTTTGGGGCCAGCGGGCGTAACGGCGGTCAGGTGGTGAACTCCTACAGCCGCGACGTGGATGTGATTGAACAGCGCTACGGTAAAGAGAGCGCCCGTATGCTGGGCAGCATGATGTTTGAAGGCGCTGAAATCATCCGCGATCGCATTAAGCGGTACGCGATCGACTGCGATTACCGGCCTGGCGGCGTTTTTGCGGCCCTGAATGCACGTCAGATGGCGCATCTGCGAAAACAGAAAGCGTTATGGCAGCAGTATGGGAATCATGATCTGGAACTACTGGATGAGCGAGCCATCCGCCGTGAAGTCGCCACCGAACGCTACGTTGGCGGGCTGCTGGATCGGCGCGGCGGCCATCTGCATCCGCTGAACCTGGCGCTGGGGGAAGCGGAGGCGATCCGTCGACATGGCGGACGCATCTATGAACAGTCCGCGGCGACCAGTGTGGTTTATGGCACACCAAACCGGGTAAAAACCGCCCAGGGCGAGGTCAGCGCGACCTTTGTGATCTTCGCCGGGAATGCCTATCTGGCCCCGCAGCTGGAACCGCGACTGAGCAGGAAAAGCATGCCGTGCGGATCGCAGATTGTGGCAACCGAACCGCTGTCAACCGACCAGGCGTTGTCGCTGATGCCGAACAACTACTGTGTGGAAGATTGTAACTATCTGCTGGATTACTTCCGTCTGACCGCGGATAACCGGCTGCTCTATGGCGGCGGCGTGGTTTATGGCGCACGGGAACCGGCCGATATTGAAGCGTTGATCCGGCCCAAGCTGCGCCGCACTTTCCCGCAGTTGCAGAACGTGAAGCTGGACTTCAGCTGGAGCGGCAATTTCCTCCTGACGCTGTCGCGCATGCCGCAGTTTGGCCGACTGGAGAAGAATGTCTATTTTATGCAGGGTGACAGCGGTCATGGCGTAACCAGTACGCATCTTTCCGGCAAGCTGATCAGCGAAGTGTTACGCGGCGACGCCGAGCGTTTTGATGCCTTCGCCCGCCTGCCTCACCTGCCGTTTCCCGGTGGGCGACGATTTAAGGTGCCGCTGACGGCGATGGGCGCAGTGTGGTATGCGTTGAGGGATCGGTTAGGGGTGTGAGGCTGAGGTCCAGACCTGGCTGTCTGGCCTGATGAAAACAGGTCTTTCAGCGGGGCACATTCTGCCCTGTTGTTTAAACTGTTATAGTATGTTGTAACTACAGGAAGAGCAGAACTTTCACCTATCAGAGCGGGAGCACTCAGCCCCCGCAACAGCGCCATCTGCGTATCACTCCAGCGGCATTTTAATCGGGTCGTCATAGCGGTACTCAAAACCGAGTTCGCTACAGATGCGGGAACCATCAATCAGCTTGCCGCTATTCTTTTCCGGCTCGGGTGCGAACTGCGGCGGCTGCAGCCCAAGCTGGTGCGTGACCGCAGGATAGAAGGTGTCACGCGAGGGATGTTTCGAGGCACACAGATTGTAGACCCGTCCCCCTTTGGGCGACTGCAATAGCAGCGTGATCGCCTCCACCACATCATCCAGATGCACCAGATTCACGCCCTGCGAGCCATTGGCCACATCCTGCTTGCCGGCGAGGAAGCGTCCCGGATGGCGCTTTGGCCCGACCAGACCGGCCAGCCGCACAATATCTACGCTGGTGCCTGGCAGATCGTGCAGCCAGTTCTCCAGTTTAACCAGCGTCTTTCCGGCCACCGTTTCTGCGTCCAGCGGGCTGTTTTCCCGCTTAGCGCCGGCGCTGCTGCCATAGACTGAGGTGGAACTGGTAAAGATAATGCGCGGTACCTTATAAACCAGCGCCGTATCGACCACATTCTGCACCGCCTGCAGATAGGCTTCGCCCCCTTCCGCAGTGCGGCTGGCGGGCAGTGTAACGATCAGCGCATCGACGTTGAATAGCGGCTCAATATCGGCGGCATCACAGAGCAGTTCCGGCGTCAGTTCCAGCTGGAACGCCTCAATGCCGCAGCGGCGTGCCGCGTCTATACCGTCTGGCGTGGTTTTGCTGCCGGTGACCTGCCAGCCTCGCGCCGTTAACGCCGTGGCCAGCGGCATACCCAACCAGCCCAGTCCCACAATCGCGACCTTCTTCATTTTGACTCCTGACGTGAAACATCAACCCTGACTTCACCGTAGTTTGCCCCCTGATTGCAAACCAGAACAACCTGTTTCAGCGCTTTCCGAACCGCCCGTTTAAAAAAGTGTTGCCAAGCGCAGCCATCTTCGCTAGGTTAAACCCCACAAATGAATACTCATTCATCGACGAGATTATTATGACACGCGTTCAGTTCAACCATCATCACCACCATCATCCTGACTAGTCTTTCAGGCGATTGGTGCTGGAAGACTTTCAAGATCTTCCAGTGGTGTGAACGCAAGAGAACCCCCGGAAGATCGTCTTCCGGGGGTTTTTTTATGGGCTGACGTAACCACACATTCAGGACCTAATTAAGAGGACAGGAACCATGTTAGATAACACCCGTTTACGCATAGCTATGCAGAAATCTGGCCGTTTAAGTGATGATTCACGCGAACTGCTGGCGCGCTGCGGCGTTAAAATCAACCTTCAGCAACAGCGCCTGATTGCGTTTGCGGAGAACATGCCGATCGACATCCTGCGTGTGCGCGATGACGATATTCCTGGCCTGGTGATGGATGGTGTGGTCGATTTAGGCATCATCGGCGAGAACGTACTGGAAGAAGAGCTGCTGTCGCGCCGTGCCCAGGGTGAAGATCCGCGCTACTTTACGCTGCGCCGCCTGGACTTCGGCGGTTGCCGTCTGTCACTGGCGATGGCGACAGATGCCGAGTACACCGGCCCGGAATGCCTGGATAAATCCCGTATCGCCACCTCCTATCCGCACCTGTTAAAACAATACCTCGACAAAAAAGGCGTCAGCTTTAAGACCTGTTTACTGAACGGTTCCGTAGAAGTGGCGACCCGTGCCGGTCTGGCTGATGCCATCTGCGACCTGGTCTCTACCGGTGCTACGCTGGAAGCCAATGGCCTGCGCGAAGTTGAAGTAATCTATCGTTCAAAAGCGGTGCTGATCCAGCGTGACGGCGAGATGCCTGCCGCCAAGCAGGAGCTGATCGACAAAATGATGACCCGTATTCAGGGCGTGATTAAAGCGCGTGAATCGAAGTACATCATGCTGCACGCGCCAAGTGAGCGCCTGGAAGAAGTGATCAGCCTGCTGCCTGGCGCAGAGCGCCCGACCGTGCTGCCGCTGGCAGGCGATGTCAGCCGCGTGGCGATGCACATGGTCAGCAGCGAAACCCTGTTCTGGGAAACCATGGAAAAACTGAAAGCGCTGGGTGCCAGTTCGATTCTGGTGCTGCCTATTGAGAAGATGATGGAGTAAGCCATGGCCTTTTCTACCCCGATTGAATGGCAGCAGTGCACCCCCGAACAGCAGCAGGCGCTGCTGTTACGTCCTGCTATCGCCGCCTCTGAAAACGTGACGCTGACGGTGCGCGATGTGCTGGAGCAGGTAAAGCTGAACGGTGATGACGCCCTGCGCCAGTTCAGCGCCCGCTTCGACAAAGCGCAGGTGGATAACCTGCGTGTTACCGCGCAACAAATCGCAGAGGCCAGCTTACGTCTGAGTGACGAGCTGAAGCAGGCGATGGCTGTCGCGGTGGGCAATATCGAAACCTTCCACAACGCGCAGATCCTGCCGCCAGTGGATGTGGAAACCCAGCCAGGCGTACGCTGCCAGCAGATTACCCGTCCGGTAAAATCGGTCGGACTCTATATTCCTGGTGGTTCCGCCCCGCTCTTCTCCACCGTGCTGATGCTGGCGACCCCGGCCCGTATCGCTGGCTGTGGCCGCGTGGTGCTCTGTTCGCCGCCGCCGATTGCCGATGAGATCCTGTATGCCGCCCAGCTGTGCGGAGTAGAAGAGGTGTTCCAGGTGGGCGGCGCGCAGGCCATCGCCGCGATGGCCTTCGGCACCGAAACCGTGCCACGCGTGGATAAGATTTTTGGCCCGGGCAACGCCTGGGTGACAGAAGCGAAACGTCAGGTAAGTCAGCGACTCGATGGCGCGGCGATTGATATGCCAGCGGGTCCTTCTGAAGTGCTGGTGATTGCGGATGAAGGCGCCACGCCCGCGTTTGTCGCGTCTGATTTACTCTCACAGGCAGAGCATGGGCCCGACTCGCAGGTCATTCTGCTGACGCCTTCATTTAAGCTGGCCGAGGCGGTCGCGGTCGCGGTTGAGCAGCAGCTGGCGCAGTTGCCGCGGGCTGCCACAGCGCGTCAGGCGCTGGAAAGCAGCCGCCTGATCGTGGCGCGTGACCTTGAGCAGTGTGTCGCGATCTCTAATCTCTACGGCCCGGAGCACCTGATTCTGCAGACGCGTCAGCCGCGCGATCTGGTGGAGTCGATCACCAGCGCCGGTTCGGTATTTTTAGGCGACTGGTCGCCGGAGTCCGCGGGCGATTACGCCTCTGGCACCAATCACGTGTTACCGACCTACGGTTACACTTCGACCTGTTCCAGCCTGGGCCTGGCCGATTTCCAGAAACGCATGACGGTGCAGGAGCTGACGCCGCAGGGCTTCCTGAACCTGGCCGCCACCATTGAAACCCTGGCCGCCGCCGAGCAGCTGGATGCCCATAAGAATGCCGTCACCCTGCGCGTTGCCGCACTGAAGGAGCAAGCATGAGTCAGGATATTGAGCAGCTGGCGCGCGCCAATGTGCGCGCCCTGACGCCCTATATGTCGGCGCGTCGTCTGGGTGGCAACGGAGATGTCTGGCTCAATGCCAACGAGTTTCCGCTGCCGGTGCCGTTTGAGCTGTCGCAGCAGACGCTGAACCGCTATCCGGAATGTCAGCCTAAACTGGTGATTGAGCGCTACGCTGCTTATGCAGGCTTAACGCCGGAGCAGGTGCTGGTGAGCCGTGGCGCGGATGAAGCCATCGAACTGATCATGCGTGCCTTCTGTGAGCCGGGTCAGGATGCGATTCTGTTCTGTCCACCGACCTATGGCATGTACAGCGTCAGCGCCGAAACCATCGGCATTGAATACCGCACCGTCCCGGCCCTGACCGACTGGCAGCTGAACCTGCCTGCTATTGCAGAGCAGCTGGATGGCGTCAAAGTGGTTTACCTCTGCAGCCCGAACAACCCGACCGGCAACCTGATCAATCAGGACGACATCCGTCAGCTGCTGGCAATGACCGCCGGTAAAGCGCTGGTAGTCGCAGATGAAGCCTACATTGAGTTCTGCCCGCAGGCGACCCTGACCGGCTGGCTGAAGGATTATCCGCATCTGGTGATCCTGCGTACGCTTTCTAAAGCTTTTGCGCTGGCTGGCCTGCGTTGCGGCTTTGCGCTGGCGAATAAGCCGGTCATCGACCTGCTGATGAAGGTCATCGCGCCCTACCCGCTGGCCACACCGGTGGCCGATGTCGCCGGTCAGGCGCTGAGCGACCAGGGGATTGCGCTGATGCGTGAGCATGTGGCACAGCTGAATGAGAACCGTAGCTGGCTGCAGGCTGAACTGGCTCAGCTGGCCTGCGTTGAGCAGGTTTTCTCCAGTGAAACCAACTATGTGCTGGCGCGCTTTACCGATTCACCAAAAGTCTTCAAAACCTTATGGGATCAGGGCATTATCCTGCGTGATCAGAACAAAAATCCGGGCCTGTCGGGATGCCTGCGCATCTCCATCGGCACGCGTGAAGAGTGCGAACGAGTGATCGCCGCGCTGCAAGCCTTTTCTGTGGAGCAAGCATGAGCCAGAAGACCCTTTTTATTGACCGCGACGGTACGTTAATCTCTGAGCCGCCTGAAGATTATCAGGTGGACCGCATGGATAAGCTGGCGTTTGAGCCAGACGTTATCCCGGCGCTGCTGGCGCTGCAGGCCGCCGGTTATCGCCTGGTCATGATCACTAACCAGGATGGTCTTGGCACCCCGGGTTTCCCGCAGGCCGATTTCGATGGCCCGCACAATCTGATGATGCAGATCCTGACCTCGCAGGGCATTGCGTTTGACGATGTGCTGATCTGCCCGCACATGCCGGACGATCACTGCGACTGTCGCAAGCCGAAAACCCGAATGGTGGAAGCCTGGCTGGCCGAAGGCGCGCTGGATACCGCCAACAGCTACGTGATTGGCGATCGCCTGACCGATGTTCAGCTGGCGGAGAACATGGGCATCCAGCCTATCCGCTACGGTGCTGACGGCCAGAACTGGCAGACTATCCAGCAGCGTCTGACCCAGCGTGACCGCCATGCGCTGGTGCAGCGCAACACCAAAGAGACACAGGTGCGGGTAGAACTGTGGCTGGATCGCGAAGGCGGCAGCAAGATTAATACCGGCGTGGGTTTCTTCGACCACATGCTGGACCAGATCGCCGTGCACGGCGGGTTCCGCATGAATATCGAAGTGAAAGGCGATCTCTATATTGACGATCACCACACGGTGGAAGATACCGGTCTGGCACTGGGCGAAGCGCTGCTGAAGGCGCTGGGCGACAAGCGTGGCATTGGCCGTTTCGGTTTTGTGCTGCCGATGGATGAATGTCTGGCGCGCTGCGCGCTGGATATCTCCGGCCGTCCGCACATCGAGTTCAAAGCGGAGTTCAACTATCAGCGCGTGGGCGACCTCAGCACCGAGATGGTCGAGCACTTCTTCAGCTCACTCTCCTACGCCATGATGAGCACCCTGCATCTTAAAACCAAAGGCAAGAATGACCATCACCGCGTCGAGAGCCTGTTTAAAGCCTTTGGCCGTACGCTGCGTCAGGCGATCCGCGTTGAGGGCAATACGCTGCCAAGCTCGAAGGGAGTGCTGTGATGAACGTGGTGATCATGGATACCGGTTGCGCCAACCTGTCGTCGGTGAAATGGGCGATTGAACGTCTGGGTTACTCCCCGGAAGTGAGCCGCGACCCCGATGTGGTGCTGCGTGCCGATAAACTGTTTCTGCCCGGCGTAGGCACCGCGCAGGCGGCAATGAATCAGCTGGAAGAGCGTGACCTGATCGATCTGGTCAAAGCCTGTACCCAGCCGGTGCTGGGGATCTGCCTGGGTATGCAGCTGCTGGGTCGAGGCAGCGATGAAAACGGCGGCGTGCCGACGCTGGGGATTATCGATGAGCCGGTGTCGTTAATGGACACGCACGGCCTGCCGCTGCCACACATGGGCTGGAACCAGATTACCGCGCAGGCGGGCAATCATCTGTTCCGTGGCATCGACGAAGGCTGCTATTTCTACTTCGTCCACAGCTATGCCATGCCGGTCAACGCCAGCACCATCGCACAGTGTCACTACGGTGAAGCTTTCACCGCCGCGGTGCAGAAAGATAACTTCTTTGGCGTCCAGTTCCACCCGGAACGCTCGGGCAAAGCGGGCGCGCAGCTGCTGAAAAACTTCCTGGAGATGTAATGATTATCCCCGCGTTAGATTTAATTGACGGCAAAGTGGTTCGTCTGCATCAGGGCGATTATGGACAGCAGCGCGATTACGGCAGCGATCCGCTGCCACGTCTGCAGGATTACGTTCGCCAGGGCGCGACCGTGCTGCATCTGGTGGATTTAACCGGCGCGAAAGATCCGGCGAAACGCCAGATCGCGCTATTGAAAACCCTGCTGGATGGCGTTGATGTGACGGTGCAGGTCGGTGGCGGCATTCGCAGCCGTGACGATGTTCATGCGCTGCTTGAAGCCGGAGCGAGTCGTGTGGTGGTTGGTTCCACGGCGGTGAAACAGCCTGAAGAGGTAAAACGGTGGTTTGCGGAATTTGGCGCAGAGGCGATTGTGCTTGCGTTAGATGTGCGCATTGATGCCAGTAACCGTAAAGAAGTGGCAATCAGTGGCTGGCAGGAAGCGGCGGGTGTCACGCTGGAAGAGGTGATTACCGACTTTCAGCAGGTGGGCCTGAAGCACGTGCTGTGCACCGACATTTCTCGCGACGGCACCCTGAGCGGCTCCAATGTTGCGCTCTATCAGGAAGTGGCGGCGCGCTTTCCGACGATTGCTTTCCAGTCCTCGGGTGGCATTGGCGACCTCAATGATATCGCCGCCCTGCGCGGCAGCGGCGTTCAGGGCGTGATTGTCGGACGTGCGCTGCTGGAAGATAAATTCACTGTTTCGGAGGCGATCGCATGCTGGCAAAACGGATAATTCCCTGCCTGGACGTACGTGACGGCCAGGTGGTCAAAGGCGTACAGTTTCGCAATCACGAAATCATCGGCGACATCGTGCCGCTGGCGCAGCGCTATGCCGCCGAAGGTGCCGACGAGCTGGTGTTCTATGATATCACCGCCTCATCCGATGGCCGGGTCGTCGACAAAAGCTGGGTCTCGCGGGTTGCGGAAGTAATCGATATCCCGTTCTGCGTCGCGGGCGGCATTAAAACCCCGGAAGACGCAGCGCGCATTCTGGAGTTTGGCGCAGATAAGATTTCGATTAACTCGCCGGCGCTGGCCGACCCCACGCTGATCACCCGCCTCGCGGACCGTTTTGGCGTGCAGTGTATTGTGGTCGGAATCGATACCTGGTTTGATGAAGCCAGCGGTAAATATCAGGTGAATCAGTATACCGGCGACGAAGCGCGCACCCGCGTGACGCAGTGGGAAACGCTGGAGTGGGTGCAGGAAGTGCAGAGGCTGGGCGCAGGCGAGATCGTGCTGAACATGATGAATCAGGATGGCGTGCGTAACGGCTATGACCTGGTGCAGCTGAAGAAAATGCGTGAAGTCTGCAACGTCCCCCTGATCGCCTCTGGCGGTGCAGGCACCATGCAGCACTTCCTGGATGCGTTTACTGAAGCTAACGTGGATGGTGCTTTAGCCGCCTCGGTATTCCATAAGCAGATTATTAATATTGGTGAGCTGAAGAGCTTTCTGATCGACAACGGAGTGGAGATTCGCGCGTGCTAACTGAACAACAACAGGCCCTTCTCGACTGGGATAAAACACAGGGCATGATGCCGGTCATTGTCCAGCACTTCGTCTCAGGCGAAGTACTGATGCATGGCTACATGAACCCGGCCGCGCTGGAGAAAACGCTGGCAGAAAGCAAGGTCACCTTTTTCTCCCGCACCAAAAATCGCTTGTGGACCAAAGGCGAAACCTCCGGCAACTTTTTGCAGGTCGTGAGCATCACGCCTGACTGCGACAATGACACCCTGTTAGTGCTGGCGGATCCTATTGGCCCGACCTGCCATCTGGGCACCACCAGTTGCTTCTCACCGGCGGTCCCTGAGTGGACGTTTCTCTATCAGCTTGAGCAGTTGCTGGCTTCGCGCAAAACCGCCGATCCTGAAAGCTCCTACACCGCACGACTCTACGCCAGCGGCACCAAACGCATCGCGCAGAAAGTGGGTGAAGAAGGCGTTGAAACCGCACTGGCCGCCACGGTCAACGATCGGGATGAACTCACCAACGAAGCTTCTGACCTGGTCTATCACCTGATGGTGCTGTTGCAGGATCAGGATCTCGACTTCCGCGCCGTGATCAACAACCTGCGTGACCGCCATAAGTAACTGTGCAATATGCTGCTCAGAATTTCGTTTTTATGCGAATTCTGAGCAGTCTTCAGCTCATTCCTCTCGTCCATCCGGCACAATGACGGCAACTCAAACCTCAGGGAGAGAACCGTGACCACCCATGAGAAATTAATCGCCCTGCTCGACCAGCACCAGGCACGCTATCGCCTGATGGAGCATGAGGCGACCGGTAAATGTGAAGCGGTCGCGGCGATACGCGGCACCGAAATCGGCCAGGGTGCTAAAGCGCTGGTCTGTCATGTGAAAGGCAACGGCGTTAAACAGCATGTACTGGCGGTTTTACCTGCCGATCATCAGGCCGATCTGGGCAAAGTCGCGGCAGCAGTCGGAGGAAGACGCGCCTCACTCGCCAGTCCGGCGGAAACCGATCTGCTGACCGGCTGCGTATTCGGGGCGATTCCGCCGTTCAGCTTTCATCCCGACCTCAGACTGATTGTTGACCCCGCGCTGTTTGAACGTTATCCGGAGATCGCCTTTAACGCTGGTCTGCTGGAACGTTCAGTGATCCTGAATACCAAAGATTATCGCGCGTTATGCGCGGCTGACGTGGTGAAGATTACGCAGTAATTGCCATCCCGGCAGCCCGGCGATACTCTGCATAATCACTCATCACGACAGAATAAGAGCAAAATCATGAACATTTTCACTCAACGCCTGCGTCAGACGCTGGCTGTGGCGGTTATGGCAGGCTGCGCTTTTGGCGCGCAGGCAAAAATCGAACAGGTGCGTTTCGCGGTCGATCCGACCTATCCACCCTTCGAATCGAAAACGCCACAGGGCAAGCTGGTCGGCTTTGATATTGATCTGGGCAATGCGCTTTGTACTCAGATGCAGGCAAAATGTGTCTGGGTTGAAAGCCAGTTTGACGGCATGATCCCGGCCCTTAAAGCGCGTAAATTTGATGCCATTCTCTCCGACATGGGCATTACCGAAGAGCGCCTGAAGCAGATTGATTTCACCGCGCCGCTCTATGACACCCACACTCAGCTGATTGCCCGTAAAGGTGCTGGCATATTGCCCACCGCTGAATCCCTGAAAGGAAAAACGGTCGGCGTAGAACAGGGAACGGTTCAGGAGCGCTATGCGCTGGCGAAATGGCAGCCTCACGGTGTGACCGTGGTGCCTTATGGCGATCAGGCACAGGTTGAAAGCGATCTGGTTTCAGGCCGACTGGATGCGGTATTCACCGATGCGGCACAGGCTGCCATCGGCTTCCTGAAGCATCCGCAGGGCAAAGATTTTGAACTGGCTGGCCCGATTATACAGGATCCGATCATCGGCCCCGGCACGGCGATTGGCCTGCGTAAAGGCGATACCGAGCTGAAAACCGCACTGGATAACGCCTTCATCGAAATCAAAAAGAATGGCACCTTTGACCAGATTCAGAAGCGCTACTTCGCCACGGATATCTCTATCCAGCCTTAACCTCGCGGTCGCCCTTTTTCATCCTCACCGCGATCCGGCACTATACTCTAACTATTTCGGGACGGCGCGCTGTCGTCCTTTGCCGATTAAAGGACATTAACACGGTATGCATCAACAACATCATCCACTGTTAAGCGCCTCTTTAGGCACCCAGCGTGAAATCATCAGTTTCCATTTCGCGGAAGACAACGAGCGTCAGGTCTACATTCAGGCTGCGCTGCATGGCGACGAACTGCCCGGTATGGCAGTGGCGTGGTTTTTAAAGCAGCGACTACAGGCGCTGGAGTCCGCCGGTCAACTTAAAGCCGCCTTTACCCTGGTGCCGGTTGCTAATCCCCTTGCGCTGGGACAGCACTGGCATGGCACCCATCTAGGCCGATTCCATACACTCTCTGGCCAGGACTTCAACCGCCGTTTCCCGTCACTGGGCGCAACCCTGGCGGCCGGGCTGGCTGAGAGTCTGACCCAGAGTGAAACGCAGAATAAAAGCCTGATCCGCGAGGCGATTGATCGCCACTATCGTGATACCGTGCCAAAAACCGAGCTGGATGCGCAACGCCACACGCTGATGCGGATGGCCAGTCAGGCCGATCTGATGATTGACCTGCACTGTGACTGGGAAGCCGTGCCGCACCTGTACACCACGCCGCACGCCTGGCCGGACATTGAACCGCTGGCGCGCTGGTTAGGCAGCGAGGTGCAGCTGCTGGCGCAGATCTCTGGCGGTGAGCCGTTTGATGAAGCCTGTTGCGAACCCTGGCTGACGCTGGCGGAACGGTTTGGCAAAGATTATCCGATGCCACGGGGATTGCTGCCTGTGACGCTGGAGTTGCGTGGCGTGCGTGATGTGTCGCCTGAACAGGCGGAGAAAGACGCGGAGGCGATTATTTCAGCGCTACAGGAAGGCGGTTATATCGGCTACAGCGAGCCTGCGATTTCCGTGGAGGTGGCGGCACCCGTGATTGGCGGCGATGAGCTGGTTCCGGCGAGCGCGGGCGGTGACGATATCGTGGCAATCAATGACGGGCCGATTGGTTTAAACGTGCCAGATATCGCTGAAGCACCTGGAGAAGCTGGCGTCATCAAAGAGCGTCACAGCGAAGGATCGGCGGCGGCCTCCCCTGCCCTGAAAAATCCACCCACGCCGTTAGCGGGCTGTGAATATATTCATTCGCCGGTATCCGGACTGATCCTGCATCGTAAGCCGCTGGGCGCAAAGATTCGGCCGGGAGAAGTGGTGGCGGAGATTGTTGACCCGATAACCGACCAGATTACCCCGCTGGTAACGGAACATGGCGGTATTCTCTATGCAAGACACTGGGCTAAGTTTGCGACGGCAGGCATGCTGGTTGTGAGGCTGGCAGGTGAGCGAGAGATTCGTAGCGGGGATTTACTGGTAGGATAAAAAAAGGGCTTCCCGAGGGAAGCCCTTTTTAGTGATTAATCTAACCACTCGGTGTGGAACACACCGTCTTTATCAATGCGCTTATAGGTATGCGCACCGAAGTAGTCACGCTGCGCCTGAATCAGGTTAGCAGGGAGCACTTCTGAACGGTAGCTGTCGTAGTAAGCGATCGCCGCAGAGAAGGTTGGCGTCGGGATACCGTTCTGAATCGCGTAGGAAACCACATCACGCAGCGCCTGCTGATACTGATCGGCGATATCTTTGAAGTACGGCGCCAGCAACAGGTTAGCGATGCCTGCATCTTCTGCGTAAGCATCAGTAATCTTCTGCAGGAACTGGGCACGGATGATGCAGCCGGCGCGGAAGATTTTCGCGATTTCACCGTAATGCAGATCCCAGTTGTTCTCTTCAGATGCGGCACGCAGCTGTGAGAAGCCCTGAGCATAAGAGACGATTTTACCCAGATACAGAGCGCGACGAACTTTCTCAATGAACTCCGCTTTGTCACCGGTGAAGGCCTTCGCCTGTGGACCGCTCAGTACTTTAGAGGCTGCCACACGCTGGGTTTTCAGCGAGGAGAGGTAACGAGCGAACACAGACTCAGTGATCAGTGACAGAGGTTCGCCGAGATCCAGTGAGCTCTGGCTGGTCCATTTACCGGTGCCTTTGTTCGCTGCTTCATCCAGAATCACATCAACCAGGTATTTACCTTCTTCGTCTTTCTTGGTGAAGATATCTTTGGTGATGTCGATCAGGTAGCTGCTCAGTTCGCCGTTGTTCCACTCAGTGAAGGTCTCAGCCAGCTCTTCGTTGTTCAGACCCAGCGCGCCTTTCAGCAGAGCATAGGCTTCAGCGATCAGCTGCATGTCGCCATACTCGATGCCGTTGTGAACCATCTTCACGTAGTGGCCCGCGCCGTCCGTACCGATGTAAGCCACACAGGCTTCGCCATCTTCTGCACGTGCAGCAATTTTATCCAGAATCGGTGCAACCAGCTCGTAGGCTTCTTTCTGACCGCCTGGCATGATAGATGGGCCTTTCAGTGCGCCCTCTTCACCACCGGAAACACCGGTACCGATGAAGTTGAAGCCCTGGTCAGAAAGCTCTTTGTTACGACGGATGGTGTCTTTATAGAAGGTGTTACCGCCATCGATCAGGATGTCGCCTTTATCCAGGTGTGGAGTCAGGGAGGCGATTGTCTTATCGGTCGCTTCACCCGCCTGAACCATCAGCAGGATGCGACGAGGTTTTTCCAGCGATTCGACAAACTCTTCAACGGTGTAAAAAGGAGCAAGTTTCTTGCCCTGGTTCTCGGCGATGACTTCATCAGTCTTTTCGCGTGAACGGTTAAAGATAGAAACAGTGTAACCGCGGCTCTCAATGTTAAGAGCCAAGTTGCGGCCCATCACTGCCATACCTACAACGCCGATCTGTTGCTTGGACATTACATACTCCTGTCTGTGGTCACTTCACAAACACACAGGTTTGTGAACAAAAGTGGCAAACATGTTAACCCAGGTAAGCATCAAGCAGTTAGAGAATGATGCTATTAAGTATCACTAATAATTACAGGGACATGGATGCATGCCAACTGACAAACTAATACAAATAAGCATTGAGTTTTACAATGTGGCCTTTATTGTTCCAGTCGATAATATCGACACCCTTCAGCAATTTATCATCAAGCTTGAGTTCAAACTCAATGACTGATCTATTTTGCTCGGCCAGAACAGACAAAGCTTTGAACTCTAGCAGTTTAGTTTCACTAAAGAGTTGGACTAACATACTACGAATATTCTCCTGTCCAATTTTATGATTACCGGGATCAATAAGCGTAGCATTGCGGTCAAACATGTCTACAACATCATGTAATGACTTAGCATTGAATGCAGCAATATATTTCTCAGTCAGTTTTTTCACCGGCGGCAAAGGATTAACATGAGACATTTCAAATGCTTTAACTGCATGTGCATCATAGAAATTATGATAAACCGAATCAGCAAGAGGGCGCATTACAATCTTTTTGCCCTTAAGTACCATTTCATTTAAAGATGAAGAGAGATAAAAATTATTATCAATGGAATTATCTTTACGGATAAGTTCTTTAGCCGCTTCGATAAAATCTGAGCCTTTTTTGAAGTAATAAAGGCCAGCAATCGCATTACGACTTATCGCATTTTTTTCAGCAGTCTGAACAACAAATCCTTCATCGTTGGCTTTAGCAAAAGACCACTTAGGATGTACTGATTCAAAAGTAAGCACACCCGCATCAGCTTCAAGACTGCGGAAGTAATCCAGAACCTGTTGCAGGTCATCGTTAATGTAGTGATCGGCTGAGGAAATAATCAGTTCTTCGTCAAGGTTGATTTCATCAATCGCCATCATGCTGCTGCAAACCGCACCTTTGGTCATCCCCTGCAAAGGAATGATCACCGCGCTAGGCGAAATCAGTTCAATGATGTTGCCAAGAGCAAGCTTAGTTAGTTTATCAGCAGGAACGATGAAAAGACTTTTATGCTCTTCAGTCAGGGTGGCGAAAATATCCTGAGAATATTCAAGTAAGGTACGATTATTAATTTCAGTCAGAATCTTAGGGTAAATGAAGTCAGCACTCGTTTCGTAAAGACTGGCGCCACTCATTGGGATTATAATATTCAGCATGCCATTAACCCTCGTTCTCAACTAAGGAGATAAACCGTTTTATATTTGCATAATTAACATCATAAACGGTTTCAACTTCTAATACATGTGCACCGCTTGCTTTAGCTGCCTTGATTCCATTTTCATTATCTTCAACAATGACACAGTCAGCAGGCTTTAAACCCAGCATAGAGATGGCTTTATTATACATTTCAGGATCAGGTTTACCTTTAACAACATCCTGATTTGAAACGTAAAATTCAAGATATTGAGAAAGATGTGCTCGTTCCATCATAACTTCAATCGAGTTCTTGATTGAATTTGAAGCAACAGCCATTTTGTAGCCATCTTTTTTTAGCATAGAAAGCGCATATTCGTGATGGAACATTGGCTTACATTTGTTATTAACGATTTCCATTGTGTATTGCTGTTTCATTTCATTAATGAAACCATGGAGATTGGTTGATAAACCCTTATCTTTGCTCAACATGATAAGCTTATCTTTAGTAGGCAAGCCATCGTAAGTCGTCAAATGCTCTTGTCTTGAAATCGTCAGCCCAAACAGGTCCAGTGCCGCATTCAATGCCTCGTAGTGCCAATCTTTGGCATCAATAAGAACACCGTCCATATCGAAAATAACAGCTTTAATATTAGTAGCCATTAAAAAACTCCATGCATTCTTCAGGGTAATCGGTGCAAATGATTAAATCAGATGAGGACAATAAATCATCACTAAATTTCTTGTATTTCGCCCAGCTTTCGAGATGATTTCTTTTATGCAGTTCGGGAGAAACAATGCAGACTTTCTTACCATCAGAAAGGATTTTTTTTACTAAATCCTCATCTACCAGATCTTTTGCAAAGCCGTCTAGCCAGACACCCTCTGCATTATCATAAAGTGCGTTGAGACTCTCAAACTCGCTATACCTGACAAAGGCTTTCAAACCAGATTTGAAATAACCCAGTGAATCTGGCAGAGCCATATCAAAAAAGAAGTAGTTACTGATTTGCATTGATTCAAGCGTCTGTTTAACTTTCTCTTGTAAGCCATCAGCTTTAACATTTAACGCCAGCGGCGGAGCAGATTTAGTATGCGTCTTGTATAACTCAAGCATCTGTTGAAAGGTTAAGCAGGATGCATCAGGAATATCATGACTGATTACGATTTCACCCATGTAGTCACGCAAGTCAGTTTCAGTACCAAGATCAAGCTGAAACGACCTGATGAAAGCTGATTCAGTGTTTTTTTCCTGTAAAGATTTCCAGTAGCCTCGATGTGAGATAACTATCATTTTTAACCTTCTTTACTTAATTAACTGGTTGTATATTTCTACAGCTTCACTGGTATCGCCTTGATAAATGAGCTGGCCTTTTTCCATAACAAGGCAGGCATCACAAATGCTTTCAACCTGATTAACATTATGGCTTACAAAGAAAATTGTTTTACCGCTCTCTTTGACTTGATTTATCTTATTAAGACATTTCGCCTGGAAATTCGCATCGCCAACGGCCAATGCTTCGTCAATTACCAGTATTTCTGAATCCAGATGTACGCCTATTGAGAAGGCAAGTCTGACATACATACCGGATGAATAATACTTCACCGGTTCGTAAATAAAATCTCTGACTTCAGCAAACTCAATGATACTTTCAATTTTAGTTTCAATTTCTTTGCGGCTCATGCCAAGGATTGAACCGCTTAAAAATATATTCTCGTACCCTGACAGCTCATGATGAAACCCTGCACCAACTTCAAGAAGGCAAGAAATTGATCCATCGACCGTTATTTTCCCAGAGCTTGGTGCAATAATTCTTGTCAGGAGTTTAAGAAGAGTAGACTTCCCTGCACCGTTTCTTCCCAGCACACCGACTGCCTGTCCTGGTGTAATAGAAAATGAAACATCGTCTACAGCACGATATATTTTTCCCGGTTGAGTTCGTTTCTTCTGAAACGAAAATAGCTCTTTTAAAGTACTATGTTGGTAATTACCAACACTAAATTCGCGTGTAACAGATTCAAAGGTAATCATTCGTAATCCGCAATTAATCTATCATTTTTGATAAAGTAGTACACACCAAAGATGACTAAAACAATGGCAGTAATAAAACTGTATAATAAGGTTGTGACATCAATGCTATTACCACCCAGCAAAGCCCAGCGAGAAAGAGCCACAATACCGGTCATAGGATTAAAAGAATAATATTGATGAAATTCCTTTGGCACTATTGTAAGAGTATAGACTACAGGAGAAGCAAAGAATAATGCCTGAGTAGCCAAAGGTAGTACATGACGTAGGTCACGGAATCGTAGTTTTAAAATTGCCATAAAACAACCAACGCCACAGCCAAGCATGAGTGTGATAACTATGCATGGAATTAAAAAGAAGATGCGGGAAAAATCGAAATGCACCCCATAAAAAATAGCTAAAGGAATAAATACAACGAAAGCAATCACGAAATCGATAAAAGCAACAAAGACGCTTGCTATACAAAGTGAAATTCTTGGAAAATACACCTTAGTTAAAAGATGCATATTGTTTATTATTGCATCACTTGCAGCCATCATACTTGTCGCAAATAAATTCCAGAAAAGAATTCCAGAAATCAAAACAGCCGCATAAGGAGCATTATATTCTGGTGTTGGTACTTTTACCAAAAGTCCGAACACAAAGAGATACAAAAGAATATTCACACCGGGATTAATAATTGCCCATAAAATCCCTAAACTAGTTTGTTTATAGCGAACATTGAAATCTCGTCTAATAAACTCTTTGATTAGGTTTTTTGAGTCTAATACTTCCGCTAAAGTCGTCCTGCTTTGCGGAGTAGATACAAAACCTTTCATTAACTTCCTCTCTTGACAAATAAACGATAAGCAACTTTACGAACATACGGTAGTTTAAGCAGCTGAGTTCTGAAAAAGAAATAAATCTTCATGACCGTTATTTGCAGCGCTCTAACATACCATATTAATGGACGTGAGCATTTTTCTTTGCTTATGTACTTTGAATAAAGATCTATCCAATCAAAAGATTGATAAAGGCTAGACCAGCCTTTATTGAAATAGACTTCTTTATGTTTACGCCAAACGAATCCCAGGCTAGCTGAGTCCAATGGCAAGAAGTTATTTATATAAAACCGCTCAGAACGCTCAACTTCACCCTTACCCCTTGAAAAATTGCCTGAGAATGTGAAGTTTTTAATTGAACGTTCTAAATTTTTGACCCATACGTACTGTTCTGGTACGAACTTCATATAGCATGCGTTCATCATACTTTTACAATGCTGAAAGATATTCTCATCCGCCAGGGGAATATCAAAAAAACGTTCAACATCTTTCGTTAAACCTGCTACTAAAATATCGCCAGGATGATACAAGAACGGTAGCTGGCTATAAGGGTTTCGGGCAAACAAATTACAATTAATTAAGTGACGACTAAAAACCGAATAATCATTCTGACGAATAACAGAATCTATATTAAGAAATTTATTATTCAAAAAGTAATCGTTGAGATACAAGAGGATGTTATCATTGTATAAATACGAATCTGTCCTTATTTTTACCGAGTACTTTTTGGAAGAATGTCGAAGACCGCTAAGGCTTGATACAAGCATTCTGTTTACATTACTTACGACGTTCACACCATCAACATTTTTAGATATTGACCCGACATCTTCATTAAATATGAATTTAATGCCTGGATACGTGCTTCTCAGATTGTCTTCAATGACACCATCTGTCTTCCATGTTGATACGATGATCTCAGATTCTGGAAAACTTTTTAAAGTCAGTTTTAGATTAAAAAGAAAGTCACTATCTAATTCACGTGAGGAATTTAAAATCCCCCCCTGAATGATGATGGAAATTTCACTCTGTGAGATCAGGTTATCAGGATGCATTGTCCACGTTACTTTGATTTCATGTCTTGATTTACTGTAGGGTTAATTCATACCATTCAATGTATTTTTTTAAACCATCTTCAAGACTTGTTTGAGGTGACCAGTTAAACTCTCGTTTAGCACGTGTAATATCCAGGGATATAGAATTAACAACTGATACAGCGCTTTTCACTTTAACAGTATCAACAACAATACCATGCCGATTGAAGTTATCGATAATATCAAGAATAGAATATTTCGAATCTGAACCGACATTGAAGATTCTCACATCGCCTTTATAGACTGCGGACTTTATAAAGCAGTCATGAAGATCATCGATATAAATATAATCACGTGAGGCTGAACCATCGCCATAAATTTTGACTGGAGTCTTCTTTTTATAAGAATCCATGATTGCGGGAATAAGCCCCTGCCCACCTTTGAATACCTGTCCAGGTCCGTAGGGGTTCGCAATTCGTAATACCCGATAATTCAACCCATAGTTACAATGATAAACCTGAAGATAAGATTCCTGAGCTAGTTTATTTGCCGCATAAATAGTTTTCGGCGAAAGAGCATGATCCTCACGACATTTTTCTCCACCGGTGTCTCCATAAATAGTTCCACCGGATGAAGCAAAAATAAAAGTAACCTTACTCGCTATGGATTTTATATCTTCAAGAAAACGGATAAAAGGCAGGAGATTAGTATTAACGCTTTCAATAGCACGACTCTGCGATTCTGCTGGAGAGATGCTATTGGCCAGATAATAGACAACAGGATCATTATCCTGAGCAATTTTGCTAACAAAATCATCGTGCTGACACAGCGTAGCATCAATAAAGTCAGGAGTAATACTCTCTACCTCATTGTTACGACTATAAAGAAACACTCGCTTAGTAAAACCAGTTCTGCCCAAATAATTCAACAGAGACTGGCCAATATAACCGCGCCAGCCAACGATATATAGATTACTTGATAGCATAATAAAATTTTCGACCTATTGTTACGAGGGTATGATGAAAAATAGGCGGAATGAACTTTAAAGAAATATCGAACACTTTACGTCCAACTCTTAGCAGGAAATTACGATAGCTAAAGAAGAGTGGATTGAAGTGATACATTCCTGTTTTGAAATAAATTTTTGAGAGCCTTATAAAAACACTCTCTTTTGTTTTGGAGGGAACGGCATTAAGATCACTTGCTTTGAAATTATAAGCATCTTCTTCTGGACCGTCTCTGAAAGGAGCCATTTTAAAAGTATAAGGCAGGACAGGAATCCATCCTTTTAAAAATTTCTTCCATTTCAGAGAAACATCCCAACTATTAATAACGAAAACGTGGGTTTTAAGCTTTTCAAGACTGTCTTCAGCAGACTCTTTTATAACACCCCCTCTCTTTTTTACAAAATTTGTAAAAAGGCGAGACTCCGGCCAGTAGTTATAAAAATCTTTCACATGGTTGTTTTTAACTAATTCTCTTATCAGAAGAATGTTATCCATATGTGTTTCTCTAAAGAAGTCCACAGGGTAGTAATCTCTTAATACCTTGTAGTCACCTGCAAGTAACATATCTGATGGATGATACCAGCGGTCTGCGCGGGTGTAACAGTTAGTCGTAATCAACTTACCATTAACATCCGATGAAAAGGTCTTTACCATTCTCATCAAAGAAGAAAAGTTTACTGTCTGGTCCATCCTGACTTTGATGACAAAAGAGTCTTTGTCAATAACATTTAATGCCGCATTAACCAGGTTTATCTGACGATTTATATTAAAAAAACCAGGGTTAAAAACATCATCACAGCCCAATACCTTAATGTTATCCTGAATATACAGATTTTTATTATTTAGAAGGTTTTGAACTTTCTCTGCATCTTTTTTATATGTCGATATGAAAACTTTCACATCACTCAGTTGTTTTTGAAGTGCATTTAAGTTTTTTTCTAAAAAATCCTCTTCAAGAGGACCATGAATAATCACAGAAATCTTATTAACCATTATATTTATATCTCAACAGGTCAAGTTCATACATTAAGTCAATGCCAATACCCTTTTCAACTCTGGATGAGTCTTCCCTGAAGAAAACGACATCTTTGCAAGAGAAAAGTATTTCTGCAATCAGTCTGGACGTTTTGACATGCTTACTGATAGAGATATCAGCGACATTGATGGTCATTTGTGAGAAAGCTTTTCTGGATTTATTGATATCCAGAACGGTTCCATAAGGATGATGGTAAGAAAAAGCAGAAATAATATTTTTTTCTGGGAAATAATTCTGTTCTACGATCGCATCGTCAAAATTGTCAGAAGGCAGAATAATCATATATTCTGCTGCATTCATCAATTGATAAGCCTCATTACTATCAATATGAATCTTCTTATCACCCAACAACAGATATTCAAGACGTGCATCATCTCTCATAGTAACGAAAAGACATTTTTCACGGAGAGGACGGACAAGAGTAGATTTCATTTCAATACTTTCGTACTGATTCACTCTGTTAACAATAGCACTCTCAAAGCTGACCAGCGTTTTGAGTGATTCACGCTGAACTTTTCTGATCTCTTCTTTTTCGTCACGACTCATACTGCTAAAACCCGTCAACACCTTCTTGATAGAATCAACGGAGTTTTTCTCGAAACAGAGTTTTTCGGCTGCGGATCCGCTCATATCAGCTATCCCACTGGTTTTACTGCCGGCCACAATCAGGCCATAGTTGATGGCTTCTAACGCAGTATTAGGGAAGTTCTCATAAGGAGATGGAATGACGAACAGATCATAGTTTTTATATTGCTTTTGTAATTCCTTATAGGGAATAAAGTCATAAAAACTAAATTTATTTTTTAGCTCCAGCGGAATAAGCCCATAGCATGTATCCATATAATCACGGCGATCATAAAAATCATCTCCGCTGTTTCCAATTAATGTTACATGCAGGTCATAACCTTCGACCATTAATTCGCAGGCAGCCAGTATCAGCAGTTCCTGTTTTTTTCTGAGTTCAAACCGACCCAGCGAAAGAATCTCAATAGTTCCGCTGTTATCTCTGACTGGCGGGATAGCTTGTTCAGCAAGAGGATAATAAGATGGACAGGTATGAACTTTAGTATCGTGTAAAGTGCTGAGGTAATTTGCAAGAAAGTTGGAAGTCGAGAAATTAGCATCGCTCAGAATTGATTGTGCTCTCTCATACTGATACATCTCGATCATCCACGGCGGAGCACACTCCATAAAATCAAGTGCTGTTCCCCACTCCCACACCTCACGAATGCCCGTATGATTGTTAGTGATAAAACGACAGGAATAATCCAGCCCCTCGAGCGCACGCTTTGCAAGCGTATAACTCGCAAGACCGATAAAGTCGGTAACTTCAACAAAGTCTGGTTTTATTTGCGACAGTACTTCGTCAATAGCTTTTGAATTTTTGAAAATGCTGTAGTTATCTTTTATTTTCCAGCATGTTATTTCTGGATCATCCAGATCGCTGCCGTGCAAAAAAATCGTATGGACTTCATATCCTAACTTACTAAATCCTTTTGCTGTATGTTCTATATAGGTGGCAATACCACCTTGTCCTTTATAATAGCCGCACTCATGACCAATGAGGCATATTTTTTTCTTGGCATTTGTCATACTTAAAAGTCCAGTGCCTTCTTTGCAACGTCGAGTGATAAAAATAATTTCAAATCAGAAGGGATGCCTAAACCATACATTCCGTTGGCTTCAGCACCAATGTTATAAACACCAATGTTTGCGTGATCATCTCGGTACATCCATGTATAAACAGGTGCCACATAAAACTCGCCATTGGTGCGTTCGTCAAGATCAATCATTTTTTGAGCGTTGCGACAAAAATCAGCTCCATGTTTAAAATTATAGATACCTACAGTTGCTTCTTCCGATACAACTTCTTTTTCTACAACACGAATAACTTTTCCATCTTCATTTAATTCAGCATATGACCATTTGGGATCATTTGCAGACATAGTCATTATTAAGCCTGAAAGTTTTTCATGATCCATATAATTTAAATAATCGTTTATATCAATATCAATCCACTGATCAGAATTTGCTATCATTAATGGCTGATCGTTATCTATTAAATGCTGTGCGCACAAGACAGTGCAAGCGGCGCCATCTGTGACGCCATTAATACCAACAATTTCGCACCCTGGCGCCCATTCATTGAGCTTTGTTGATAAATCATATTTTTCAATATGTTCTTGCTGGCAAATAAAGATAAACTTATGCGGCTGATTAGGTTTTAAATTATTTATTACAACTTCAATCATGCGTTTATCATTAATTGGAATTAAAGGTTTTGGATCAGTGTAACCTTCTTTCGCGAACCGACTGCCTCGACCTGCCATAGGGACAACGATATTTAACATTTTACTCTGCCTTAAGATATTTATCATTTAATGCGCCGGGAACTTTTACCACTGTTGTTACAGTGTCTTCGATTGCTTCAAAATCTGTGTACTCACCGGGAGAGATTTTGACTACCTCTCCTGCGTTGATGAGTTTACCGTTCATTAATGCTTTACCACTGACGATTACAGTGATTTCTGTAGCGATTTTGTGGCAATGGCTGGCCTCTTTATCACCTGCTTTGAAGTGCTGTACAGCGACTTCCACATCGGTTGTTTTATAAAGAGTAGGCTCAAAACCGCCAACAAACCAACCACGCACGAACTGGCCTACCTTGTTAATTTCCATAAGATTAACCCTAAAAATACCTATCCACATAGCAGTTATTTCTTAACGAGGATAAGTCGAGTACACAGGAAAATATGATGAAAATGACCACGCTACCGCCCTTAGCTGTAGCGACTAAAATGCTCATTAACTCTTCATCAATGTAGATCAAAAAACTTAAGTTTCTGATATGTTTACTTTTTCCAACTTTTCCCGGTGAAAAAAAGACGATCCAGGCGCTGTCAGTCCTTGGAAAAAACCTCTCAATTCTAACACGGTAGCACCTTTCTTCGAAATATGGCGGAGGGATTGTGAAGTGATCTTCTGCATAAATAATTGATGAATGGTATAGATCTCTTAATTAAATAAGCCAAGTTATTATATGCAAACTACTAATAACTAATGCAGCAGTCACCTTGATAACAATGACTGAATTTAGCCATGACGTGGTGTGCTGAACTGGTCAAGGCTGGATTAACTCGTCATAATGATGAGTTATTGACATCAGTTTCGTACGGCATGAGATAATCCAGCCGTGCAAGAAAAATGCTAATCTTCGGGAAAAGTATGAAAATTTTAGTTACTGGCGGTGCGGGTTTTATCGGGTCAGCTGTAGTGAGACTTCTCGTTACTGACCAGGATAATGAAGTATTGGTTGTCGATGCTTTAACTTACGCGGGTAATCTTGACTCACTAAAAACGATTGAAAATTCACCCGGATTTTCTTTTGTTGAAGCTGACATCTGCGATTATGATGCAATGAAATCAGTTATCAACTCTTTCAAACCTAATGCAATCATGCACTTAGCAGCTGAAAGTCATGTTGATCGCTCTATTGATGGACCCGGAGCTTTTATCCAGACAAACATCATTGGCACCTATAATCTGCTGGAAGCTTCACGCCTGTTTTATAACCAGTTGAGTGATACCGATAAAGCGGGCTTTCGTTTTCACCACATCTCAACTGATGAAGTGTACGGTGATTTGCACAACACTTCTGATTTGTTCACAGAGACTACGCCCTACTCGCCAAGCAGCCCCTATTCTGCGTCAAAAGCGAGCAGCGACCATCTTGTACGAGCATGGCATCGGACCTATAACCTGCCCGTTCTGGTGACAAATTGCTCTAATAATTATGGTCCTTATCATTTCCCAGAAAAATTGATACCACTGACCATTCTTAATGCTCTCCATGGTAAACCTCTACCGGTCTACGGCAATGGGAGCCAGATTCGTGACTGGTTATATGTTGAAGATCACGCCAGAGCACTTCAGGAAGTCGTTAAAAAAGGTGTGATTGGCCAGACTTACAATATTGGTGGTCACAATGAGCAGACGAACCTTACGGTTGTCCAGACTATCTGTGACATTCTTGATGAACTTTCTCCGTCAAACATACCCAACCTCAGCAGCTACCGAGAGCTGATTACTTTCGTCAAGGATCGGCCAGGGCATGACCTTCGTTACGCTATTGATGCTTCAAAGATTGAACGTGAATTAGGCTGGGTCCCACAGGAGTCTTTCGCAACCGGTTTGCGCAAGACTGTTGAGTGGTATCTGGAAAACGAATGGTGGTGGAAACGCGTTCAGGACGGTTCTTATCAGGGTCAGCGACTGGGTTTGGAAAATAATTTAGGTGAGGAATTATAATGAAAGGTATCGTTCTTGCCGGTGGTTCTGGCACTCGGTTATACCCAATCACGAAAGGTGTTTCTAAGCAGCTGCTGCCTGTATATGACAAACCTATGATTTACTATCCGGTTTCTGTGCTCATGCTGGCGGGGATAAGGGATATCCTGATCATTACAACACCTGATGATCATGCTTCCTTTGTCAGGCTGATGGGCGACGGTAGCCAGTTCGGTATTAACCTGAGTTATGCTATTCAGGCGAGTCCGGATGGCCTTGCTCAGGCTTTTATTATTGGTGAAAAATTCATCAACAATGAAAGTTGTGCGTTAGTCCTTGGAGATAATATCTTCTTTGGTCAAGGCTTTGCCCCGGTTCTGGCACGCACGTCTGCGAATACCGCCGGCGCTACAGTGTTCGGTTATCAGGTTAAAGATCCTGAGCGTTTTGGCGTTGTCGAGTTTGATGAAAACTTTAAGGCCTTATCGCTGGAAGAAAAGCCTTCCCAACCAAAATCCAACTGGGCTATTACAGGTTTATATTTTTACGATAACAATGTCACAGATTATGCGCGTACATTAAAACCATCTCACCGTGGTGAGCTTGAAATCACCGATCTCAACCGTCTCTACTTAGAGCAGAATACGCTGAATGTAGAACTTTTAGGTCGTGGTTTTGCATGGCTTGATACTGGAACGCATGACAGTTTGATCGAAGCTTCTCAGTTCATTCATACGATTGAAAAAAGGCAGGGATTCAAAGTGGCCTGCCTTGAAGAAATCGCCTTCAAAAATGGCTGGCTTTCAAGTCAGGATGTTTATAACGAAGGTCAGAAATTGTCTAAGACAGAATACGGTCAGTACCTTATGGGATTGGTAAAATAATCTTCAGGCGGGGCTTCCCGCCATAATCCCTTGGAAGTGGTGATGAGTATGGTAAAAAAAGGCAAACTCAATATCGAAATTGAGTACCTGAGATTTTTTGCAATAGTTGCTGTTCTTCTTGAACATTTGCCCACCCTCTATATCTGGAGCAAGCATCAATTACTTCAAAATATCAACAAGTACGTTGAGTTCTGGCCGGGGGTAGATCTTTTCTTTGCTATTTCGGGCTACCTGATTGCAACAAATCTCCTCACTCATCTGGATAGTAAACAATCTACTACACAAATATTCAGACACACTATTATTCCTTTTTTTGTTAAAAGAATATACAGGTTGCTTCCAGCGTCGTGGTTCTGGATGTTTGTCGTCTTATTTTTTTCAGCTTTTTATAATGTTACTAACGCATTTGGGGAATTCAGACACAACGTTATTTATTGCTTTACCATTATTACTTTTTCATTCAATATTTTTTCCGGCTATCTTCTTGAGCAAGGTTATCTGCCAACTTACGGCCCCTACTGGTCTTTATCGCTAGAAGAGCAGTTTTATTTTGTAGCGCCTTTCATTCTTCTCTTCATGAGAACGGGCTGGAAAGTGACCACGCTCTCGCTACTGGCTGTTTTCCTGCTCTACATTGTACAGCAAGGTGACTGGAGTCCTAACTTCCGCTATCACGGCCTTATTTTTGGTGTTCTCTTAGCCATGTTAAAGCTGTCGCTAGGTAGTAAAATTAAACCCCGTATACTAGAACGATGGTACATCCGCTATCTGGTGAATATTTTTCTACTGTTTTCGCTTTTCGCCATCCCGGCAGCATTAAAAGGTTCTGTTTATCTCTTTGGCTCTTTAGCAATGATTTCAACATTGCTGGTCTATATAGCTTCATGGGACAGTGGCTTTTTTATGTCGCCCGGAAGTGAAGGGATCGTTTCTCGATCAATGAGCTGGATTGCATCCCGATCATATAGTATCTATCTGGCACACATGCCTGTGATTTATTTCGTTCAGGAATCAACAGTGCGCATTATGGTACATTACGGTTTTGCTGCTGGAGACTCGTACATGAGATCACTGTGGATGACAATAGCTGCATTAGGGCTGATTTTTGTTTCATCTGAATTGAGCTATCGCTACCTGGAAGTGCCTTTACGAAATAAAGGTCGGAATGTAGCCCGTAAATATGAAGTCACGGCCTGATGATTCCTGAGCAGTGCAATCCGTTGCAGTAGTCCTACCGAATTTATGGCGCAAAAAGAAAGGCGAACCGTAGTTCGCCTTTCTTTTCAACTACCTGAACCCATCCGGGTTCTTGCTCTGCCAGTTCCACGTATCGCGCATCATCTCATCTATGCCGCGCGTCACGCGCCAGTCGAGCGTGGTGTTTGCCAGTGACGCATCGGCCCAGAACGCAGGCAGGTCGCCATCGCGACGTGGCTTGATCTCAAACGGGATTGCCTTGCCGGATGCCTTCTCAAACGCTTTGATCATCTCCAGCACCGAGACGCCTTTGCCGCCGCCCAGGTTAAAGGCGGTGTAGCCCTCGACTTTGCTCAGATAATCCAGCGCTTTCAGGTGCCCTTCCGCCAGGTCAACGACATGGATGTAGTCACGCAGACAGGTGCCGTCTGGCGTATCGTAATCACCGCCAAACACGCCCAGCTTATCCAGACGGCCAATTGCGACCTGTGCAATGTACGGCAGCAGGTTGTTTGGGATGCCCGCCGGATCTTCACCGATTTCGCCTGACTCATGCGCGCCCACCGGATTGAAGTAACGCAGCGCAATCGCCTTGAACTTCGGCTCCGCTTTGGCGAAGTCGCGCATCACGAATTCGGTCATCAGCTTAGAGGTGCCGTATGGACTGGTGGTGCCGCCAATCGGCGTGGTCTCAACGTAAGGAACCGGGGCATCTGCGCCATAAACTGTTGCTGATGAACTGAAGATAAAGTTCCAGACGCCGGCATCACGCATCTCTTCCAGCAGCACCACGGTGCCCGCGACGTTGTTCTCGTAGTACTCCAGCGGCATACGCGTGGATTCACCGACTGCTTTAAGCGCAGCAAAGTGGATTACGGCTGAAATGCTGTTGGATGCAAACAGGTCACGCAGACAGGCGCGATCACGGATATCGCCTTCAACGAAGGTCGCTTTTTTGCCTGCCAGTTTCTCAACGCGGTTAATCGCTTCGCGTGAGGCATTGCAGAGGTTATCCAGAACCACAACATCATCACCGCGCTGCAACAGCGCCAGTACCGTATGGGAGCCGATATACCCTGCTCCGCCCGTGACTAAAATTGCCATGTGAGCTCCTTTCAATCTGCCGCGCAGGACGCGGCAAATAAATTACTGTTGTTTTGCGAGGATGGTCTGGATAGCTTCGCGGAAATCGCGACCCTGCACGTTGCTGCGCAGGCCGTAAGAGACAAACGCCTGCATGTAACCGAGCTTACGACCGCAGTCAAAACTGTGACCGGTCAGCAGCGAAACATCAACGGTTTTATGTTTGCTCAGGCTGGCGATGGCATCGGTCAGCTGGATACGGCCCCACGCGCCTGGCTCAGTGCGCTCCAGTTCGGCCCAGATATCAGCAGAAAGGACATAGCGGCCTACCGCAGCCAGGTCAGAGTTCAGTCCGGCGGTATCTTCAGGCTTCTCAACGAAATCGGTAATGGTGCTGATGTCGCCAGGGTGATCAATCGGCTCTGCAGTGGTGATTACCGAGTACTCAGTGAGATTGGACGCGGGCATATGCTGCGCCAGGACCTGGCTGTGGCCGGTCTCTTCAAAACGGGCAACCATTGCTGCGAGATTGTAACGCATGTGGTCAGCGGTGGAGTCATCCAGCAGGACGTCTGGCAGCACGACCACAAACGGATTGTCACCTATCATAGGACGGGCACAGAGAATCGAGTGGCCCAGGCCCAGCGGTTGTGCCTGACGCACGTTCATGATGGTTACGCCTGGCGGGCAGATAGACTGCACTTCGCTCAGCAGTTGACGCTTCACGCGCGCTTCAAGCAGCGCTTCGAGCTCATAGGTGGTGTCGAAATGGTTTTCTACGGCATTTTTCGATGCATGCGTGACCAGCACAATCTCTTTAATACCCGCGGCAACACACTCGTCAATGATGTACTGGATCATCGGTTTGTCGACGACAGGCAGCATCTCTTTCGGAATGGCTTTAGTCGCAGGGAGCATATGCATACCGAGGCCCGCAACCGGGATTACTGCTTTAAGCTTGGTCATATTTATTCCGTTTAATAAAATGAAGATGTGGGTCGATTATGCAGGATCGGCCGGAAGAGCAAGTATAATCTTTATCTGAAAATCGGACAGTAACTCTCTGTCATAACTTGGAAATTCGGCATTTTGCCCATTGCCAGCAACGGCATAAACTGAATAAAGACAATCAGTAATCGAATATCGCCTCTGTTATTTCCACCCCTGGTCGCCGCGCGGCTGAGACCAGCCATAAATGAAAACGGGCGACCCTGAGGCCGCCCGTTGATATAACGCAATTGTGATTACAACCAGCCTTCAAACCACTCTGGCATCACAAACAGATTAAAGTGATTGACCAGCAGCATTATGCCGACAAATACCACCGACACCGCCACCCACTGCCGGGCATAAGGGATAAACCGAATGCCAATCACCGGCTTGATAAAGAACGGATGAGCCAGTGCCGAGATCAGAATCTGCGAGATGGAAAGCGTCAGCGCCACATAGAGCACGTTCGGCCAGATAAAGGTGGTTGCCAGCACCGCCAGAACCACAATACTCGCCACGATGTTCCAGTAGAACTCAACGTTGGTCCGTCCGTTGGCCTGGGAAATTGCCCCGGTCAGTCCGCCCATCGGCCGCAGCATACCAAACAGCAGCATCAGCGGAATCAGATGATAGACCTGCTCGTGGGATGCGCCGTAGAGCACACGAACGATAACCGGCGAGAAGATGCCAATCACCAGGTACATCGCGCTGCTGAACAGCATGATCCCCAGCGTGCCTTTGAGGAACAGCTTCTTCAGCTGCTCGGCATCGTGCTGCTTCTCTGCAAAGCGCGGCAGTGCCAGACGGTTAATCACCGGCGTCACCAGCTTCAGCGGTTGCAGCACCAGCTCTTTCGCCAGCGAGTAAACACCCAGCATCTCGGCACCCATCACTTTACCCACTACCAGTGCATCGGCCTGGGTTCGCAGCTGGTTAATGGTCTGCGAGCCGAGCTGATAACTGCCGTAGCGAATCGCTCCGATAAAGGTCGCTTTATCGAACTCCCAGGTCGGACGCCACGACTTCTCACCCAGCGCAATCATGCAGAGGATGCGGGTAAAGGCGTTGATAAACAGACCGAGAATCGCCGCTGCTACGGTGAGCGAGGTAAACTCCAGCATCGCCACCACACAGAGGAAGGCAAACAGCTTGGTGCCCATCTCAATCTTTGCCAGCGAAACCATCCGCTTGGTTTTGATGTAGTGCGCCTGATACTGCGACAGATGCCCCAGCACCAGGAAGTTGAGGCTGGTCAGCATGATCAGACCCACCAGCTCCGGCAGATGATAGAACCAGGAGACCGGGAAGGCGATCAGCAGCATGATCAGGCCAGTACACAAGCTGAGTGAGACGTTCACCCAGTAGATGGTGCTCTGCTCACGACGGGTAATGTTCTGGCGATGCACCAGATAACTGCTCATCCCCATATCCTGCAGCACACCCGCCACCGCCAGGATGGCGTTGATGATGGCTAACAGACCCAGCTCGTGGGTTTCCAGTTTGCGGGCGAGAAAGCTTAGCTGTGCAACCTGCAGCACTGCCGAGAAGCAGGTGCTGCCGAACAGCCAAATCGCCTGTGACTTAAATCCACTCACACCAGTCGCTCCAGAATCTGTGCCAGTTCGCCGTAGGCGATATGCTGATTAAATTCAGTCTCAACTTTGTGACGGGCGGCCGCGACCACGGGCGCCACATCCACTTCCCCCTGAGAGAGCTTCAGCAGCGTCTCCGCCAGCGCCTCAGGATCGTCCTCTTCCACCAGCCAGCCAGATACGTTGTTTTCGATCAGCTCCGGAATGCCGCTGTGGAAGGTTGAGACCACCGGCAGGCCGACCGCCATCGCCTCCATCAGTGCAACCGGAATACCTTCCATATCGCCATCTGCGGCGGTTTTGGAGGGCAGCAGGAAGATGTCAGCCTCACTCAGCGCGCGACGGATCTCCTCCTGCGGTTTAAAGCCCGGCATGCTGACGCAATCTTCCATCCCCTCGCGGGCGATGAAATCACGCATCATCTCATCCTGATCGCCGTTACCGATAATGGTGTACTGAAACTGACCGCCACGCTGCTTCAGGATGGCGCTGGCTTTGACCGCCACATCCAGCCCTTTCTTCTCGGTCAGACGAGCCACCGAAACGATACGCAGCGGCGTCTGAAACGCCTGGCGCGGCTGGAAGTTAAACTTCTCCGGCTCAATGCCCATACGCGTAACGTGAATTTTTTCCGGCGGGCAGCCCATCTCAATCAGCTTATTCTTCCACAGATTGCTGATAGGCAGCATCAGCTCACTCTGGCGGAACAGATTCACATAGTCGAGTTTGTGCTCTTCCAGAATGTGACGACGGGAAATATCGGCGCCGTGAAACACGGTCGCCTGTTTACCCTTGAGCACGCCCAGCTCACGCAGCTTGTTCGCCAGCGCACCGGCATAGCCGAAATGCACCAGGAACACATCTGCGGTGAAGGTCTGTTTAGCATTCGCCACAATCGACGGCAGCAGCAGTTTGCTGGACTGTGCGCCATAACGGCGCACATTCAGCGAACGCAGCAGCGACGGCTTCGTCACTTTTGGCAGCACCAGCTTGATGCGCTGGTTCAGCTTATCGACAATCGAGATCTTCTCTTCCGGCAGCAGATAATGCGTCTTCGCCGCCAGACCATACTCATCAAAAGCGGCATGCCGGTTCACTAAATCGCCGGGAAAGACTGAAATAATCTCCACCTCGTAACCGGCATCAATAAAGTGGGTTACCTGATTTAATACGAATGTCTCAGAGGCAACCGGGAAACGCATGGTGAAAAAAGTCAGTTTCATCACATTACCCTAATACTTTGAGAATCTCTTCAGTGATCCGGTTGCCAATTTCCCTTTCATTCGCAACGGCCGTGTCGACCTTAAGCTTGATGTTATCGTAATCGGCAAGCACAGTTTTCACCTTGTCGATTAGCGAGCCATCCATCAGGCTTTTCACATCGGTTGCCATCTGCGGCAGACCAAGCTGGTTCATCACACCCATCGACTTGTGCTCGTAGTTGATCGCCACAGCCGGGGTGCCAAAGTTCATGGAGATAATCGCCGAGTGCAGGCGGGTACCAATGGTCAGATGACAATGATTCAGCAGGATGCCCAGTTCCAGGTCATTAAACTCATCCATAATGACATGGTAATGTTCAGGCTGCGTCACGTGGTCACGCAGGGTCAGTGCAACCATGCGGTCATCTTTGGCATAGCTGTCGATGCCGGTACAGGTTGAGAACGCCACAACCTGATAGCCTTCAGCAATCATGGCATTGATCACCCGGCCAAATGCCGCTTCATACTCTTTCTGCGTCACACCCAGACGTTTATCAAACGGTGCCAGTTCACGCACGGTGATCGCGATGGTTTTACGGCCATCGATAATGCCCTGCCAGTAGAGCAGGTTATGGCTCGGATTTTCGACTTCGCGTGCGCGCACCAGGAAAGCGGTATCAACGCCAGACGCGACTTTAGAACTGGTCACGCCATCGCGCTTCATCAGGTCAAGACTGACCGATTCACGCAGCACCAGGCTGTCGACCCGATCAAAGACAAAGTTTGCCAGCGCATTGACGCGCGGGTTCTGGAACGGCCCCACCGAGTGACCGATCAGGTAGATCGGCTTTTTCGCCATCAGTGCACAGAGGGCATGGTCAAACTGGGTCACACCATAGAGGTCAACGAAGAACGATCCGCCAACCTGAATAATCGCATCATATTTTGCCAGACTGTCAGTAAACGCCTTCAGGTGCGGGGGTACAGCGAACGACTTAAAGATCCCGCCCTTGCCCAGATGCGCCATCATGATATCAGGCATCAGGCGGTTCGCGACTTTACGCTTGAACGAACCGACCAGACCTTTGCCTGATTTGCTGTTGTGCAGATACAGCGCATCCTGCTTAATATCCTGCTGAAGCAGATAACCGGAGCTGGTTGGATAACGGCTTATAACATCAATTTCTAAATCACTGCGTGCAGACTTCATTGAATCAATCAGTCCACGAAGAATCGCGCCATCCCCGCGATTTCCACACGTATGGTTACCCACCAATAAAATTTTCATAACAACTCCGAATGAATTTTTTTAATTCTGTAAGCCGCCCAGATCCGCAATGGGCAAAATGAACTCTGTTTAAAGTAATGCTTTACGGGATAACGCACCCAAAGGTAGTGCTCCTGTTAAAACCGGCCGCCTCCATTGTGGCGGCCGTGATGCAAGGTGTTACGACTTGATTGCGAAGTAAGGCAGTGCGACCTGTTTGCCGTTGATCACGACGGAAACAAAACCTTCTGGCTTGCTGGTATCGACCTGATCGGCGGAGAGCGGACGGGAAGCCATCAGCAGGTCGCCCTGCTCGTTGGCACCCACGCCCGCTTTGCCGTTGTGCAGGCTGAAGCGCTGCGGCGCGCGTTTAGTCGCGTCGCCCGCCGGAGGATTGCCCTTCTCCATCTTCGCGTTAACGCGCGCACAGCGACCGGTGACAAAGCGATCTTTACCGGTGGTTTTCACCAGCACGGCCACCGACGGCGTCCAGCCCGCCAGTTTGACGAAGATGCGGACATCGGTGTCATGCTCAGCCACATAGCGCACATCGACAATCGGGCTGCTGCCTTCGGCCGACCAGCTCGCTTCAGAGCGATCTTTTTTGCGCTGTACGTGGATCATCGCGCGGCCACCGGTGGTCTTGTCACCGATCAGGTCCATCAGCGGCTTATCGCCACTGCCGTTACTGAACTGCGACTGACCAAAAATTTCGATCTCCCACGAATCACCCACGGTCGGGGAGTAGAGACTGCCGAGATCAAACCAGGTTTCCTGATTCGTGTTGTTCTCTAAACGCCAGCGCGAGGTGATGTAGTTGTACTTCAGACTGCCATCGAGCGCGACGCCATAGGACTCCACGCGGGTCGATCCCATCTCCCAGATGCTGAGCAGACGGTCGCCCTGCATGGAGTTGTCGATCCAGCTGCCCGACTGCAGGCTGGTCTGGCGCATATTCAGGCGCGTGTTATGCGCGATCAGCGGATTCTTACAATCCTCCAGGCTCAGCGCATCGACAATCCACTGACCGTTGGAGAGATCGCCCGGGTTATCACAGTGCTCAATCCAGCCATTATGGATAATCGACTGGCCGCAGCGCGGCAGGTTGAGGACTTTGCCACCACGACAGTACTGCGCATTGAAGTTCGACAGCTCAATCGCAGTGCTGTGGTCCCATTTGCCCTGCTTCTGACCTGACCAGCCCGATTTGATCACATCGCCGCTGCAGCGTGAGGCGTACCACTGGTCGATTTTACAATCCAGAGTATCCTGCAGGCTGATGGCGGTGCCGCCGACTGCGTTAAAGCGCAGGCAGGCACCACGGAAATATTGTCCGCCAGGGCAGTTGTTATGGAAAAAGCCCTGCTTGTTGGGGCTTTTATCGCTGTTGCCGTTAAAGTTCAGGTTGGAAAGCTCAACCCGACGGGCATTCATCTCAAAGACGAACTCTGACTTACCATCCGAGACAATCGTGGTCGCCGGGAAGTAGCCGAAGTTTACCATCGCACCGGACATGCGGAAGAAGTTGAGATACTTATCGCCAAGGTTACAGGCTGAGACCATAAAGGTCCCGGCCGGGAACTGGACGCAGATCTGCTGGTTAGCCTGCTGTGACCACTGGAACATCGCCATAATGGCGGGCGCCGTATCGGTTTTGCCATCGGCAATCGCACCGAAATCAAACAGGGTCAGGCGGTTAAAATCGTCTACCACGCGACGCCAGGAAAAGCCCTCACCGGCAAAGTTTACGCCGCCATCATTCTGCGCGGGCTGGAAGCTGCCGACAAACTCGCCGCCGCCGACTTCCCGTCCTTCATGCCAGCTTTTCAGCTTAACCTTGGCCCCTTCAAACAGCGGACGGGTTTTGCGTAACTCCGCTACGGACGGGATCTCACCAATCAGCTGATAACCCGCGGGCTGCGCCAGACGCTGGCTGAAATCTGCAGCGCCCGGACGGCTGACATCCGCGATGTTGAACAGCGTCTGACCGCTGCTGTCCTCGACTGCCATCGAATGCGACGGATTGGCAATCAGCGCAGCATTGTCCTGAATAAACTGGGCAAAGTTACCTTTGTTCAGCGCGATAGGCTGAGCAATCTCCGACACTTTGCCGCTGGCATCACGCAGGAAGACCGGGATCTGGTTGCCCGGTTTGCTGGCATCTGCACCTGCTTTACCAATCCAGAGTTTGCCTTCAAAGCCCTGCCAGAACTGCGGCGGCATGGCGTAGACATTTTCCGGGGTCAGAATTGGCACGTCGCCTTTAGGCACGTCAGTGGCATCGACCGGCTTCAGGGCGATACCGTTACTTTTTGCAGCGTAGCTGGAAAAGGTGCTCACGGAGAGAGCCCCCACCAGAGCGGAGGCGGCGGTCTGTAAAACTTCTCTTCTTTTCATGCATCAATTCCCGTAGTCAATAAGGCCATTGGCCATGGCGGTGTCCCTGAGGCACGTCGCAAGTGAGCTTTTCCAGCTCCGGTTAAACCAATGACAGCCAGCTTTGCTTAATCTGATTACCGTCGAATTTCAGCGCGGTCTGTTTCGTTTTTTCGCTCATGGCATAGAACAGCGCGTCATCGCTGGCGAGCTGCTCCATTCGGGCCAGAAACGTGGCTTTGTCGTTCATCGGAACCAGGAAACCATCTTCCCCGTGATTGATGATCTCCTGTGGACCGGTCGGGCAGTCATATGCCACTACCGGCAGTGACCAGGATTTTGCTTCCAGCAGTACCAGTGGCAATCCTTCATAGCGCGAGGTCATCAGCGCCATATCGCTGTCGCGATAGTAGTCGTTGATATTGCTGACCTTACCGACAAACTTCACGCTGTCGGTGATGCCCAGCACCGCCGCCTGGTCATGCAGTTGCTGACGCAGTTCACCGTCACCGGCAATCACCAGCGTCCAGTCAGGATGGCTGCGGGCGAAGTCGCGCCAGATATCCAGCATCAGGTCAAAGCCCTTCTGGTTATCCAGACGGCCTACGGCCAGCGCCTGGCGATGACGGGTCTGGCGCTGATAGTCTTTGTAAACCACCGGGTTGGGGATTTGCTTGCTGGGAATGCGCCAGCGGCTGAACACCTGATGATCTTTGTCGGTCAGAACAATCACGCGGTCGTAGTAGCGCAGCAGCAGAAACTTGAGGAACTTAATCGGTTTGCTGAAGGAGTTAATGGCGATGTGTTCGCAGGCGTAGGCTTTGCCCCCCTTCTTCTTCATCGCCAGCAGATTCCAGAACGCGAACATCACGCTCAGGCGACCCATGCTGATCAGGAAGACGGTATCAAAGCCCTCTTCGTGAATCCGGGCAACCGCGCTTTTGATCGGATTGCTCTGCCCTTCAAAGCTGACGATCTGTTTGACGTGCTCAAACGGGTAAAAGGTTTTTCCACTGCCTTCCAGCGAGTAGATGGTGACTTCATGGGTCTCGCCAAGACACTCTGACATGAAGTTACAGATGTTCTCGGTGCCCGCATACGAATAAGCATCTTTGATCACCAGGACAATTTTTTTCATGAAACGCTATCCACCTCAAATTTTAAAGACAATCCTGCCGACAGGCTTAACGATGCTTAAGGGTAAACAGCACACCATTCACCATATACCAGGCGTAATAGTAATAGATTTTTAAAGGATTGTTTTTATAGATAATTCTTAATAATTCAAGGTGCCACTGGGCCGCTTTGTTCTTATTACGGGAAAGGGAATCGCCTAATTCGTAATAGTTGACCAGAATCGTCTGAATTACGCGTGCCTGCTTATAGCGGGTGAATAATTCATACAAAAACAGGAAATCTTCGTGGCCTTTGCGCTGGAAGAAAAGCCCCTGCGGCGGGCGGCGGAAACAGACGGAGGAGAAGCAGACGCGATACTGCTTCTTCACAAAGTTTTCCTGCTGCAGGTAAGGTTTGCCGTAGGTAATGTCGTGCTCAGCCTTGCGGGTTTTATAGTGATATTCGGTAATCACAAAATCATCACCGGCCGCGATGGCAGCGACCTGCTGGGTCAGTTTTTCCGCATGCCACTCATCGTCGCTGTCGAGAAAGGCAATAATCTCTTCAGTGGCCGCGCGCAGCCCGACGTTTCGGGTCTCTGCTGCGCCCATGTTGACCGCGTTATCCAGAATGGTAATGCGCGGATCCTGACAATGCTCACGCACAAATTCCAGCGAGTCATCGGTCGATTTATCGTTGACCAGATAGAGATGCCAGTCGGTATAGTGCTGATTGATAACCGATTGCACCGCGCGTAACACCGTCTGACGTGCATTATACATAGGCATGACGATGCCAACGGTTCCAACAGAAGTATTCATCTTCAACCCTGAATTAATCGTAAAAAGAGTCGCTCCTGGCATCAGGAGCAGAGCGAGGCGCGGCGCGCGTCAGGAGATCGCTTTCTCACCGCCGAAACGTGCTTTGACCTTGTCTTTAACCCGGTTCATAAAATAAGCACGGTTGTCTTTGTTGGTGAGGAAGAAGTAGCGCGCAAAGCTCAGGCTTGCCATCAGCGACTTACCATCCATCTTGTAGCGCAGCGGCAGCTTAAAAGCTTTGTAGGTGTGGATGTCACGCGGGGTCAGATGCGGCTTCATGGTATCGAGCCAGAACATCGAGTACTTCACCGACTCGCCTTTGTGTTTCGAGCCAAACTTAGTGACCAGATGGTAGTTCGCCAGCGGTGCGGCGATCATCACAAAGTCATAGCCCATGCGGTCGGCACGTATGCAGAAATCATAGTCCTGATGACGGATGTAGCGGGTATCGAACTGAATTTTCGCCGCGTCTTCCCGCTTCAGCACAATGGTGCTGGTCTGGATAAAGCCGTAGCAGCCGAACAGATACTCCGCGACCGTTTCATTTTTGCCTGGCGGCTGCATCGGCATCACTTTCAGGAACGTGCCATCCTGATAGATATTCACCTGGCTGAAAATGACGAAATTCTTTTTGCCCTGCGCGTCCAGCTGAGCAATTTTTTCGCTCACCTGCTGCAGTTTGTCCGCCGCCCACTCATCATCGGCGTCAAGGAAGCTGACATAGTCACCGGTCGCCAGCTCAATGCCTTTGTTACGCGCACCGGCTCCGTTGAGTTTGACCTCGGAGAGCACCAGATTGATATCGAGATCCCGGTAGCGTTCGCTGCGCACCACATCCGCCAGCGCGGCGGCATCCGCAGATTTATCATCAACGATGATGACTTCGAAATTGCGATACGTTTGTGCTTTAACGCAATCCAGCGTCGTGACAATCGATTCTGACGCGTTATAAGCCGGAATTACGATGGAGAAACGAATGTCCTTCATTGCCAGCACCTCATTAAAGTAGTTCAAAAATAAACAGTTCATTCGACAACGGTCGATGAAAAACCTGTGTTCTGACCGACGACCGCCCCTGGGTGAAACTCGTCATCCAGAGGCGGTCGTCAGATTGATTAGTGGATCAGCCAAAACTCCCGCGCCACTTCATAACCGGTAACGGCCTGTTTGGTTGAAATGGTGTTGTAGTAGAGGTAATAGAGCAGGAAGAACACCAGCATGGCATACAGCGCTGGCTTCCAGGATCGCCTTGCCTGATAAATCAGCGAGGTCAGGATGATCGGCTCAACCTGCTGCAGATAGTTGGACAGGCGCGAACCTGACGGGAAGTTGTACAGGAAGATCCTGATCGCCCCGCCGATGGCAAAACTTAAAATCAGCAGATAGTTAAGGCGATACTGGGCGTAATTCTCGCGCTTCAGCTTATCGGTCAGCATGAAATAGAAGAAGACAAACACCAGCATGATGTTTTTCAGGTTCGATACGGCCAGGATGCTGCCACCCATTGCATAGGAGGGGTCATTGTTATAGCCCGATGCCCTCTCTCCCAGCGATCCCAGATGACCGGCAATCAGGGCAATAAAGCCCGAGCCACCCACAACCGATAGCGGCAGACTGGCAACGATGATAATGACCGGCCACCAGCGCCAGTCCCGGATAAACAGGAACGGCACAAGCGTCACCACCATGACACCGGTGTTATGGCTCGTGAACGACAGAATAAAGAAGGCAAATGCCCACCAGTAGCGCTTGAGATAGATCGACCAGAGAACGCCAAGGAACAGCGCAGAACTCAGGCCAAAGCGAATCTGGTTAATGTCTTTGTTGATAAAGATGTGCGCCGAATAGAGCACCAGCGCCAGCACCGGATACGGAGACATCTTCCTGAAAAACCAGGTATTGATGGAAACGGCAATGGCGCAGAAGACAAACAGGAAGATGCTGGCATTGTGCGAAAACAGGCTGGTGAGCCAGGCCATCGCAAAAATCAGCGGTTCGTAACGGAAAAACGCAACGGTATTAAAGAAGCCATTAATCTCAATACGTCTTACAAAGTCTTCGAAGAAGCTCCGGTACTGAAAGTCATCCATGCCGGTACCAAGACCGCGTATTCCCCCGAAAATAATCAAAGTCACGGCGGCAAAACAGAGTAGCCAGGTCAGAATATAATTTGTGCGTTCGTCTTTTTTTAGCGCTATTTCAAACAGCGAAAGCAGCAGTAAAAAGCCTGATACATACCAATATGGAGCCATGGTGTGATTCCTTAATTCCACAAGTTCTCATGCCAGCAATAATCACGCTTCGCCTTCCCGACTGGCTTTACAGCGAGTCTGATTGCACGGTCACAAATTGCGTGCGGGCGATGCCTGCTGGTGATGAATTCTGTTGAGTGACGCTCGCCATGCGATTTATAGATGTATCGCTTTTGTGGGTTTGGACAGAATAACCTGTGTAAATTGATGCGTGTCGTCATTCAAAGGGACGATAAAAAGGGGCGGTCAGACCGCCCCCTGTTTTATTGCTCAATAATCAGCTTTTGTTCGTCTTGCCGTAGTCATAGGCGTAGTAGTCATACCCATAGCCATACGCATTAGCGGCTTTACGCACCACGGCGTTGAGGATCACACCTTTAATCTCAATACCGTTCTGGGCAAAGCGTTTGAAGCTGACGTCCACTTCTTTGGTGGTGTTGGCTTCGAAACGCGCCACCATCAGTGAGGTGCCGGCCAGCTTACCGATGATGGAGGCATCGGTGACGGCCAGGATTGGCGGCGTATCGATTAACACCAGGTCGTAGTTCTTGCTCGCCCACTCCAGCAGCTCACCCATGCGACGATGCATCAGCAGCTCAGACGGGTTCGGCGGAACCTGACCACGTGGCAGGAAGTCGAAACCGTACACGCCCTGCTGAATCAGCGCCGGGCTGAACTCAGTTTTACCGGACAGCACGTTGGACAGACCTGATTTGTTATCTGCGCCCAGCAGTTCGTGGGTATAACCACGACGCATGTCGCCATCGATAAACAGAACACGCTGACCCGCTTTCGCGACCAGGGTCGCCAGGTTGGCACAGATAAAGGTTTTACCAATACCCGGGCTGGCACCGGTGATCATCAGGATGTTGTTTTTCGCTTCCATCATCGCGAAGTGCAGGCTGGTACGCAGGCTACGAATCGCTTCGATGGAGAGGTCAGTCGGGTTACCCAGCGCCAGCAGCGTTTCGTGCGGATCGGTTTTCACCTTGCTGCCACGACGCGCCAGGGCTTCGGTATCCTTCTTACGCTGCCAGTCTGACAGTGGAACGCTGGCATAGACATTCATGCCCAGCTCTTCCAGCTGATCCGGGTTCTCGATGCCGTGATGCAGCAGCGCTTTCAGCAGAACCAGACCCACTGACACGAACAGACCGAAAATCAGGCTCGCGGCGATGATCAGCAGCTTCTTCGGTGCAACAGGCGAGTTAGCGGTCTGCGCGCCATCGATGATGCGGACATCACCCACGGTGCTCGCTTTACTGATACCCAGCTCCTGCTGACGGTTCAGCAGCTGCATGTAGATCTCCTGACCAGACTGAACGTCACGGGTCAGACGCAGGATTTCCTGCTGAGTCTGTGGCATGCCAGCAATTTTCTTATTCAGCTGAGCCTGCTCACCTTCCAGCGTTTTGCGTTTTTCAAGCAGCGCGCGATACGTCGGGTGATCTTTGGTAAACAGCTGAGAGACTTCAGCTTCACGGAAGGTCAGTTCGTTCAGCTGACTCTGCACGCTGACAGAGGAGTCCAGAGCGGATTTCGCTTCCAGTGACAGGTCAACAGATTCGTTCTGACGACGGAAGGTGTTCAGCTTGTCTTCCGCTTCATCCAGCTTGCTGCGCACGGCAGGCAGCTGAGTGCGTAAGAACTCCAGGCTTTTCTCTGCCTGCGCTGACTTGCGCTCAACGTTCTGTAACAGATAGTTATTCACAATCTGGTTCAGCACTTTGCTGATCTGCTCTGGATCTTCACCCAGATACTCCAGACCCAGCACGCCGGTATCTTTACCTTTGTCTGCCACGGTCAGGTTAGAGAGCACTGAACGGATCGCCTGCAGGTTATTCAGCTTGGTCACGGTGAAGCTGGTGCCTTCATCAGCGTGGATCTCGCTGACCAGCATGCTGATGTCGCCGTGCGACTCCAGCTGGCCGACTTTACCTTTGAACAGCTCATCGCCATCTTTTGAGACGGTGTAGCTATCCGGACCGGTCACTTCCAGTTCAACGTTACGTTTGTCGATAGTGCGTGGGATTTCCAGGCGCGAAATCGCGATACTGGCGGGTTTGTTGCCCATCAGGCGCGACAGACCTTTACCGATAACCGGGAAATAGTTCTGCTCAACGACGGTATCCAGACCCAGATCGTCAACGGTTTTGCCGATGACCATACGGGATTCCAGAATCTCGATTTCCGTATCAGAGGCTGGTGTCGGTGGCAGAATGCTGTCAATTTCGTTCAGAACGGTGCTGGCATTCTTCTGCTCAACCTGAACTAACGCATCTGCGCTATAAATGGGTGTTGCAAACAGTGTGTAGAGTGTTCCCGCCAGCATGAAAAAAGCGGTAACGGCAACAATGATCCAGCGATGATCAATTAGCTGTCCCACAAGATGCGCCAGATCCCATCCATTCGAATCCTCTCCCGGCGCGGTTCTGACCTTATTTTTTATATTCATGGATAATCCCAACTATCGGCTTAATACGTTCACCCACTTCTGGGTAGCGTTTTCCAGTAATCCGTAAATCTCTTCAAAGGCCTCACGGCTTTTTCTGTACGGATCCGCAATTTCTTTCTGATTGAGCCAGTGACCAAGCAGCATGGTTTTGCCACGCGCGGCCGGGTCGATGCGATTCACCTGTTCAATATGTCGCTTTTCCATCACCAGAATCAGGTCAACGTTGCGGCACATCTCTGCCGTCAACTGTTGCGCCTCATGTCCTTCCAGCGACAGACCCTGCGCAGCAGCGACTTCAGACGCCGTCTTGTCGGCCGGGTGGCCGACCAGCGCCCCCAGGCCGGCAGAGCGAACGTCTAAATCAGGCAGCGCACGTTTAAACAGGCGCTCTCCGGTAGGAGAGCGGCAGATGTTGCCAACGCAAACGACTAACACGGACTTAATCATGATGGGACCTTAATTACCCCAGGTACGGATACGCGATGCGGCCTGTGTTGCATCGTTGATACCTGCGATGGTCGGTATCAACTGCCCAATCACACGGTTCCAGCGCGTCAGCGGCGTAGAGGTGACATAAACGATGTCGTAAGGCTGGAGCTGGAAATCGGTTCCCATCACCATGGATGCCGCATCTTTGGTGTTCAACTGATAGATGTTGGCAATCTTGTTGCGATCGGTGCCGTGCAGTGGACGGATAACGAATACACCGGTGGCGTCAGAGGTGGTTTGATCCATCCCGGCCGCATTGCCCAGTGCTTCCGCCAGCGTCATGCCGCTACGGTCCATTTTCAGGGTAGTCTGCTGCTTCACTTCACCCATCACGAAGATTTTCAGATCATCGTTACGCGGAACGTAAAGAATATCGCCTGGATAGAGGAGGTGGTTCTGGCTCAGGTCACCATTCTGCATCAGTGCCTGCAGAGAGATGCGCTGTTCACGACCGTTGTGCGTCAGCACCACGTTGCGCCAGTCAGCATCAGCGGCCAGGCCGCCAGCGGCGTTGATCGCATCCAGCACCGTCAACGGAACGTTGGTGATGGGCTGCTGACCAGAAGTGGTCACTGAACCCGTCACATAGGTTTTCTGTGATTTGAACGAGGCGATGCTGACATCAACCTGTGGGCTTTCAATGTACTGAGCCAGACGACGTGACACTTCGTCACGCACTTCGCCGACGGTACGGCCCGCTACACGCACACGACCGATGTAGGGATAGAAAATGGTGCCGTCAGAATGCACCCAGTTACCGGTATCGCTGGCGCTACGGTACTGACCCGCTGGGGTGGTCAGTTCCGGGTGGTCCCAGACCGTTACGGTCAGGACATCGCCCACACCGATACGGTATTCGTAGTTCTGAATTTCGTTCTGCAGGGCAGGATTCGTCTGAGCCACCAGTGGCTTCGGACGCATCCTTTCAACCAGTGAAGGCGTTAACGGGAAGACGTTGACATATTTATCGATGTCAAAGTTGCTATCCTGCTGTTCAACAACATCTTTTCCTGATGTAGAAAGGTGAGAACCTGGTTCGATCGTACACCCGCTAAGGAATGTGGCGGATACCAGCAAGGGTATCAATTTCATTTTGATTGTAATCATTTAGATCTTCGCTATCAGTTATTTATTGATAGAGGCGAAACCGCCGCTGTGTAAGCGTCCAACAAAAAGTAAATCCTACCTGACTTAAGCACTGAACCTGTCGTTCATTATCCTTGCTCCACTTGTTATAAGTAGCGGCCATCTACCAGGGTGTACCCTGAACGCCACGCATCATAGCGGACTATGGATGCACAGCGATATCCCTGATGATGGCCACTATCAACGACACGCCTGACAACGGCAAAACACCTCTGAGCGCGCATTAACGCGCTCATTCCGACTCACGATTAATAGGCACCATCGCGTTTCAACACCACGCCCACTGTTTTAAACAGAATCGCGATGTCGTTCCACAGTGACCAGTTTTTCACGTACCACGAGTCGAAATAGACGCGGGTTTCATAGTCAACATCATTACGACCGCTGACCTGCCACAATCCCGTCATGCCTGGCTTTGCCATCAGGTAATAATCAACATCACCGGCATAACGACAGAGTTCATCTTCAATGACCGGACGCGGTCCGACCAGACTCATATCACCGCGCACCACGTTCCAGAGCTGAGGGAGCTCATCGAGGCTTGTTTTACGGATGAAGTGGCCCACTTTAGTAATACGTGGATCATTTTTGAGTTTGAAATCTTTATCCCATTCCGCACGGGCAATCGGATCAGTGCGCAGCACCTCTTCCAGCACTTCTTTTGAATTAATGACCATCGAGCGGAATTTCAGGCATTTGAATTTACGGCCATTCATTCCCACACGCTCGTGACCATAAATCGGCGGTCCACCGTCACGACCCACCAGGAAGCCCAGTACCAGCAGCGCTGGCATCAGCATCAGGATAATCGAGAGCGCACCCACGATATCGAATGCCCGCTTCAGGAAGCGCGACGTGCGTTTAGCCAGGTTGTTCTGAACCCGCAGGATCATCACTTCATGGCTGAAGATATAGGCCATGTCAGTACCGTAGAGCGGTACACCACGCAGGGTTGGGATCACTGACACTGAACGGCAGTTGTGCATCGCCAGCGATTTAAGCCAGACATCACGGTACTGACTCTGCTCATACTCAACCGCAACGATAAACTGCGTTTCGCTGTTGGTGAGGCTCCAGAGCTCCTGCTCGTCGCGCAGCACCGGCACGCCGTTCATGATCTCCTGCGGACAGGTTCCATCAACGTCATAGAAGGCGATAACGTCAAAACCCATGACCTCTTCGCTTTGCAGTGCCTGCCAGGCTTCGTGCGCATTTTTGCTGCTGCCGATAATAATGGTCTGTTTTTTCCACAAGCCATTTTTATTCAGCAGACGTTTAGAAAGCGCGCGGCAGGTCGGAATTAAAATCAGCGCCAGGATCCAGGTCAGTAACCAGACGAAACGCGACATCTGCCACTGCGACAGGGCGGTAATCGACAGGTCGATAACAGAAAATATAAGAATGGTACGAAAAACTTCTTTTAATTCGAACCAGAAAGGTTTGCGGTAAGTGTAGTGACGCAGCCTTACCCAGAACCAGCCAATACAAATTACCGACAGACAAATGTGTGTGGCAATTTTTAAATTCATTTCTTTTTCAGAAATATCTGCCAGCGGCGAATCTGACTGCAAATTAATTAGCATCATCGCCAAAAAGAACGCTGCGTTGAAACAAATTAAGTCTGAACATGCCAGCATTAATTTGGTAATAAGACTTTTAAACGTAAATTCTGTATCGCGCATATTTAACTCTTTATTTTATTTCCTTAAACCCGCAACGGCTATCGCCTGTTTAATCATTAAGCGACGAAACCTCTCCAGAGTGAGCCGTTTCTAAGGGGAGCTCCTGCGGCGTTTACGCCAATGATCTTAACCATGAAACCAATAATATCGTGATGAATACCAACAGATTACTCTGACTTAACCACCGCCAGCGCTGCTCACTTTATCAACAAAAACGCGATTCGGGCACGCTACCGCCCTTGGCTGTCGCTGCCAATATCGCTGTCATCATTCATAATGCTCCCCGTAATGTGTTAGCGTTACCGCAACGCATCATACAGACGTTCACAGGCGAATTACTCATTCGTGACATTGCGATTAATGTCGAATAGGTACGCAGATTACGACTCTGGGGCAGAGTTTGCTAACTTGTTGCTATACTAGTTATTACTGGCTTGTTTACAAGCAGGTCCCGCCATCCCTGGACTATTTTAGGAAAAAGACTACCAGCAATTAGTATTGAGGCCTGACGGGCAGTGCAATCCTTTCTTCACAATTCGGATTAATGCCATACTCCCGATGAGATAAATCGCATAAGCCCGACAGGTGAATATCTCTTTCCTGTCAGCCAATGACTAAGAATTATCTCTACTGAGCCCTGTGAAGTTAATCAAAGCGTCACACTATTATGTTCATATTTTGCACGATATAGCGCGGTTATCTGAGAACATGCCCCCTGCCCTGCCATTTGTACGTGGCTTCGCACTCCACTATCATCAGAGAAAACTCAATTTAAGACATTCAGGTGAACAACGCATGCTGGAGGTAATTGCAGATCCATCGCTATGGGCGGGATTAGTAACGCTAATCGTTCTGGAACTGGTTTTAGGCATCGACAATCTGATCTTCATCGCCATCCTGGTGGAGAAGCTTCCAGGGCCGCTTCGCGACCGCGCGCGCGTGATTGGACTGCTGCTGGCGTTATTGTGCCGATTATTGCTGCTGGCATCGCTTTCCTGGCTGGTTACGCTGAAAGAACCCTGGATTACGCTTATGGGCCATCCCTTCAGTGCGCGCGATTTACTGCTGCTGACAGGGGGGATTTTCCTGCTATTTAAAGCCACCACAGAGTTGAATGAGCGTCTTGAAGGGGATGATGAGGCGTCCGGTCAACAAAAAGGCGGCGCTAAATTCTGGCCGGTGGTGGCGCAAATCGTGGTGCTGGATGCCATCTTCTCGCTGGATGCGGTGATTACTGCCGTCGGCATGGTTAATGACTTACCGGTCATGATGATTGCGGTCACCATCGCCATTCTGCTGATGCTGCTCGCCAGCAAGCCGTTAACCCGCTTCGTGAACAACCATCCGACGATTGTGATCCTCTGCTTAAGCTTTCTGCTGATGATCGGCTTCAGCCTGGTGGCAGAAGGCTTTGGCTTTGTGATCCCCAAAGGCTACCTCTATGCGGCAATCGGCTTCTCGGTGGTCATTGAGGCACTGAACCAGCTGGCGCACTTTAATCGTCGTCGGGTGCTGTCGGCCGGTCGTCCGCTACGCCAGCGCACGGCGGAAGCGGTGTTACGCCTGCTGCGCGGCGCGGCAGAACCGGCGGAACTGGATGCGAAAACTTCGTCACTGATTGCTGACAGCGATGACAGCATGCTGTTTAACCGGCAGGAACGGGTGATGATTGCCCGCGTACTGGGCATGGGTCAGCGCCACATTAACAGCATCATGACCTCGCGCCACGACGTCGAACATATCGATCTCAGTGATGATCCGGCAGAGATTATGTCACGCCTCGACCGCAATCAGCACACACGAATACTGATCACGGATCACTCCAGCGAACCGCTGGGCGTGGTTCATGTTATCGATCTGCTGCACCAGTCACTGCACCACAATTCCCTCGATTTACGCGCCCTGATTCGACAGCCGCTGGTCTTTCCTGAGCGGCTGACGGTGCTGCAGGCGCTGGAACAGTTTCGTCAGGCCCATACTCACTTTGCCTTTGTGGTTGATGAGTTTGGTTCGGTGGAAGGCGTGGTGACGCTGAGCGATGTGATGGAGACCATCGCCGGCAATCTGCCGAATGAGGCGGGTGAAATCGATGCTCGCTACGATATACAGATTCAGGATGAAGGTCACTGGATTGCTAACGGTCATATGCCGCTGGAAGATCTGGCGCTCTATGTGAAATTGCCGCTCGATGAGCAGGGTGACTATCATACGCTGGCGGGATTACTGATGGATAAGCTGCAACACATCCCTCAGGAAGGCGAAGTGTTGCAACTGGGTGACTATCTGCTGCGAACGCTGCAGGTCGAAAATCATCGGGTGCAGAAAGTCGAGATCCTGCTGCAGCCCGATATCAGTTACGAGGTCTGAGTGGTTAGCTGGCAGAAGGGAATGCGCCCGCTACGGGCGCATGATTTTCTTCAGGTTCTCTTTGTTCTCGCCCTCTTTCTGGCGATCGATCCACTGATTCAGCCGTGATTTCGCCTCACTCTGCAGCCGGTTACGCAGAACGTCATCCACCGGCAGAGAGTATTGCAGGCTGTCCCAGCTACCATACATGCGCAGCGGAACCGGCTGACTGGAGAGCGCCTTCACCAGCGCATCATCGCCACGCCAGCCGCTGATTTTCAGCCCCAGGGTCATATCCAGCTGTTGCTGCACCATGTCAACTTTGCCCGCACCCTGCAGGCCCAGATTCTGTCCGTTGCCATTGATATCGCTGAAGCTGAGTACGCCCTTATTCAGCGCCACCTGTGCGCTAATCGACTCAATCCCCTCATCCACCGCCTGATCGCTGCTGACCTTATCGCTGACCCGCGCCACGGCACGCTGCACCATCTGCTGCAGATTCAGCTGTGCCAGCTTCAGGTTGCTGGCGCTGATGGTCGCCCTGCCCTGCCAGCGACGTTTGGCTGCTTCGACCGTCAGCGTATCACCCGACAGGTCGCCATCCAGACTCAGGTTCCCCTGCACACTTTCCGGCAGTTCAAACGCTTTAAGCAGCGGCTGAATCGCAATTAAACGGAGTTGGGGTTTAAGGCTGACCCGCGTCTCTGGCTGACGGATATCGATACTGCCGGGAATGGAGAAGCTGCCATTGCCCAGCTTGCCGCTGAGCGTCTTCAGCGTCATCACTCCCTGCTGATTGCTGGCGTTCACCGAAAGACTGGTCAGAGAGAGTCCGCGCCATACCGCATTGTCAGCCTGTAACTTCAGCGCCAGATCCAGATCATTCAGCGGAGAGTCGGCGTTGCTGCGTTCCCGCGGCGCAGCAATCACCGGCGAACGGGCCACGGTGGCGTGCTGCACGCCAGGTACGTCAGAGACGGACGCACTGGTGAGTAAATTATCGACGTTAAGGTTGCTGGCTTTCAGATCCAGCGCCAGCTGCTGCGGTGGCGCAATATGGCCACTGCCCTGCCCGGTCAGGGTGCTGTCATTGGCGGTGAGCTGCAGATTACTGAAGGAGAGCTGCTGGCGGTCACCATCCCACTCGCCCTGCAGGCTCAGAGAGCCTTTGATCCCCTGTGCCGGAATATCGGCGCCGGACAACGTGTAATCAAGCTGCTGCAACTGGCCGCTGAGGCGATGGGGATATTGCGCGGCATCCAGCTGGCCTTTGAGATTCAGTGTGGCGTTGCGCTGGTTGCGCATCAGCGTGGTGCTCAGCGACAGCGTCGCCAGCTTGTTCGCGTCCTGTTCCATATTAATGTTGAGGTCGCGGAAATTATATTCGTCGCCGCCTGGCTGCTGCCAGATCAACAGACTGTCTGCTACCCGCAGTTTAGCGATATCAAATGACCAGCCGCTGGAAGGCGAAGCCGGCTCCGCATCACGCGGACCCTGAGGCGCATTTCTGGCACGCTGCGCGCGGCTATCTGGCGTCACCCGCACTATCGCATTTTTCAGCATCACCTGGCTGACGCTGAGCTGATGGGATAACAGTGGCCAGAGATCAACATCCAGCCGCATGTTTTCCGCCGAGACCATCGGCTGGCTGGCACCCGGCGCGGTCAGGCTCATCCGGCCGGCCAGAATGCTGAGCTGAGGCCAGACGTGCCAGCGCAGATCGCTGCTGACCTCAAGGCGATAACCACTGCGTTGTTCGACCTGCTGCACCATATAGGCACGAAAGTCGTTGGGATTGACCAGCAGCACCAGCGCGCTCATTCCCGTTACGACCACCACTAACAGGATGGCCAGCGTGGTTATCACTCTTTTCATTACATCCTCAGATCAGTCTTTGTCGATACGGCTGGCATCAGCGCCCTGCTGACCGCGATATTTCGCATCTTCACGCCGGTTGTAGGGACGCGCAGCCGGGCCTGAAAGCGGTTCAAAACTCAGCGCGCCGATCAACATGCCGGGACGCAGAGCCAGCGGCAGTTTACCTGAATTGTAGAACTCCAGCACGATACGGCCCTGCCAGCCAGGATCGATGCGGTGAGCCGTAACGTGTACCATCAACCCAAGTCGCGCCAGCGATGAACGGCCATCCAGCCAGCCGACCAGATCGTCAGGCAGCGTCACGGACTCCAGCGTCACCGCCAGCGCAAGCTCTCCCGGATGGAGGAAAAAGGCTTCGCCATCAGGCAACACGATCTCATCGCTCATGACCCGATCCAGTGCCGCGCTCACTTCCTGTTTCGGGCCGCTCAGATCGATAAAGGCCGCGGTATGACCGCTGAAGGTGCGGAACTGATTACCCAGACGCACATCGACGGTGGCTCCGTTAATGCGCTCGACCGGCGGGCGTGGCTCAATGGCCAGTTTGCCATTGTCCAGCCAGGCTTCAATATCGCGATCGCATAATCTCATTGCGGTAACTCCATGGCATAAGTGTAGCAAACCGGCATGCGTGCCTGCCGCCGGTCTGCACCACGTCCGGACGGACGTGCGTTATTCAAAAAACTGGTTGATTTTCGCCTTGAGGATATCGATGGCGATACGGTTTTTTCCGCCGCGTGGCACAATGATATCGGCGTACTGTTTTGATGGCTCGATAAACTGCAGGAACATCGGACGCACGGTCTTCTGATACTGACTCATTACCGAATCCATTGAGCGGCCACGCTCATTGACGTCACGTTTCATACGACGCATCAGACAGATGTCGAGCGGCGTGTCCACGAAGATAGAGAAGTTGAGTTCCTGGCGCAGACGGGCATCGGTTAACAGCAGAATGCCTTCAAGGATGATGACCTTTTTTGCGCTCAGATGATGCGTTTGCTGGGTGCGGGTGTGCTCAACGTAGCTGTAGACCGGCAGCTCAATATCCTGACCGGCTTTGACCGCCTGCAGATGCTGCAACAGCAAATCATGATCCATCGCGCTCGGATGGTCATAATTGGTTTTAACCCTCTCTTCCATGGTGAGGTGACTTTGATCTTTGTAATAAGCATCTTCCGGGATGACCCCGATGTGCTCGCCACCTACCTGATCACGGATTTCACGATAGAGCGTGCTGGCAATTAAACTTTTACCGGATGCGGAAGCGCCGGCAATGCCTACAATCACGCACTGATGAGACTTGTCAGTCATACTTTTTTAAGACCTGATAACTGGAGCCTGCCACTGGTCACACATTACGCGGGCAGCGGACGGGCCGAAATGGAGAGGGTGTGTTCGCGCTAAGTATAGGGATTTCGGCCTTTTGATGCCAGAGAAATGGCGTCGGCGACTTTTCAGACTTTCTCCTTTGGACGCCACTCATTTCACCGATAAACTAACGGCACACCATACTATAAAAAAAATGGCCTGCGCGGCGCGCTGTTCAGACAACGCGTGTCGCTAACGTGACGACCGAAGATGCATCAGGAGTGGTATGCACTGGAAGACTTTGACCTATTTTGGCGACAGCATGCTGTTGATTCCAACAGCCGTGATTATTGCGCTGATTTTGCCGTGGAAGAGTGATAATCGTCATACGGTCTTTTACTGGATTGTGGCATTTGGCCTGGCTGGCCTGACCGTCAGCATCTCTAAAATTCTGTTTCTGGGGTTTGGCATCGGCAGCGCCCGCTTTAATTTTACCGGTTTCAGCGGCCATAGTGCCATGTCCGCCACGCTGTGGCCGGTCATGCTGTGGCTGATTTCCGGGCGCTGGTCCGCGATGTGGCGCATTGCGGCGATTGGGGTTGGTTATCTGATTCCCCTGATGGTCGGTTTCTCCCGCCTGGTCATCCACGCACACTCAAAAAGTGAGGTGGTCACCGGGCTGCTGCTGGGCTTCACGCTGAGCACGGCGTTTCTGATCTCCCAGCGTCGCACCTCGCTCAAAGGCTTCAGCTGGCCGCAGGTCGGTGCTGCGCTTTTAGTGCCGTTTGTATTGATGAGTCACGGTCGTGTCGCCACCACGCAGCAGTTCCTGGAGCGTTTCGCCGCCAGCCTTGCGGGCATGGAGAAACCCTATACCCGCGCCGATCTTTTCCGCCAGTAATCAACGTGCTGGCAATCAATCTTAGCGTGCCCGTCAATTCGCCGAATAACGGGCAATATTGATTTCACCCCTTTTTTCTTTGCCGGATGTGCTAGCATGCAGTGAGAGAATGACTGGTGCCTGATACGCCATTGTGGAGCGCTGCACCCTGCCGGAAGTCCGCATGACGATAGAGATCCTGTCCCCGCAAAATAGCACGCCAAACCGCTGGCTCTCGGCGCTGCTCCTTGGCTGCGTGGTGTTTGTCCTGACACTCTTCTGTCTGGAACTGATCGTCGTCAGCGGCAAAATCTCCCCGCTCTGGTTTCCGACTACGTTAATGACCGTCGTGGTTTTCCGCTGCCCGTCACGCCAGCTCCCGCTGCTGCTGACAGCCTGCGTGCTTGGCACCGCCGGGGCTAACGCCATCATCATCGGGCCTGCCCTCTCGAACATTAAATTCGCCCTGCTCAATCTTATCCAGGCCGGTGTGGGTGGCATGCTGCTGCGCGCCCTGCTGGATCGGCGCGCGCCGCTGGATTCACTGCATGACTGGGCACGGATGGTACTGTCGGTGGGCATCGTGACGCCGGTGCTCGGCGGCCTGCTGGCACTCTGGACGCTACAGGTCAGCGGCCACGCCTCGTTTCCCTTCTTTTATACCTGGGTGATCTCCGAAATCATCGGCATGCTGGTGTTAGGCCCGATGCTGTTACTTCTGCCGTGGCCGCTGCGTCGCACGGGGTTCAGCAATCTGCGCCTGGCCGAAGCTCTGCTGACGCTTCTTCTCACCCTCGGGGCCAGTTATCTGGCGCTGCGCTTTTTGCCGTGGCCCTTTACCTTTATCGTGGTGATCCTCTTCTGGTGCGCGGTCCGTCTGCCCAAGCTGCAGGCGTTCGTGCTGTTCTTCCTGAACGCCAGTTTTATCTCGATACTGCTCGCCTTTGATCTGGTCAGCGTGGTGAACAACAACAGCGCGCTGGGCCCGGTCTCCAGCTGGCTGCCGTTCCTGCTGGTGCTAATCCCCAGTCACATTATGTCGCTGGTGATGGATGCGTTCCGGCGCGAAAAGCTCCATATCACTGACAGTGAAACCCGCTTCCGTCACGCAATGGAGTACTCCGCCATTGGGATGGCGCTGGTGGCGCCCCACGGCATCTGGTTGCAGGTCAACCGCTCGCTGTGCCAGATCCTGGGCTACCCGGCTGAGGAGCTGAAGCGGCTGACTTTTCAGCAGATCACCCATCCCGACGATCTCAGCCTCGATTTGCAACATGCGAACCGACTGCTGGCGGGTGAGATTGATACCTACACCTTTGAGAAGCGCTATTTCCGCAAAGATGGCGAGATTGTCTGGGCGCGGCTGACGGTATCGCTGGTGCGCGACAGCAGCTATGCCCCGCTCTACTTTATTGCGCAGATTATCGATATCTCTGAGCTGAAGCAGAGCGAGCAGGTGAATCGCCGGCTGATGGAGCGTATTACGCTGGCCAACGAAGCGGGTGGCATTGGCGTATGGGAGTGGAACCTGCTGACCGGCGAGATGTTATGGGACAAGCGCATGTACGCGCTGTTTGGTCTTGCCCCGCATGAGTCACCCAGCTATGACCTCTGGATCCATCTGCTGCATCCCGCCGATCGCGAGTATGCCGCACTGACGGTGCAACAGGCGATTGAGCTTCGCAGCGCGTTTCACATGGAGTACCGCGTGGTCGATGACCAGGGACATCGCTGGGTGCGCACTCAGGCCAACCGGCTGCTAAGCAAAGAGGGGCGCATTGAGCGCATGCTGGGCATCTGTCAGGACATCACGCCGCTACGCAATCTTAACGAGGCGCTGTTTCAGGAGAAAGAGCGCATGGCGATCACCCTGGATTCGATCGGCGAAGCGGTCATCAGCACCGATAAAGAGATGCGCGTTGCCTTTATGAACCCGGTGGCGGAAAAAATGAGTGGCTGGTCGCAGGAGCAGGCCGCCGGTCAGCCGCTGAGTGAGCTGCTGCATATCACGCAGGGACGTAACGGCCCTGAGGTAGAGAGTTTGCTGTTATGCCAGCTGCCGCCGGAAAAAGTCACCCCCGGTCTCGCTGAAGATCTGGTGCTGCATACCCCGGACGGCGGCCATATCGATATTCACTACAGCATCACGCCGCTGCGTTCGGAAGCGGGTCTGGAACAGGGGGCGGTGATGGTCATTCAGGATGTGAGTGAGTCACGCAAACTGATGAAGCGCCTGAGCTACAGCGCGCTGCATGACACCCTGACCCGTCTGCCTAACCGCGCCAGCTTCGAACTTCAGCTTAAGCGTCTGCTGTTTGATGCCGCTGAACATCAGCATCAGCATGTGCTGGTGTTTATCGACCTTGATAAGTTTAAAGCGGTCAATGACAGCGCCGGGCATGCTGCAGGCGATGCGTTACTGCGCGAACTCTCCGATCTGATGCAGCACCCTCTGCGCAGCAGCGATTTCCTTGCGCGACTGGGCGGTGATGAGTTTGCACTACTGATGCCCGATTGCGATATCGCACAGGCACATAATGTGGTGCAGCGCATTGTCGCCGCGGTAAATGATTACCGGTTCCAGTGGCTGGGACGCCTCTATCAGGTCGGTGCCAGCGCGGGCGTGACGCAGATTTCAGCAGAAAACTGTCAGAGCAGCGACGTGCTTTCGCAGGCGGACATCGCCTGTTACAACGCCAAACGCAGCGGGCGCGGACGGCTGGTGGTCTACGAACAGCATCGCTTACCGCTGTCGGGCAACCATCAGGGCATGGATGCGGCGATGATTGATGCGCTGCAGATCGAACTGCCCGCCTGGGCCGTTGCCCCGCCAAAAACGCCGCAGGCAGCCTTTATCTGGCTGCTTGAGGTGCAGCTGTTAACCGCTGACGGATTGCTGCTGGATGAGACACTGCTGCGCAATAACCTGCCTGATGAAACGCTGCGTCGCCGGCTGGATAACAATATTGTTGAGGCTTTTTTCCGCCACGACGTGCAGCGGCTCAATAACAAAGGCATTCCGGTGATTCTGCCGCTTAATGCCCAGGTGCTGAGTGATGCCGCCTTTGTGCAGCAACTCTGCCAGCGCTTTGTTGCCGCCGGTCTCTCCAGCAGCGGCTGTGGTTTTGCTTTCCCTGCCGCCAGCGTGCTGAGCCAGGGCGATCAGCTCTATGCCGCGCTGCTGCAACTGCGCCAGTGCGGCTGCCGTATCGTATTGCAGCATTTTGGCCGTAATCTGGATGCCTTCAATCTGCTGAGTGACGAGGTGGTCGATTATCTGGTGCTGGCGCCTGAACTGGTTGCCAACGTTCACAATAATCTGATGGATGAGATGCTGCTGACCATCATTCAGGGCCAGGCAACACAGCGCAATATCTCGGTGCTGGCCGGTCCGGTTTCGGTACCGGCCCTGCTCAGCACCCTGGCTAACCTTGATGTTAATGGCGTCTGGGGCAGTGCCGTGGCTGAGCGCCAGCCGTTGCGTTCACTGGCTGAAGATCACATCTTCGCTATTCGTTAATTCCGGCGCTGCCCGCTTGCCACCCTGCTGAAGCTGCGCTAAAGTCGCCCCCTTTTTTCCGGCATGGGGGCGAAAATGTTCATAGGATTCGATTACGGCACGGCTAACTGCTCTATTGCAGTCAGCGAAAATGGCACGCCACGTCTGTTAACGCTGGAAAATGATCAGCGCCTGCTGCCGTCGATGATCTGTGCGCCGACCCGCGAGTCGATCAGCGAATGGCTCTATCGTCATCATCAGGTCGCGACACCTGACAGCGAAACCACGGCGCTGCTGCAGCGCGCGCTGCGATATAACCGCGAAGAAGATATCGACGTCCAGCCCAATAGCGTGCAGTTTGGCCTCACCGCGCTGCAGCACTATATGGTCGATCCCGAAGATGTCTGGTTCGTTAAATCCCCCAAATCGTTCCTCGGTGCTACTGGCCTGAAGCCACAGCAGATTGCCCTGTTTGAAGATCTGGTCTGCGCCATGATGCTGCACATCCGCAAGCAGGGTGAAAGCCAGCTTGATCAGGCTATCGATCAGGCGGTAATCGGCCGACCGGTCAACTTCCAGGGTTTAGGCAGTGAAGAGTCTAACCAGCAGGCTGAAGGTATTCTGCTGCGCGCCGCTCACCGCGCCGGTTTCCGCGACGTGGAGTTTCAGTTCGAACCGGTGGCGGCCGGACTCGATTTCGAAGCCACGCTGCAGCAGGAGACGCGGGTACTGGTGGTGGATATTGGCGGTGGTACTACCGACTGCTCAATGTTGCTGATGGGGCCGAAGTGGCGTGATAAAGCTGACCGCCGTGAAAGCCTGCTGGGCCACAGCGGTTGCCGCGTCGGCGGTAACGACCTGGACATCATGCTGACGTTTAAGACCCTGATGCCGCTACTCGGTCTGGGCGGTAACACCCAGAAAGGCACCGCCCTGCCTGCGCTGCCGTGGTGGAATGCGATCGCCATCAATGATGTGCCGGCACAAAGTGACTTTTACAGTCCCGCCTGCGGAAAGTGGCTGCGGGATTTAGTGCGTGATGCGGAACAGGGTGACGTAGTGGCTCGCCTGCTGAAAGTGTGGCAGCAGAAGCTCAGTTATCGCCTGGTGCGCGCAGCGGAAGAGAGCAAGATTGCGCTGTCAGCCAGCCCGGCGCATACCGCTTCCCTGGACTTTATTGCCGCCGCATTAGAGACAGAGATTGGCGTGGATCAGCTGCAGGACGCCATCAGTCAGCCGCTGGAGAAAATTCTGGAACAGGTGCAGCTGGCATTAGCCACCAGCCAGATTAAGCCTGATGTGATTTACCTGACCGGCGGCAGTGCGCGTTCGCCGTTGCTGCGCGCGGCGCTGCAGCAGACGCTGCCGGATACACCGATTGCGGGCGGCGATGATTTCGCCTCCGTCACCGCAGGGCTGGCCCGCTGGGCGGAAGTGATGTTCCGCTAGGCTTGCACTGCGATAACAAAAACGGTACCTGAGGGTGTAATGCCAGTCAGTTAAGCGACAGGTGATAACGCAGTCTGGTGCCGGGCCTGCTCTGAAACTTCAGTGTGTATTGTTAAAAAGGGCACGAGAGTGGAGGCCTGAGCGCCTCTGCTGCTGAAAGGGCTATCCGCAGCGCTGAGGCGTGACGGCGGGCCGATCCCCGAACGGTTCGTCGGCACGACGTCAAAGCTGAAGGTACCGCGCGAGCGGCGCGAGGACGGCCCGGCAGCAGCAGAGGTGCTCAGGCCCGCACTGCGGCTCGCTCGCCCGGAAAATCAGAAGGCGATATTGGCGCTGATACCGCCGATAAACGCATCTTTCACTTCACTGACTGCGCCAGGGGCAACCACATACTGCAGGTTAGGACGCAGTGACATCCAGTTAGTTACTTTAGCGTTGTAGTAAACCTCATAGTTGTACTCTGAACCTTCCTGAATCGGCAGATAGGTCGGGCTGTCAAAGCGGCTCTCGCCATTAGCCTGATTCTGCTGACGCAGTGAGCGGGTATAGTCGCTGTTCACATGAATACGTGACGCGCCCACGCCGATCTCATCCTGAGGACGGGCATCAAACGGTCCTGTCCAGGTAAACGCAATAGACTGATAGTTGTCGGTCTTTGAGGTCTTGTGATCGTTCATCACCGCCTGCACCCGCACACCCAGACCGCGATTCACATCGCCATCCTGCGCGGTCAGCTGTTGCTGTAACAGCAGATAGCCGCCATAGGAATGGGCCTGATCCTGATAGCCGCCGTTGCGCCAGCTGCCATAAACATCGCCATCCACCGAGGAATAGTAATAGCCGATGCGGTAGTTACCCGGTAATTTCTCCGGCCCGAAGGTTGGTTTCCAGCCCAGTTCGACCGGCACCAGATTCCCTTCTGAATTGCTGGTATCCAGACGGAAACCATCACCGCGATCGTAGTTAGCGCGGTTCTGATTATAGAAACCGACCTGGAAGAAAACGTCCGGCGTGATATTGAATTTCACCCGGCCGCCCCACTGCGACACAGGCCAGTTAAACCAGCGATCGCCGCGCCAGTTACCCGCCTGCCCGCTGCCCAGCGCCAGGTTCTGGAACAGATTGCCATCGAAGTTATCGAAGTCTTCCCCTACCGTCACCCGCCCGGCTTTCACATCGACCACATCGTTAAACAATCCTTTGCGCAACCAGAACTGGGTCAGACGCCAGGTCTGGCCGCGACCGTAAACCTCCTGCACCGAGGAGAGCATACCGGTGCGTTGATCCGCGACCTGTTCAGAAAGATTCTGTCCGTTACGACTGGTCACGGTCATCTGGAACTCGGCATCCTGCCAGTCCAGCAGCTTCTGCAGATCGAAATTGGTACCAAACGACCACTGATCGCTGTAGCGCATGGTGGTATTGGTATCCGCCCCGCCGCCTAAATTCGCGGCGCTTTCCATGGTGTAGTTAACGTCAAACTTAATGCCGTCGTCCTGCAGCTGCGTTCGGTACCCGCCCCAGTCACCAAACATCCATTCGGAGTCCGGGCTCAGGGCGTCAGCGGCCAACGCCTGCGCGGAAAACATGGCCAGGATTAGGGTGCCGGTTGCCACACGGCGCAGCGGGAAACGCTGCTCTGCTTTTCTGTTTTTCATCTTGCTTATTCTTATGTAAGTTACGGAAAATGACGCGCAGAGGATAGTGCTGGATAACCTCTGTTTTTTGTAAATACGTGCGCATAATTACCCGTAACATCCGTTTATTAACGCATTTGTGATCGGGATCGCTGATTGGTTATTCTCTGGGCGGGGTGCCAATTTTTTGACAGGTGTAGCGTAAAAAGGGGCGCTATCGCCCCTTGTGTTTACTGGCTTGCCTGATTCAGTTGTTCAATCTGCGCCGGGGTCAGCGTCAGCTGCATCGCGCCAGTCAGATCGTCGAGCTGTTTCAGCGAGGTGGCACTGACAATGGGTGCGGTGATGCCGGGACGGGCGATCAGCCAGGCCAGCGCCACCTGCGTCGGCGTCACCTGATGCGCTTCGCTGATAGCGTCCAGTGCGTCCAGGATCCGCAAACCGCGCGGGTTAAGGTATTTATCTACGACACCCTGACCGCGCGCGCTTTTACCGGCATCCGCCGCCTCGCGGTATTTGCCACTGAGAAAGCCGCTGGCGAGTGAATAGTAGTTAATAACGCCCAGCCCCTGCGCCATCACCACCGGCTCCAGCTCCGATTCATAGGGCTGGCGGTCATAAAGATTGTATTCAGGTTGCAGGGTTTCATAGCGCGCCAGCCCCTGCGTTTCACTGGCCTGCAACGCCTCCTGCAGCCGTGCCGCGCTGTAATTGGAAGCACCAATCGCCCGCACTTTGCCCTCTCTGATCAGGCTGTCAAAGGCGCTCAGGGTTTCTGCCAGCGGCGTATCCTGATCGTCGCGGTGCGCCTGGTAGAGATCGATATAGTCGGTCTGCAACCGGCGCAGTGAATCTTCAACTGCCTGACGGATATATTGCGGTTTCAGCCCGGTTTTCTCCGGCGACAATTCCATGCCGACCTTGGTTGCCAGCACGATCTGGTCGCGTTTGCCGCTTTTTTTCAGCCATTCACCCATAATGGTTTCCGATTCACCGCCTTTATTGCCCGGTGCCCAGCGGGAATAGACGTCGGCGGTATCGATAAACCACAGGCCTCGATCCACCAGCGCATCCAGCAGAGAAAAGGAGGTGGTTTGATCCACTGTCCAGCCAAACACGTTGCCGCCAAACGTCAGCAACGGCACCGCGATACCACTGTCACCCAACTGCCGGGTTTGATTCTGACTCATTTCCTGCTCCTTATTTGCCTGAAAAAACCGTCTGTCTTTCAGCATAGCAAAGTGATTTCACGGCTTTATGACGATTGTGATGCGATTAATGAAAGAACAGGCATAATTACCCCGCCCTGACAGATATCCTTATTTCCTTCAACTTCTGCCCGTCAGAGGCGGCTACACTCTGTCGTTTGCAGGCTACCCATTTGATGCCTGCGCCTGGGACTACGTCACTGCTGGAGAGCACCAACAATCATGAGCACCCGACATCCTGTTATGAAGAAAACCCTTATCGTGCTGGCCCTGATCGCCGTGGCCGCTGGCGGCTATTATGCCTGGCAGCGCCATGCCCAGCCGCAGAGCAGCAGTCAGAGTGACGCACCTGCGCCACGTGGCGGCAAAGGCGGCGGTGACGGTGCCCGTCGTCCCCTCGCGCCGGTTCAGGCCGCTACGGCCACCAGCCAGAGCGTGCCGCACTATCTGAGTGGACTGGGTACAGTGACCGCGGCTAACACGGCCACGGTGCGCAGCCGGGTCAATGGCGATCTGCTGGCAATCCACTTCACTGAAGGCCAGCAGGTGAAAGCGGGCGAGCTACTGGCAGAAGTCGACCCGCGGCCTTATCAGGTGGCGTTAACGCAGGCGCAGGGCCAGTTGGCGAAAGATCAGGCGACGCTGGCCAACGCCCGTCGTGACCTGGCGCGCTTCGAGAAGCTGGCAAAAACCTCGCTGGTGTCGCAACAGGAGCTGGATACCCAGCGCTCACTGGTCAGTGAAACGCTCGGCACGCTGAAAGCGGATGAGGGAAGCGTCGCCAGTGCGCAACTCAATCTTACCTACAGCCGGATCACCGCGCCGATTGCCGGCCGGGTCGGGCTGAAACAGGTGGACGTCGGCAACTATGTCACCAGCGGCGACACTACCGGTATCGTGGTGATCACCCAGACGCACCCGATTGATGTGGTCTTTACCCTGGCTGAGAACAGCATCAGTTCTATTCTCAAGGCGCAGAAAAGCGGTGAATCGCTGCTGGTGGAGGCCTGGGATCGCAGTAATCAGAATCTGATCGCCAGCGGCAAACTGCTGAGCCTCGATAACCAGATTGATGTCACCACCGGCACCATCAAAATCAAAGCGCGTTTTGATAATCAGGACGACACGCTGTTCCCCAATCAGTTCGTGAATGTGCGGCTGAAGGTCAACACCCTGCAGGATGCGATTGTTATCCCACCTGCCGCGCTGCAGATGGGCAACGAAGGCAACTTTGTCTGGGTGGTTAACAGCGACAACAAGGTCAGCAAGAAAAGCGTGATTGCCGGCTTGCAGGATAGCGAGAAAGTGGTGGTCAGCGCCGGTCTGGAGGCGGGTGAACGCGTCGTGACCGATGGTCTGGATCGCCTGACGGAAGGCGCAAAAGTCGAGGTGGTCGCGCCGCAGAGCAACGCACCGCGCGCTACCCGCACCACCCTTCCGTCAAAAGGAGAGCGTGAGTAATGCAGGTCATGCCTCCCGATCACAGTGGCGGACCGTCACGCCAGTTTATCCTGCGGCCGGTCGCCACCACGCTGTTGATGATTGCGATCCTGCTGGCCGGGGTGCTGGGCTACCGCTTCCTGCCGGTCTCGGCGCTGCCGGAAGTCGACTATCCGACGATCCAGGTCGTCACGCTCTATCCGGGTGCCAGCCCGGATGTGGTCACCTCCTCCATCACCGCGCCCCTTGAGCGCCAGTTTGGTCAGATGTCTGGCCTGAAACAGATGGCGTCGCAAAGCTCCGGCGGTGCCTCGGTGGTGACGCTGCAGTTCCAGCTGACGCTGCCGCTGGATGTGGCAGAGCAGGAGGTGCAGGCTGCCATTAACTCCGCCACTAACCTGCTGCCCAACGACCTGCCTAATCCGCCGGTCTACAGCAAAGTGAATCCTGCCGATCCACCGATCATGACGCTTGCCGTCACCACGCGCAGCATGCCGCTGACGCAGGTGCAGGACATGGTGGAAACGCGGGTGGCGCAGAAAATCTCTCAGGTCAGCGGCGTCGGACTGGTCACGCTATCGGGCGGTCAGCGTCCTGCGGTGCGGGTGAAAATGAATGCGCAGGCGCTGGCTGCGCTGGGTCTGACCAGCGAAACAGTGCGGACCGCCATCAGCAATGCCAACGTTAACTCCGCCAAAGGCAGCCTGGATGGTCCGACCCGCTCAGTTACCCTGTCAGCCAATGATCAGATGAAATCAGCGGAGGATTATCGCCAGCTGATTATCAGCTACAAAAACGGCGCACCGGTGCGCCTTGGCGACGTGGCGACCATAGAACAGGGAGCAGAAAACAGCTGGCTTGGCGCCTGGGCCAACCGCGATGCGGCGATTGTGCTCAACGTTCAGCGTCAGCCTGGTGCCAATATCATCGCCACAGCAGATAATATCCGTGCCATGTTGCCTGCCCTGACCGCAGCCCTGCCGAAGTCGGTGGAGGTTAAACTGCTCACCGACCGCACCACCAATATTCGTGCTTCGGTCAACGACACGCAGTATGAGCTGATGCTGGCGATGGCGCTGGTGGTCATGATTATCTATCTGTTTCTGCGCAACGTGCCCGCCACGCTGATCCCGGCGGTTGCGGTGCCTCTGTCACTGATCGGCACCTTCGCGGCGATGTACTTCCTCGGCTTTTCAATTAACAACCTGACGCTGATGGCGCTGACCATCGCCACCGGCTTTGTGGTCGATGATGCCATCGTGGTGATTGAGAACATCTCACGCTATATCGAGAAAGGGGAAAAGCCGCTCACCGCCGCGCTGAAAGGTGCCGGCGAGATCGGCTTTACCATCATCTCCCTCACCTTCTCGCTGATTGCGGTCCTGATCCCGCTGCTGTTTATGGGCGACGTGATCGGCCGTCTGTTCCGCGAATTTGCCGTGACGCTGGCGGTGGCGATCCTGATTTCAGCGGTGGTCTCACTGACCCTGACGCCGATGATGTGTGCCAGGATGCTGAGCGCGGAGTCGCTGCGCAAACAGAACCGCTTTTCGCGGGCCAGCGAAGCGATGTTTGATCGTATCGTGGCCGCCTATGGCCGCGGCCTGAAACGGGTACTCAATCATCCCTGGCTCACGCTGTCGGTGGCGCTTGGCACCCTGGTGCTGACGCTGTTGCTATGGATGATCATCCCGAAAGGCTTTTTCCCGCAGCAGGACAACAGCATTATTCAGGGCACGCTGCAGGCACCGCAGTCGGTCTCCTATGCCAGCATGGCGCAGCGCACCCGCGACGTCGCCTCCATCATCATGAAAGATCCGGCAGTGGAGAGCATGACTTCGTTTGTCGGCGTGGATGGCACCAATGCCTCGCTGAATAGCGCGCGTCTGCAGATCAACCTCAAACCGCTGGATCAACGCGACGACCGCATTCCTGCTATTCAGCAGCGCCTGCAACAGCAGGTCAGTGAGGTACCGGGCGTGCAGCTGTGGCTGCAGGCGGTGCAGGATCTCACCATCGATACCCAGGCGAGCCGCACGCCCTATCAGTTCACGCTGCAATCGGGTTCACTGTCGTCGCTCAGCACCTGGGTTCCGGCGCTGCTGACCCGTCTCAGTACCCTGCCACAGCTGCGCGATGTCAGCAGTGACTGGCAGGATCAGGGACTGGAAGCCTATGTCAAAGTGGACCGCGACAGCGCCAGCCGCCTCGGCATCAGCATGGCGGATGTCGATAACGCGCTGTACAACGCCTTTGGTCAGCGGCTCATCTCCACCATTTATACCCAGGCGAACCAGTATCGGGTGGTGCTGGAGCAGGATAATAGTGCCACTCCAGGCATGGAGAGCCTGGAGGCGATTCGCCTTAACAGCAGCGACGGCGGCAGCGTACCGCTGAGCGCCATTGCCCGCATTGAACAGCGCAACACGCCGCTCAGCATTAATCATCTCGACCAGTTCCCGTCGGCGACCTTCTCCTTCAACGTGGCTGACGGCTATTCGCTGGAAGATGCGGTGAAAGCGGTGTCGCAGGCTGAAGCCGAGCTTGGCATGCCCGCAGAGCTGATGACGCAGTTCCAGGGCAGCACGCTGGCCTTTGAAGCGGCGCTGAGCAGCACCGTCTGGCTGATTGTGGCGGCCATTGTGGCGATGTACATCGTGCTGGGCGTGCTTTATGAGAGCTTTATTCACCCCATCACGATTCTCTCAACGCTGCCCACGGCGGGTGTCGGCGCGCTGCTGGCGCTGATGCTCAGCGGCAATGAGCTGGATATCGTGGCGATAATCGGCATCATCCTGCTGATCGGCATCGTGAAAAAGAACGCCATCATGATGATCGACTTTGCGCTGGCGGCCGAACGTGAACAGGGTATGAAGCCTGTTGATGCCATCTATCAGGCCTGCCTGCTGCGCTTCCGCCCGATTCTGATGACCACGCTGGCCGCCCTGCTCGGCGCGCTGCCGCTGATGCTCAGCACCGGCGTCGGTGCCGAACTGCGTCATCCGCTGGGGATTGCCATGGTCGGCGGGCTGATTCTGAGCCAGGTGCTGACCCTGTTTACCACCCCGGTGATCTACCTGCTGTTTGATCGACTGGCGCACGCCACCCGCCGCCGCTTTGCCCGCACGGAGGCCGCAGAGTGAAGTTCTTTGCCCTGTTCATCAACCGGCCCGTCGCCACCACGCTGCTGACGCTGGCCATCGCACTGGCGGGGATGCTGGGTTTCCGGCTGCTGCCGGTGGCGCCGCTGCCGCAGGTTGATTTTCCGGTGATCGTTATCTCGGCTTCGCTGCCGGGTGCCGCGCCGGAGATCATGGCGTCGTCGGTGGCCACGCCGCTGGAGCGTTCACTGGGACGCATCGCGGGCGTCAGTGAAATGACCTCAACCAGTTCGCTGGGCAGCACCCGCATCATTCTGGTGTTTGATTTTGATCGCGACATCAACGGAGCCGCGCGCGATGTCCAGGCCGCGATTAACGCGGCGCAAAGCCTGCTGCCTACCGGGATGCCGTCGCGCCCGACCTATCGCAAAGTGAACCCTTCAGATGCGCCGATTATGATCATGACGCTGACTTCGGATACCTATAATCCGGGTCAGCTCTACGATTACGCCTCGACCCAGCTGGCGCAGAAACTGTCACAGATTGAGGGCGTGGGCGACGTCACCGTGGGTGGCAGCTCGCTGCCTGCGGTCCGCGTGGCCCTGAATCCACAGGCGCTGTTTAATCAGGGCGTCTCGCTGGATGCAGTGCGCACCGCCATTTCCAACGCCAATCAGCGACGGCCGCAGGGCGCACTGGATGATTCGCAGCAGCGCTGGCAGTTGCGTACCAATGACGCGCTGCAAACCGCCAGTGAGTATCAGCCGCTGATAGTGCATTACAACAACGGCGCGGCGGTCAGGCTGTCGGATGTGGCGACAGTCGAAGATTCAGTGCAGGACGTACGCAACGCCGGGATGTCGCGCGGTAAACCGGCGGTGCTGCTGCTGATCCGCAAAACGCCTGAAGCCAACGTCATCGATACGGTGGACCGCATCCGCGCCGAAATGCCGCTGCTGCATGAGGTGATCCCGGCCGCCATCGATCTGCAGATCGCTCAGGATCGCTCACCCACCATTCGCGCCTCGCTGCATGAGGTGGAGCAGTCGCTGGTGATCGCCGTGGCGCTGGTGATTCTGGTGGTGTTTGTTTTCCTGCGATCGGGCCGCGCCACGCTGATCCCGGCCGTTGCGGTGCCGGTTTCGCTGATCGGCACCTTTGCCGCGATGTACCTGTGCGGCTTCAGCCTCAACAATCTGTCGCTGATGGCGCTGACCATCGCCACCGGCTTTGTGGTGGATGATGCGATTGTGGTGCTGGAGAACATTGCCCGACACGTGGAAGCGGGCATGAAGCCGCTGGCTGCCGCGCTGAAAGGGGTGCGGGAAGTTGGTTTTACCGTGTTGTCGATGAGCCTGTCACTGATTGCCGTGTTCCTGCCGCTGCTGATGATTGGCGGACTGATTGGCCGCTTCTTCTCAGAATTTGCCATTACGCTGTCGGTGGCTATCGTCATCTCGCTGTTTATCTCGGTCACCCTGACGCCGGTGATGTGCGCCTATCTGCTGAAGCCGCACGCGCCGCGCAGTCAGCCGCGCCAGCGCGGCGCGGGCCGGCTGCTGATGGCGATTCAGCAGGGCTATGGTCGCTCGCTTAACGTGGTACTGAACCATGCGCGCTGGGTGATGGTGCTGTTTTTCGCCACCATCGTCCTGACCGGCTGGCTGTTTGTTCATATTCCAAAAACCTTTATGCCGGAGCAGGATACCGGACGACTTTCCGGTTTCATCTCTGCCGACCAGAGCATTTCGTTTCAGGCGATGCGCAGTAAGCTGCAGGATTTTATGGAGATCGTCGGGGCCGATCCGGCGGTAGAGAGCGTGGTGGGCTTCACCGGCGGGATGCGTACCAACAGCGGCTCCATGTTTATCTCGCTGAAGCCGCTGTCGGAGCGGAAAGAGAGCGCAGTGGAGATTATCGCCCGCCTGCGCAATAAGCTGGCGAAAGAACCCGGGGCGAGTCTCTATCTGAATGCGGTGCAGGATCTGCGCGTCGGCGGTCGGGAATCGAATGCCGGTTATCAATATTCCCTGCTGTCGGACGACCTTAACGCCCTGCGTGAGTGGGAGCCAAAAATCCGTCAGGCGTTCTCTGCCCTGCCACAGCTGGCGGATGTGAACTCCGATCAGCAGGATAAAGGCAGCGAGATGGCGCTGACCTATGACCGGGAAAGCATGGCGCGGCTTGGCATTGATGTCTCTCAGGCCAATGCCCTGCTGAATAACGCCTTTGGTCAGCGTCAGATCTCCACCATCTATCAGCCGCTTAACCAGTACAAAGTGGTGATGGAGGTCGATCCGCGCTACACCCAGGATATCAGCGCCCTTTCGCAGATGTTTGTAATAAACAGCGAAGGTAAAGCGATTCCGCTGTCGTGGTTCGCCCACTGGCAGCCCGCGAATGCGCCGCTCTCGGTCAATCATGAAGGGCTGTCTGCCGCCTCGACCATCTCATTTAACCTGCCGGAAGGGGTGTCGCTGTCGCAGGCGTCGGAGGCGATTGAACGCACCATGACCGCGATTGGCGTGCCCTCCAGCGTGCGCGGCAGCTTTGCCGGTACGGCGCAGGTGTTTCAGCAGTCGCAAAGCAATCAGCTCTGGCTGATGCTGGCGGCGATTGCGGCAGTCTATATCGTGCTGGGGATCCTCTATGAGAGCTATGTCCATCCGCTGACGATCCTCTCTACCCTGCCCTCGGCGGGTGTCGGTGCACTGCTGGCGCTGGAGCTGTTCGATACGCCCTTCAGCCTGATTGCGCTGATCGGTATTCTGCTGCTGATCGGTATCGTGAAAAAGAACGCCATCATGATGGTCGATTTTGCGCTGGAGGCAGAGCGCAACGGCCAGCTCAGCGCGCGCGAGGCGATTTTCCAGGCGTGCCTGTTGCGCTTCCGGCCGATTATGATGACGACGCTGGCGGCGCTGTTTGGCGCGCTGCCGCTGGTGCTGACCAGCGGCGACGGCGCAGAGCTGCGTCAGCCGCTGGGGATTACCATTGCCGGCGGGCTGGTGATGAGCCAGTTGCTGACGCTCTACACCACGCCGGTGGTCTATTTAATGATGGATAAATTGCGCCGTAAAAAACGCCCGCTGGCCGCCGCGCAGCAGCCGTAACAGGTATGGCGGCAGCAGGCATCGGACGTGACGCCTTTATCGGGGGGGATCGATGAGTACGCAAAGCACTAACGTCCGCTGGCAACTGTGGATTGTTGCCATCGGCTTCTTTATGCAGACGCTGGATACCACCATCGTGAATACCGCGATCCCATCGATGGCGCACGATCTGGGTGTCAGCCCGCTGCACATGCACTCGGTCATCGTCTATTACGTGCTGACGGTGGCGGTGATGCTGCCGGTCAGCGGCTGGCTGGCCGATCGTTTTGGCGTGCGCAACATTTTCTTCTGCGCGATTGTGCTGTTCAGCCTGGGATCACTGCTGTGCGCCCTCTCCGGCACCCTCGATCAACTGGTGCTGTCGAGAGTGGTTCAGGGGATTGGCGGGGCAATGATGGTGCCAGTGGGTCGCCTGACGGTGATGAAAATCGTGCCGCGCGAGCAGTATATGTCCGCCATGACGTTTGTCACTCTGCCCGGCCAGATTGGCCCGCTGCTGGGTCCGGCGCTGGGCGGTGTGCTGGTGGAGTACGCCAGCTGGCACTGGATCTTTCTGATCAATATCCCGGTCGGCATTGCAGGCGCTATTGCCACCCTGATGCTGATGCCCAACTACAGCATGCAGACGCGGCGCTTTGATTTCGGCGGTTTTATCCTGCTGGCCGCCGGAATGGCAACCCTGACACTGGCGCTGGATGGTCAGCGCAGCAGTGGCGGCTCTCCGCTGCTGCTGGGTGCCATGATCCTCATTGGCATGTTCTCTCTGCTGTTCTACCTGATGCATGCGCGCGGCAATGATAATGCGCTGTTCAGCCTGAAGCTGTTTGATAATCGCATCTACTCCATCGGGCTGCTCGGCAGTTTTACCGGCCGCATCGGCAGCGGCATGCTGCCCTTTATGACGCCTATCTTTCTGCAGCTCGGCATGGGTTACAGCCCGTTTCACGCCGGTCTGATGATGATTCCGATGGTGCTGGGGAATATGGGGATGAAACGCATTGTGGTGCGCATCGTCAATCTTTATGGCTACCGCAACGTGCTGGTGATGTCGACCGTGGCGCTGGCGCTGGTGGTCCTGCTGTTCCCGCTGGTGGCAATTCTGGGCTGGGTCTGGCTGCTGCCACTGGTGCTGTTTCTGCAGGGCATGGTCAACGCCATTCGTTTCTCCTCAATGAATACCCTGACGCTGAAGGAGCTGCCCGATGAGCTGGCGTCCAGCGGCAACAGCCTGCTGTCGATGATTATGCAGCTGTCGATGAGTATTGGCGTTACCGTGGCCGGGCTGCTGCTGGGGGCATTTGCTCAGGAGAGCGCAGCGAACAGCACGGCGGAACATCAGATGTTTATTTATACCTACCTTTGCATGTCGCTGATTATCATCCTGCCCGCGCTGGTGTTCTGGCGCGTGCCGCCACAGGTGAGTACCAACGTTGATTTGCGACGCCGGAGAAAAAAATGAGAGATAACCTGCGCCTGGGCATCGGGGCCAAACTGTTTATGGCGATTTTCGCCACCTGCATGCTGGTGCTGATTACCATGCACTGGGGGGTTCGCCTCAGTTTCGAGCATGGCTTTGTCGACTACATTAAGCGCGGCAACGAGCAGCGGTTAAATCTGCTCAGTGATGCCCTGGCCGATCAGTATGAGCAGCACGGCAACTGGGATTTTTTGCGCCACAACGACCGGCTGGTGTTCACCATGCTGCGTTCGCTGGAGCAGAATCCCGACAGTAACAGTCAGCTGCCGCCGCACGGCTGGCGCACCCAGTTCTGGATCCTCGATCAGCAATATAAAGTGCTGGCCGGGCCAAAATCGCCGGTGCCGCCCGAAGGCACGCGACGCAATATCACCACCAGCAATAATAAAGTGGTCGGCTGGGTCATCGGCTCGCCGCCGGAGCGGCTGACGCGCAGCACCGACATTAACTTTGATCAGCAGCAGCGGCGCACCAGCTGGATTATCGTCGGGCTGTCCACGCTGCTGGCGGCGCTGGCAACCTGGCTGATGGCGCGCGGTCTGCTGGCTCCGGTCAAACGACTGGTTGACGGCACCCATCATCTGGCGGCCGGTAATTTTGCCACCCGCGTTGAGGTCAGCAGCCGGGATGAGCTGGGCCAGCTGGCCAGGGACTTTAACCTCCTTGCCAGCTCGCTGGAGAAAAATGAGAGCATGCGCCGCGCCTTTATGGCCGATATCTCCCATGAATTACGCACACCACTGGCGATCCTGCGCGGTGAACTGGAAGCGATGCAGGATGGAGTTCGCAAACTGACGCCGGAAGCGATCGCCTCGCTACAGAGCGAAGTGGTGGTGCTGACCAAGCTGGTCGACGATCTGCACCAGCTGTCGCTGTCCGATGAGGGCGCCCTTGCCTACCGCAAACAGGCAACCGATCTGGTGCAACTGCTGGAAGTGACGGCGGGCAGCTTTGCCGAACGCTATCGTGCACACGGGCTGACGCTGAAACTCAATCTGCCCGATAACGCCCCCTTCTTTGGCGATCCCGACCGCCTGATGCAGTTGTTCACTAATCTGCTGGAGAATAGCCTGCGCTACACCGACAGCGGGGGCCGGGTTGAAGTGACGCTGAACTATGAGGCACCCAACTGGCGCATCGAGTTTGATGACAGCGCGCCGGGCGTGGATGGGGAACATCAGGCCCAGATTTTTGAGCGCTTCTTCCGCACCGAAGGCTCGCGCAATCGCGCCAGCGGTGGCTCGGGCCTGGGCCTGGCCATCTGTAAAAATATCGCTGACGCGCATGGCGGCGATATTCATGCGGCGCACTCTGATTTAGGTGGACTGAAAATCGCGCTACACTTGCGCTATGTTCCCCTTGTGTAGACGCTTATGAGCCTGGAAAACCACGACCCGCTGATTCTGGTGGTCGAAGATGAGCCGAAACTGGCGCAGCTGATGATCGATTATCTGCATGCCTCTAACTACCGTACCCATCACATCGCCGACGGTAACGCGGTGCTGGAGTATGTGCGCCAGACGCCACCCGACCTGATGCTGCTGGATTTGATGCTGCCAGGCACCGACGGTTTAACGCTGTGCCGTGAAATCCGTCGTCATTCCGAACTGCCGATTATTATGGTCACCGCCCGTACCGAGGAGATCGATCGGCTGCTGGGGCTGGAGCTGGGCGCGGATGACTACATCTGTAAACCCTTCAGCCCGCGTGAAGTAGTGGCGCGAGTTAAAACGATTCTGCGCCGGGTAAAACGGTCGGCGGAAGAGCCGCAAAGCGCCTCGTTACTTCGCGTCGATGAGAGCCGCTTCTTCGCCAGCTGGCGCGACAAGCCGCTGGATCTCACGCCGGCGGAGTTCCGTCTGCTGAAAACGCTGTCGCTGGAGCCGGGCAAGGTCTTTTCACGCGAACAGCTGCTTAACCATCTCTATGATGACTACCGCGTGGTCACGGACCGCACCATCGACAGCCATATAAAGAACCTGCGGCGCAAGCTGGAGACTCTCGATAGCGAGCAACCTTTTATCCGCGCCGTCTACGGCATGGGCTATCGCTGGGAAGCCGATGCCTGTCATTTGATCTAGTTTGATCCCGATCAATTTACTTCCCTTTTCTCACTGCCTACAATTCCGCACCTTTTGCAGGGCTTCACTGCCCTGCACCTGCCGCCTGAGGCGACATGCTGACCTGACATCAGTGAGAAAATCATGAAACCCGAACTGCTTTCCCCCGCTGGCACCCTGAAGAACATGCGTTACGCGTTTGCTTATGGTGCCGATGCCGTCTATGCCGGCCAGCCGCGCTACAGCCTGCGGGTGCGCAACAACGAATTCACCCACGAAAACCTCGCACTGGGCATCAGTGAAGCGCACGCGCTGGGTAAAAAATTCTACGTGGTGGTGAACATTGCGCCGCACAACGCCAAGCTGAAAACCTTTATTCGTGACTTAGCGCCGGTAGTGGCGATGCAGCCCGACGCGCTGATCATGTCCGATCCCGGCCTGATCATGCTGGTGCGCGACGCTTTCCCGACGATGCCGGTTCATCTGTCGGTGCAGGCCAATGCGGTCAACTGGGCCACGGTAAAGTTCTGGCAGCAGATGGGCCTGAGCCGGGTGATTCTGTCACGTGAGCTGTCGCTGGAGGAGATCGCCGAGATCCGCCAGCAGGTCCCGGAGATGGAGCTGGAAGTCTTTGTCCATGGCGCACTCTGCATGGCCTACTCCGGTCGCTGCCTGCTCTCCGGCTATATGAACAAACGCGATCCGAATCAGGGAACCTGCACCAACGCCTGCCGCTGGGAGTATAAAGTGGCGGAGGGTCAGCAGGATGAGGTGGGGAATATCGTCGGTATCCACCAGCCTGTCGCCGTACAGGATGTGACGCCAACGCTGGGCGTTGGTCAGCCCACCGACAAGGTGTTTCTGCTGGAAGAGAAGATGAAGCCCGGCGAGGTGATGAGCGCGTTCGAAGATGAGCACGGCACCTACATCATGAACTCGCGGGATCTGCGCGCGGTTGCGCACGTGGAGCGGCTCAGTGAGATGGGCGTTCATTCGCTGAAGATTGAGGGACGCACCAAGTCCTACTACTACTGCGCCCGCACCGCTCAGGTTTATCGCCGGGCGATTGATGATGCCGCTGCCGGTAAGCCGTTTGATCCCTCACTGCTGTTAACCCTGGAAGGCCTGGCACATCGTGGCTATACCGAAGGCTTCCTGCGCCGCCACACTCACGACAGCTACCAGAATTATCAGCAGGGCTTTTCGGTGTCCGACCGCCAGCAGTTTGTCGGCGAATTCACCGGCGAACGCCGGGGCGAATGGGCTGAAGTGGCGGTGAAGAATAAGTTTATGCTGCACGACAGCGTGGAGATCATGACGCCTCAGGGGAACCTGAATTGCCAGCTGGACGCGCTGCAGAATGCGCGCGGCGAACCCACCGAAGTTGCGCCGGGCGATGGCCATCGCGTCTGGCTGCGGGTGCCAGAGGAGGTGGATCTGCGTTTTGCACTGCTGCTGCGCAACTTCGATCATGGTGAAGATACCCGGGACCCTCATAATCGTTTACCAACGGAAACATTTTGAGGAAATCAGAACAGGATCACAGACCCCTGCGCAGCGCTGCTTTATAGTCCCGCCTGCTGCTAACGAGTAACAACAAACGGCAGATTTACCAGGAACCACCTCATTTACCCGCCCGGCTCCCCCGTGCGGGTTTTCTTTTTTCTCTCTTTCGCCAATAATTTACTGCTGGCAGCTGTGTTATAAATCCCTTCTTACTCTGTAGATCTTCAAGGAACGCAAAATGGATAATAAACCGCTTACGCTGCTCATCCTGAATGGGAAAGGCGCGGGTAATGATGATCTGCGCGAAGCTATTACGACCCTGCGTGAAGAAGGCTTCGACATTGCGGTGCGTGTCACGTTTGAAAAAGGTGACGGCGATAGGTACGTCAAAGAGGCCATAGCGCTGCAGGCCGCGACCGTGGTGGCGGGTGGCGGCGATGGCACCATCAATGAAATTGCGACAGCGCTGGCTTCTTCTGAAGCGGATCATCGTCCGGTGCTGGGCATCCTGCCGCTGGGTACCGCCAACGATTTTGCCACCAGCGTCGGCATCCCGGAAGAGATGGAACCGGCACTGCGACTGGCGATTCAGGGCAAAGCCAGTGCCATCGATCTGGCCAGGGTAAACCAGAGCCACTACTTCATCAATATGGCGACCGGCGGGTTTGGCACCCGTATCACGACTGAAACCCCGGAAAAGCTGAAGTCGGCGCTGGGTGGCGTCTCCTACTTTATTCACGGCCTGATGCGCATGGATACGCTGAAACCGGATACCTGCGAGATCAGCGGCCCCGATTTCGCCTGGCAGGGTGATGCGCTGGTGATCGGTATCGGTAATGGTCGTCAGGCGGGCGGCGGTCAGCGGTTATGCCCTTCTGCCCTGATCAACGATGGCAGACTTGACGTCAGTGTTGTTACCGCGCAGGAGTTGCTGCCTACCCTGCTGCACTCGCTGACCGGCGACGATGACAATCCCGGCATCGTCACCACGCAACTGGAGTCACTGACGATCCGTTCTCCGCATGAGATGACCTTTAACCTCGATGGCGAGCCGCTTTCCGGGCGCGAATTCGTGATTGAGGTGATGGCGGGCGCGCTGAGCTGCCGCCTGCCGCCGCAGTGCGCGCTGCTTGCCTGAACCGACATCAGGGGCGAAAGCCCCTTTTTTATTGCTGCAAATAGCGCCTATTTTGTTCGTAACATTCCCCCTGCTGCCTCGCTTTATGACGCCTTAATCGCCGTTTTCAGACAATGTAAACACTCTGTGATTCCGTTCACAACTCTGCCACCCTAACTTGTATGGTAGTATTAAAGAGCGTACTTTTTCATCATTGAACGCTGACTTAAGGCAACCAGGATGAAAATTGTTAAGGCAGAAGTATTTGTAACCTGCGCAGGCAGAAACTTTGTCACCGTAAAGATCACCACCGATCAGGGTCTGACCGGCATTGGCGACGCAACGCTGAATGGCCGTGAATTACCGGTCGCCTCCTACCTGAAAGATCACGTCTGCCCGCAGCTGATTGGACGCGATGCGCATCAGATCGAAGACATCTGGCAATATTTCTACAAGGGCGCTTACTGGCGTCGTGGCCCGGTCACCATGTCCGCTATCTCGGCCGTCGATATGGCACTGTGGGATATCAAAGGCAAAGCCGCCAATATGCCGGTGTATCAGCTGCTGGGTGGCGCATCACGCACCGGCGTGATGGTCTATTGCCACACCACCGGCCACTCTATTGATGAAGTGATGGATGACTACGCGAAGCACAAAGAGCTGGGCTTCAAGGCTATTCGCGCGCAGTGCGGCGTCCCGGGCATGAAAACCACCTACGGCATGGCGAAAGGCAAAGGTCTGGCCTATGAGCCTGCAACCAAAGGTAACTGGCCGGAAGAGCAGCTCTGGTCAACCGAGAAATACCTCGATTTCACCCCGAAACTGTTCGCCGCCATCCGTGACAAGTTTGGTTTCGATGAGCACTTGCTGCATGACATGCATCATCGCCTGACGCCAATTGAAGCGGCGCGTTTCGGCAAGAGCGTGGAAGATTATCGCCTGTTCTGGATGGAAGATCCGACGCCTGCTGAGAATCAGGAGTGCTTCCGCCTGATCCGCCAGCATACCGTTACGCCGATTGCCGTGGGTGAAGTGTTCAACAGCATCTGGGATTGTAAGCAGCTGATTGAAGAACAGCTGATCGACTACATCCGCACCACCATTACGCATGCGGGCGGCATTACCGGTATGCGGCGTATCGCTGATTTTGCCTCGCTCTATCAGGTGCGCACCGGCTCGCACGGTCCTTCTGATCTCTCCCCTGTCTGCATGGCGGCTGCACTGCACTTTGACCTCTGGGTGCCGAACTTCGGTGTGCAGGAGTACATGGGCTTCTCCGAACAGATGATGGAGCTGTTTGATGCTAACTGGACCTTTGACCAGGGCTACATGCATCCAGGCGACAAACCCGGTCTCGGCATTGAATTCAACGAGAAACTGGCGTCGAAATATCCCTATGAACCTGCCTATCTCCCGGTCGCCCGTCTTGAAGATGGCACCCTGTGGAACTGGTAAGGAGAAGCTGATGAAAAGCGTTGTTATTGAACAGCCGGGTGAACTGGTGGTGGCTGAACGTCCGCTGCCACAACCTGCGGCGGGCGAAGTCCGGGTCAAAGTGGCTTATGCCAGTATCTGCGGCTCTGATGTGCATATCTGGCACGGGCATAACCCGTTCGCGAAATATCCACGGGTAATTGGTCACGAATTTTTCGGCGTCATTGACGCGGTGGGCGACGGTGTTGATCCGGCCCGGCTGGGCGAACGCGTGGCGGTGGATCCGGTGGTGAGCTGCGGCAGCTGCTATCCCTGCTCGGTGGGCCGTCCCAATGTTTGTACCACACTGCAGGTGATTGGCGTGCACCGTGATGGCGGCTTCAGCGAGTTTGCGCTGGCTCCGGCAAAAAATGCCTTTTCCCTGCCGGACAGCATCCCCGATCGGCTCGCCAGTCTGGTTGAGCCTTTCACTATCGCCGCCAATATCACCGCGTTTCTCAAACCGCAGCCAGACGATGTGGCGCTGATTTACGGTGCCGGTCCGATGGGGCTCACTGCGATTCAGGTGCTGAAGGGCGTCTATAAGGTTAAAAAGGTGATGGTGGTGGATCGCCTGCCGGAAAGGCTGGCACTTGCAGAGCAGAGCGGTGCGGATCAACTGTTCGATAACAGCGAAATCCCGCTGGCGGCACAGCTTGAGGGCGTGCAGCCTACGCTGATTATCGACGCGGCCTGCCATCCCACCATTCTGGCTGAAGCAGCTGCCCTCGCCTCACCGGCCGCGCGCATTGGCCTGCTGGGTTTCTCCGGCGAGCCGTGCAGCATTACTCAGCAGAGCCTGACCAGCAAGGAGCTGTCGCTGTTTACCTCACGTCTTAACAGCAATCGTTTCCCCCAGGTGATCGAATGGATGGAAAAAGGGTTAATCCAGCCAGAGAAACTGGTCACGCACTACTTCCCGCTGCAGGAGATTGAGCGTGCGATGACCCTGTTTGAAAAAGATCCGCGCACCTGCTGCAAAGTCATACTTCAGATGGGTTAATTATCCGCTGAACACCAGGTCTCCTCAGCCGGTGCGTACCCGCCGGCATGACTATAAAGATAAAACAGATCACGGAGTTTGTATGTTCAAGAATCTGCGCTGGACCCTCGTTTTGCTGCTGTTCCTGGTTTACATGATTAACTACCTCGATCGTGTCGCCCTGTCGCTGACGGTGCCGCTGGTGGAAAAAGATCTGGCGATCAATGCTGAGCAGTTTGGCATGATCTTCGGCAGCTTTTTCTTTGGCTATGCCCTGTTTAACTTCCTTGGCGGCCTTGCCACTGACCGCTATGGCCCTAAAATCGTGCTGGCCGTGGCGGTAGGTGCCTGGTCCATTTTCTGCGGCATGACCGCACTGGCCACCGGCTTCTGGTCACTGCTGATCCTGCGTGTGCTGTTCGGCATGGCTGAAGGCCCGATCTGCTCCTCGGCCAACAAAGCGATTAACGGCTGGTTCCCGAAAAAACAGGCCGCGACGGCCATGGGCTTACTGAGTGCCGGATCACCTTTAGGTGGTGCGGTCGCTGGCCCGATCATTGGTTATCTGGCGCTCGCCTATGGCTGGCGTCCGGCGTTCGTGATTGTCTGCTGCATCGGTCTGGTGTGGATGGCGTTCTGGCTCTTCTTCGCCGCTGACAATCCGGCGAAGAGCAAGCGCGTCAGCGAAGAGGAACGTCTGCTGATTGATCGCCTGAAAGCAACGAACCCGAATGATGAAGTTGATCTGTCGGAAACGTCACATCCGTTTGGCTACTACCTGCGCCAGCCGATTATCCTGGTCACCGCTTTTGCCTTCTTCTGCTACAACTACATTCTGTTCTTCTTCCTGAGCTGGTTCCCGGCCTACCTGGTGCAGGCGCACGGCCTGGATATCAAATCAATGAGCATCACCACCATGATCCCGTGGATCGTCGGTTTCGTTGGCCTGGCGCTGGGTGGCTGGATCTCCGATAAGATCTTTAACATCACCGGCAAGCTGTTGTTGTCCCGCAAAATTGTGCTGGTGGTCTCACTGCTGGCCGCCGCAATTTGTGTGGCGCTGGCGGGTACGATAAAAGATGTGGTGCCTGCGGTAATTATGATGTCGGTGTCGATTTTCTTTCTCTATATCACCGGCGCAATCTACTGGGCGATTATTCAGGATGTGGTGCACAAGAGCCGTATCGGCAGCATCAGCGGCTTTATCCATCTGGTGGGTAGCCTCTCCGGCATCATCGGGCCCATCGTCACCGGGTTTATTGTTCATCACACCGGTAAATTCGATAGCGCCTTTATCCTGGCGGGCTGTGTCGCCGCGCTGGGTGCCTTCCTGGTGTTATTTGTGATTCGCAGTCCGAAAACCCAGGATAAACCGGTTTCGGTCTGAGTGTTGTTTCGCTAACAGATGTATGATTTCGGGGCGCTTTGCGCCCCGTTTGCCATAAGGATGGACTATGTTACAGATTGATCGCCTGCCCGCTGAGGTCAAGCGCCCCGCTTACGACCGCAGCCAGTTAAAAACCCGCATGGTACATATCGGTTTTGGTGCATTTCACCGCGCCCATCAGGCGCTCTGCAGCGATAAGCTGGCTGAACAGGGCAGCGACTGGGGTTATTGTGAAGTGAACCTCAACAGCGGTGCGTTGATTGAGGCCCTGCGAGAGCAGCAGCTGCTTTATACCCTCACCGAGATGGCCGATGATTCATTGCATACCCGGGTGATTGGCGTCATTACTCAGGCACTGCACGGCAAAAGTGATGGTATTGAGGCGGTGATCAATGCCATGAGCCAGCCTGAGGTGGCGATTATCTCCATGACCGTCACCGAGAAAGGCTATTGCCACCAGCCTGCCAGTGGCAATTTAAATCCCGATCACCCTGACATCGTGCATGACCTGCAGAATCCGCATTCGCCGCGTTCGCTGCCCGGTCTGATTCTGGCCGCGATTCGCCGCCGACGGGATCAGGGTTTACCTGCCTTTAGCGTGATGTCCTGTGACAACATGCCGGAAAATGGTCACGTGACCCGCAACGTTGTTGTGCAACTGGCACAGCATCAGGATCCGGCCCTGGCAGACTATATTCAGCAACACATTACCTTCCCCTCCACCATGGTGGATCGTATCGTTCCGGCCATGACCGATGCAGCGTTTGCGGCACTAAGCGAGCGTCTGGGTTCCGACGACCCGGTTGCGGTTGAAGCGGAGCCCTTCTTTCAGTGGGTGATTGAAGATAACTTCGTCAATGGCCGTCCGGCGTGGGAAAAAGCGGGCGCAGAACTGGTCAGTGACGTTCTGCCCTATGAAGAGATGAAACTGCGCATGCTGAATGGCAGCCACTCTTTCCTGGCCTATCTCGGCTTTCTGGCCGGTTATGAGTACATCAGTGACTGCGTGGCCGATCCCCATTTCCGCGCCGCCGCCCGTTCACTGATGATTGATGAGCAGGCGCCGACGCTGCGTACCCAGGGCGTGGATCTCAACGCCTACGCCGATTCGCTGATCGCCCGTTACGAAAACCGTGCCATTAAACATCGTACATATCAAATCGCCACTGACGGATCGCAAAAATTGCCACAACGCATGCTCGACAGCCTGCGCTGGCATCTGCAGCGCGGCAGCCGCTGCGACCTGCTGCTGCTGGGCGTGGCGGGCTGGATGCGCTATGTCGGCGGCGTCAATGAGCAGGGTCAGCCGATTGAGATCCGCGATCCGCTGAAAGCCACGCTGGCAGAGACGGTTGCCGGTAGCGAAGAAGGCGAAGCGCGTGTCCGTGCACTATTGGGTCTGCGCGACATCTTTGGCGACGATCTGGCGCAGAACGCCGATCTGGTGGCCCGACTGACGACGTATTACCAGCAACTGACGACTCAGGGCGCGCGGGCGACGGTGCAACAGTGTATGAGCCAGGCATAACAGCCTGGTGACAAAGCGCTGGCGCAGATGCAGCGCGCTGATTAGACTGACACTTTCCCATCGCGCTGGCCCCGGCCAGCCGTAATATGGATATTGCTGCATGTCGATCGCCTATTCCATTACTACCAGCGAACCGGTAAATCAGCAGATTTACCGGTATCTGCGCAAAGATATCGTCACCTGCGCAATTCAGCCGGGCTCGCTGCTCTCGGAAAAAGAGGTGTCCGCGCGCTTCAACGTTTCACGCCAGCCGGTGCGTGAAGCGTTCATCAAGCTGGCCGAAGCCGGACTGGTACAGGTATTGCCGCAGCGTGGCACTTTCGTGCGCAAAATCTCCGCTAAGCGGGTGGCGGATGGCCGTTTTATCAGGGAGGCAGTCGAGGTGTCGGTGGTTCGCCGTGCGGCACTGGAGATTGATGATCCGGCTCTGATGGCGCTGGAGCATAACCTGCAGCTGCAGCGCATGGCCGCTGAGCGGCATGACAGCCAGGCTTTTCTCACTCTGGACGATGAGTTTCATCGCCTGATTGCTGAAAGCATCGACTGTAAGCTGGCCTGGGAAACGGTGGAGAACATCAAAGCGGCCATGGACCGGGTGCGGTTTCTGACGCTGAGTGAAGTCTCTCCACCGGACAAGCTGATTGAGCAGCATGAAGAGATTTTTGCGGCGCTGAAGCGTCATGACGCCGATGCAGCCGAAGCGGCAATGCGTCGTCATCTGCAGGAGATGATCTTCTCTATCACCCCGATTGCCGAGCGTAACAGCGCCTGGTTTGAAGCACCCTGAACCTGAAACCGCCCGCACCACCTGATTACCAGGTCGATGCGGGCCTTCATCGTTACCACCATTGATGAAAATGGTGAACCGGCCCGATACCCTTCCCGACCTCCAGCGAATCCGCCTGCAGCAGCGCCTGCTGTAACCAGTTTTTGGCTTCCCCGATCGTCTCTGCCCAGTCAGCATGACGTGGTCGCAACGCGGCTAAGGCTGCCGACAGCGTACAGCCGGTGCCGTGCGTATGACGGGTATTCACGCGCGGCGTACTGAATCGCTGCTCTGCTGAGTGCGTGATCAGCCAGTCCGGGCTCTCTGCCGCCGCAAGGTGACCGCCCTTCATCAGCACGGCCTGACAGCCCAGTGCCAGCAATGCCCGTCCCTGCTCGCGCATTTCCTTTTCATCTGCCGCAATGGCGCAGTCCAGCAACGCCGCCGCTTCCGGCAGATTAGGCGTGATCAGCGAGACCTGCGGCAATAACAGCTCCCGAACACTGGCTACGGCGTCTGGCGAGAGCAGCGCATCACCACTTTTCGCAACCATGACCGTGTCCAGCACGATAAACGGGATTGCCGCATTGCTCAGCCGGGCCGCAACCTGCTCCACGATAGCTGTTTCTGACAGCATGCCAATTTTTGCGCTGTCGATGCGTACATCACTGAGCACCGAATCGAGCTGGGCGGCAACAAAGTCAGGCGTAATGCGATAAACCGACTGCACGCCGCAGGTGTTCTGTGCCACCAGCGCGGTGATGACGCTGGTGCCATAGGCTCCCAGAGCTGAGAAGGTTTTCAGATCGGCCTGAATACCAGCGCCGCCGCTGGGATCGGTACCCGCAATCGTCAGAGCGTTAATACGCTTCATGATTACCCTCCAGCGTCCAGAGTGCATCGATAAACGCCGTAGCAAAGCTGCCGGGTCCGGCAGCCTGCGCCGCCGCCTTTTCACCCGCCAGCGCCATCACCTGACAGGCGGCCGCGACATTCATCAGCCGATCGCCAGCCAGAGAGCTGAAACCCGCCACCACTGCCGAGAGGGCGCAGCCGGTCCCGACTACCCGTGTCATTAAGGGTCTTCCTCCGTGTACAGCAAGGAGTCGCTGACCATCGGTGGCGTAGTCCACTTCACCGGTGACGACCACCAGCGTGCTCCAGGTTTCCGCGAGCTGTTGGGCCGCATCGAGTGCTGCATCCGCCTGATGCAGCGTGTCGACACCGCGCCCGCCGCTGGCCTGTTGTGCCAGCGCCAGAATCTCTGACGCATTCCCCCGAATCACCGCCGGTTGCTGGCTTAACAACTGCTGGCAGAAGTCACTGCGCAGCGTCAGCGCGCCGACGGCAACCGGATCGAGTGTCCAGGGCGTGCCCGCCTGATTAGCCGCGGTGACGGCAGCCTGCATCGCCTGCTGGCGCTCGCGGGTTAAGGTGCCCACATTAATCAGCAGTGCATCGGCGATGCTACTGAACTGGGCGGCCTCAGCGGCATCGATCACCATCGCCGGTGAGGCATGGAGTGCCAGCAACACGTTGGCGGTGAAGTTCTGGACCACGTCATTGGTCATACAGTGCACCAGCGGTGACTGGCGGCGGAAAGCGTGCAGAATGGGCGCGAAGTGCGCGGCAGAAAGGTGTTGAGATTGATGTGTCATCGTAGCTCCCAACCGGCGAACAAGAAGGCGAATGCGGTCAGGCATCAGACTTCCCTACGCTGGCATTATCCAGTTCAGGTCAGCGGGTTTTTCTCAGCCCTTTCCGTGTGGAAAGCGGCACCCCGAGTCGTGTTACGGCTTGCAGCATAGGCAAGCCGCGCAGCGAAAGCAAGCGACTCCCGCCTGGGAAATAATCAGAGCTGAAACAATTCACATGATCCCGATCAACACCTGAGGGTGCAAAAAAAGGCTTAATGCTGCGGGTTAACGATATACCTCTTTATAGGTAGTCCCGCTTATTACCCGGATGGGTAATATTTCCCGCAGTGACTCTGGTTACCCCATAATAATTAACCTGCTCGCAGCATCATCGTAAAAAACACTTTATTTCATGGAGTTAGAAAACTCCTGAAGCGGAACTTCATACTATTCAGGATGTATGATGCGATTTTTAGCGCTTATTCCACACCGCCATCGATGGCAGGATATTAATATTGAACGCAAGGGTGCCGTGGCACCCAATGGCAGACAGTACCTCTCCACCTATATTTCCGCCCGCTGCACAGGCTGTGGCGAAATTATTCACCGGGTCTATTATCGCGACATCAGCGATCGGCAGGCGCGCCGCTGGTTAGGTTAGCGTCCCGGTAACGGTCATTCCGGACACAGTTCAGGTTAACTGTTAGTTAGCAATTTGTTAGTCTGGTAACTAATCATCGTCTGACCAGACTCTCTCTATGCCACTGCTGTTTGAAAGCTTAAGCCATCAAATTTACCTGTCAGCCCCGCTGTTTATCCTGATCCTGCTGGGGTACTGCCTGACGCGCCTCGGGAAATGGCCCGCCAGCATCAGTGAAGGGATGAACCGCTTTGTGTTTAACGTTGCTCTGCCCTGCATGCTGTTTCGGGTGATGAGCACCTTCTCGCAAAGTCCGCCGGTGGATGCGCGCCTGTTGCTGGCCTTTTTCGGCAGTTGCCTGCTGGTGTTTATCGTGGGGCGACTGCTGGCAACAAGGCTGTTTAATCTGGATGGCGTAGCGGCGTCGGTTTTTGCGCTGGGCGGCATCTTTTCCAACAACGTCATGCTGGGGATCCCGGTGGCCACGGTACTGCTGGGGCCAGAAGCCCTGCCCCCGGTGGCGCTGGTGCTGGTGTTTAACAGCCTGATCCTCTGGACCTTACTGACCGTTTCGGTCGAGTGGGCAAAACAGGGCAGCTTCTCGCTGGAAGGACTCTGGCGCACCCTGCTCGGCGTGCTGAAGAATCCGCTGATCATCGGTATTCTCAGCGGTACAGCCTGGAGCTTTCTGCAACGTCCCTTGCCGCTGCTGGCCGCTGAACCGCTAAAGATGCTGGCCTCACTGGCTGCACCTCTGTCGCTGGTGACGCTGGGCATGAGCCTGGCACACTATCGGGTGCGGGATGGCTTAAAAGAGAGCTATACCATCTGCCTGCTGAAGCTGGTGCTGCAACCGATGACGGTATGGGCTATCGCGTGGCTGACCGATCTGCCGCCGCTGGAGAGTAAAGTGGTGGTGCTGCTGGGATCGATGGCAGTCGGGGTTAACGTCTATCTGATGTCGCAGAAGTTTAATGTCATTACCGGCCCGGCGGCGGCGAGCATGCTCTTTTCTACCGTGTTTGCGGCGGTGACAACGCCAATCTGGATGATGCTGATGACGCTGGCGGGCTATTAACAGGCTAAAAAAAAGCCCCGCAGCAGGCGTGCTGAAGGGCTATTGTCTGAGTGGCGAAAATTTACTCAGCCGATTTGGTACGAATCAGATAGTCAAAAGCGCTCAGTGAGGCTTTAGCACCCTCGCCGCTGGCGATGATGATCTGCTTGTACGGTACGGTGGTGCAGTCGCCCGCGGCGAACACGCCTTTCAGGCTGGTTTCGCATTTACCATCGATGATGATTTCACCCATTTTGTTACGCTCAACCGCGCCTTCCAGCCATGGGGTATTCGGCAACAGACCAATCTGAACGAAGATACCGGAGAGCGGCAGCTCATGAGTGGTCTGCGTCGTACGGTCGATATAGTGCAGGCCGGTGACTTTGGTGCCGTCGCCTTTCACTTCGGTGGTCTGGGCGTTCAGAATCACATCCACGTTCTTCAGGCTGCGCAGCTTATCCTGCAGCACCTGATCGGCGCGCATCTCACCGGCAAACTCCAGCAGCGTAACGTGTTCAACGATACCGGCCAGATCGATGGCCGCTTCCACGCCGGAGTTACCGCCGCCGATCACCGCCGTGCGTTTGCCTTTAAACAGCGGGCCATCGCAGTGTGGGCAGTAGGTCACGCCTTTGGTGCGATACTCTTCTTCACCCGGCACACCCATGTTACGCCAGCGTGCGCCGGTCGCCAGGATGATGCTGCGTGATTTCAATACTGCGCCGGAGGCGGTTTCGATGGCGTGCATTCCGCCCTCTTTCGCTGCCGGGATCAGTTTGATGGCGCTCTGGCTTTCAATGACGTCCACGTTGTAATCATCCACGTGTGCGCGCAGTGAACCGGCCAGTTTTGCCCCTTCGGTTTTCGGTACGGAGATATAGTTTTCGATATCGACCGTGTCCAGCACCTGGCCGCCAAAACGCTCACCCAGCAGGCCGGTACGGATACCTTTACGTGCTGAGTAGATGGCTGCCGCTGCGCCCGCCGGGCCGCTGCCGATAATCAGGACTTCATACGCGTCACGCTTGTTCAGCTCTTCCGCTGCACGTTTGTCGGCATTGGTATCCACTTTGCTGACGATTTCCGCCAGGCTCATGCGACCCTGACCAAACTCTTTACCATTGAGGTAAACCGCTGGCACGCCCATCACGTTACGTTCCTGAATCTCGTTCTGGAACAGGCCACCGTCGATAGCGGTGTGGCTGATGCGCGGGTTAATCACCGCCATCAGGTTCAGCGCCTGTACGACGTCAGGGCAGTTATGGCATGAGAGTGAATAGTAGGTTTCGAAATGGAAGTCGCTGTCCAGCGCGGCAATCTGATCCAGCAGGCTTTGTGCTTCTTTCGACGGATGCCCACCGGTCTGTAACAGTGCCAGCACCAGTGAGGTAAATTCGTGACCCAGAGGTGAACCGGCAAAACGCGGGCCGCTGTTCGAACCTGGGTTGGTGATCAGAAATGAGGGCTTACGCACCTGACGATCGTTCTCTTCGCGGAAGCTGACTTTGTCAGACAAACCGGCGATATCAACCAACAGTTCACGGATCTCGGTTGATTTTGCACCTTCGTCCAGCGTGGCAATCAACTCAACAGGTTTGGTTAATTTCTCAAGGTAAGCCTTGAGCTGGGTTTTCAGATTTGTGTCGAGCATAGTGATATCCTGGTCAAAAAATCGGGTGCCGCAGCACCCGATTGGAGAATGGTCGAAAGGCCGAAGCGGAATTAGATTTTGCCAACCAGGTCCAGAGACGGAGCCAGTGTTGCATCACCTTCTTTCCATTTAGCCGGGCACACTTCACCTGGGTGAGAAGCCACGTACTGAGCCGCTTTCACTTTGCGCAGCAGGTCAGAGGCGTCACGGCCAATGCCTTCAGCAGTGATTTCGATTGCCTGGATAACGCCTTCCGGGTCAACGATAAAGGTACCACGGTCAGCCAGACCTTCGTCTTCACGCATGATTTCGAAGTTACGGGTCAGCGCGCCAGTTGGGTCACCGATCATCGTGTACTGGATTTTCGCGATGGTGTCAGAAGAACCGTGCCAGGCTTTGTGGGTAAAGTGGGTATCGGTAGAAACGGAGTAGATATCTACGCCCAGTTTCTGGAACTCTTCGTAGTGATCAGCCACGTCGCCCAGCTCGGTCGGGCAGACGAAGGTGAAGTCAGCTGGATAGAAGAAGAACACACTCCATTTACCTTCAACGTCTTTCTCGGTTACGTCGATGAATTCGCCGTTTTTGAATGCTGCGTTTTTGAACGGCTTGATTTTGGTATTGATAATAGACATCTGGTGGCCTCCGTTAAAATATGTGATGCAGGTTACATAATTTCCGGGCCAACATCTAATATGCAGTCGTTATCAATTTGATTAACGAAAGCTATCAAACGCTAAGAGCCTGATGCTCTCTGGCCCGGCAGGCAGTGTACAGCGATTTACATGACATTTAACCCGCTTTATCTTTTCCGCCCCTCTCCGCGAATCGCTGCTAATTTTGTAAGACCGGATTAAAAGGGAGCTGACTTGTGGAGATTCGTCCGTTTACTGAAGCCGATCGTCCTTTTCTGCGTACGCTGTTTCTGGCGGCGCGTCGGCATAACTGGCGCTGGCTGGACGGCAGCGAGTGGCAGCTGGAAGATTTTGATGGGGTAATCCTGGGTGAAACCGTGCTGGTCGCGGAAGCTGATGGACAGCGGGTGGGATTTGCCGGCCTGCTGGAGAACGATAACTTCCTGCACAGCCTCTATGTCGATCCTGACTGGCAGGGGCGCGGCGTGGGCAGCGCTTTGCTTAAGGCGGCAGAGGCGCGCTTTACCTCAACCGGTGCGCTAAAGTGCCTGCAGAAGAATAAAGCGGCGCAGGCCTTTTACCTGAAACATGGCTGGAAGATGATTTCACAAGGCGAAGGCGAACATGGCGGCTACGTGTTAATGCACTACCCGCTGGCCTCGCAATATGCCAGCGGGTCGGGTCGTGCTTAAAGCGCGCGGAACGCGATGTCGCCGGGGATGACTTCGCCCTGCCAGTAAAGCTGGGCAGCAACGCGTCCGGCCAGCTGGCGATACAGCGCGGTAAACTCGCTATCGGGCCGGCGAATCACCGTCGGCTGACCTTCATCGAGATCTTCGCGCAGGTCAATGTGCAGCGGCAGCTGGGCCAGCAGCTGCGTCTGGTAATCCTCTACCAGTTTTTGTGCGCCGCCGGTGCCGAAAATCGGCTCATGGAAGCCACACTGACTGCAGACATGCAGGCTCATGTTTTCCACCACGCCAAGTACCGGCACATTGACCTTTTCAAACATCACCAGCCCTTTGCGGGCATCAATCAGGGCGATATCCTGCGGCGTGGTCACCACCAGCGCGCCCGTGACCGGTACGTTCTGCGCCAGCGTCAGCTGAATGTCACCGGTACCGGGTGGCATATCCAGCACCAGATAATCCAGCTCAGGCCACAGCGTCTCGTTCAGCAGCTGCATCAGCGCTTTGCTGGCCATCGGCCCGCGCCACACCATCGCATTATCGTCTGTGACCAGATAACCAATAGAGTTGGTTGCCAGCCCGTGCGCCATGATCGGCGCCATGTGGGTGCCATCCGGCGAGGTAGGCCGTTGATCCTGGGTGCCAAGCATGTTCGGCACTGACGGGCCATAAATGTCGGCGTCAAGAATTCCGACCCGCGCCCCCTCTGCTGCCAGCGCCAGCGCCATGTTCACGGCGGTGCTGGATTTACCCACGCCGCCTTTGCCAGAGCTGACCGCAATAATATTTTTCACGCCGTTGACGCCCGGCTGGTTTTTCACCCGTTTCAGGGTGGCAATGTCATGGCTGAGTCGCCAGTCGATGGCACCCGCGCCGGTCTGACGCAGCAGTTCGGCGCTGACCTGCTCTTTCAGGACGTCGAACCCGCTGGCCCAGGCAAACGGCATCAGCAGCTCCACATGCAGCGTACCGTCAAGCTGTGCCACGTGATGTAACGCCTTCAGGGCGGTGAGATTCTGCTTAAGGGTCGGATGCTCAAAGCTTCTCAATACGCCAGCCACGATGGCGCGCAGGCCTTCTGGCGTCTGCGGTTCCCGGGATTGTGCTGTCATCCCCTACTCCTTATTTCTGCTGTGCTTACGCTGTGTTTCAGCGATGTATTGTCAATGATATCAGATGCCCGTGGATCTGCGGTGACCGCAGGGGGTGAATCCCTTGTGTTTACGCAGGAGAAGCCTTCAGTTACCATCTAAGCCCGTTTTTTCAATCAACAGAAAGCTACGCAAACTATGACTCAAGTCGCTAAAAAAATTCTGGTAACGTGCGCACTGCCTTACGCGAACGGATCAATCCATCTCGGCCACATGCTCGAGCATATCCAGGCCGACATTTGGGTGCGTTATCAGCGAATGCGTGGCAATCAGGTTTATTTCATCTGCGCCGATGATGCGCACGGCACGCCTATCATGCTGAAAGCTCAGCAGTTAGGGATTGCACCGGAGCAGATGATTGCAGAAATGAAAAGCGAGCATGAAGCCGACTTTGCCGGTTTCAACGTCAGCTATGACAACTATCACTCGACCCACGGCGACGAAAACCGTGAGCTTTCTGCGCTGATTTATGGCCGTCTGAAAGAGAACGGTTTTATTAAGAACCGCACCATCTCCCAGCTTTACGATCCGGAAAAAGGGATGTTCCTGCCGGACCGTTTTGTAAAAGGCACCTGCCCGAAATGTAAATCTGCCGATCAGTATGGCGATAACTGCGAAGTGTGTGGCGCGACCTACAGCCCGACCGAGCTGATCGAGCCAAAATCGGTGGTCTCTGGCGCGACGCCGGTTCTGCGCGACTCTGAACACTTCTTCTTTGATCTGCCATCCTTCAGCGCCATGCTGCAGGCCTGGACCCGCTCGGGTGCGCTGCAGGATCAGGTGGCGAACAAAATGCAGGAGTGGTTCGAATCGGGCCTGCAGCAGTGGGATATCTCCCGCGACGCGCCTTACTTCGGCTTTGAAATTCCGGACGCGCCAGGCAAATATTTTTATGTCTGGCTGGATGCGCCTATCGGCTACATGGGCTCGTTCAAGAACCTGTGCGACAAGCGCGGCGACATCGACTTCGATGAATTCTGGCGTAAAGACTCCACTACCGAGCTCTATCACTTCATCGGTAAAGATATCGTCTACTTCCACAGCCTGTTCTGGCCAGCGATGCTGGAAGGCAGCAACTTCCGCAAGCCGAACAATCTGTTTGTGCACGGCTATGTCACCGTCAACGGTGCCAAGATGTCGAAGTCGCGCGGCACCTTTATTAAAGCCAGCACCTGGCTGCAGCATCTGGATGCGGACAGCCTGCGTTACTACTACGCGGCGAAACTCTCTTCACGTATCGACGATATCGACCTGAATCTGGAAGATTTCGTCCAGCGCGTGAACGCCGACATCGTCAACAAGGTGGTTAACCTGGCGTCACGTAACGCGGGCTTTATCACTAAACGCTTTGACGGCAAACTGGCGGCGGAGCTGGCCGATCCGGCGCTCTATCAGACCTTTGTGGACGCATCAGAGAAGATTGGTGAAGCCTGGGCCGGTCGTGAATACAGCCGGGCTATTCGTGAGATCATGGCGCTGGCCGACCTGGCGAACCGCTATGTCGATGAGCAGGCTCCGTGGGTGGTGGCGAAGCAGGAAGGCCGTGATGCCGATCTGCAGGCGATCTGCTCAATGGGCATTAACCTGTTCCGCATTCTGATGACCTGGCTGAAGCCGGTGCTGCCGTCACTGAGCGCCCGCGCAGAAGGCTTCCTGAACTGCGAACTGAGCTGGGATGCTATCGCGCAACCGCTGCTGGACCACCAGGTTGCGCCATTCAAAGCGCTCTACAGCCGCATTGAGATGGCAAAGGTTGAAGGACTGATTGAAGCCTCGAAAGAGGATGCCGCTGCCGCCAGTGCACCGGCCGCAAGCGGCCCGCTGGCAGATTCGCCGGTAGGTGACACCATCACCATCGACGATTTCGCCAAAGTTGATATGCGCGTGGCGCTGATTGAGCAGGCGGAACTGGTTGAGGGTTCGGACAAGCTGCTGCGCCTGCAGCTCGACCTGGGCGGTGAAAAGCGTCAGATCTTCTCGGGTATCCGCGCCGCCTATCCCGATCCCTCTGTGCTGGTCGGTAAAATGACCATTATCGTGGCCAACCTCGCGCCACGTAAAATGCGCTTTGGTATCTCTGAAGGCATGGTGTTGTCAGCGGGTCCTGGCGGCAAAGATCTGTTTGTGCTGTCCGTTGACAGCGGGGCTGTACCGGGAATGCCCGTTAAGTAACACTCTGCATTCTGCGGCTTTAACCGCTTAGTGCAGTGCCGTTCTTAAACCCTTCGTGCCTCATCACGGGCGCGAAGGGTTATCTCTCCTCGCTCTGAATGTGCACCGCTTCCATTCCACTCCCGCCCCTGAAAATCTGTATCTGCTACGGCCACACCGCTGCATAAATGTGATCGCTAGCACGCTAAGCGGTTAATGCGTATGATGAAGCTCAGTGAAAACAGGAGCCTGCCATGCTCACCGTGCTGTCTGTCTGCGGGCGCTATCTTCGCGCCTTTATCATCATTTATCTCTGTTTATACGCCGGAATCGGCATCGCCTCGCTGCTGCCCATCAAACTGCCTGGCAGCATCCTTGGGATGTTAATTCTGTTTGCCCTGCTCGCCTCGCAGATCCTGCCGGTCAGCTGGGTTAAACCGGGCTGCCATCTGCTGATTCGCTATATGGCGCTGCTGTTTGTGCCGATCAGCGTCGGGGTAATGAGCTACACCGATATTCTGACCGCGCAGTTTGGCCCTATCGTGATCTCCTGCGTCGTCAGCACTTTCCTGGTTCTCTCTATTGTCGGCGTAAGCGCCCACCAGCTTCATAGTCGCCACCCGGCCGGGGAGTCAGGCGATGAGTGAAATATGGTGGTCACTGCCACTGACGCTGGCGGCATTTTTTCTGGCGCGCAAACTGGCGATACGGCTGAAAATCTCGCTGCTTAATCCGCTGCTGGTCGCGATGGCGATTATTATCCCGATTCTGCTGCTGTTGCAGCTGCCCTATTCGCGCTATTTCGCGGGCAGTCAGATTCTTAATCAGCTGCTGCAACCGGCTGTTGTCGCGCTGGCACTGCCGCTGTATGAGCAGATGCATCAGATCCGTGCCCGCTGGAAATCGATTATTGGCGTCTGCTTTATCGGCAGTGTGACCGCCATGACCTCTGGCACCGCTATTGCTCTGTGGATGGGTGCCACGCCTGAAATCGCCGCTACCATTGTTCCTAAATCCGTTACCACGCCCATTGCGATGGCCGTCTCCGGTTCGCTGCACGGCATTCCCGCCATCAGCGCCATCTGCGTGCTGATTGCCGGGGTACTGGGTGCGGTGTTCGGACATACCGTGCTGAATCTGCTTGGCGTGAAATCTAAAGCAGCGCGCGGACTGGCGATAGGTAACGCGTCGCACGCCCTCGGCACAGCACGCGCCGCTGAACTCGACTATCAGGAAGGGGCATTCAGTTCACTGGCGTTGGTGATCTGCGGCATCATCACCTCACTGCTGGCGCCGTTTATTTTTCCGCTGCTGCTGCACTGGTTTGGCTGAAAGTTTGCGAGAGATCTCGCAAAGTTGAAACATGCAACACAGGTTACATTGTCAGAGCGATGTGGATCACATATAAACCGGTGACTGGCACATCGCCCTGCTGAATCTAATGAGGCTCACATGCAATCCCGTTTCCTCTCTGCCTTTGAGGCATTGCCGTCAACGCTGCAAACCGCACTCGCTCCGCTGCTGGACGATCCTGGCTTTCAGGCGGTGCTGAGCGCCGACCAGGTCGCCTCACTGCAGCAACAGACACAGATGGATGCCGATGCTCTGGCGCTGGCGCTGCTGCCCCTGGCGGCGGCCTGTGCCGTTGCTACCGTGTCGCATTTTAACGTCGGGGCTATCGCCCGTGGCGTCAGCGGCAACTGGTACTTCGGGGCCAACATGGAATTTATCGGTACGCCGTTGCAGCAGACGGTTCACGCCGAGCAGAGCGCCATTACCCATGCGTGGCTGCGTGGCGAAAGTCAGCTTGAGACGATCACCGTTAACTACACACCGTGCGGTCACTGCCGTCAGTTTATGAACGAGCTGAACAGCGGTACGAACATTCGCATCAGCCTGCCACAACGCGCGATCAGCACCCTGGCAGATTATCTGCCGGATGCCTTTGGACCGCGCGATCTGGACATCACGACCTTTCTGATGGACAGCGTGGATCACGGCTATGTAGCCGAAGGCGATGAACTGGTGCAGGCCGCGGTTGCCGCTGCCAATGCCAGCCACGCGCCTTACAGCCAGTCACACGCCGGTGTTGCGCTGCTGACCGCAAACGGCGCGATTGTCACCGGGCGCTATGCGGAAAATGCCGCCTTTAACCCGAGTTTCCCGCCCCTTCAGGCGGCGCTGGTCCTGCTCAACATGCAGGGTGGCGATGTTCGTCAGATAAAAAAAGCGGTATTAGCCGAAGTGGAAAATGCCACGCTAAGCCAGTTCGCCGCCACACAGGCGACACTAGAGACATTTGGTTGCGGTGAGCTGCTGCAGGTGACGCTGAACAAAGCATAACCCGCTGTCAGAGAGGCCACAGTTTTGTGAGCTTTTATGAACAAACGCTGTACTTCTGCGGGAAATTTCATAGGATCTGGCGCCAGAATTCACGTCATTACAAATTACTCTGAATAATTCAGGTTGCAGGATGGCAGCACGGTCGTGAATGTTTCTGCAGCGGTTACCCTGCCGCTGCCAGGCCTGCAGTCTGAGCTATAACGGGTAAGAAAACTGGCGCTACCTTTCCGGCGTGACGCCAGACAACACTGCAACCGGAGCATTACCGCATGGAACTCGACTACGAAAGTAAACGCCCGCTGTATATCCCTTATGCTGGCCCGATTTTGCTGGAATTTCCCCTGCTGAACAAAGGCAGCGCCTTTAGTATCGAAGAACGTAACGAATTCAACCTCAACGGTCTGCTGCCAGAAGCAGTGGAATCGATTGAAGAGCAGGCGCAGCGAGCCTGGCGTCAGTTCCAGGACTTCAAAAACAATAACGATAAGCATGTCTACCTGCGTAACATCCAGGACACCAACGAAACGCTGTTCTACCGCCTGCTGGATAACCATCTCGAAGAGATGATGCCCATCATCTACACCCCGACCGTCGGCGCAGCCTGCGAACACTTCTCTGAAATCTACCGTCGTGCGCGTGGCGTGTTCATCTCCTACCCTAACCGCGACCATATCGAAGATATGCTGCAAAACGCCACCAAGCAGAATGTGAAGGTGATCGTGGTGACTGATGGCGAGCGTATTCTGGGCCTCGGCGATCAGGGCATCGGTGGTATGGGTATCCCGATTGGTAAGCTTTCACTCTACACCGCCTGTGGCGGCATCAGTCCGGCTTACACCCTGCCGGTGGTGCTGGATGTTGGTACCAACAACCAGCAGTTGCTGAACGATCCGCTCTATATGGGCTGGCGTCATCCGCGCATCACTGGCGAAGAGTATGATGCGTTCGTGAACGATTTTATTCAGGCCGTTAAACGCCGCTGGCCGAAAGTGCTGTTGCAGTTTGAAGATTTCGCCCAGAAGAATGCCATGCCGCTGCTGAACCGCTATCGCGATGAAGTCTGCTGCTTTAATGATGATATTCAGGGCACTGCCGCCGTGACCGTGGGTACGCTGATTGCCGCCAGCCGCGCCGCCGGCAGCCGCCTGTGCGAGCAGAAAGTGGTGTTCCTGGGCGCCGGTTCCGCAGGTTGTGGTATCGCTGAACAGATCATCGCACAGATGAAATCCGAAGGTCTGAGTGACGAGGAAGCGCGTGGCCGGGTAATGATGGTGGATCGCTTTGGTCTGCTCACTGACAAGCTGCCTAACCTGCTCGATTTCCAGAGCAAGCTGGTGCAGAAGAGCGAAAACCTGCAGCAGTGGGATGTTACCAATGATTCCATCTCGCTGCTGGACGTGGTGCGCAATGCGCAGCCCGATATTCTGATTGGTGTCTCTGGCCAGCCGGGCCTGTTCACCGAAGAGATCATCCGCGAGATGCACAAGCACTGTAAGCGCCCTATTGTGATGCCACTGTCGAACCCGACATCACGCGTGGAAGCGACGCCAGCCGATATCATCGCCTGGACTGACGGTGCCGCACTGGTCGCAACCGGCAGTCCGTTCTCGCCGGTGAGCTGGAACGGTAAAACCTATCCGATTGCGCAGTGCAACAACTCCTACATCTTCCCGGGCATTGGTCTGGGTGTGATTGCTTCGGGTGCCAGCCGCGTTACCGATACCATGCTGATGACCGCCAGCCGCGCGCTCGCTGACTGCTCTCCGCTGGTGAATGAAGGTGAAGGCCCGGTGCTGCCAGAGATTAAAGATATCCAGGGTGTATCGAAAATCATTGCGATGGAAGTGGGTAAAGCTGCTCAGCTGGCGGGTGTCGCCGTGGTGACCTCTGAAGATGTGTTGTCACAGGCTATCGCCAACAACTTCTGGCTGCCGCAGTACCGTCATTATCGTCGTACCTCGATTTAATCTTCAGACTGCCGGATTGCATCCGATCCGGCAGTGTTCAAAAAGAGCACAGCCAGCCGGCAGTAACTTGCTTCACAGTGACAGCTCAAGTAGCCTTGTCCCATCTCACTATTCTGACATCGAGTCTCCAGGCGCATGCTGAAACGCGTTTTCATTGGTCTGCTTTTCATCATCTTACTGATGATGGCAACGGCGCTCGGCCTTGATCGCTGGATCAGCTGGAAAACTGCGCCCTTTATCTACGAAAATGTCGCCTCTTTGCCACATCGTCAGGTCGGTGTGGTACTGGGTACGGCGAAATATTATCGCACCGGCGTCATCAATCAGTATTACCTCTATCGTATGCAGGGCGCGCTGAATGCCTACAACAGCGGCAAGGTCAATTATCTGCTGCTAAGCGGTGATAACGCGCTGCAAAGCTATAACGAGCCGATGACGATGCGCCGCGATCTCATCAAAGCCGGTGTCGATCCGGCTGATATCGTGCTGGACTATGCCGGTTTCCGCACGCTGGATTCGATTGTGCGCACCCGCAAAGTGTTTGATACCAACGACTTCATTATTATCACGCAGCGTTTCCATTGTGAGCGTGCCCTGTTTATCGCCTTACAGCTGGGTATTCAGGCGCAGTGTTATGCGGTGCCCTCACCGAAGAACATGCTTAGCGTGCGCTTCCGTGAGGTAGGTGCCCGGCTGGGCGCGCTGGTGGACCTCTTCCTGCTTAAGCGCGAACCGCGCTTCCTGGGCCCACTGGTGCCGATCCCCGCCGTACGCGATGTCCCTGAAGATGCGCAGAGTTACCCGGCAGTGACGCCGGAGCAGCTGCTTGAGCTGGAACAGAAGCTGCGGAAATAACGCACACACTGGGTTACTGCTTTACTGAGGTCTGGCAGTGACGTCCTGGGCTCAGGGAGCATACGCCTTCCGTAAAGACGCAAAAGACGCCATCACTGGCGGGGCTCAGCGCAGGCGATTACGCACCTCATCCCTGAGGTGCGCCCATAGACGGGCCAATGCATTGCGTTGTTCAAAAACGCTCCCGGCGTTTTGTCCATAGTCTGCGATGCTTTACTACGGGCATATGCTCCCATCGTTTTAAGTGGGTTAGCCGTCTGTTTGTATTTTCCTGGGCTTAGATGAATCTCACAGCAATAAATAAGCTCAACGCGCAGGGAACAGGGTCAGAAGAGGAAAGCGTCCCGCGTCAGGGACGACGCGGGCCGAGCGTGTCATGGATGACAGGTTTTGCGTCTTTCCGATCTGACCGTGTTCCCTACGCATACTCGATCTCACAGCAACGACCCCAGCACTCTCCGCTATAAAAAGCGTTCTGCGGAGGAATGACACAGGCAGATCATTTACTGGCCTTAGCGTCTTTCCGATCTGACCGTGTTCCCTTCGCATACTCGATCTCACAGCAACACCCACCACTTCCACATAATAAAAAAGCGACCCGAAGGTCGCTTTGTGAGCACTGAAGAAGACTTACTTCTTACGAGAATATTTCAGGGAATCCAGCGCCACGGCGAAGATGATGATGCCGCCTTTAATGATGTACTGCCAGTAAGGGTTAACGCCGATATAGGTCAGACCATAGTTGATGACGGTGAAGATCAACACACCGGTCACTACGCCCGCCACGCTACCCACACCACCGGCGAAGGAGACACCGCCGACCACGCAGGCCGCAATCGCATCCAGCTCATACATAAAGCCAAGGTTGTTGGTGGCCGAACCGATACGACCCGCTTCCAGCATCCCGCCGAAGGCGTAGAACACACCTGACAGGGCATAAATCATGATCAGGTTCAGGTTGACGTTAACGCCTGAGACTTTCGCCGCTTCCGGGTTACCGCCGATAGCAAAAATGTTCTTGCCGAAGCGGGTTTTGTTCCACAGCACCCAGACGAAAATAATGGCAATCACGGCGTAAAAGGTGATGAACGAGAGCTTGAAATCACCAAAGCGTAAGAAGCCCTGGGTAAATTTCGAGAACCCTGTATCAAAACCGGCAATCGGTGATGCGCCAACAAAGTCGTAATAGAGTGAGTTGATACCGTAAACGATGATCATGGTGCCCAGCGTGGTGATAAATGGCGTTACCTTGAGGTAAGCAATAATCACACCGTTGACCAGTCCAATCACGCCGCCGATGATGCACACGGTCAGAATAACCAGTGGAATCGGCACCGTATCCAGCGTCGGGAAGACCTTGTTCGCGTTATCCATCGCCTGCAGCAGCGTCGCGGCGACCACCGCCGCCAGACCGACCTGACGTCCGGCTGACAGGTCAGTACCCTGGGTCACAATCAAACCCGCCACACCCAGTGCAATAATAATGCGCACCGAAGATTGGGTCAGAATATTACTCAGGTTCATTAAACTTAAAAATGAGGGGTCCTGGAAAATAATAATAGCCAGCAATACCAGCAGCACGACATAAATGCCGCCCTCTTTTAACCAGGTTAGCGCATTCTTTTTTGTAGTCGCTTTCATGTTAACAGCCCTTGCTTCATTAAAGGTGTAATGACGCTAAACGCAATATTTCGTTCTGCGTGGTCGTTTTGGTATCAACTATGCCTGCTACCAGACCATTACTCATTACCAGAATACGATCGGTAATGCCTAACAGCTCCGGCATTTCGGATGAGATAATAATGATGCCCTTTTCTCTTTTCGCCAGCTCAGCAATTAACTGGTAAATTTCGAATTTTGCACCAACATCAATACCGCGAGTGGGTTCATCAAGCATCAGGATTTCAGGCTGGGTCAATAACCAGCGGCCAATAATCACTTTTTGCTGGTTACCGCCCGAAAGCGAACCAATCTGAGTATGGTGGCCTGGCGTTTTTACACGCATAGAATCGATCACCCATTGGGTATCACTCTTCATGCGTTTATTATCCAGCAGTCCCATACTGTTTTTATATTTTTTGATATTGGAAATAAGCGAGTTAAAACCAATGTCGAGGAAAGCATAAATACCGGTTGAGCGACGCTCTTCAGTCACCAGCGCAAAACCGTGGTTAATGGCTTCATTGGCGCTGTGATTATTAATCGGTTTGCCATGCAGTTTAATGGTGCCGCCCGATTTTTCGCGAATGCCAAACAGCGTTTCGACGATATCGGTACGTTTGGCGCCCACCAGCCCGGCAATGCCGAGTATCTCCCCTTTACGCAAATCAAATGAGATGTCGCGAATCGATGGCTGACGCAGTGACGTCAGATGACGCACTTCAAGAATCGTCTCGCCGGGCACGTTGGTACGGTCAGGGAAACGCTGGTTCAGTGAACGGCCGACCATCATGGAGATGATCTTATCCATATCCAGCCCTTCCAGCGGCTGAGAGGTGATCCACTGACCATCACGCAGGATAGTGATCTCATCACACAGCTGGAAAATCTCTTCCATTTTGTGCGAAATATAAACAATGCCACAGCCGCGATCTTTCAGCTTACGAATAATCGTGAACAGGTGATTAACCTCTTTCTCGGTTAACGAGGAGGTCGGCTCATCCATAATCACAATTTTCGCGTCATAGGAAAACGCTTTGGCAATTTCAATCATCTGCATCTGCGATACAGAAAGATTGGCAACTTTGTCGCGCGGATCGATATCGATATCCAGCTCGTCAAAAATCGCTTTGGTATCCCGGTACATTTTATCCTGATCGACAAAGAAGCCTTTGCGCGGATAACGCCCAAGCCACATATTGTCCATCACGGTACGCTGCAGAACCAGGTTTAATTCCTGATGCACCATCGACACGCCATTTTCCAGCGCCTCTTTAGAGCTTTTATAGTCGATCTCTTTACCCTGAAACAGGATACTGCCGGTATCTTTTTTATAAATACCAAACAGGCATTTTAATAAGGTGGATTTCCCGGCACCGTTCTCGCCCATTAATGCATGAACAGAGTGAGGCCGCACTTTTAAATTCACATTATCTAACGCTTTAACGCCGGGAAATGATTTTGAGACATCCGTCATTTCCAGCAGATATTCTCGCTGCGCGGTCGTATTATCACTGGCCATATTTTACCTGGCTAAAAAACGGTGGTGACATAAAAAAGGCGCGACAGCGGTCGCGCCCGTAATCGATCTTATTTCACGAACTGAGACAGATTTTCTTTATCAACCGGCACGTAAGGAACGCGGACGATCTTATCAACCATCTTGAAGTTTGTTCCGTCGGTGGCAGCTTTGCCGTTAGCCAGATTGTTGGCAATATCCAGCGTTGCTTTCGCCTGGTTTTCCGCATCGTTCAGCACGGTACCGGCCAGCGCACCGGATTTCACCAGCGCCAGCGCTTCTGGCAGTGCATCGACGCCGAAGACCGGGATTGAGGTCATGTTGTGCGCTTTCAGCGCTTCAACCGCACCCATCGCCATCGCATCGTTGTTGGCAATCACGACTTCGATTTTTTTGGCATTCGGGCCTGACAGCCACGCATCCATCTTATCTTTGGCCTGCGCGGTATCCCACATTGCAGTATCCATCGCTAACTGCTGGGTTTTCAGACCATCTTTGTTCAGGGTATCGATCACATATTTGGTACGGGCTTCTGCATCAGGATGGCCCGGCTCGCCTTTCAGCAGTACGAACTGAATCTGACCATCTTTGTTCAGATCCCACGCGGGTGTCGCTTTCCAGTGCTTCTCAATCAGCTGCCCCTGAATGATGCCTGACTCTTTAGAGTCGGTACCGACATAGTAAGCTTTGTCATAACCGGCCAGCACTTTGGCGTTAGGTTCTTTGTTGAAGAAGACCACCGGCACGTCGTTGGCACGCGCTTTGTCTACTACAACCGCAGCCGCAGCCGGGTCAACCAGGTTAATCGCCAGCGCTTTCACGCCTTTTGCCATCAGCACGTCAATCTGATCGTTCTGTTTGGACTGGTCGTTCTGTGAATCATTCATCAGCAACTGCACGCCACCGATCGCTTTCGCTTCTTTCTCGATGTCTTTGCGCACCATTGACATGAAGTTGTCATCATATTTGTAAATGGTCACGCCGATACGGGTGTCAGCTGCGTGAGCGGTTGCACCAAACATCATGCTGGCAACCAGTGCTGTAAGCGTGAAAACCTTCTTATTCATGGTATCTCCGGTTTTATTATGCAGGGTCTTTTTAGCGCTACCGCGCCATAAAGGCGGGAGAGCAATCGGTAAAACAGATCGGCGCGTGGGTTAACGTAATGAGGTTGTTAAGCCATTGAACACCGTCTAAAACCTGACTTCCCTGTGACAGAATGCTTCCATGAAGAGGGTATAAACCCTTTAACCGGCTACTGAGACCACAACTGATGCCGTTACACTGGCGTTACATAATGTTTCAGTCCGGTAAGACGCTGCCATCATAGTAAGAGCAATGTTAATTAACTGTGAATGTAATCACAGATTGAAAACGGTTACATGGCTGAATCGCCTGAATTAGTGACGGACTCCACATTTTGCCGCTGCGCCACCGAATGACGCCGCACCAGCGTTGGCATAAAGATGTGCGTTGCCGTGTCATCCAGCAGTCCGGCTGCGCCCTGCAGTGCCAGCTCAGTGGCGATTTTTGCCATAGATACAATGGGATAGCGCACAGTGGTTAACTGTGGATCGGTGTAACGGGAAATGGGGATATCATCAAAGCCAATGACAGAAAAATGCTGTGGCACCTGGATGCCGTTGTCTTTCAGCGCAGTGAGTGCACCAGCCGCCATGCCGTCGTTATAGGCAAACACCGCACTGAGGTTGAGATTGCGTCCCAGCAGCTCCACCATCGCCGCTTCGCCGCCCTGCATATCGGGCTCTGCGCTGGCTATCCAGCTCTCCTGCGGCCGGATGCCCTGCTCTGCCATCGCCTGAATCCACCCTTCACGGCGCTGCGCCACATCTTCGATGGGATGGCTGGAACAGAGATAGCCAATGCGGCTATGCCCCTGCTGTAGCAGGGTTCGTGAGGCCATCAACGCACCCGTGACGTTATCCAGACTGACACTGCGGTGTTCAAATCCGGGCACGATGCGGTTAATCACCACCATGCCCGGAACGTGGCGCATAAAATCCGCCAGTTCAGCGTCAGGCAGCGTTTTCGCGTGTACCACCAGGGCGCTGCAACGCTGACGAATCAGCACTTCAATGGCATGACGCTCTTTCTCTTCCTGATGCCAGGAGTTGCTGATTAACACATGTTTGTGCACGCGCTGCGCCACGGTATCCACCGCTTTAACCAGTGCACCGAAGAAGGGATCCGAAACATCCATCACCACCACGCCAATGGTGTCACTGACCTGCGTCGCCAGCGCCTGCGCATTGGCGTTGGGGCGATAGCCCAGCGCTTCCACCGCCTGTAACACGGCGTCGCGGGTGTCAGAGGTGACGGCGCTGCTCTGATTAAGGACGCGCGACACGGTCGCCACCGACACGCCAGCCTGACGGGCAACATCACGAATTGTTATCATGCAGCAGTTCCACAAAGGAAAAATAAGGCATCACGCCGGGTTGAACACCGGCGCTATTTTGTCAGGGGCAGGAGGCGTACAGCGTGAATTGCGTCACATCAATGAAAACGGTTACATACAATTCTGTAACCTTTGTGATGGCGGTCATTATCTGGCGTTGTCAGTGATGCGCGATTTACCGGCTGAGATCAGCGTGAGCCGCCGCCACAGCCACTCCAGCGGACCCTGTGCGAAGAAATGTAACCAGATGAGTGAAAAGAGGATATTGATAAGCCAGACCGCAGGCACCATCAGCACCAGCTCCAGCCGGGTGAAGTGCATATAGAAGCCGAAGCGATAGAACAGCGTGGTGCAGATCAGCGACTGCAGCAGATAGTTGGTCAGCGCCATGCGGCCCACGCACTGAATGGCATAGCTGATGCGCCAGCGCGCTATCTGCGGCCAGTAAGCCAGACAGAGCGCGGCATAGCCCAGGCTAATCAGCGGGCTGGCGAGATCGCGCGGGGCTTGCAGATAAAAAGCGGTCCAGCGGAATTCCCAATGTAACAGCCATTGCGCTGCCACACCGGCCACCGCAATTAACAACCCCATCGTCAGCAGCAGCGCCGCCGCCTGACGGTAATGTTGCGCTGAAAACTCGCCGATCAGCCAGCCACTGCGCAGCAGTGCGCCACCGATCATCATCAGGCCCGCCAGCTGCCAGCCATACTGCGCCGCCAGCGCCATCAGTCCTGAAGAGAGATGATCCAGCCGGTTCTGTATCGCTTCCCAGCCGCCGGTCAGTTTCCAGTACTGTTCATATTGCAGATCGGCAGCACCTGGCAGCCAGGATCGGGTCGGTTCAGGATCGGAGATTGACCCAAACACCAGCAGAACGCCACAGCCCACCAGGTAGAGCAGAATGCCGGTATTCATCAGGCTGCGGGTGGAAGGGACATCGCGCACTACCCGCCAGACCACCAGTCCGATAATGCCGTAGTCCAGCAGGATATCGCCCTCCCAGAGAAAGACGCCGTGCAGAAAACCGATCAGCACCAGCAGTGAGAGCCGGGCAGTCAACCAGCGACTGCCGCGTGGCAGCTGCATTTGCAGACCTGCGCCAAACAGCAGCGCAAACAGGGTGAGGAATTTGAGCTGGGCAAAGGCGTCAGAGATCGCCCATGTCCAGACATCGGACAGGCTGACGCTGCCCTGCCATGCCGGATTAAGGTAGGCGGCAGAAGGCAGGCCGAAGCCGACAATATTGAGCAGCAGAATGCCGAGAATGGCACATCCACGAATGAAATCCAGCGCGTGATAGCGTTGCATGCGGCACCTGCACCATTGAGGCGGGCAACGTTATGCGCCCGCCGTAGACTCAACTATGGCGCACCGCGCGCAAAAATTCCTGGCGGGTATTCTGGCTGGACTTGAACAGGCCGCCCAGAGAGGTCGTCGTGGTGGCGCTGGTGGCATCTTTTACGCCACGCGCTTTCACGCAGTAATGCACCGCATCAATAGAAACAGCCACATTGTTGGTGCCCAGCAGCGTCTGCAGTGCGACCAGAACCTGCTGCGTCAGACGCTCCTGCACCTGCGGGCGCTGGGCGAAGAACTGCACGATACGGTTGATTTTCGACAGGCCAATCACCTTTTCTTTGGGAATGTAGGCGACGGTCGCTTTGCCATCGATGATCACAAAGTGGTGTTCACAGGTGCTGGTCAGCGTGATATCACGCACGGTCACCATCTCATCAACCTTCATTTTATTCTCAATGACGGTGATTTTCGGGAAGTTGGCGTAGTCGAGACCGGAAAAGACTTCATCCACATACATTTTGGCGATGCGATGCGGCGTTTCCATCAGGCTGTCATCTTCAAGATCCAGATTCAGCAGCTGCATAATCTCGGTCATGTGCCCGGCAATCAGACTTTTACGTGTGTTGTCATCTATGTCGCGCGTCGGTGCACGTAACGGCGTTTCCAGTCCACGCGCCAGCAGCGCTTCGTGAACCAGGGCAGCTTCCTGACTTAGGGTGCTCATCTTACTCTTCTCCGGCTGGTGTTGCGCCCGCTAGCTTTTGCCAGCGGGCCCTGTAATCAGGCGCGTATTGTGAAACTTTCTTTGCGGGGAATCCAGCAATCAATCAGATTGGTGATGAAAGCTTTTCACCCGGTTCGCCGCCACACCAGCAGGCCGGCCCAGACCAGGCTGACCCCTGCAACCCACAGGGCAGGCTCCAGCCGATGTAACAGGGCTGTGGAGAGAAAAGAGAGCAGCGGGCCGACCAGCTGCCCGATAGCATAGCCGGTGGTCAGCAGGCCAGCCATGTAGCGCAGATGATTGGGTGCCAGCTCACGGGCGCAGAGCAGCGACAGCTGCACTACGCTGAGGAAACCGCCCCCCACCAGCAGCGCACCGGCCAGCAGGCCGCTAAAGCCTGGCAGCAGCGCCGCGGCAAATACGCCCAGCGCCTGCGCCCACAGCACCAGTGCCAGGCGGACGTGGCTGTGCCCCCATCGTCGCGTCAGGATCCCCAGCAGGATGCCGATCATCGCCGCGCCGCCAAAAATCGGCCAGACAAACTGCGCGAAGATGCCGTCAGGAAACCGCGTGGCGGCCATCTGCGACAAAAAGGTGGCGGGCAGAATGTAGCCAAAGCCCGCCAGACTGTAACTCAGTACCAGCCGTTTAAGGTTGCGGTCCAGCACCAGCGGCTCGGGTGCCTGATCCGGGCGATGCAGTTCGCCCCGACGCGGCAGATTACGGGTAATCAGCGCAATCAGCAGCAGCGCCAGCGCACCGTAAGCGGCCCAGGCCAGACCGGCAGAAACCTGCAATGTGTGCAGCGCTACCCCCAGCAGACCGCTGACAAAAATGCCGCAGCCTGGCCCGGCAAAAACGGCCGCTGACAGCCCTGCCCGGCCATGGCGATGGAGCTGTTCATTGCTCCAGGCCGCCACCAGCACCATCGCCCAGCCGCTGGCCCAGCCAATCAGAAAGCGGATTGCGCCGTGCAGCCACGGTCCGCTGGCGAATGCTGAGAGCAGGGTCAGGATCACCGCGCCCCATACGCCCGCCTGCAATCGCAGCTCAACCCGCCGGTGTGCGCGCATGGCATCAAATGAGCCACACAGATAGCCAAGATAGTTAAGTGCCGCGACCAGGCTGGCACTGGTGAGTGTCAGCTGGTGTGCCTGAATCATCAGCGGCACCTGGGGCGTGAAAGCAAACCGGCCAATGCCCATCGCGACAAATAAGGTTAAAAACGCGCTGAGCGCGACGCGTAACGCCATTGCTGAACTCCTGTTGTTCTGCCCTGAGATCTCTTCTGACTTGCTAACAGCATGAAGGATGATTAAACTCACGGAAAGTGAATAATTTTAACCAACTTGCTTACAGGAAGAGAAGATATGGATTTAGTTCAGCTGCGTATGTTCTGTTCCGTCGCCGAAACGGGTTCGCTGGCGCGCGCAGCAGAACAGCTGCATCGTGTCCCCTCTAATCTCACCACGCGGTTGCGCCAGCTGGAAGAAGAATTAGGTGTGGATCTCTTTATTCGTGAGAAACAGCGCATTCGCCTGTCACCAATGGGCCATAATTTTCTGAATTATGCGCAGCGTATCCTGGCATTAAGTGAAGAAGCGATGAGCATGACCCGCACCGGTGAACCGGCGGGCAACTTTGCGCTGGGCTCAATGGAGAGCACCGCGGCGACGCGTCTGCCCGGCCTGCTCGCCGCCTATCACCAGCGCTTCCCCAAAGTGGCGCTGTCGCTGATTACCGGCACCTCGGGCGAAATCATCGATCGGGTGCGTGAAGGCACCCTGGCGGCCGCGCTGGTGGATGGCCCGGTCTCCCATGACGATCTCAATGGCTGCATCGCCTTTCGCGAAGAGATGATACTGATCACCGGCCTCGATCATGCGCCAATCGCCACCGCGCGCGACGTACAGGACGACACCCTGTTTGCCTTTCGCAACAGCTGCTCTTACCGGGTGAAGCTGGAGAGCTGGTATCGGGACAGCCAGACTGCGCCCAACAGTGTGATGGAGATTCAGTCCTATCACGCCATGCTGGCCTGCGTGGCAGGCGGTGCGGGCGTAGCGATGATCCCGGCCTCGGTGCTGAAGCAGATGGCGGATCGGTCACGGGTGCAGGCGCATACGTTACCTCCCGCTTATCGCGACACCGCCACCTGGCTGATGTGGCGACGCGACGCCTTTACGCCGAATGTTGAAGCACTGAAGTACCTGATTATTGAACAATTTGACGATCGTCCGCTCAACGATGAGCTGATTTACCCATTACAGGCGGCGGAATAAGCGTTCCACGCTATGTTTAAGAGCCTGACCCACCAGGCTTTGAATCATCACGACCACCCGGCGCCACTGCGCGTCACAATCTGACTGGAAGAGGGATTGCATGAATATGATCAAAACCCGTGCCGCTGTTGCCTGGGCTGCTGGCGAACCGCTGAAAATCGAAGAAGTTGATTTAATGCCACCGCAGAAAGGTGAAGTGCTGGTGCGTATCGTTGCGACCGGCGTCTGTCATACCGACGCCTACACCCTGTCCGGCACCGACCCGGAAGGCGTTTTCCCGGCGATTCTTGGCCATGAAGGCGGCGGCATCGTCGAAGCCGTGGGCGAAGGCGTGACCAGCGTTGAAGTGGGTGACCACGTCATTCCACTCTACACGCCGGAGTGTGGCAAATGTAAATATTGTCTTTCAGGCAAAACTAACCTCTGCCAGGCGATCCGTACCACTCAGGGCAAAGGCCTGATGCCGGATGGCACCACCCGTTTCTTTAAAGATGGCAAACCCATTTTCCACTATATGGGCACCTCAACTTTCTCTGAGTACACGGTAATCCCGGAGATCTCGCTGGCGAAAATCAGTAAAGAAGCGCCGCTGGAAGAGGTTTGTCTGCTGGGCTGTGGCGTGACCACTGGCATGGGCGCGGTGATGAACACCGCCAAAGTGAAAGAAGGCGACACCGTGGCGATTTTCGGTCTCGGCGGCATTGGCCTCTCTGCGGTCATCGGCGCGAAGATGGCGAAAGCGGGCCGCATCATTGCCATCGACCTTAACACCAGCAAATTCGATCTGGCACGCAAACTGGGTGCCACCGATCTGATCAACCCGAAAGATTACGACAAGCCGATTCAGGATGTGATTGTCGAGCTGACCGACGGCGGCGTGGATTTCTCGTTTGAATGTATTGGTAACGTCAACGTGATGCGTTCCGCGCTGGAGTGCTGCCACAAAGGCTGGGGCGAGTCCGTGATTATCGGCGTCGCCGGTGCCGGTGAAGAGATCTCCACCCGTCCCTTCCAGCTGGTGACCGGTCGCGTCTGGCGCGGTTCCGCGTTTGGCGGCGTCAAAGGCCGCTCGCAGTTGCCTGGCATTGTGCAGGATTACCTCGACGGTAAATTTGCGCTGAACGACTTCATCACTCACACCATGCCGCTGGAAGAGATCAACGACGCCTTTGATTTGATGCACGAAGGAAAATCGATTCGCTCGGTCGTGCACTTTAACAAGTAATCAGGAGGCGTTATGGCATCCACTCTGGAGCTACTGGAAGAACACCGTATTTTTGGCGGCTGGCAGCAGCGCTGGCGTCATCAGTCTTTGCTGCTGAATTGCCCGATGACCTTCAGCATCTATCTGCCTGGGCCGCACGGTGATGCGCCGCCGCCGGTGGTCTGGTTTCTGGCCGGGCTGACCTGTAACGATGAAAACTTCACCAGCAAAGCCGGCGCACAGCGGGTTGCAGCGGAACTGGGTCTGGTGCTGATTATGCCGGACACCAGCCCGCGCGGCGAAGGGGTTGCGAATGATGAAGGATACGATCTGGGTCAGGGCGCGGGATTTTATCTCAATGCCACCCAACAGCCCTGGGCCAGCCATTTCCGCATGTTCGATTATCTGAGCAACGAGTTACCCGCCCTGATTGCGGATAACTTCAAGGTCAGTGAACGTCAGTCGATTATGGGTCACTCGATGGGCGGACACGGCGCGCTGATGCTGGCGCTGCGTCTGGGTAACCGCTTTGCCTCGGCTTCCGCTTTTGCACCGATTGTGAATCCGATGCAGGTACCCTGGGGCCAGAAAGCGTTTCAGGCCTATCTGGGCGACGATCGTGCAACGTGGCGGGAATATGACAGCTGCCAGCTGATGGCGGAGGTGTCGCATCGGCTGCCAATGCTGATCGATCAGGGCGACAGCGATCAGTTCCTGGCCGATCAGCTGCAACCGGAGCGGTTACAAGAGGTCGCGAATGAGGTGGGTTTCCCGCTGACGTTGCGCATTCAGCCAGGTTATGACCATAGCTACTTCTTTATAGCCAGCTTTGTGGAAGATCATCTGCGCTTCCATGCGCAGCATCTGCTGGCGTAAACAATCAGGGCCGCAATCGCGGCCCTGAACTTTTATGCCTGCTCTGCTGGCTAACGCTCTGTCACAGAGCCAGCGTCCTGCCAGCCTGCCCTGTAAAAATTTCTTTCTCAGAACAGTGATGCTCAGCGCCCTACCGGACGCCTCCTCAATATCAGACCAGTGCCGGGCCGGTCAGCCCGTCGATCATCACCTGCGGGATACCACGCGAGCAGTGTTCGATACGACCATCGACGCCATACACCTTTGCCAGAGTGGCAGGCGTGATCACCTTATCCGGCTGCCCTTCCGCCACCAGCGCGCCCTGCTTCAGCATCAGCGCATGTTGCGCATGACGCAGTGCAATATTGATGTCATGCACCACTACCACCGTCACGATGTTACGCTGAGCGGTTTCGCGCCGCACCAGATCCATCACGTGAAACTGGTAGTTGAGATCCAGCGCGCTCAGCGGTTCATCCAGCAGCAGCAGCTTAGGGCGACGGATCAGTGACTGCGCCAGCCCGACCAGCTGTTTCTGTCCGCCGGAGAGCTGATCGAGATATCGCATCGCCAGATGGGCAATGCCCAGCTGCTCCAGCAGATGCATGATTTCCGCTTCGCTGCTGGCGCTGTGCAGACCACCGGAGGCACGCTGCGCCACGATGATCGACTCCAGCACATGCAGATGCACGCCCGCAGGCAGCGACTGCGGCAGATAAACCACGTTCTTCGCCCGCCGGGCAAACGGCTGGGTCATGAGATCCTCACCGTTGAGCCACATCTCGCCCTGGCCTTTGTTCAGCCCGGCCAGTGCACGCAGCAGCGTCGATTTACCACAGCCATTCGGCCCCAGCAGCACGGTGATCTCGCCGCGCGGCAGCGGCGCGATATTAAGATTATCAATGACTTTATTTTTTGGGTACCCGGCACTGAAGCCGCGTAACGTCAGACCCTGTTTCATCATACCGTCCCCCGATGACGCAGAATAATACTCAGGAAGAACGGCACGCCAATCAGTGAGGTGACAATGCCAACCGGGATGATTACACCGGGGAGCAGGTTTTTCGAGGCGACCGACGCCAGCGACAGCACCAGCGCGCCGACCAGCGCACTGGCGGGCAAATAGAAACGGTGATCTTCACCAAACATCATGCGGGCGATATGGGGAGCGACCAGCCCAATGAAACCGATCGGGCCGACAAACGCGACCGCCAGGGCAGAGAGGATGCTGATGCGCAGTAAGGTAGTCAGACGCAGACGACGCACATCAATGCCAAAGCTTACCGCGCGGTCTTCGCCCAGACGCAGCGCCGTCAACTTCCAGCTGCTCATCATGGAAAACGGCACCAGAATGGCCAGCGCCACGCTCAGCACGCCCAGCTTCTCCCAGGAGGCGCGCGCCAGGCTGCCCATGGTCCAGAACACCAGGCCCTGCAGGGTATCTTCGCTGGCGATGAACTGCATCATGGATACCAGGGCGTTAAAGGTGAAGACCAGCGCGATACCGAACAGCACCACGCCCGCCGAAGAGACCTGAGTCCAGCGGGTCACGGCATCCAGCATCAGCGCGGCAAACAGAGCAAAGACAAAGGCGTTGGCAGAAATTAACCACTGATCGGGAATGCCGGGAATACCCACGCCGAGGATGATGGCCAGCGCGGCGCCAAACGCCGCCGCCGATGAGACACCGAGGGTAAACGGACTGGCCAGCGGGTTATTCAGGATGGTCTGCATTTCAGCGCCCGCCAGACCCAGCGACAGCCCCACCACCAGCGCCATCAGCGCATAGGGCAGACGAATGTCCCAGACAATGACGCGCGTGCCGGCATCCACGCTCTCGGGGCTGAGCAGCGTATTCCACAGCGTTTCAAGTGAGAGTCCCGCCGGACCCAGCGTGAAGTCGAGGATCAGCGAGGCGAGTATCGCCAGCAACAGCACGCCAATCCAGATTAAGCGGCGGCGCAGCACCTGATGATAGTTTTGCATGGTGTGGTGAAGCGTCTCTTCCCCCGCCAGCAGCGAAGTTTCGGTAGTCATGTTTGAACCCTGTGTGGCTATCACGTCAGAAAACGCAGCCACAATAGTGCAGGTGATAATAATTATCAATTCGAGAACATAAGCGAGACGTGAAAAAACAGTAAAAAACGGTGTTGCAGGCAGGAGAATGGCTCAGGGAGCCTGCGCCTTTCGCAAAGACGCAGAACCCGCCATCCCTGGCGGGTTTTGTGCGGGCGATGACGCAGAGTTAATCTTTGTGAACCGGAAACTCCATTTCGCTGTACTTAACGAAACGGCTGCCGCGCGTCAGCTTGTAGCCGAACCAGATAATCAGGAACAGCGGAATGCCGATATAGGTTGCCGCCACGCCATACCAGTCGATGCTGTCGTTAAGGAATGCCTGGTAGTTCTGACCCAGCGTGATGATCAGGCAGAGCACAAAGGCGAAAATCGGACCCAGCGGGAAGAAGCCGGAACGGTAAGGCAGATCGTTCAGGTCACGTCCCTGGGCCACATAGCCCCGACGGAAGCGATAGTGACTGATGGCAATACCCAGCCAGGCAATAAACCCGGTCATGCCTGAGGTATTCAGCAGCCACAGATAGACTTCCTGATTACCAAATTTTGAGGTCAGGAAGCACAGTCCGGCCACCACGGTGGTGGCCCACAGGGCATTACGCGGCACGCCGCCCTTTGAGAGCTTCGCGAAAATCCGTGGCGCTTTACCTTCGCTGGCAAGGTTGTAAAGCATACGCGTTGACGCATACATCCCGGAGTTACCCGCTGACAGCACAGCCGTCAGGATCACCGCATTCATGACGGCGGCGGCAGAGAGCAGACCGGCGTTCTGGAACACCAGGGTGAACGGGCTGACGCTGATATCGTCGATATCATTGTGCAGCAACTGCGGATCGGTGTATGGCAGGATCAGGCTGATAATCAGGATAGCGAACACATAGAACAGCAGGATACGCCAGAAAATCTGCCGCACAGCGCGCGGAATATTTTTCGCCGGATCTTCAGATTCGCCCGCCGCGATACCGATCAGTTCGGTGCCCTGGAAGGAGAATCCCACAATCATCGCCACCCCAATCATCGCCGCAAAGCCGCCCGCAAACGGCGCGTCGCCCACCTGCCAGTTCTGCCAGCCCGCATGTTCAGCACCGCGCATAATGCCGGTGATCATCAGCACCCCAACGATGATAAAGATAATCACGGTGGCCACTTTAATCAGCGAGAACCAGTATTCCGCCTCGCCAAAGCCTTTGACCGAAATGTAGTTGAGCAGGAACATCAGCCCCAGGAACAGCGCGCTCCAGATCCAGCCAGGCGTGTCGGGGAACCAGTAGTTCATCACCAGCTGGGACGCTACCAGGTCAACCGCGATGGTCACCGCCCAGTTGTACCAGTAGTTCCAGCCGAGTGCGAAACCAAAGCCCTCTTCGACATATTTCGCGCCGTAGGTGGCGAAGGAACCCGATACCGGCATGAACGCAGCCAGTTCGCCGAGGCTGGTCATCAGGAAGTAGACCATCAGGCCGATGAGGATATAGGAGAGCAGTGCTCCGCCCGGGCCAGCCTGAGCGATGGTGGCACCGGAGGCGACAAACAGGCCGGTACCAATGGAGCCGCCGATGGCGATCATCGTCAGGTGACGGGCTTTTAACGCACGTCGTAATGCAGGTTGTTGTGTTGTATTTGAGTCATTATGCATGTGTTAACGCTACGCTGGGTAAAAATGAGGCGCGATTGTAGCAGCCAGATCGCCTCTGTATAGCGAATGCCAACCTGTTATTAGTTAACTTCATGATCGCGCCGGAATTATTAGTAATTACTCGCGACAATAGGAAAAAAACCGCGTCAGTGCTTTGGAAATATGCTTCTGCCGGTGATGGATGCGATAGAGCGTGCGGATAAGACGCGGCAGCGGAATCGTCAGTTCAACCAGCGTGCCCGCCTCCAGCAGATCGGCAATCACCCGGCGCGAAAGACAGCTGATGCCCATGCCGTGCCGCACCGCATGTTTAATCGCCTCGGAATTGCCCAGTTCCATGCCCAGCTGAAAACTCGGCAGATGCGACAGCAGCAGATAATCGACAATTTCACGGGTGCCGGAGCCGCGTTCGCGCAGGATCCACGGGGCGTCAGCCAGGGTTTGCAGCGTCACCGGCTGTTGCAGAATTGCCGCATCTGGCGCGGCAAACACCACCAGTTCATCTTCGAGCCAGGGTTCACTGACCAGCTCGGTCATATGGCACGGCCCTTCAATTAATCCGACATCGACGCGGAAATCGGAAACCGCCTGAATCACATCCTGGCTGTTGCCGACACTCAGCTCCAGCGGCAGGCGGGGAAAATCGCGACGATAAGCGGCCATCATACCTGGCAGCAGATAGTTACCGATGGTGCTGCTGGCAAAGATGCGGATCGCGCCGTTATCCTCTTTAAACAGCTGCTCGATTTCGCCCGCCTGCTCCAGCAGCCCTACTGCACGGGGATAGAGCAGCCGTCCATGCTCATTCAGCACCAGCCGTTTGCCGACGCGGTCAAACAGTTGCACGCCGAGCTGGCTCTCCAGATCGGCCAGCGCTGCACTCACCGCCGACTGCGACAGCGCCAGCAGTTGCGAAGCCTGAGTGGTGGAGCCGCTCTTAAGCACTTCGGTGAAAACTTCAATTTGCCGCAGCGTAATGTGCATCGTTGCCTCTTAACTCAGTGACTGCCTGACCAGGTAAATGATTAATGCCAGCCAGATCAGCCCTATCGCCACCAGCCAGCCTGCAATCTTTTTGCCACGCGAACGTTGAGACTGCGCCCGCTCGCTGCTGCTGATGCGCACCTCTCGCGGCAGTAAACGCAGCAGCACCATGACGCCCGTCGGGATAATCACCGCGTCATCCAGCAGACCGACAAAGGGGATCACATCAGGAATGAGATCGATCGGGCTGATGCCATAGGCGACCAGCCCCAGCATCCCCAGCTTGTTCCACCAGGGTGTGCGGGGATCGCGGAAAGCAAACCCCAGCACAAACACATCTCTTTTGATCAGCGTCGCCCAGCGGCGCAGACGCGAAACTATCATGATTGCTGCCTTATCGTTTATTCTGGTTAATTATAAATATATTATCAATTTCACTTTTAAGCCAGTCGCCGTCATGATCGGGTCTCAACCAGGAGGAGTGACCACCATGACTGAACTGAGCATCGCTAAACCGCATCATCCCGTTCCGCTCTGGATCCCGGGTCTGCTGCTGACCGCCGTGATTGCCGGGGCAGCCAGCTGGCTGGCGCAGCAACCGATGATTGCCGCGCTGGGGCTGGGTTCACTGACTCTGGCGATTATGCTGGGCATCCTGGTCGGTAACAGCATCTATTCGCCGCTGGCGTCACGCTGCGACAACGGCGTGCTGCTGGCTAAGCAGAAACTGCTGCGGCTGGGGATCGTCCTGTTTGGCTTTCGCATTACTTTACAACAAATTGCTGACGTCGGTTTCAGCGGCATCCTGATTGATGCGCTGACCCTGACCAGTACCTTCCTGATAACCTGCCTGCTGGGCATGCGGCTGCTGAAGCTGGATCGCGATACCGTCTGGTTGATTGGTGCGGGCAGCAGTATCTGCGGTGCTGCGGCTGTACTGGCGACCGAGCCGGTAGTGAAAGCCGCGCCGTCGAAAGTTGCGGTGGCTATCGCGACCGTGGTGCTGTTCGGCACGCTGGCGATCTTTATCTATCCGCTGCTGTGGCCGCTGGCGCATGAGCTGTTCCCGGATCTCAGTGCATCGCAGTTTGGTGTTTTTACCGGCTCAACCATCCATGAAGTGGCGCAGGTGGTGGCCGCCGGACACAGCATCAGCCCGGAAGCTGAGAACAGCGCGGTCATTGCCAAAATGCTGCGGGTAATGATGCTGGCTCCCTTTCTGCTCTGCCTGAGCGCCGTGATACGCGGTAAACGTCAAGGAAGCAACGCACGCCAGGCTGTGACGTTTCCCTGGTTCGCCCTGCTGTTTATCGGTGTTGCACTGTTTAACTCGCTGCAGCTGCTGCCTGCCATGGTGGTGGCGACGCTGAATCAGCTGGCGGGTCTGCTGCTGGCGATGGCGATGGCGGCGCTGGGATTGACCACCCGTTTCGGGGCATTGCGTGAGGCAGGCGTTAAACCGCTGCTGCTGGGTGCGCTGGTGTTTGTCTGGTTAATCGCGGGCGGCGGTGCAATCAATCTGCTGGTGCAACATTTCATGGGCTAGCGGCATCGGGTATCATGCCGTCTCATCCGTGCACAGCCCCAGGAGAAAGGCATGAAATATATTGGCGCACATGTGAGTGCGGCAGGTGGCGTGGATCAGGCAGTGATCCGCGCCCATGAAATAGAAGCCACCGCCTTCGCGCTCTTTACTAAAAATCAACGTCAGTGGAAGGCCGCCCCGCTCTCGACTGAGGTGATTGATGCTTTTCGTGCCGCCTGCGAGACGTACAAATTCGGTCCGCAGCAAATCCTGCCGCACGACAGTTTCCTGATTAACCTGGGTCATCCGGTTGAAGAGGCGCTGGAGAAATCCCGCGCCGCTTTTATTGATGAGCTGCGACGTGCCGACCAGCTCGGCCTGACTTTGCTGAACTTCCATCCGGGCAGCCATCTGCATCAGATTGATGAGGAGGCCTGTCTGAAGCGGATTGCGGAGTCGATCAACATCGCTCTCGACCAGAGCCAGAACGTCACCGCCGTCATTGAGAATACCGCCGGTCAGGGCAGTAATCTGGGTTTCCGCTTCGAGCATCTCGCCACCATTATTGAGCATGTTGAAGATAAATCGCGTGTCGGCGTCTGTATTGATACCTGCCATGCGTTTGCCGGTGGCTATGATCTGCGTACCGAAGCGGATTGCGAAGCGACCTTCGCCGAGTTTGAGCGCATTGTCGGCTTTAACTATCTGCGCGGCATGCACCTTAACGATGCCAAAAGCGCCTTCGACAGTCGCGTTGACCGCCATCACAGCCTGGGTGAAGGCAATATCGGCAAAACAGCGTTTAGCTGGCTGATGAAAGATCCGCGGTTTGATGGCATCCCGTTGATTCTGGAAACCATTAATCCTGATATCTGGAAAGATGAGATTGCCTGGCTGAAAGCCGAACAGCAGGGATAGAAAAGGGAGCCAGCTGGCTTAATGCTGGTCAGTTAAGATTAGATTTGTAAAGGCTGTCACGGTCAAACGTGGCAGCTTTTTTGTCAGTGCGAGCGAGCCGCAGTGCGGGCCAGTGCACCGCTGCTGCTGCCGGGCCGTCCTCGCGCCGCTCACGCGGTACCTTCGGCTTTGACGTCGTGCCGACGAACCGTTCGGGG
>NZ_JALNPO010000048.1:0-295 GCF_024520895.1 Pantoea sp. Fr-CA_6 | reverse complement strand
GTTATTCGCGGCTGTTCTCGTTTGTGCGGTTAAATTATAAAAGCATTTCACTTGTGGAGTTTGTTGTTACTAGTTACTCCATTTCAGCGGTGTATTTAATTACATTATTTCTCACATGATGGCTATCAAAAATCCGGGGCTCCACTGTACGCCAACTCCAGGTTTCATTTCCCTGATGGTATAAAAAGAGGATTTTCACACATACTCAGCGGTGACAGGATCTCTGAGGGTTTTAGTTAATTCAGGTAAGCTGATTTTAATGTTGAGCTGACGGAGCTAACGGAAAGTTTTCTTA
>NZ_JALNPO010000047.1:0-300 GCF_024520895.1 Pantoea sp. Fr-CA_6 | reverse complement strand
ATCCTCACTCTGTCGATGCAGTGTGGCGCTCGATGTTCCAGCAGTTACCGGGCACAGGAATGAAACCTGAGCAGTTTCACTCAACCACACGTGAGAACTTCCCTCGCCTGGCGAAAGACCCATCTCGTTACACCTCATCTGTCTCCGATCCTGAAACCAACTCCAAGCAAGTAAAAGTGCTGCAGCTGATTAACGCGATTCGTTTCCGCGGTCATCAGCACGCCAATCTTGACCCGCTTGGTCTGAGGAAACAGGACCGGGTAGCCGATCTCGATCCCGCTTTTCACGATCTGACCGAGG
>NZ_JALNPO010000046.1:0-318 GCF_024520895.1 Pantoea sp. Fr-CA_6 | reverse complement strand
CGCCGGGTCGGGCGGCTACGGCATCAGCGTTTCAGCCAGCGTCAACGCGGGCAAAGGCCGCGAGAACGGCAACGGGCTGACCCATACCGAGACTACACTCACGGCGGGCAACGGGCTGAGCCTGAACGCCGGGCGCGACACCACGCTGACCGGCGCACAGGTTCGCGGGGACAGCGTGAAGGTCGATACCGGCCGCAACCTGACGCTGACCTCAGAGCAGGACAGCGACCGCTACGACAGCAAGCAGCAGAACGCCAGCGCGGGCGGCAGCTTCACCTTCGGCTCGATGACCGGCTCCGCAAGCGTCAACCTCAGCCA
>NZ_JALNPO010000045.1:0-323 GCF_024520895.1 Pantoea sp. Fr-CA_6 | reverse complement strand
TCCTGCTCCGGCGTCCAGCTCCACTTGCCGTCCGCGTCCACCGCTGCGCTGCCGACGAGCTCGCCGTTGTCATAGATATTGACGTGATCGATGTCGGCGGTTGCGTCGCCGGAGAAGGTTGGTCGTGCGTCGTCGGTGACCGAGCCGCTGGCAATCTCGCCGGTGATCGCACCGACGTCGTCGGTCAGGATGATGCTGTCGATGACCAGGCCTGAGGTCTGGTTATCCGGCGGCGTGCTGTCGCCGGGGCCGTCGATCACAACGCTGTTGCTGTTGCCCGCCTCGTCGGTGGCTTCCACCACGACGTCTTTGGCGTCCACGCC
>NZ_JALNPO010000044.1:0-340 GCF_024520895.1 Pantoea sp. Fr-CA_6 | reverse complement strand
AGTCATTCCTTAATTACGGAGGAATGACGCGCTGCGTCGTTTCAATTTTCAGCTTGTTCCGGATTGTTAAAGAGCAATATCTTAAACATGACTCGTAAGTCATCTTTAAGATATGTGGGTAACATCTTTCACCTGTCACCAAGCTTTGGCGTCCCCTAGGGGATTCGAACCCCTGTTACCGCCGTGAAAGGGCGGTGTCCTGGGCCTCTAGACGAAGGGGACAATTAAGTCTGTCTTCGAAAGACACTTTGCTCGTTATTTTCTATCAGACAATCTGTGTGGACACTGCGCGGGAAGGTATCTTCAGGTAAGGAGGTGATCCAACCGCAGGTTCCCCTAC
>NZ_JALNPO010000043.1:0-352 GCF_024520895.1 Pantoea sp. Fr-CA_6 | reverse complement strand
AAGTCATTCCTTAATTACGGAGGAATGACGCGCTGCGTCGTTTCAATTTTCAGCTTGTTCCGGATTGTTAAAGAGCAAATATCTCAAACGCGGCCCGGCTGCTTACGCAACCAAATCGGTTTTGAGATACTGTATGGAGACACCTTTCACCTGTCACCAAGCAGGTGGCGTCCCCTAGGGGATTCGAACCCCTGTTGCCGCCGTGAAAGGGCGGAGTCCTAACCGCTAGACGAAGGGGACACAAAAGTGTCACGACTTCGCAGCCGTCCTGCTCATTACTTTTTATCAGACAATCTGTGTGGACACTGCGCGGGAAGGTATCTTCAGGTAAGGAGGTGATCCAACCGCAGGT
>NZ_JALNPO010000042.1:0-369 GCF_024520895.1 Pantoea sp. Fr-CA_6 | reverse complement strand
ATGCATCCATAGCTCAGCTGGATAGAGTACTCGGCTACGAACCGAGCGGTCGGAGGTTCGAATCCTCCTGGATGCACCATATTTTCGAATATGGAGAAGTGCCTCGGTGTGACATGACGCATTAGCGTACAGGCCGCACTAAGGAGGATAACGTTGCATCAGCAACGGCCCGCAGGGCGAAGCGCAAGCTGAGTAATCCTCCTGGATGCACCATCGAAACAAAGCGAATTAGCAATTCCTTTCATGGTGAGTAGTTAGCACCCTGCGTTGTACAAGAATTTGATTTATGCATCCATAGCTCAGCTGGATAGAGTACTCGGCTACGAACCGAGCGGTCGGAGGTTCGAATCCTCCTGGATGCACCATATT
>NZ_JALNPO010000041.1:0-370 GCF_024520895.1 Pantoea sp. Fr-CA_6 | reverse complement strand
CCATAGCTCAGCTGGATAGAGTACTCGGCTACGAACCGAGCGGTCGGAGGTTCGAATCCTCCTGGATGCACCATATTCTTCCCGAATATGGACAGTGCCTCAGTGTGTCATGACGTGATTATCGTTCAGGCCGCACTAAGGAGGATAACGTTGCATCAGCAACGGCCCATAGGGCGAAGCGCAAGCTGAGTAATCCTCCTGGATGCACCATTCTTTGTAACATCCTCAGGTTGGTTTCTGTAAGTCCATAAAAAGTTGTACCTCAAAAGATAGACCCCAAAAGATAGACCCCAATGCATCCATAGCTCAGCTGGATAGAGTACTCGGCTACGAACCGAGCGGTCGGAGGTTCGAATCCTCCTGGATGCAC
>NZ_JALNPO010000040.1:0-388 GCF_024520895.1 Pantoea sp. Fr-CA_6 | reverse complement strand
CTTTGCAGGCATCCAGTTTATCCCCGGACAGCGTGGTGATTTTTACCGGTTTGACTGGCAGGTTATCACCTCCTGCGCTGTTCTGAAGCCAGATACGGACTTTACCCTCTGGTGCCAGCCCTAACAGTAATGTGTCATACCAGGCCATATTACCTCTTCTGTCCCTGCCGGTTGGCACCGACATTTTTCCCCGAAGGGCCGGTGAGAAGGTGATGCGCGTCTCGTAGGTCTTTTTATCGATAACCGAATCCCAGCAGAACAGCATCAGCGCCGGTGGATGCCGGGCTTTATTAAACTGAGCATGCATCCTGACCCGGTTATTCCATATCTGAGTTGTATCCGGATCCCCTGGAGTGCTGTCCAGCGTTCTGTAAGTGGATACAACTTT